>NZ_JAQOSP010000088.1 GCF_030068475.1 Roseofilum acuticapitatum BLCC-M154 | reverse complement strand
ATGAAAATTTGTTAAGAAGCGGGCAAGATGCCCGCACTCCTCGAATTCTTTGATATGACTGGAGTGGGAGCATCTTGCTCCCTGGATTTTTAATTAGGGTATTTCCGCTTCGCGGACATGAATAAGCGAACTTGATATCACGCAAGCTTCGCTAACACAGAGACTAGCGAGATTATGAGATTGCTTCACTCCACTGCGTTCCGTTCGCAATGACTTACTATAAAAGCAATAAAGGTAGAATTGCAAAACTTTCAAACATTTACCGACAAAAATAGGTTTAAATCACCCGGTCATTGCCCCCATCAACAGGGACTTGAGCAGCAGTGGTTTTGGCAAAGAGGGGGCCGCACATTTCAACAGCAAGTTCGGCTACAGAATAGCTATCGACTTCCACTTTTAACACATTATTAGTTTTGTATTCTTCCACCGTTAACCCATAATGGGCAGCGCGAGAGCGGTAAGGTGAAACGGAATACGGAGAAATTTTCCCGCGATCGCGGTTTGGATGAGATTACCATTGAAGTCATGTACGCTGCCAAAGAAGCCGTGGGCACATAATATAGCAGTATTCGCTCCTAAGCGATAAATTTTAATCCCCCTAAATCCCCTACTGAAACAGCAGGGGATTTTCATTTTCGTCTTCAATGTACTTTTTTCACAGGCAGCTCAATAATAAACTCTGTACCTTCATTCAGGGTAGAATCGCAATATAAAGCTCCTTGATGAGTTTCGGTGATAATTTGATAACTAATTGTCAGACCTAAACCTGTACCTTGACCAACGGGTTTCGTGGTAAAAAAGGGATCGAAGAGTTTAGATTGTACTTTCTCTGGGATTCCTGGGCCATTATCGGCAATGCGAATTCTGACCGTATTAGAGTCCTTTAACTCTGTAGTTAGGTGAATGGTATCAATCCGGTCTGGGTCTGAAGACTCATCTAAAGCATCCATCGCATTGGTAAGCAGGTTCATAAATACCTGATTAAGCAGCCCTGGGTAACAGTCCACTAAAGGAATTTCACCATAGTTTTTGATGAGTTGAATTTCCGATTGATCCACACTGCGCTTAAAGCGATTTTCTAAAATCATCAAGGTACTCTCTAAACCTTCATGAATATCCACTTCTTTACAGTCTGATTCATCGAGACGGGAAAAATTACGCAGAGATATAACAATTTCACGAATACGATTGGCTCCTACTTTCATCGATTGGAGGAGTTTAGGGAAGTCCTCTTGAATAAAATCGAGGTCGCTGTCTTCAATGAGTTCTTCAATTTCGTTTTGAGGTTGAGGATAATATTGCTGATAAAGACTAATAATCTTGAATAAGCTATGGGTGTAGTTTTCAGTATGAGTTAAATTACCATGAATGAAATTCACAGGATTATTGATTTCATGGGCAACTCCCGCCACCAATTGTCCTAAACTGGACATTTTTTCAGTTTGCACCAGTTGAGTTTGCATACTTTGTAAATCTTTTAAGGTTTGGGATAATTCAGCCGTCCTTTCTTGAACTTGACTTTCTAAGACTTCATTGTACCGCCGGAGTTGCTGCTCTGCGGCCTTTTGTTCGCTAATGGTTGAGGACAAAATCAGAATAGTGAGACTCACTACACCCACAAAAGATTGCAACAACAGCATAGAGTCTAGATCTGTTTCTTTCGCAAATGCCCCAATTCCTTGGGCAGTCGTTAAGATAGAAATTAACGATAACACCACAACCAATAAGGTAGCACCTCGCTTTCCAAAGCGAAAGGCTGCCCAAACCATAGGCAGCAAAAACATATATTCTACGGAATAACTTAGCACGAAGGTTTCCCAAGAGATAAAGGCGATAAATGCAATCAGCAGCATGAGTTCCCTTAACTGTTGTGGGTTGGTTTTGAGACCGCGAAATCCTCGTTCCCAGGTGAGTATAAAGGGGGCAAAGACCAAAAATCCGACAGTATCTGCCGTCCACCAGGTTCGCCAAACTCCAGCATAGTCTACTGTAGAAATTACTTCTTGAAAATAGAGAATAGAGGTTCCCCAAGTGGCGTTAAAAATGGGGGCAAAACTGACTGCGATCGCAAAAAACAAAGTGGCTTTAACCGAATTGAGAATTTTGCGATCGCCACTCCACCATAAAATCAAAATCGCAGCAATTAACGCCTCTATCGTTTCTCCTGTGCCGATGGGAAGCCCTAAAGACCAGCTTTCATAGAGGTTACTGTCTAGCCACCAATAGCCGATCAGCATTCCGGGTAAAATGCGAAATTGACTCAAGAGTAATGCTGCTAAAGAAATGCCTGAGAGGGGCCAAACAGGAGTTACATCATTGAAACTGGCAAACTGAAAGGCAAACGTGCCGATAATGTGCAAGATGACAATCATTAGCCCATTCCATAGAAGCATTCTGCCCTCGCATACCCCAGCACACCATGCCTCAAATTTCTGTCGAGGTAAAATATTGAATGTTGGAAATTGAAACCTAAGCATCACTAAATTGTTGTGTAACTATCCAAAGAGTAAAAGCAAGAGTTTACCCTTATATACTCCTCTATATTGAGTATCTTCTTTTTCATGCTTCCCAGTTTACCCCATCTCCCCTGAATTGTTACAGCGCTTCACACTGTAGTGGGGGAATGGGTGTATACAGTACGAAACACTATAACAGAGTACAGTATTATTGATGTGAGTCATTGCGAATGGAGCGAAGCAGAATGAAGCAATCGCCAAGATTCGAGGATTGTGCGTTTCCGCTTCGCGGACATGAAAGCGACGCTTGCGCGGAGCGCGAATACTTCCCTGCGGTCGCAATCACAACTCAAATCTATGAATCAACGGGTTAACGAAGAGGACACAACGATTGCTCAGGAGAGTCTTTGGTCTTAAATTACCCGGTCATTGCCCCCATCAACGGGGACTTGAGCAGCAGTGGTTTTGGCAAAGAGGGGGCCGCACATTTCAACAGCAAGTTCGGCTACAGAATAGCTATCGACTTCCACTTTTAACACATTATTAGTTTTGTATTCTTCCACCGTTAACCCATAATGGGCGGCGCGGGAATTGAGGACTTCTTCTGTCCATAAACCGGTGTCAAATACGGCATTGGGATGAAGGGTGTTGAGGCGAATGTTATCTTTGCCCCATTCTAGGGCAGCAACGCGCATCAGTTGATTTAGGGCAGCTTTAGAGGCAGAATAGGCGGCTGCTCCGGGGCCGGGGGCGGGGACATTTTTGGAGCCGATGACGACGACTCGACCGCCTTGGGGGGCGAGTTTGAGCAGGGGATGAGCTTGGCGCAATAGGGCGAGGTTGGCATCTAAATTGACGGACATGACTTTGCGCCATTCGCTACTACTGAGGTCGGCAATGGGACAACCACCGGGAAAAATACCGGCGTTGAGGATGAGCATATCTAGACCGCCAAACTGTTGCACGGCTTGTTCTAGGGCGGCATTGAGGGCGGTTTCGTTGGTGACATCGCCGGTGATGCCACAGAAGTCGGCACGGTGATAGAGGTCTTCAATTTTAGGATCAATATCTAAGCCAATAACGGCTGCTCCTCGCTTTAGGAGGGAGTCTACGCAGGCTTTGCCAATGCCGGAGGCTGCACCGGTAACGAGGGCTATTTCGCCGGTGAAGATAGGAGGTTTGCCGCCTTTGCGGAGTTTGGCTTGTTCTAAGTCCCAGTATTCGACGGCGAAGATGTCTTTGGCAGAGAGTGCCTGATAGCCGCCGAGTTGGGTGCTGGCGCTGATGATGTCGATGGTATGGTCGTAAATGTCGGCGACGATGTGGGCTTGTTTGACGGTTTTGCCGACGGTACACATGCCGAGTTCTGGGTCAAGAATGACTCTGGGAATGGGGTCGAGGATGGTTAGATCTGGGGTGGCGTGGGTGCGGAAGTAGGCTTGATAGGCTTCGACATAGCTTTGAATGTCTCGGCCAACTAGGGGGAGGCGTTTGGTGCGGATGACGTGATCTGGGGTGGCGGGGCCTTGTTGGGAGATGTGCTGAATGTCATCTCGTTGGGCGAAGTTGAGGGTTTTGGGGGTGCGGTGGGTGCTGAGAATGATGGGGAATTGGGCGGTGGTGGAGAGGGTATGGCGCAGTTGGGCGAGGGTTTGACTGAGGGGAGGGGGTTCAGGGGTCGGATGTTTGGGGATGGAAACCATTGCGCCTTGTTTTTGTAGGTAGGTTTCGGCTTGACTGACTAGCTCGATCATCCGTTCGTAGGATTCTTGGGCGGTGGCTGCGAAGGAAAAGATACCATGATTCATGAGTACCATGCCGAGGGTCTGTTCTCCGGCTTCTAGGGCGAATTGACTGGCGCAGACTCTGGCGAGGTCAAATCCGGGCATGACGTAGGGGATGATGATGAGGCGATCGCCATAAATCTCTTCGATCCGTTCTCTACCATTGGCTGTATTTGTAACCGTAACGATCGCATCAGCATGAGTATGATCCACATATTTGTAGGGCAAAATAGCGTGTAAAATCGTCTCTACAGATGGAGAAGGGGCACTAGCACGGGTCATCTGGGTTTTTAGTTCATTGACCATTTGCGGATCGGATAATTTCTCTAGCTGTGCTAATTTGAGCAAGTGGGGAATCCGTACCGGGGCAAATCCTTCGGCTTCGATGGTGGCTAAATCCCATCCACTCCCTTTGACGTAGAGGATATCTTCTTCTTCTCCGAAGAGGTTCTTTTCTTTGACTTTGACGGAGGTATTGCCCCCTCCATGGAGTACCAATGAGGTGTCTTTTCCTAATAGGCGCGAGGTATAAACTCTTTGTTCTAAATTAGTTTTATATTGAGCGGCTTCGCTCGCATTCCACAAGTTTTTAAGCATAATTATAAGAGTTAAAAATTAACAATGGGTTGATGGGTGATTCGTCAATTCCGTCATTTCTACTTTAATTGAATCTACTTAGAGTAAGCGGATATGAGCTGGTCTTTTCTATTTTACCTCCTGGTTGCCTCAAACGGTCTGCTCCTGAGCGCCTCACCAAGAGGGTCTATGATGGCCAAAACCCTCTTGATTTGAGGGAAGTCTCACCTGATTTACTCTCCTTCCCCCTAGCCCACAAGCCCGATTCGACAGGGTTCCGCAGAAACCCCTACAAGACGAGATACCAAGGGAGAGGGACTTGTACTCCCCATCTCCTCATTTCCCCATCCCCATCCCCTAGAGGGGATAACGGGGGCCAAACTGCTCGGCACAGCGTACAAACAGCTCTACCCCCATCTGTAAGACAATCTCGTCAAAGTCAAAGCGGGGATGGTGATGGGGGTAGGCGAGATCTCGTTCTGGGTTGGCTGAACCGAGGAAGAAGTAGCATCCAGGAACTTCTTGTAGGAAGAAGGAGACATCTTCGGCGGCTAGGGTTTGATAGTCGGGTAGGAGTTGATCGGAGGTTTCGACGACTTCTTGGGCAATGGAATATACAAAGTCGGAGATTCGGCGATCGTTGATTACGGCGGGATATTGTCGCCAATAGTTGAGATCGTAGGTGGCTCCATGGATCTGACAGATTCCGGCTATGGTTTGCTCGATGCGATCTTGGAGATAGCCTTGTAGTTGGCGATCGTAATAGCGAACGGTTCCACTGAGTTTGGCGCTATCGGCAATCACGTTATGGCGGGTTCCGGCATGGAGTTCGCCCACGGTAACCACAGCCGATTTTAAGGGATCGATATTGCGGGAGACAATGGTTTGTAGTCCATTGACGATTTGAGCGCTGACGATGATTGAATCTATGGTTTGATGGGGCATGGCTCCATGTCCCCCTTTGCCCATAATCAGGAGTTTGAAGGATTCGACGGCGGCCATAAAGGGGCCGCTGCGGACGGCGACTTTACCCATGGGTAGGGAGTTCCATAGATGTAGACCGATGAGGGCATCTACATCGGGATTTTTCAGCACCCCGGCTTCGATCATGGGTTTAGCGCCCCCTGGCCCTTCTTCTGCGGGCTGGAAAATGAGTTTTATGGTTCCGGAAAAGTTTTGCCGGTGTTGGGCTAAATAGCGGGCGGTTCCTAGGGCGATCGCCGTGTGACCGTCATGGCCGCAGGCGTGCATTTTGCCTTGATGGTGCGATCGATAAGGGACTTGATTGAGTTCGTCGATGGGTAAGGCATCCATATCAGCGCGAATGGCTAAAACGGGGCCGGGAGTTTGGCCGCTAATGGTGGCGACAATACCGGTTCCGGCGATCGCCCTCTGATGCTCAATTCCCCATTGAGTCAAGAGTTGGGATACCAATGCTGAGGTTAAATGCTCCTCGAAACCGAGTTCGGGAGATTGATGAATTTGTCTTCGCCATTTAACCAGTTCCGGCTGTAGGGCACGGATTTCGAGTCTAACGGACTCAAGATTGACAGAGGGAGGAACAAGGGTGGATGAAATCATAATTAGAGATTCCCTAGAAAGAAAAAACGTAGGAATTACAGTGATATTGGGAACATACCTGTCAAGAATAACCACTTATTTAAGGGGGAATGGGTTAGATGGACTAACTGCACAAACCATTCCTAAACAATTATCCAGAGCAGGATTAAGTAGGGAAAAAAATCCCTAATCTTAGTATAACTGGCCAGGAGAGCCTGTTCCCAATTCTTGTAGAAAACAGGATATATCTGTTACACGGATGTTTTTTAAGGACAGTTTTGATATAATGGGGTGATAGAAAAACTCTAATTCGTCTTTTCTGAAGCAATTGTTAACCCCATATGACTCCCTGTTGAGGTGAAACAAATGGAAAACTTAAGCGTAAATTCAACCCTTAGCAATTGCACCAGCTAAAAATTGTTTTAATACGGCAAAAACTTTTAATTTCTTATGAATCATGAAGATTAGGTTAATGTTAACGCCATTTACACTCAGATCATCTGGGTTTCAAATCAGTATTTGATCGCCTGAGATGCTGTCCCCTTGTAATGATTAAGGATTTGAAGTTGTGATTGCTATTTCCCCTCGTCCAGTGCGCCGACAATGGAATACCATTAGCTTCGCGTCTACTTTATACCTGTGTCCCGTTCTCGATCTACTCCTCACTCACATCCCTTCCCATGTGCCTCCTGACTGGCAAGAACAGGTTAGACTCGGACTACAAGAAGCTCTGGTGAATGCAGCTAAACATGGTAATAATCTCGATCCGGGTAAGCAGGTTTACGTGCGGTTTTCGGTATCGGAAGACCATCATTGGTGGGTGATTTCCGATCAAGGCTGTCAAAGTACGGATCAAAACAGAAATGAGTGTTCCTGTATCCCCATTGACTCGGCCAGTCTTCCTGAACATGAGTCTGAATGTGGACGGGGATTGTTTATTCTGCACCAAATTTTCGATCAAGTGCAGTGGTCTCCGGAAGACCGGGAACTGCGACTGTGCAAAAGTTGGCGATAATTGAGAATTAGTGACGATCGGGACAAGGGGGAGCGCTGATAGAGAGATCGAGCCAACCGGTGGCTTGTTGCAGTCTAGGAAGCGCTTCTTCTTTTTGGTTGTTTAAGAGGAAAATGAGGGCAGCGATCGCCTGTTCTTGGGCCCTGGCTGTACGATTAGACTTGAGTTTATGCCAATCGGCTGAGGAAATGGCTAACCGTTGAGCTAATGCTTGGGCGATTTCTAGGGTGCTGAGATCTGAGAGGCGATCGGCGATCGGGGTGTCTACAGTGGAAAGATTCGACATAGAAGGAGATAATCTTGATAAAATACCGTTGTTCTTGATTGTAACCGAAAGGCTAAAAACTTGAATAATCCCTGATATGCCGTCCTCTTATCCCCATTTGCCCATTCCTCCATGACCGATCGCTCCCCTTCCTCCCCAACCGATCCCCAACCTGACTGGGAAGAGAGTTTGATGGACTTAGAAGAGAGTCTATCGAGTCTCAAACAACGGTATACCCAAGTTAAGGAAGGACAGCAGCAAAAACAGGATCTTCAGGAACGCTTAGGACAACTGCAAGGGGAACTTAAACAGATTAAGCAACAACTGGCGGTACTGGAAGTAGAGTTAGAGAGCCGGTTGCTCTCTTGGTTAACGGTTAAAGAACCTTTTTGGCAAGCGGTGCGGTTTGGGGGATTGGGTTTTGCGATCGGTTGGGGTTTACATTGGTGGTTACGACGATAAATGACGATCTATACCCTTGAGCAACTGCAAACCCAAATTGCAGAAAATTCCCAGAATTGGCGGCCGTTAGTGCTAACGAATGGTTGCTTTGATTTGCTGCATATTGGTCATTTGCGCTATTTACAGCAGGCGAAATCTTTAGGGCGATCGCTGATTGTGGGCATTAATAGCGATCGCTCTGTTCGCAATCTTAAACCCAATCGCCCCATTGTACCGGAAGCTCAACGAGCAGAACTGGTCATGGGCTTAAAACCCGTCGATGGAGTGGTTATTTTTGACTCAATAACCGCCATTCCCCTGATTGAAACTCTCCAACCCGATATTTATGCCAAAGGAGGGGACTATACCCCGGAAACCTTACCCGAAATGCCAGCCGTTAGAGCTTGCGGTTGTCGTTTGGAACTGATTCAGATGGAAGTGGCGACCTCTACCAGTGGTATAATTAACAAGATTTTGGGCGATCGCCTTCGATAAACAAGGGAAATCTTTCAGTCTTTTTTAGGGAACGATTTCATCTTCAGATACTTAGCTATTGTTTTGGGTAGAGCATAAGCCTTACTCAGAAATAGACTCCAGAAATAAGGGTATTGAGGAAAATACTTGATCAGCAAAAAATCTGAGACAACATGAAAACGAGCGGCCTTAAGTGCAGGGTCTGAAGAAATAAAACGAATTTGCTCGTCGCCAGAAAGCCAATGTCCAATGATTTTATCCGGTGCAAATAGAGTCGCCTGGACAAACAAACCGGATAAACGATCGAACCCCGATCTCGGTATCCATGTCAAAATACCTAATAACTCTGTCGCTTTTGAAAGTTCAGGCATGGCCTTCTGCACAGACTCAGTTTTCCAGATGATGTTATTAAAATTTTCAAAATGAAGTCCCGTTTTTTGAAACGGGAAGATTAAATAAGAAAGCTTAAATGAAGCGGTCAGAGGTGCGATCGGGACTTCTAATAACCCTTCAAACTTTCCTCGATCATAGCTTTGACAAACGGGCAAATGTTCAAGATCTGGAATAGGTTTCCACTCTGACTCTATCTATTCTTTTTCTTGGGAATCAATAACTGCTTTTTTTAACCGTAAAATAACACTTTCTGGGAATCTAGAGAAGTAAGTAGAAATTATCTTGATGATATGGGGATGAGCATAATCATCATCATCTAGAGCTAATAAATAAGTGCCACGAGCATTAAGCAAACCCACAAAACGCTGCATCATTTCTCCTTTATAGGGACTGATCAACGTTCTCACCCTAGGATCATTAATCTCGCTAGGCATAACTCCTGGTGGATAAATCAGGATAAATTCAATATCACCTTCAATCCTTACAAGCTGTTCCAACCAATAGGGCGAAAACTTTCCCAGAGTTGGTGTGATAATAGATAACAAGGGCTTTACATTCATAAAAATTTACATTACCTAACGAATTTTCTGGTTTTGTATGTCTTTGTGACTCAGTGCTTAACTTTTCCCATCGATCAAGAATTGAGTGTCAGTCTTTCCTGGATTTTTAACACCTTAAATCACTTTATGATATACGATCGCCTGCATCCACATCAAACCAATGCATCATTTCGCCAACTCCAAGCTGAGGCGATCGCTAACCCAGCCCATAAGTAATAATTTAAACCATTACATTTTAAGGTCTGACCAGAAATCCTGTTAGAGGATATCAATCTTGAATTGACAGTAGAGACATAAGTTTGATAGAATTAGCACCTAAAGTTGGTTAGAAAGGAGAATGTTAGCATCCTGAATAGAAAACGCCCAAACAGACCGATAGCCCTTAATTGCGATAACACTTCACTTAGGTAAATTTCTGTTCTCTGCTATACAAAACACTGGGTTAGCCATCGTCAATATAGAAACCACCAGATTTTCAACCATTAAAATACACTATGATGACTGGGTTAGAATCACTGAAATCAATGTTGCAAGTCCATCCATCTCTAGAATCCTTGCTTTCCATCTCCATTTTTAATCTTGAAGAATGGGGGGGGTTCTTTAGCAACTGGCTTGTCGATTTAGCTTTCGCTTTCGTGGCTTATATAGCCATTTTTGTTGTACTGAACTGGTTCTTTCGGAGGTTTGATAATCAGGTTGCCATTTTAACTCTGAGCGTCGCCAAGATTCCGATCATTGTTGTTTTTGCAATAGTGAGCTTGAAAAATGCCTTAGCCAATTTTGAAGGCTGGGAATTGCTTGGACTCATTCAGAAGATATTAACCGGGCTGCTAATATTAGCCATCAGTTATCTCATCGCTCAACTATTTACAGAAGTTCTAGCCTACTACCTCAAAAAGTATGCTGAAAAAAGTGAAGCCACCTGGGATGATGTCTTAGTTCCTCTGTTAGAAAATACTCTACCGGTAATCATTTATCTATTGGGTATTTTCTTTTTCTTGCAAGCTGTGGGAATTGACCTAACTGGTCTTGCTGTTCTATTCGGTGCTGTGAGCTTTGGTATCAGTTATAGTCTTAAGGATATCTTACAGAACTTTTTCAGTAGTTTAGTCTTACTGGTAGATACTCCTTTCCAATACGGAGATGTAATTCAACTCGGTACAGGTGAGCTGGCTGTCATTAAAAATATTGGTATTCGATTAACTAAGTTATATTTAATCGATACCAACTGCGAAAAATTTATTCCCAATGGTAAGTTACAAAATGACGAAATCACTAACCTGAGTCGTCCAACTCATAACTATTACTACACGATTAGCGTGCCATTTCGAGGGGATATCGATCCCATTCAATCGATTAAGATTATTGAGGAAGTGATTATTAGTCATCCGGATACCTTGGGTGATATTAGTAAGAAGCTAGAAGCCATCGATGTCTTCTATCGACCTAAAGATAAATTAATTGAATTAAAGGATGGACAAATCTCTAAACTCGAAGGGGGGCGGTTGCGCCTAGAAACTGAGTTAAAACTCAACCAAACCATAGATAGAATCAACCAATTAATCACTGATTTGTGTGAAAAAATTCAGGTGTTGGAAAAGAATGGATTAGATGTGGCTGAAGCCAGAAAGATTCAAGGATATTACCTAGACATTGTGAGATTAACTGGGTTAGAAATGGTCACAGATCGCCAAGGTCGTCGAAAATCCCTATTGCTACAGGAACCAGCAAAAATAGATGAAAACACCATGATTCCTCTGCTAAGAGCCTGGTATAAAATCTGGTCAAAAGATCCGGATCTAACCTTTGAAGACGCAGAAATTTTGGAGGAAGAATGGGAACGGCGGATAACTTTCTTGCAACTGAGAATGAATAATCTCCTGAAAAAAATCAGTAATGCGGGTAAGGGTGGAGTCAACGAAACCAAGCTAGATGACTACCTGGACAATTTTGCTGCTTGGCTGAAAGAAAATTTCAAAAATACCAATACTTTGTGGCAAGAGCCAAAAATTTGGGTTAGCAACCTGAATTTAGGAGGGGGCGGTAGCACTGGCAATGAGCTGATGGTGAAGTTTTTTGTTGACAACATTAAGCTTGAGCAATGCCAGCGCGGTTATCGTGTGAGGAGCGAAGTTCAAGGGGAGATTATGAGGAGACTCAGACAATCTTATCTGTACAGGTAAGGTGTTGATTTTGCCTCACCTTCTACAAGTACACCTTGCCCACCCTCAGCGCTGTAGGTAAAGATTACAGGAGCTAGTCTAAGCGATCGCCTGCATCCACATCAAACCAGTGCATGGCCTTTTGGGGTAGTCTGAGCCGAATCTGCTCTGTAGAGAAGGGTTGATCGGCTGGAAGGAGCGATCGCACCGTTTTATCCGATCCGGCAACACGCACACTCAGCAACCGCTCTTTCCCCAAGTCTTCCACCAAATATACCACGCCTTCCACCGCGTCCTTGCTCTCCTCTGGAGCGATCTGAATATCCTCCGGACGGATACCCAAAACCATTGCCCTAGGAACCCTGGACAAAGAAGGCAACGGTAGGGCAAAATGACCCAAAACAGCTTGATTTTGCTCGCAAGTCAACGTTAATAAATTCATTTGCGGACTCCCCACAAACCCGGCCACAAACTGATTCGCGGGTTGACGATAAATCTGTTCTGGAGTCCCCAACTGTTGCACAAATCCCTCATAGAGTACAGCAATTTTACTCGAAAGGGTCATGGCTTCCGTTTGGTCGTGGGTGACATAAACCACCGGTTTCTGTTGCGCTTCAAAGAGCTGCTTCAAATCTGCCCGTACCTGTTCCCGCAACAGGGCATCCAAATTACTCAAGGGTTCATCTAATAAGAATACATCCGGATTGCGTACCAGCGATCGCGCCAAGGCTACCCGTTGACGCTGACCTCCAGAAAGTTGCCCCGGTTTGCGATCGAGCAGATACTCCAATCCTAAACGCTTCGAGACACTTTGCACCCTAGTTTTAATCTCATTTTTATCCACTTTCCGCAACCGCAGAGCCGTAGAAATATTATCAAAAACCGTCATATGAGGATAGAGCGCATAACTCTGAAACACCATCGCCATATTCCGTTGACCCGGAGGTAATAAAGTAATATCTTCTCCCCCTAAAATCACCTGACCTTCCGTCGGTCGATCCAGTCCCGCAATCATCCGTAAGAGCGTTGATTTTCCGCAACCCGAAGGCCCCAACAGAGTTAAAAATTCCCCCTCTTCCACCTTCAGACTTACATCTTTAACCGGAATACTCTTACTCGTAAATTGCTTGCGTAAATTTTTTAAGATCAGTTTAGCCATTGAACTTTATTGTTTCTCTTTAGTCTATGATAGGCTAAAATCAAAAAGCAATCCTATCAACAGAAACGAATCGCAAACCGATGCTAATCGAATACCATCCTAAAGATTGCTTACCCTCAGCGAAAGACTTACCTGACTCTGATGATACTCCTGTGGATATTACCCTTTCACTGCACCTGCGGTAATGCCTTGCACAATGCGGCGCTGGAAAATTAGCACCAAAATGACTAGGGGAACCGTTCCGGCAAGGGTTGCCGCAGCCATGGGGCCGTAGGGCACTTCAAACACGGAAGTTCCTCCCAGTTGGGCAACTGCAACCGGGATAGTATACAGACTTTCATTGGTAATAAAGGTGAGGGCAAAAATGAACTCATTCCAAGCAAAAATAAAGGTTAAAATTCCCGTGGTGACTAAAGCGGGTACGGTCATCGGTAGAATGATATTCAGCAACATGCCCAAGGTAGTGTAACCATCAATTTTGGCTGAATCTTCTAAGTCTTTGGGCAGTTGTTGAAAGAAGCTTCTCAGAACTAGAATATTTAGGGGTAAGTTGATCGCTGTATAGGGAACAATCAGCGCCAGATAATTATTGCCCAGTCCCAAGGCTTTCACCATTTCTAAGAGTCCGAGAAACAGCAGCACATAGGGAAATAGGCTAATTACTAAAATAAAGGCCAGGATGATTTTTTCTCCCGGTATGTTTAAGCGGGTGAGACTATAGGCGGCAGGCGCTCCGATGCCTAAACAGAGGAGAGTGGAGAGGATGGAAACTAGGGCGCTATTGAAGCCATAGCGGAGGAAGCCTAAGCCTAAACTTTGATAGTGTTTTAGGGTGAGTTGATCGGGGCTGGGTAGATAAATATTAGGAATGGCAGAAATGGCTTCATTGGTCTTGATGGAGGTCAGGATTTGCCATAAAATTGGGGTAAGAAAAAATAAAGTTGTACCTAAAATACCGATCCATAATAGGAATTGCATCGAGTTTAATTTAGGCTTCATTTCAGATTTCATAGATTACTTTCCTCCGCTATTCAGTAAATTTTGATACAGTAGTTTTCGCGCTTTATGTGGGACATCTTGATCCCCCTTTCATGTCCGCTTGCGGAAAATCCCCCTTAAAAAGGGGGACTTTCCTATTCCCCCCTCTTTTTAAGGGGGGCAAGGGGGGATCTTTTACTACTGTCCACCGATACAGCACTTTGCGCTGTATCAAGTCCGGTTTCCGCAAGCGGACATGAAAATGGGAAAAGAGAAGCGGGCAAGATGCCCGCTAGAATCCCTTGATCTTACTGGAGTGGGAGCGTCTTGCTCCCTAGATTTTCAATGCAACCTTACCCTAGGGTCAAAGTCCTTGCTACTGCCATGGACAGATTTTTTTTCTTAAGCTCGGCTCTACTCTCTAAATTAAAACCCCTACAAGATAAGCTTAAAAAGGGAGATGAATTTTCCTTCGGACATGAAAGGGAGAGGGCATTGTTACCCATTTTTGAATCAACAAGACAAATCAGCGTGGGGACGTTGATTTTTTTGTGCAATAGCTTCTAGAGCGGCCTTTCCTAAAGGGCCTTTAGACCAAAACTCGACCCGTCTTTGTTCACCCTGGTAGCTCAGATCTAAGATCAACACCTCTGGGGGAGAATAGGGGAGTTTTTCAGCCCACTCAATAGCCACAATACCGGGAGACACTTCTACCCCTTCCCAATACAATTCTGGATTGAGGCTAGGCACTTGGGCAGGTGTGAGGCGATAGAGATCCAAATGGTAGAGGGGCACTCTGCCATCAGCATATTCATTAATCAGGGTAAATGTGGGACTATCAATGATATCCTCGATACCTAGTCCCTTACCCAGTCCCTGAATTAACGTCGTTTTACCCGTACCCAAATCCCCATTGAGGAGAACTACACTACCAGGGGCGAGAATTTGACCGAGTTGAATCCCCAAGTCCTTGGTCGCTTGTGCATTGGGGAGGTCAAGAGAAAGATGCATAGTTTGAAGATAATTGAGAGAATGGATTTAACGGCGACGCTGTTGCAGTTGTCGATAGACGGCTTTTAAAGGCACACCATGATAGGAAAGAGCCACTAAGGTGTGATAAAACAAATCGGCCACTTCTGAAGCAATAGATTCTGGATTATCATCCTTGCAGGCCATGACGACTTCTGCTGTTTCCTCACCCACTTTCTTTAAAATTTTGTTATCTCCATCGGCCAGCAATTTACAGGTATAGGATTCTGGCGTAGGATGGTCGCGGCGATCGCAAATCACCTCATACACTTGAGAGAGCATATCCGCAGGAGGCGCTGCAATCGTTCCTTCCACCTGATGAAAACAACTGCGCTCTCCAGTGTGGCAAGCAATATCGCCAATTTGCTCGACTCCAATGAGCAGAGCATCGCTATCACAATCATAGCGGAGCGATCGCACCTTCTGGAGATGGCCAGAGGTTTCCCCCTTATGCCACAACTGAGAACGGGAACGACTCCAAAACCAGGTTTCCCCCGTCTCTAGGGTTTTTTGTAACGATTCTTGATTCATCCAAGCCATCATCAGCACCGTACCATCGAGAGCATCTTGAATAATGGCAGGAACCAAACCGCGATCGTTATATTGAATGCGATCGACCGGAATCGCCTGGGACGGAAAAGACTCAACAGACATAAAAATTAATCAATTACCCCAACAAACAACAGATCGCTTGCAGTAGCTCGAAAACCTTGTAAGCATCCTTACCCAATCTTACCCCTTCTCTAACAGAGCCAGTAACGAAGGGCCTAAATTTTAGTGTAATCTAACCCTTATTGCCAAAAAACAACCTGAGCGTTAAACCCCAAATAATCAGTATTTTCACCAAGGAGATAACCTTGACTGCAACCACACTAAACACCACAAAATCCCAAGAAATCTTTACCGCCGCCCAAAATCTCATGCCGGGTGGGGTAAGCTCTCCCGTGCGGGCCTTTAAATCGGTTGGCGGCCAACCCATTGTTTTTGACCGGGTAAATGGAGCTTATATCTGGGATGTCGATGGCAACCAATATATCGATTATGTCGGCACATGGGGCCCTGCCATTTGCGGCCATGCCCATCCCGATGTCATTAAAGCGCTACATGAAGCCCTCGACAAAGGAACCAGCTTTGGCGCTCCCTGTGCCCAAGAAAACGTCCTCGCGGAAATGGTGATTAATGCCGTTCCCAGCATTGAAATGGTTCGGTTTGTCAACTCTGGAACCGAAGCCTGTATGTCCGTCCTGCGCCTCATGCGAGCCTTCACCGGACGGGAAAAAATTATTAAATTTGAAGGCTGCTACCATGGCCATGCCGATATGTTCCTGGTGAAAGCTGGTTCTGGGGTCGCTACCCTCGGCTTACCCGACTCTCCAGGGGTTCCCAAATCCACCACTGCCAATACCCTCACCGCCCCCTACAATGACCTAGAAGCAGTCAAAGCCCTCTTCAATGAGAATCCTGACCAAATTGCCGGAGTTATTCTAGAACCGGTTGTTGGCAACTCTGGGTTCATTACCCCTGATGCTGGATTTTTAGAAGGCTTACGCCTACTCACCCAAGAATATGGCGCTTTATTGGTTTTTGATGAAGTGATGACCGGATTTCGGATTGCCTACGGTGGAGCGCAAGAGAAATTTGGCGTGACTCCCGATTTAACCACCTTGGGTAAAGTGATTGGTGGCGGATTACCCGTGGGAGCCTATGGCGGTCGTAAGGATATTATGTCCATGGTGGCTCCGGCTGGCCCCATGTATCAAGCGGGAACTCTATCAGGAAATCCTTTGGCGATGACGGCTGGGATTAAAACTCTGGAAATCTTGAATAAGGATGGCCAGTATGAGCGTTTAGAGAAGATGACCAAAAAACTGATTGATGGCTTGCTGGCAATTGCTAAAGAAACGGGCCATGAGGCTTGTGGCGGCTCCATTAGTGCCATGTTTGGCTTGTTCTTTACGGCTGGCCCGGTGCATAATTTCACTGATGCGAAACAGTCGGATACGGCTAAGTTTGGCCGCTTCCATCGGGGCATGTTGGAGCAGGGAATCTATTTAGCGCCTTCTCAGTTTGAGGCTGGATTTACATCTTTGGCTCATACTGAAGAAGATATTGACAAGACTCTAGAGGCGGCTCGGAAAGTGATGAGTTCTCTTTAGGGGTTGCCCCAAGATTTTGTCAGTTAATTAGGTTGTAAGGTGGGCATTGCCCACCCTACTGGACCGGCAAGCTTAAAAATAGGGGTAAACCATGTGCTATAAATACAACTAACTTGGATTACAGCGATCGCGTTGGCCACAGTTTTAAGCTTGCCGGTCTACTACTCCCGTGACCGCGCTAAAAATGAGGCAATAGAGGAGTGCGAGCATCTTGCTCGCTAGGGCAACAGCGAGCAAGATGTTGGTCTTTTCCGCTTCGCGGACATGAACGGACACCCTACGCTAACGCATTCCTAAAGCACCCAATTAGCACGGTCACGACACTACTAGCTTGTATAGAGTTCATTAGAATTCCAGTGTCCTTACGCTTTTTTTCTGTCCTCGGTAATACCCCTCGACTGCTGCGCTTAGTGTGGTCTGCGAGTCCTCGGTGGCTGTTATTGTCTTTGCTGACTACCCTGAGTGCTTCTGTATTACCGGCTGTGCAACTTTATATTGGTAAGCTAATTATCGATCGCATCATCGATACCATTGGACAGCCGAGTTCCGAGTGGTCTCCCATCTTTATACTGGTCTTCACAGTCTTTGGCCTCCATCTGTTGAGTGATAGTCTGAAGTCATTATCGAGCTATACGGATCAGATTTTAGGCGATCGCTTTAATCTCTATGCCAGTCAACTCCTGCTCAAACAAGCAGTTTATCTCGATTTAGCCCATTACGAACTCCCCGAATTTTACGATCTCTTAAGCCGGGCCCAACAAAGCGGTAGCACCTATCCAGTTCGCGCCCTGACCTACTTCACCAGCTTTCTGGGCCAAACCCTGAAACTCTTGACTCTCTTGGGCCTGATCATCAGTTTTAGTCCCCTGGCTACGATCATCTTAATGCTAAGTTCCTTTCCCGCATTTATGATTAGTGTGCAATTTTCCGGGAAGCGGTTTAAGATTCTCCGCAAACAAACCCAAAGTGGGCGCTTTGCTGATTATTTACAGCGCATTTTAACCCATCAAGATTTTGTTAAAGAAATTCGTTTGTTTAACTTAAGCAATCACTTGTTAGAGAAATGGCGACAGATTCGCTGGGAATTTAATATGGAGGCGGAAGAAATGTCCCGTCAACAAGTTTTTGCTCTGATTAGCTCTAATCTGATCTCGAAACTGGGATTTTATTTTACCTATGTTTGGATTATTGCGGCTACCCTGAGCGCTGAAATTACAATTGGGTCTTTAACGATGTATTCGGGGGCATTTCGTCAATCTCAATCCTCGATTCAAGGACTGTTAGAAGAAATAGCTAAATTATATGAAGTCAATCTTTATGTGAGTCAGTTTTTTGATTTCTTAGCCCTGAAACCTTATGTCAAAAATCCCCCAAATCCCCAGGCTTTTCCCTGTCCTCTGCACCAAGGATTAGAGTTTAAGAATGTCAGCTTCACCTACTTAGGAGCCAGCAAACCGACGTTAAAGAATATTAATTTGTCGATTGCCCCAGAGGAAAGTATTGCGTTGGTGGGAAGAAATGGAGCAGGGAAAACGACTTTACTCAAGTTATTGACTCGGTTTTATGATGTCACGTCTGGAGAAATTCTGATTGATAATATTCCCATTAATCAATTGGATCTCAAGGATCTTCGGCAGAATATTGGGGTGATTTTTCAAGATTTTGCCCGTTATCATTTGAGTATCAGTGATAATATTGGTTTTGGCAATATTGACGAATATGATAATCAGGAACGGATTCGCAAGGCGGGGGTGGATGCGGGGGCTGATAGTGTGATTGAAGTATTAGAAGATGGCTATGAAACCCTGTTAGGAAAAATCTTTCCAGGGGGGCGGGAATTGTCGGGGGGACAATGGCAAAAAGTGGGGTTGGCGCGGGCGTTTATGACTCCTGCCCAGATTCTGATTTTGGATGAACCGACGGCTGCTTTAGATGCGATCGCCGAATATGACCTTTTTCAGCGTTTCCGCAAACTGGCCGCCGGTAAAATTACATTCCTAGTCAGTCACCGATTTTCTACGGTACGGATGGCCGATCGCATCATCGTTCTGGACAATGGCTCGATCCAAGAAATGGGGAGCCATGAGCAATTGATGGACTTGAATGGGATTTACGCCCAGATGTTTCGCCTACAATCGTCAAGTTATGAGGATTTGAGCTGAATTCTCTCTGATGTTCTGCGAAGTCAGGTTAAGATAGACAGATGCAATGACGAGCAACTATGGAAGGCGAAGGTTAACCTGATGAGGAAATCCCTATTTCAGGGGTCAGGAAGTTGGTTGTTTTTCCTCACCCTGATTGCTGTATTAATGGCCTGGAACTGGCGACTGGTGTTGGCAACCGGTTTAGGGATTACGATGATGGTGGTTCTATATCGGATGCAGTCCTGGAATTGGGAACGACAATGGGCCCAAATGCGACGCTGGATGACTGGGCCGAATCGTCAGTTGGCGATCGCCGTTATGGGCGGTGGTGGTATAACTTTAGTCACCTATATGGCGATCGCGGTGTGGATAGAGGCGGAAAATGGCTGGATCGCTGCCAGTGATATCCTGGAAGGGTTGGGGATTTTGGCGATTTTAGGGTTTTTAGTGGGGCGATCGCTCTTTTCCCAGTCCCAGAAACAAGAACTGGAGTTGGATCGGGTATTGATGGATTTAACACACCCAGAACCCCTACTACGCTTGTTGGCCGTGCGTCGGGTAAATCGCTTGCTCTATACTCGCTATGGACAACAGGAGTCAGGCATAATTTTTAATGCTCTACGGTTGATGCTCAGTCGGGAACAAGAACCGATGGTGAGGGATGCTCTTTTGGATAGTCTGAAGGGGATGCAAGCTTCTTTATCTATGGATTCTACTCCTCGTCGTCCCCTGTCGATTCCTCTCAATCTAGAGTCTAAATCTTCACCAACACAACCGACCTTAAAATATCCCCAATCTCCCCAACTGCGTCGTCGTCAGTCTTTGTAAGATGAACTGGTTAGAACTTGATAACAATTGGGTATTAGTACCCCCCAGACCGATCGCCATTGTTCATTTTTTGGGCGGTGCGTTTATTGGTGCAGCTCCCCATGTGACCTATCGTTGGCTGTTGGAGGCGATCGCCAATCAAGGTTACATTATCATCACCACCCCCTTTATCAACACCTTCGATCATTATCAGATTGCGCGATCGGTCTTAGAGCAATTGAATCACACTTTAGCCGAACTAGAACGGTTAGGAAAACTGCGGCGGCGCTATTTACCCCTTTATGGTTTAGGCCATAGTATGGGCTGTAAACTGCATCTAATGATCGGCAGTTTACCCAAAATTAATCGAGCCGGAAATATTCTGATTGCCTATAATAATTACCCTGTTAATCAATCCATTCCTCTAGGTCAAGAACTCAATCTTTCCAGCATGTTGCAACTGGAATTTACTCCCTCTCCAGAAGAAATGGAAAATTTGATCCAAACAGATTATCAAATTCGCCGCAATCTATTAATTCGCTTTCAGAAAGACGATATCGATCAAAGTTCGCGGTTAATTGAAATTTTGCAAGCCAAGTTTGCCAATATGGTCACGTTGCAAAGGCTACCGGGTAATCATTTAACGCCCCTTGGACAGGATATCAATTGGCAAGCAGGACGGGAATTTAGTCCCTTAGATGCCATGGGTCAATGGGTGAAACAGGAGTTTATTTATAAGGATATTACCCGGTTAAAAGCTGAGATTTTGCGATGGTTGAACCCTGGGTTCTAAGAAACCGGGTTTCTTAAAGAAACCCGGTTTCTCGCTCAGAATCGGAAACACCCTAATTAAAAATTTAGGGAAAAAATCTAGGGAGCGAGACGCTCCCACTCCTTGATATTAAAGCTTTCAGGAGTGCGAGCATCTTGCTCGCTGCTTATACTGCAACCACTCCTTGATATTAAAGCTTTCAGGAGTGCGAGCATCTTGCTCGCTGCTTATAATGCAACGCCCATCTTCTGCTCATCTCCCAGACAATATTGCTATTCCTTAGCTTAACATCGTCTGATTCTGGTATGAGCATGAAGGAGGTTAACCACAAAGATAGAGAGAACACAAAGATCGTTTGCATCTAAAATTGTTAATTGTTAATTTTTAATGGATTATGGGGTTGATTATTGCGGGCGATCGCTCCGGAGTGGGGAAAACGACGATTACTTTGGCGCTCTTGGCGAGTTTGCGAGACCAAGGGGTATCGGTACAATCGTTTAAGGTGGGGCCGGATTATATCGATCCCATGTTTCATAGCACTATCACGGGTCGCCCCTGCCGCAATTTAGACCCGGTTTTAACCTCTCCAGGATGGGTGCAAAGCAGTTATTTTTATCATGGGCAAAGGGCGGATTGTGCGGTGGTGGAAGGGGTGATGGGGTTGTTTGATGGTTTGCCTTATAATAGCTACCCGGATGATCCTTTTTTCGGCTCTACGGCTCATGTGGCGAAACTGCTCAATTTGCCGGTGATGCTGGTTTTAGATTGTGGCCGTATGTCGAATTCGGTGGCGGCGATCGCCCATGGCTTCAAAACCTTTGACCCCAGCCTTAACTTAGCCGGAATTGTCCTCAATCGGGTGGGGAGCGATCGCCATCAACAATACCTGGAAGCGGCCCTAGAACCCCTCAATCTGCCCATTTTAGGCATTTTTCCCCGTCAAACTGAAATTACGATTCCAGACCGCCATCTAGGGCTAATTCCCACGGCTGAACTACCCCAGTTGAACGAGATTTTAGACCGATTAGCCCACTTAGGAAAACATCATTTCAATTGGGAAAAGTTGCAGCAATTTCTCAAAGTCCCCCTTTCCAAGGGGGATTTAGGGGGATCGAACGCGCCTGATAAAAATACAGCACAAAGTCAAGCCTCAAATCCATCTACCCCAACCCTATTCCCTATTCCCTATTCCCTATTCCCTAGCGCGGAGCGCGATAAGCCTAAAGTCCGATTGGCGATCGCCCAAGATCCAGCTTTTAGCTTCTACTATGCCGATAACTTAGATATCTTGCAAAACCTAGGGGTAGAACTCGTTTCCTGGAGTCCCCTAAAGGATCGCACCCTTCCCCCAGCTATCGATGGACTCTACTTTGGGGGCGGATTTCCGGAAGTATTCGCCGAGCAACTCACAGACAATCAAAGCGCACGCCAAGCCATCTACCAAGCCATCTTAGCCGGAATGCCTACCTATGCCGAATGTGGGGGTTTAATGGTTTTGTGCCAAAGTCTGACTACTTTTGAGGGTAAAACCTGGGAAATGGTAGGTATTTTACCTTCTGATGTCACCATGGAGAAAAAGCTCACCCTCGGTTATCGACAAGCCACCGTCCTCAATGATAGTCCCGTGGTAGAAGCGGGTACAACCATTGAAGGGCATGAGTTTCATCGCTCCCAACTGACTCCCCCTTTCCCAACGGGAGAGCAAGACGCTCTTCCCTTATTTCAATTAAAAGGATACGATCGCCATACGCTTGCAGTCAGCGAAGGATGGCAAACTTATAATCTTCATGCATCCTATCTCCATTTACACTGGGGCGATCGCCCAGACATTCCTCAGCGTTTTGTAGAGAAAATGGTGGCATTTCGGGAAAAGTTGAGGTAAATATGAGCAAAATCTATGATTGGATCGTCATTGGTGCAGGCATTGCCGGGAGCGCTTTGGCTTATGAACTGAGTCAGCTAGGTTGTCAGGTGCTGCTATTGGATCAAAGTGCGGATGGCGATCGCGCAACTCGCTATAGTTATGGCGGAGTGTTCTGGTATGGCACTTCGGGAGACATCGGGCAATTGTTCCACGAAGGAAAAGCCAGACACGAGCAATTATCCGATGAGTTAGGCATGGATACGGAGTTTCGATCCGTAGATCTGCTCCTTACCATTGATCCAGGGCAGGATGTGGAACGAACGATCGCCGCTTATGAGCAGATGAGCGATCCCTTTCAGATTTTAACGCCCCAAGAAGCCTGTGAAATCGAACCTCTGCTGAATCCAGAGGCGATCGTTCATGCTTTAACCTTAGAGCAGAGCCAGGTTAACCCCATTCTCCTCAATCAAGCCTATCAACAGGCCCTAATTCGTCAAGGGGGAGTGATGAAAATGGGTGAAGTTCAGGAGTTAGAAAACCATAGCGATCATTCCTATACTGTCAGCACTTCTGAAGACTCCTATCGAGGGCAAAATGTGGTCGTTTGTGCCGGGGGATGGACTCGCCAACTGCTCAAACAAGCGGGAATTGATCTGCCTATTTATTTTACCCATGCCGAATTGGTGGAAATTCTCAACCCTCATCAACGGTTATCTACACTTGTCATGCCTTCCCAAACTCAACTCTATCAGCTCGAAACTGATGCAAGTCGTCCCGAACTGGAACCCCTTTGGGATGAACCGGGACATGAGTTAGCCCCTGCCATTGTTGATACCAGTGCGGTACAGTTCCAAGATGGTAGACTCTTATTGGGGCAACTGAGCCGCACCGTAACCGATCCCCATGCTCAGATGAATCCACACAGGAGCGAGCAAGAAATTCGCCAAAAAGTGGGACAAGTCTTACCCGCTTTAGCCCAAGAAGAGGGAACTTGGCACTCTTGTTTAGTGGCATTTGTGCATCAGAATTTTGCCCTGATGGGAGCTGTCCCCAACCAAGAGGGATTATATGTTTTTTCTGGGTTTACTGCTCCCATTACCTTAGTTCCGGCGATCGCCCCCCGGTTTGCGCGTCAGTTAATCGGTACTCCCGATCCTCTCTTATCTGCATTTACCTTAAAACAGAGATAAATACTTGCTTGTCTGCTCTCAATGGATTATAAGCTAGTACAAGCCAAATGTGAGGAGTTGAACGGATGAATGGCCTTAAAAGTGCCTTAGAGATTTTGGAAGAAACGAGTCGGACGTTTTATATTCCGATTATCCGTCTTCCTCCTAATCTACAAGAAGCGGTGGCTTCGGCCTATTTATGTATGCGTGCCATTGATGAGATTGAAGATCATCCCACTTTAGAGAATGGCGTGAAAAGCCACATTTTGAGTCAAATGAGTTGGGGATTACAGTCTGGGGTTAATAATAGTACATTGGCACAAACTCGCTTAGATTGGGGGGTTTATGAGTCGGAGATTCCAGAGGTGAGTTTACGGTTATATGACTGGGCAACTTTAGCACCGGAAGATATTTCTCCCCGCATTTGGGATGCTACCGCAGCGATGGCGAATCGGATGGCGGCTTGGGCTGAGTGTAACTGGAATGTCCTGACAGAGCGGGATTTGGACTGTTATACCTTTAGTGTGGCTGGGGCTGTGGGCTTGATGCTTTCGGATCTGTGGGCATGGTATGATGGGACACAGACGAATCGGATGGAGGCGATCGCCTTTGGACGAGGGTTGCAAGCGGTGAATATTCTCCGCAATCATCACGAAGATCTTCAGCGCGGAGTCGATTTTTTTCCCCAAGATTGGACTTCTGTTCAGATGCAAGCCTATGCTCGTAGGAATTTAGAGTTAGCCAATCAGTATACGGAATCCTTGCCCCCTGGCCCAGCCCTAGAGTTTTGCAAGATTCCTTTAGCCTTAGCCCATGCTACCTTAGAGGTATTGCAAACAGGAGAAGAAAAGCTCTCTCGGACTGCCGTATTGACGTTGATTCAGCAGTTGACGAGTTATAACAATTAACAGCTTACCCCTCTTCTGTCACTCTTGGAAATTCTGACGTTTCATGTCCGCGATCGCGAAGCGATACGGAGCATTATCGCTCACTAAATAATCAGGGTTTGAAGCCCTTTTTTGGAAAGTGACAGAAGAGGACTAGATAGGGGAGATGGGAAAATGGGGATCTGCTCTTCCTTATTTCCTACTGAATTACTGATTCATTTCTAATGCCATAGGGGGGCGATATTGACCCCAGTTATAGATGGTCTCTAACTGAGCCGCCAAGGATAAGAGGGTGGCTTCTGCGCCGGGTCTGCCTATTAGTTGTATGCTCAGGGGTAAACCTCGATCGCCGAATCCAACCGGAAGGGCGATCGCCGGTTGTCCGGTAGCATTAAAGGGAGCGCAAGGGGCAATCCAGCGAGAGACCTTTGCAAACATTTGAGCGGGTTCTAAAGCGGCCCATTCTCCCACTTTAATCGGTGGATGCAGATACACCGGTAGCAGTAAGACATCATAGCTATCCCAAAAGGACACAATACGGCGGCTGATCATCTGGAGTGCCCGAACCGCTTGCAGATATTGTCCGGCATTCACTGTGCGAGAGGCTAACCATTGATTAATTGGCTCTAAGAGTTCCAAGGGTAGACCGGATGCAGCCACCCCAGACTGCCAAATGGTGGTAAAGGGTTCTTTGATATCCGCGACTACGGGACAAGCTTCTTCTAAGTGATGACCCAGATCCGCTAACACTTTGGCGGTATCAGTGACCGCTTGCTGATATTCTGGGGTAGCTTGACCGAAGTCAGAGAGGTTGGGACTAAAGGCGATCCGTAGGGAAGTGGGAGGTTGCTGATAACTTTGGCTGAAGGGAAGGAGAGGATCGGGCAACCAATAGGGGTCTCCGGTGACGTAACCAGCCATGGCATCGAGTAAGGTGGCGGTATCGGCAATGGTGCGAGCTAAAATACCATTTGTGGCTAACCCATGGAGGCTATCACCGAGGGGAGCGGAGGTAATTCTTCCTCGTGAGGGCTTTAAACCCACTACTCCACAACAGGCGGCTGGCCCCCGTACCGATCCGCCCCCATCCGATCCATGGGCAATGGGACATAAACCGGCAGCGAGGGCAGAGGAAGCGCCCCCACTGGAGCCTCCGGAGGTATGGTCTAGGTTCCAGGGGTTACGGGTGGGAGGGAAGCCAGGGGGTTCGGTGAAGGGCATGGAACCGACTTGGGAGGTGGCGGTTTTTCCGAGCAGAATAAATCCGGCTTGTCGGAGTTTGGTGACGATGCCATCATCTTCGGTGGCCATTTCGTTTTTTAGGGCGGGGACTCCAAAAGAACAGCGCACGTCTTGGACTCGTTTGAGGTCTTTGACGGGGATGGGAACGCCAAAGAAGGGGGGGAGATCGGTGGGATTTTTAGCGAGGGTTTCGGTTTTGACTTTGGCATCGGCGATCGCCTCTTCAGTCATCACGGTGAAGTAGCTACCGAGTTGGCTGTCATAGGTGGCGATGCGGTCTAGATAGAGTTCGACTAATTCTAGGGGAGAGATTTGTTTAGAGCGGATCAGTTGGGCTTGTTCTGTGGCTGGAGTAAAGGCGAGATCGGTTGAGTTCATGGGGCTAAGAGGGAGATGAGAAGATGTTTTATTATGGGAGATTCGAGCTATTGGTGTGGCGATCGCTTGGCCAGTTTGCTAATTGTCCTAATATCAAGTTCGCTTATTCATGTCCGCGAAGCGGAAATACCCTAATTAAAAATCCAGGGAGCAAGATTCTCCCACTCCAGTCATATCAAAGAATTCGAGGAGTGCGGGCATCTTGCCCGCTTCTTAACAAATTTTCATGTCCGCTTGC
>NZ_JAQOSP010000087.1 GCF_030068475.1 Roseofilum acuticapitatum BLCC-M154 | reverse complement strand
GTTTTCGCTGTTATGTGGGACATCTTGATCCCCCTAAATCCCCCTTAAAAAGGGGGACTTTCCTATTCCCCCCTTTTTAAGGGGGGCAAGGGGGGATCTTTTCCTACTGTCCACCAATACAGCGCAAAGCGCTGTATTGATGGAATTTGTCGGTGGGGGCGGTGCGTTACGGCGATGTCAATATTTGTCGTGAAAATCCATGATTTATCGATGCCGCAACACACCCTACCGGGGTTTTTGGGAAACGCCGCAACCGATTTCCACACATTTTCGGGAGGGTGTGTGACGCGGTGGAAAATGGGGTGCATTGTCAGATTAATGGAATATCCGCGTCACGCACCGTCCACAGATTTCAAACATCAACCCAATTCTCCAGCCTCAAACCGGAAACTCGCTCGAACTCGCGCATATTGTTCGTCACCAAAACCAAATCTCGGCTTTTTGCCTGCGCTGCAATCAGTAGATCGTAAGCGCCAATTGGTGTACCGCGCTGTTC
This sequence comes from Roseofilum acuticapitatum BLCC-M154, assembly GCF_030068475.1. Classification (GTDB taxonomy): domain Bacteria; phylum Cyanobacteriota; class Cyanobacteriia; order Cyanobacteriales; family Desertifilaceae; genus Roseofilum; species Roseofilum acuticapitatum. The sequence goes on along the minus strand of NZ_JAQOSP010000087.1, from coordinate 92,447 downwards.
CAAATCAGCCCGAATTTCTCCAAATACTCGCACATCTTCATCACTCAAGCCAACGACTTGAAATGGCCGACGAAAATTATCCAACCGACTTCGGTTAAGGGGTCGATTCTGACTTTTCGCAATGCCGTATTCCAACTCTGCAACCCAGAGCGATCGATAATCCTAAATCGTTCTGATTCATGACATGAAAGCGTTGCAAAACCGATTCTGGGCGTTGTTTCATGATGTAAATACAAATATTAGTATCCAGTAAATACTTCATGCGCCTTACTCACACCAATCATCATGCTGCGGTAAACTGGGTTGGTTGCGATCGCTCATAAAATCATCTGAAATAGCCCCAAAGCTCATCCACCACGCATCCCAATCAAATCGCTCTTGCTCCCGAAGTTGACGCACCCAATGTAAAACATCCGCCACCTTTTGTTCGGGTAGCTGCCTAATCTCGTCCAAAAGCTGCTCGCGCAATGTCATTACTTTTCTCCTAGATAAATTAGTAGGGGTGTGTTATGGCAATAATAAACCTTCGTGTCCCACCAGAAAATGAAAATCGCCGCAGGGTACCGCCCCCACATTTCCACCATTACGATCGTTTCTGACATCATTATCGTACCATCCACGGAACCCCGAATTCGATTTTTTTCAACATCATCGTTTATCAATGGGGTTTGTCGGCGGTGCGTTGCGGCCAGGTTAATATTTTCGTGAAAAACCCGCGATCGATGCCGCAACACACCCTACCGGGGGCGACACCATCCACGGAACGCCGAATTCAATTTTGGGTTGAATTCACATATTTATTGATGGGATTTGTTGGTGGGGGTGGTGCGTTGCGGCGATGTCGATATTTGGGTGAAAACCCATGATTTATCGATGCCGCAACACACCCTACCTGCCCCAATTGGGGGGATAAATGCCTTGTCGAATAAACCGATGAATGGTTGACCACGGCCAATCTGTTGGTGATTTACATAACCCATGTTTCACCGGGTTAATATGAATATAATCGCAATAGGCGGCAAATTCTTCTTCGTCCCGTACCCGATGTTCCCAAAACCGCCGTTGCCATAAATTTCGTTCCCGACGGGCTTCTCGCGATCGCGTTGTTTTCGTCTCCAAATTCAAGCGATCGCCAATCGATCTGGTCACGTCACTTTTCACCAAACGCATTCGCGTTGAAAAATCCCCGTCGTTTTCCGGTAGTGTCCACAGACAATGAAAATGGTCGGGTAATAAGACAAAAGCATCAATTTGAAACGGGCGTTTTAGGCGAACTTTTTCGATCGCCTGTCGCAACGCTACCCTCGCAATATCGTCGCACAGCCACGGCTGGCGATCGCACGTCACCTGTGTAAAAAAATAGGTTGCCCCCTGCCAATATTCTCGCCGATATTCTGCCATTGTAATCCGTCGAAACTTGCGATAATATTATTATGATAGGTACTTTGTCGGCGGTGCGTTGCGGCATCGATAAATTATGGGTTTTGCCGAAAAATATTAACCTAGCCGCAACGCACCACCCCCACCAACAAACCCCATCAATAAATATGTGAATTTAACCCAAAATTGAATTCGGCGTTCCGTGGATGGTGCGTTATGCGGAAATATGATTGATTTGTAACCATTGACATTTTCTGACCGCATAACACACCCTACCCATTATGGTGTCGCCCCGGTAGGGTGTGTTGCGGCATCGATAAATCATCGGTTTTCACGAAAAATATTGACCTAGCCGCAACGCACCGCCTCCACTGGGCGATCGCGTGCCAGGTTTCTCTTAAAATAAAGATGTATTATAACTTGGAAACTGCTATGGCTTCATCTGGTCAACCCCTAAGCGGTGCTGAAATTCGGCAAACGTTTCTCGATTTTTATCAGCAGCGCTCTCACAAGATTTTACCGAGCGCGTCCCTCATTCCGGAAGATCCGACCGTATTATTAACGATCGCCGGTATGTTGCAGTTTAAGCCCATCTTTTTGGGGCAACGTGCGGCTGAAGTGCCCCGTGCTACGACTTCTCAGAAGTGTATCCGCACCAATGATATCGAAAATGTGGGACGCACAGCACGGCATCATACCTTTTTTGAGATGTTGGGTAACTTTAGCTTTGGGGATTATTTTAAGGAAAAGGCGATCGCCTATGCTTGGGAACTCTCCACCAAAGTATTTAAACTGCCCCCAGAACGCTTGGTCGTCAGTGTTTTCCGGGATGATGATGAAGCCTTTGCTATCTGGCGCGATCAAATTGGCATTCCCGCTTATCGCATTCAGCGCATGGGAGAAGAGGATAACTTCTGGAAATCTGGCCCCACTGGCCCCTGCGGCCCCTGTTCGGAAATTTACTATGATTTTCACCCGGAATTGGGCGATGAAACCTTAGATCTAGAAGATGATAGCCGGTTTATTGAGTTCTATAACCTGGTTTTTATGCAATATAACCGGGACGCAGAAGGGAATTTAACGCCGCTACAAAACCAAAATATTGACACGGGAATGGGGTTGGAGCGGATGGCACAAATTCTCCAGGGTGTGCCGAATAATTATGAGACGGATTTGATTTTTCCGATTATTGAAGCAGCAGCCCAGTGTGCGGGAATTGAGTATCATAACAGTGATGAAAAAACGAAAGTTTCCCTCAAAGTCATTGGCGATCATGTGCGAGCAGTAGTGCATTTAATTGCCGATGGGGTGAGTGCCTCGAATATTGGCCGGGGCTATATTTTGCGCCGGTTAATTCGTCGGGTGGTGCGTCATGGCCGGTTGTTGGGAATTACGGCATTATTTACGGAAAAAGTAGCAGAAGTGGCGATCGCCCTTTCCGAAAGCGCTTATCCGAATGTGCGAGAGCGGGAAACCCTGATTAAATCGCAATTACAGCAGGAAGAATCGCGCTTTTTGACCACCCTAGAACGGGGTGAAAAGCTGTTACAAGAGATTGTGGAGAAGGTGCTAAAAGAGCGTAAAACGGAAATTGCCGGAGAAGATGCGTTTAAGCTCTATGATACCTATGGTTTCCCCCTAGAATTGACCATGGAAATAGCCGAAGAACAAGGGTTAACCGTGGATCAAGAAGGCTTTGAAGCAGCCATGCAGCAGCAAATTGAGACTTCCCAAGGGGCCCATGAAACCATTGATTTGATGGTGCAGGGGTCTTTGGATCAGTTGGCTGAACATATCCATCCGACTCAGTTTACGGGATATACGGAACGGTCGGGGATGGCGGAAATTCAGGCGCTTTTGGTGGACGGAAAATCCGTAGAAGTTGCGGAAGCGGGGATGCAGGTACAAATTGTATTGGATCAAACGCCATTTTACGCAGAATCCGGGGGACAAGTGGGCGATCGCGGCTATCTCTCCGGTTCAGATCTGCTCATCCGTATTGAAGATGTGCAAAAAGAGTCCGATTTCTTTGTCCATTTTGGCCGCATTGAACGGGGAACCGCGAACCGGGGAGACTCGGTAACCGCGCAGATCGATCGCGCTTGCCGGATGCGGGCCCAAGCCAACCATACGGCGACTCATTTGTTACAAGCGGCATTGAAGGAAATTGTCGATCCGGAGATTGGTCAAGCGGGGTCTTTGGTCAACTTTGACCGTCTGCGCTTTGATTTCAACTGTCCCCGCGCTCTGACTGCTCAGGAATTAGAGCAAATTGAAGACCGGGTGAATACTTGGATCAGTGAAGCGCACAATTCTGATGTGCAAATTATGTCCTTGAATGAAGCCAAGGATAAGGGCGCAACCGCCATGTTTGGGGAGAAATATGGCGATACGGTGCGCGTAGTGGACTATCCAGGGGTGTCCATGGAGCTGTGCGGGGGAACCCATGTGCAGAATACGGCGGAAATTGGCTTGTTTAAGATTATTTCCGAAACCGGTATTTCTGCCGGTGTGCGCCGGATTGAGGCGGTTTCCGGGGCTGCGGTGCGCGAGTATCTGCAAGTGCGGGATGCGGTAGTTCGGGAATTGGGCGATCGCTTTAAAGCCAAACCGGAGGAGTTGGTAGAGCGGGTGAGCAGTCTGCAAACGGAGTTAAAAGCGACACAGAAACAACTGGAAAAGGTACAGGGAGAATTGGCGATCGCCAAATCCGATCAGTTGCTCTCCCAAGCGGAATCTGTGGACAATTTTCAGATCTTAGTCGCCCAACTCGATGTCGATCCCAATTCCCTAAAAACAGCCGCCGAACGGTTATTGCAAAAGCTCGGTGATGGTGCTGTCGTCTTAGGTTCTGTTCCTGAAGCCGATAAAGTCAGCTTAGTGGCAGCCTTTAGTAAATCCGTCAATCAAAAGGGCTTACAAGCCGGTAAATTTATCGGTCAAATTGCCAAAATTTGCGGCGGTGGAGGCGGTGGACGACCCAATTTAGCCCAAGCCGGAGGACGCGATCCGAGTCAATTATCCACTGCTTTAGAAACAGCGAAAACCCAATTAAAAGCAGCCCTCTAAGCCCAGATTAAACATAGTCCCTTTCCCACTCCGAGAGGGACTTTTTAGCGATCGCCGCCCTAACTGTTACAATCGGTGCTATCCTAACCGCACATCAAACTATGGCTCCTATTCCTGAGTCGATCGTTGAAATTAAGCTAGATCCAGCCTTACCTATCCCTGCTCTGCTCCAAGGCTTGAAAGTTTGGCAAGATTTGGGAATTTTAACCGAGGATTCCGTCTATCTTTGCTTGAAAGTTGATACCCATCATCCCCATTTTCTAGAAGGATTAGAAATGGGCTTACACTTAGGATTAATTAATGATCGCTTAGTCAAACGAATTGCCCGTAATCATCTCTGTTCTCCCCTTCCAGAACCCCAAGCGATCGCGCCTCCCGTTGCCAATCAACCCCTAATTGAATCAGAGCCAGTTCTAAACACTGCACCCAGTCTTCCTCAGCCAAAACTCATTCCTAAACCCAGTTGGATTGGGCAACGCTTAGACTCTTTGAAAGCTGAAATAAGCGTGCGCTGGTTATTATTCTTAGGTTTATTTCTGGTCGTTCTCTCCTCTGGAGTATTTGCCGCCAGTCAATGGGAAAATTTCCCCGCCCTTATCCAATATGGGGTACTGTTAGGATATACCTCTTTATTTTGGTTTATTAGTCGTTTAGCCAGCCAGAAAGAGAATTTAAGGTTAACGTCACAAGCCCTAAAATTGGTGACGTTGCTCTTAATTCCCGTCAATTTTTGGGCGATGGATGACTTTGGCTTATGGAGTCATCCTCTTAATGCCTTGGCGAGTATCGGATCGGCAGTCTATTTAACTGTCATTGCTGGCTCCCTATGGCAGAGTGAAAGCCGGGTTTATTTCCCCTTTCTGATTTACTGCTTTGCTAGTTTTCTCCATTGGGGCTGGGGTATCCCGAACTTCCCTATTTTTTCCGTCTACTTGGCAACAATTGGCAGCTTAGGATTCTATGTCAATCAATTTCAATATCCGGAACATTCGTTAAAACAAACGCTGCAACTAAGCCGCTTAAGCCTTTATGCGATAAGTATTCTCATCTTTCGGGCGATCTTTGTGCAAGGGGTTATTTTACCCCATTTAGGATTAGCGATCGCCCTCTGCGGAACGTTCGCCATTTGGCTCTCGTTTACCCATCGTTCTCACTACCATAAATCGATTAATAGACTGGGCTTAAGTCTCCTGTTTTTTGCTTGGTTAGTTTCTATCTGGGTAAGCTTTCCTTGGCAAGGGGTAATGATTAGTTTGATCGCCGTACAAATCTACCAACAGTTTATCACTCGCTGGCAAAAACGGCGCGATCTGGTGATTTTATGGCTGATTATAGCTCAACTTTCTATTCTGGTTTGGAGTTTTATTCCTCAAATCACCCAAACCCAGATTATAGAGGCAATGATACAAATCACCCAAGCCCAAGATTCTCCGATCGCCCTTGTTAGTCTGATTGGACTGCCTTACCTGATTTGGATCGTTAATATGGGCGATCGCTTCTATCGACGGGAACAACCGAAACTCGCCCATTTTTCTGAGTTTGTCGCTCTAGGATTGGGCATTAGCTTACTAATCTTCAGTTTCCCTAATTCTATTTTACGGATTTTTTGTTTAACTAACCTCATTTTTCTGGTGATGTGGGTAACCAAGCGGCGATACGATCTGCAAATTTTGCATTCGTTTTACTTGCTGGTTTATCTGAATCACTTAACCGGATTAGCTCTAGTTTTGAGCATCATCTATTATATTAACTCTGACTTAAGCTTAAACACTTGGGCGCTCATCTTACTGGCAATTACGGTGATGGAATGGTGGTTTTCCGATCTGCGTTTTTCGCCAGAAGCAAATGAGTATCAAAAAATCTGGAAACAAAGTGCTTGGTTAATTGGATTCGGATTAGGGGCGATCGCCTATTTGCTGCTGTTCTCTACTCTAAAAGAGTATCACTTTACTCTAAGTCATCTCACTTGGCTCACTATCCCTGCAACCCTGACTCTGATTAGCTATTCGCCCCATTCCTACAAAAGGGAGCTTACGCCTAAATTCAGTATAGCAATGCTTTTTTTATCTCAAACCTTGGTATTTGAAACTCCAGGATGGCGCGTTTTTGGGCTGGCAGTTGCGACTCTCATTATGGTATTCAATACCCGTAAACTGGCTAATGTTGCCACTGCTACCCTTACCATCGGTTGTGCCTTAAGTACCCTAGGCTTAACGCTGTGGGATTTCATTCCCGGAATGCCTCCCCTGATGGATACCCTATGGTTGATGATTGGGGCGATCGCCGTTTGTGGATTATGGGCAATCCGTTATTATACCTTACCCAAAAGTATCTCCCATTACACTCAAGCTTTAGATATTTGGGCGATCGCCCTCTGCGGAACAGTTCTCACCCTTCAAGGAACTTGGGTAAGTCAAGATTTACTCAGTCCCAACACGCTCTCCATCAGTACCAGTATGCTCCTCAGTGGTGCAACCGCCTATCGCAGTTGGTATCCCAAACCCCAACCCACCGCCATCGGATGGAGTAGCGCGGCTGTGATGGTGGCAGTCTTACCGACGATGCAAGTATTCGATTTCAGGGGTTTAAGTTTACTGGTTGCCACCCTGATTTTCATCGCTCATAGTCGCTATTCTCCTAAAATTTACCTGACTGCCATGACTGTTGGCTTAGGCTTAGTCACCGAGCGCGTCATCCTCTCCGACTGGATCGATATTCCCTCAACTGCTTGGTGGATCGTCGGTGCAGTCAATGTTCTAGGATTATGGATAGCAGCCAAAAATCTGCGCTTGGGTAAACAGGCATGGCAACGGCAGTTAACCCGACTCTATCGTAAAAGTTTCCAGGGATGGGCGATCGCCCTCTGCCTCTTTTGCTTAACCCTCCTCACCCTCCATTCCGTCCTCGTTTACACCCACATTATCCCCTCCCAAACCACCGTTTTTATTAGCTTAATTCTGCTCTTTATCGCCCTTCTCTACAGCCAAACCAAACGCTCCCGTCATCCCGTAGGGGCGGGTTTATCCAGATTTGGGGAAAATAGCCAAAAAACCGGTGAACCCGCCCCAGATAGTCAAACCCAAAATCCCGATCATTCCGTAAGGGCGGGTTTATCCAGATTTTGGGAAAATAGCCAAAAAACCGGTGAACCCGCCCCTACAATCAGCAACTGGAAATTATGGGCGATCGGATGGACAATTGAACTATTAGCCGTCGAAACTCTGGCAAGTTTTGAATCACCCATCATTAACCTTGCCGTCGTTAACCTCATTTTGGGCTTAGGCGCTCAATTATTCGGCGACTGGTGGAGTGCAAAACAGCCCAGTGCATCCCAGAATTTTGCCGCAGCCTGGCACATTATCCCCCTAACCTATGGCATATTGGGGGCCCTGCTCCGTTGGGGAACCCTTTCCAGTTGGACAGGAATCACCACCCTAGCCCTAGCCATCATTATCCTCGGCATTGGCAAGCGATCGCCCCAATTCAAACCCCTCATTTATCTTGCCCTCGCTGGAATCACCGCTTGCGCCTATGAACTCCTCTTTTATCAACTCTCCTTGCAACCCCCAGGAGCAACCGGCGATGGACTCATTCTCATGGCAACCCTAGGCAGTGGCATCCTCTACGCCTATCGCCTATTAGGGAAATTTTTACGCCCCTATTTCCACCTCACCCCTAGAGAATTTCGCTCCCTTTGTCATCTCCATTGGTTCGCCTCTAGCCTCCTCCTCATCATCGCCACCTTTAACCCCATTCAAAAAGGAATGACCCTAGGATTTGCCACCGGTGCAACCCTAGTTCTCTACGCCATCAGCCAAGGTCGTAGTCATATAGCCCCCTCTCCCGTGGGAGAGGGGGTTGGGGGAGAGGGCACATCTCCCATAGGAAAGGTCACACCCCAAGAATTATGGGTCTATCTCGGCTTTTTACAAGCTGTCGGAATGCGAATCTACTGGCTAAATACCCCCATTGCCCAACTCTTAGGCGGCCCCTTAGTCCCATGGAAAGGAGCCATTGCCACCCTATTTGCCTACTTTCTCTACTTCCTCCCTTGGCAAACCTGGGGCTGGTCAAAACGCCCTTGGCAACTGGCCGGCATTGTGATTCCCTTGTATGCCATGTTGGAAAATCCCGCTATTTTGAATCAAGCCAGCTTAGTGGTGATTGCGGCTTATTATATCGGATTGGCGATCGCCAGCAAACAAATCCGCTTTACCTACCTCACTGTAGCCGTCCTCAACTGGCTCATCTGGCGATATTTTCTCCAAGTTCCCATCACCGAAATCTTCTGGTATAGCCTCACCCTCAGCCTTTCCCTCCTCTACATCATCCAAATTGACCCCTTCCTCAAATCTCCCCAAAACCGCAAACTTCGCCACAACCTCCGCACCCTAATTTCTGTCATCATCAGCTTAATCTCCTTCACTGCCCAACAATGGATTGGCACACTCACCGGAACCCTCAGTTTACTCACCATTTTCGCCGGACTCTCCCTCAAAACTCGCGCCTTTCTCTATGTCGGAACCCTCACCTTTTTACTCAATGTTTTCTATCAATTAGGTTTACTCATTTTCGACTATCCCTTCTCCAAATGGTTAGTCGCCCTAGGAGTCGGAATTTCCCTCATCTGGATTGCCGCCACCTTTGAAACCCGGCGCGACCAAATCCAAGCCTGGTTCCAAGAACTACAACACTGGGAATGATGGATATAGCGCGAAGCTCTATAAATCTCCCTTTCCTTTTAATTGGGTGCATTAGATTCTGGGAAGTGCGAGCGTCTCGCTCGCTGGTAAAATAACGTCAGTTAAAGCACTCTGCTGGCAAGCCTTGAAAATCAACACTTTAAGACACAATCGCTTAAAATCTCACTGATTACTCAACCCATTACTCAACCCTATGCCCGGTCTAGCCCTCCATACCACCAGCCCCCAACTTGGTTTAGCCCTCCAAGACCAAACCAGAAACACCCGCTCTCAAACCTGGAACCTTGGCCATCAAACCTCCAGCCAACTGCACCATTTACTCGGAACCTTCATTCAACCCCTGAAGTGGCAAGACTTAAACTGGTTAGCCGTCGCCAAAGGCCCCGGTGGCTTTACCGGGACTCGTCTGGGAATGGTCACCGCTCGCACCCTAGCCCAACAGCTTAATCTCCCCCTGTTTGCCATATCTACCCTAGGGGCTGTAGCCTGGTCGCAGCGAGAGCAACACCCAGTGATAGCCGTAGAAATGCCCGCCCAACGGGGACAGTGCTTTGGAGCCATCTATCAGGTTAATACCTATCCTATTATTCCCCTAATTCCCGATCAAGTCTTTACCCCGGAAGGCTGGAAAAAGACCTTAGAGCAGCATTCCTATCCCTTAATTCAGACTCCCTCAGATTTAGGTGAAACCGTTGTTCCTGTGTTAGAGTTGGCGGAATTAGGCTGGAAACAGGAAGAGCGCCCCAGTTGGACTGATGCATTACCTTTTTACGGACAACATCCAGTGGCGTAATCTAGAGAAATACAGCGCTGGGCGTTTAAAAAATCTGTAGGGGTGAACGGCCGTTCACCCCTACACCCGATCTTTTCAGTGTCTACTCTTTAGTTTCAGAGTAGATTAACTGTTGCTCAACCTACTTTCTTGATTTTACGCAGACCTGCCATCCCGAATGCAGCTAATCCTAAAACCGCCGCAGTGCTGGAAGGTTCGGGAACGGAAACTCCAGTTCCAGTAATTCCCCGAACAGCAATCACTACATCGTTGAAATCCCTATCTGACCATCCGCCCTCATCAATATGAACTCCGAAAAGGTCTTCAAACCCTAAAATAACCCAATTTTCCTTCTCAACGTTATCAAAGTATTCATAGGCAACAACATGCTGCAAATCATCAGGATTCAGTGCAACATCAGCACCATAGATATGACCATTCTCTTTCCGTGCGCCGTCAGCTTCAATCATAAAATTCAGGGAAGTATCACCTGCAAAGGTTCCCAAGCTTACCCCTTCCCCTAACTCCATGGGCCCATCTGCTTCTTTGATGATACTGTCTGGAGAAGCAATATCATCAAAAATCATTTGTGCTGCTCCACCATTAGCAGAGTAGAGCAGTTGATTACGGAATACTGCCCCTTCATTGATAAAGAACACATCAACGGAATCTGCTCCTTGAGTCCAGCGTAAGGTTGCTGGGTCTAACTCGAACAGACTCGCAGCACTATCTTCCATTTGCAGGCGTTCTTGTCTGACCATTGAGTTAAAGGTATTAAATAAGTCAGATCTTAAGGAGAGTGCATAGGCCGAGGGGGCAGATAGCAAAGCTGTAGCTGTAGCAGTAGCAAGGGCTAGGTAATGAGCAGTGTGGGATTTCATGGGATCAACTCCGTTTTGTAGAAACTTAGTAGTAAACATTTTGTCAATACTGTAGGGAAGAACTTGATGACGATCAATAATTAAGATAGGATATCTGCTCTTCCATGCACCCTTGGGAATTTCTATTGTTACAATCTATTATAAGAATCAATACAGAGATTTGTCTTCCGTAGTTTCTCTTGATTTTGGGCGAGACTTGTTTGAATCTTTTATAAAGACTTCATAATTTATGGGGAATTTATGGACAATATAGGGAGTAAGGAGACAATCATGGTGAGTTTCAAGGCTACAAAAGTTTATTTAAGCACACTCTGTACGGTTGTGGTTTCGGGCTTGTGGGTCGGTTTTCCCCTAGGCAACTCTTCCGTAGCTCAGGTACGATCTTTTCAGGATTGGTGCGAGGATCGGAGTATTTCTGATGCTCAAAAGCATACGGTGTCTGTGTTATTGCAGATGGCGGAAACCTCAGACTGTGGGGAAGCGCAGCAGGTTTTAGGGGAGTTTATTAGTCTGGATTTAATCAACCGAGAGATTGAAGATATTGCACCGTTGTCGAGTTTGACGCATTTGAAGGGGCTGAATTTGAGTTTTAATCAGATTCGGGATATTACGCCCTTGGGGAATTTCAGTCAGCTTAGTTTTTTATTGTTGTCGGGAAATCAAATTGAGGATATTGGCCTATCTCGCTCCCTGATTGCGGCAGGAACCCCTAGCGTGTTAGTCTCCTTATGGGCAGTGCCCGATGCCCCCACCTCCGAACTCATGCAAGCCTTTTATCGCGAATTACCACAAACCGATAACCGCGCTTCTGCCTTGCGTCAAGCCATGTTAGCCACTATGGAAACCTTTCCTAATCCTAAAGCTTGGGCTGCTTTCACATTAGTAGGTGAAGGAAAAACCATTCATTAAAACTTCCCAAAAAATATCTATCTTTAGAACTAAACTTGAGATAATGGATACGCCGATCAATCATCAAGGAGAAGAACCCCATGGAACAGGCTATTGCTATTAATGCAGAAAATTTTGCCTCAGAAGTCTTAGAGCTTTCCTATCAACAACCCGTCTTGCTCGATTTTTTTGCTACTTGGTGCGGCCCTTGTCAAATGATTAAGCCGATTTTAGAAAAGCTGGCAGTTGAATATGATATTACCTTAGCGAAGATCGATATCGATCAAAATCCAGAGTTGGCGAATCGCTACCATGTGGAAGGGGTTCCTGATATTCGGATGGTTCATCAGGGAGAGGTGATTCCGGGGTTTGTGGGGGCATTACCCGAAGCGAGAATTCGAGAAATGCTATCTAAGTTTAATCTGCAATCTTCCTTAGAAAAAGATTTAGAGAGCATTCAGGTCTTAATTTCTGAAAAACAGTATCCGCAAGTAAAATTGACTTTAGATCGGTTGTTTGAAAACTATCCTCAAGATCCTAGAGTGGTATTAGTGGCGGCTGAATTCCTGACCCATTTGGGTCAGTTTGAACAGGCAGAAAAAATGCTGATGACGGTGAGTAAAGATAATCCTGAAGCGTTTGCTAAAGCTCAGTCTATGAAGGGATTATTATATTTCCAACGTTATGCTAGTTTGCCCATGGAAAGAGAGTTAGATCGGAAATTCGTTGAAGCCTGTCGTCAGGTATTGGCTCAGGATTATGAAGGGGCACTTGAAAGCTTGCTCTATTTTGTTGAGCAACACCGATCCTATCAACAGGATGCTGGACGTAAGGGGATGTTGGCATTATTTGATTGTTTGGGAAGCGATCATCCCTTGACTCAAGAGTATCGTAAAAAGTTGGTTTCAGCTCTTTATTAAAGGAAAGGAGGAACTAATATCAAATCCTTAAATGGTTGCTACTTTCTGTGTACTGTAGAGACCTGGGTGCGATTCGTGCGGGTTTCCGCAAGCGGACATGAATACAAAAATGGTTGTCAGTCTACAAGATTTGGGTATAACCCGCCCCTACAGAGAACAGCAAGCGTAAATAAATAGATTTGATATTAGGGATTCTTCCCCATTCCCTAGCGCGAAGCGCTATAAGAGAGAACTTTTAGTTAGAGATCAACATCGGTTAAATTAAAGATATAGCAAACTTAAATGAGTTATAAACGACTGCCCCTCATCCCCCTACCCCCTTCTCCTGCGGGAGAGGGATTGAGGGAGAGGGCATTTCGAGTTGCATAATTCATTTAGACTAGCTACTGATTATTCAGATTTGATATTAGTTTTAGCAGGGGTGAACTGGGCGGCGATCGCTTCAGCATCATACTCTGATTAAGGAACACTGTTCATGAAAATTACCAATACCATCCACTTCCGAAACCTCAAAGGAGATATTTTCGGAGGTCTAACTGCCGCCGTAGTCGCCTTACCAATGGCCCTGGCTTTCGGCATTGCCTCCGGCGCTGGAGCTTCTGCCGGATTATGGGGGGCGATACTGATCGGATTTTTCGCCTCTTTATTTGGCGGCGCTCCCAGCCTCATCTCCGAACCCACCGGGCCGATGACCGTCATTATCACGGCCGTCATCGCTGAATTAATGGCCAATAACCCAGAAACGGGTCTAGCCATGGCCTTTACCGTGGTGATGATGGCGGGAGTCTTTCAAATCCTCTTCGGTGTCCTGCGATTGGGCAAGTATATTACCATGCTTCCGTATAACGTCATTTCCGGATTTATGACTGGAATTGGCGTGATTCTAATTTTTCTACAAATTGCTCCCTTTATCGGTCAAGAAACGCCTCCGGGTGGTGTGATTGGTGTCATTAAGGCATTCCCTGAATTAATTACTAATCTCAGTCCCTGGGAAACATTCTTAGGGTGGATTACCCTAGGAATTTTGTTCTTTTATCCATCAAAACTGAAAAAACTGATGCCGCCTCAACTGGTAGCTTTGGTAATTGGTACGGGGATTTCTTTGCTGTTCTTTCGAGATCTAGATATCCGCACGATCGCCACTATCGGAGAAATTACCCCCGGTTTGCCAGAACTACACTTACCCACATTTACCCCAGGCACTCTGCGGTTAATGTTCGTCAATGCCATGGTGTTAGGTATGGTGGGTTCTATTGATTGCCTCTTAACTTGTCTGGTGGCCGATAGCTTGACTCGGACTGAACATCAATCGAATAAGGAGTTAATCGGTCAAGGGATCGCCAATTTAATGACTGGTTTATGCGGCGGAATTGCTGGTTCTGGGGCCACCACTGCCACAGTGGTCAGTATTCAAGCGGGGGGACGCACGGCTTTAGCGGGAATTAGTCGGGCTTTAGCGTTACTAATTGTAGTGTTGTGGGCCGCTCCGTTAACTTCAGGAATTCCTCTGGCTGTGTTAGCCGGAATTGTCTTAAAAGTGGGCATCGATATTATTGATTGGGGCTTTCTGAAACGGGTTCACAAAATTTCTTGGAAGGCTGCCGGAATTGTTTACAGTGTGGTTCTGCTGACCGTATTTGTCGATTTAATGGTAGCCGTTGCCGTGGGTGTTTTCATCGCCAATATTCTCACCATTGAACGTCTAGATGAACTGCAATCTCAGTCCGTGAAAGCGATTACGGATGCCGACGATCAGATTGTCATGACGGAGGAAGAAAAGGCAATTTTAGATCTGGCCAATGGTCGGGTTTTACTCTTCCATTTGAGCGGGCCGATGATTTTTGGGGTCGCTAAAGCCATTTCTAGAGAACATGGGGCGATTGGCAGTTATGATGTATTAATTGTCGATTTGAGTGAAGTGCCGATTCTGGGTGTGACTTCTTCTTTGGCGATTGAGAATGCCATTCAAGAGGCGATCGACGATGGACGAGAGGCGATCGTGGTTGGGGCAACTGGAAAGGTAAAACGGCGGTTAGAAAAGCTGGGCATTGCTGGCTTAATTCCTGATCATCACTGGATGGGCGATCGCCTAACGGCACTGAAGGAAGGTTTACAGATGGTGCGGCAACAACAAGGCTCTCAGATTGGCTGAATCCTAGGGGTTGGCAATGAACAATGAACAATGAACAATTAACAACTGATCTGGGTTGGTATCCTAGGGGTTGGCCTGTGTTAGGGCAAGAATTGAAAGAACAAGCTTGATCGCCTTAAAATAGCTGAATAGAACCCAATCGGAGCGATCGCCATGGGACAGATACTGACCTTAGAAGATCCGGACACTCTACCACTGGAGTTACCCAAAAGCCTGAAACTCTATGTCACTCAAGAACAATTTGCCGCCCTAGCAGTAAGTAATAAAGTCTTACAACTTGAAAGAACTGCACAAGGAGAGTTGATTGTGAATCCACCCACAGGTTGGGAAACTGGAAAAACCAATTTTAGCATCATCGGACAATTGCATCGCTGGTATGAAGAGAATCAACAGGGGGAAGGATTTGATTGTTCGACGGGATTTATTTTACCCAATGGTGCAATTCTCTCTCCCGATGCAGCTTGGATCAGTCAAGAGCGTTGGGATAGACTGACGGAGGAAC
This sequence comes from Roseofilum acuticapitatum BLCC-M154, assembly GCF_030068475.1. GTDB lineage: Bacteria > Cyanobacteriota > Cyanobacteriia > Cyanobacteriales > Desertifilaceae > Roseofilum > Roseofilum acuticapitatum. The sequence goes on along the minus strand of NZ_JAQOSP010000087.1, from coordinate 77,180 downwards.
AAAGGGGAACATTCCCCCAGATTTGCCCGGATTTTGTGGTGGAATTGCGTTCAAAGTCGGATACACTCAAGTCCCTACAAGAGAAAATGCAAGAGTATATAGACAATGGGGCAAGATTAGGTTGGTTAATCGATCCTAAAAATCGGACAGTGGAAGTTTATCGAGTGGGTTTAGAGGTAGAAGTATTGTCCAACCCGGCTGAGTTATCCGGTGAGGAAGTGTTGCCAGGTTTTGTGTTAGATTTGGGCCGTGTTTGGGGTTATATCAATTAACAATTGATCTAGAATATCAAGTCCGGTTAAAGAGATGTCATTGCGACCGTAGGGAAGCATTCGCGTTGCGCGTAATATCAAATCCTTGCTTTCTTTTCTAGATTTGATATTACTCATTACTCCTTACTCATTACTCCTCACCAAGGGTTCTTGTTGAGTGGTGCAGTGAATTCCTCCGCCTCCGGCGGCAAGATTATCGATATTGAGCTGGATGATATCCCGATCGCCAAATAATCCTCCGAGAATCTCTTTCGCATTGCGATCTGCTTGGCGATCGCCAAACTGAGGCATAATTACCGCGCCATTAACCACGTAGAAGTTAATGTATCCGGCGGCAAACTCCTCCCAGTCATATCCCGATCTAATTCGACTTGGCCCTTCCAGAACGACGACTTCTAGGGGGTTTCTGTCCGCGTCGGTTTGCGATTCCAAGATCTCTAAATGTCGTTTTGTTACCTCATGGTCGGGAGATTCGGGGTCAGGATCGTACCCAGCAACCACCACCCCAGGACGAGCAAAACGAGCGTAAAAATCCGTATGTCCATCGGTAATATCTGCACCCCGAATCCCTGGCAGCCAAATGATTTTACGCAGTCCCAATAAGGCTTTTAATTCTGTTTCGCAATCGAGTTTAGTCCAGCCCGGATTACGATTATCGTTAAGAATACAACTTTCAGTGATAATGGCCGTACCCTGACCATCGACCTCGATCCCCCCACCTTCAAACACCAATTCCGTGTTGATAACCGGGACTCCTGCTTGTTGGGCCACAAATTGAGCCACTTGAGCGTCGCGATCGTGGTACTGTTTATTCCCCCAACCATTAAAGTTAAAATCAATACCAGCTTTTTGACCCTCAGCATTGACGACAAAAACCGGCCCCGTATCTCTGATCCAGAGGTCGTCCAATTCAGTAACAATTAACTCCACCTCCGAGCCGCATTTGGCCAAAGCCACATCATAGTCTTCGGCTCGCACTAACATCTTAACGGGTTCGTAGGGGGCGATCGCCTTGGCAATTCTGGCTAAATCGTCCTGCACGTCCCTAAAATACTGCCGTCCCCAGATATCCGCACTCGCACTAAACGCCATCCAAGTACATAAATGGGGTTCCCCTTCATCTGGCATAAAAAAGGAAGAATGGGACACCCTAGAAGGGGGAGAACTGGCTACTGAACAACCGGTCATTTTCTTTCCCACCAGAATAGAACCCGAAAGTGTGGCGATGAATTGGAGCAAGAATCGTCTGTTCATCATTGTATAGCGCTATGCGCGGTAATTGGTTATTCCCCATTCCCCATTCCCCATTCCCCTTATTTAGGTTTGAGGGTTTTGATCAGAAAGTAGAAGCCTATGGTGAGAGCGAGGATAATCGAGGAAATGCCGAAGAGGACAAGGGGATGATATTTGGTGATATCCAGGATGATCACTTTCCGGGCGATCGCCACCATCGCCACGAGAAAGATAATTTCTACATGGATGACTTCCTCTTCAAGATAGACTTTGGTGGCTTCGATCAGCTCTAAGCCAATGATAATCAATAAAAAGTAATCAAATATTTTTAGGACTTCTTCAATATTGAGCAACAAAAAATGAGGGGTGTCCTGCATTTGCTCGAATAAGATATAGCCCAATTCAATTGTGCCCAAAAGAACCACAATCACCAGCATTAACAACAAAAACAAAGCAATGATGCGTTCAAAGGTCTCTAAAAACCTTTTCATGATTTTGATCAGGCGATTCATACTCTCCTCTTAAAGGTGGTAGTGTTTAAAGTTGTTAACGGGTAAATCGTGCCTATTTTAGGGGATTGTGACCCTATTCCCTATTCCCTAGCGCGAAGCGCTATAAGAGAGAACTTTTAGTTGGAGATCAACATCAGTTAAATTAAAGATAAGTTCGTCCCTCTTCCTGATTGATTGCACAAGTTAACTAAGCTAACCTATGAGTTCTCAACCTCCTGGCCCTCCGAAAACCCTTATGGGTACGCTCACTCAAGTGGCGCAAACCATCCAAGCGAAAGTTAAGCTCACCCAATTGGCGCTGAAACCGAAGGCGAGGGTGGCGAAACTGATGGTGGAGGAAACGGAGGGACAACCGGCTGAGGAATATCCCCTATTGGGCGATCGCATCCTGATTGGACGCTCTTCAAAATCCTGCGATATTGTCATCCGTAATCCGGTGGTGAGTCAGATCCATTGTTCCCTGATTCGGGACACGAAACAAGGGTTTACGATTAAAGATGAGGGGGCAACCAATGGCATCTATCGAGGGCGGCAGAAGGTGCGGGAAATGCGCCTAGCTCACGGCGATCGCCTGACGCTGGGGCCCCCAGAGCTGCAAGCTTCGGTTACTCTGCGCTATACGAATCCCCCTCCTTGGCCAATTCAAGCCCTACGCTATACCGTTTATGGGTTTGGCGGTCTAACGGCTTTGCTGACGATCGCCATTTTAATTGAGTGGCAAAAATTTAATATCTCTCCCCTACCGCGCAACATTCAAGGGCCTGTGGTGGTTTATGCCAGGGATAATGAAACGCCTTTAGTGCCTCCCACCAATCAAGCGCACTTAGAGCGAGCGAGTCTGTCTGATTTTCCTCCCCATCTGGCTCAAGCCTTAATTGCCTCTGAAGATAGTCGCTTTTATTGGCATTTTGGTGTCGATCCCATTGGTACGCTCAGAGCCATTTTGGTGAACCTGAGAGGGGGTGGCATTCAACAGGGGGGAAGCACGATTACCCAACAGGTGGCTCGCAGTTTGTTTCGGGAGTATGTGGGGACATCGGATACGGCCGGTCGGAAGCTGCGGGAGGCGATCGTGGCTCTGAAATTAGAGACCTTTTATAGCAAGGATCTCTTGTTGCTGACCTATCTGAATCGGATTTATTTGGGCAGTGCTAACTATGGATTTGAGGATGCAGCGCGGTATTATTTGGGTAAGCCCGCCACGGAGTTAACGATCGCCGAAGCCGCAACGTTAGTGGGCATTTTACCTGCTCCCAATAGTTTTAATCCGATTCGAGATTATCAGGCAGCCATTCGTCAACGGGATGGGGTGTTGTATCGGATGGAAAAATTGGGGATGATTTCTACAGAGGAAGCCAACCGAGCCAGGCGATCTCGCATTCAAGTGAACCCAAAAGCGATCGAACAGTTTAATCGCTCCATTGGGCCCTATTTCCACGATTATGTGTTTATGGAATTGGAAGAATTGTTAGGAAGTGGTTTGGCGCGAGAGGGCAATTTTATTATTGAAACCGGTCTCAATCCCCAGATGCAAGAAACGGCGGAACAGAGTTTAGAACAGGCGATCGCCACCACCGGAGCCGGTTTTAATTTTGACCAGGGAGCCGTGGTTACCCTAGACAGTCAAACCGGGGAAATTTTAGCCCTATCCGGAGGCAAAAATTACCGCGAGAGTCAATTTAATCGCGCCGTGCAAGCCTATCGTCAACCCGGATCGACGTTTAAGGTATTTGCCTATGCTGCGGCTCTCGCTGAGGGCATTTCCCCCTGGAAAACCTATTCCTGTGCCCCCTTAACTTGGCAAGGGCAATCCTATAGCGGCTGCGAGCGCAGTGGGGGGGCGATCGATATGGGGGTAGCCATGGCTCAATCGGAAAATTCCGTAGCTCTGCGTATCGCCCAAGACGCAGGATTAAGTGATGTGGTACGGATGGCTCGGCTCTCAGGTATCAATGCAGACTTAAAGCCGGTTCCCGGTTTAATCCTCGGTCAAAGTGAAGTCACCCCCCTAGAAATGACCGGCGCTTTTGCCGTGTTTGCCAATGCGGGGATTTACCATCGCCCCCATGCCATTCGCCGCATTCTCGACAGCAGCGACTGTGCAGTACCGAATCAGCCAGATACCTGTCGAGTCATTTATGATTATGCCCAAGATCCGAAGGGAAGTCGCACCGTACTTTCACCGGATGTGGCGCAAACCATAACTTCTTTATTACAAGGAGCAATCAGTCAGGGAACCGGACGTAATGCCTATCTGGGATGGGGAGAAGCGGGAAAAACGGGAACCACAAATAATGGTGTGGATCTCTGGTTTGTGGGATATATTCCGAGTCGCAGTTTGGTGACGGGAATTTGGTTAGGAAATGATGATAATACACCGACTTATGGCAGTAGCGCTCAAGCGGCTCAGGTTTGGGGGGATTATATGGAGGATTTGATTAATTAACTCATGATGTCTTCTTAGGCATTAACCGCTTACCTAATTGAGTATAGAGAGCTGGGTATCGCTTTAATTCTTTGTTATCAGAAAAATGGGTTGAAAACCCCGTCCTTTTAGGACGGCTTTGCGGTACAATAAAGTTGGTCACTGACCCACCCGCGACGATGGAAACAGAAAGCCTAACTTCAAAGCTTGCGGAATCCGCAACGGCGCAGAAAAATCGGTAGACCGGGAAAAGAGGATGGGGCAATGGGCAGTCCAACCCTTGAATCAACAAAGTAAATCAAGATTTCTTCTTTGAGATTTCAACACATAAGGCGGCATTGCTCTGCCGTGTCAGTCTCCGGAGCGAGTGTAAGACCGGAACAGAGTAAATCTGTGAAGGCAACTGCTATGAAACAGAAACCTAAAGCCTCCTGCGGAGGAGCTTCGCTAACGTGAGGTTTAGGAATCCCCTCGCCTTTAGGCAGGGGTGGATGTCAACTTAAGAGGTGTACTCCAGTCAAATCGAGGCATAAATTGGCTAGAATGGGACAAAGATAGCTGTATGAGGTCGCAATGATGGTTGTCCAAGCTCCCCCTCAATCTAAACCCCTATGGCTCCAACTGCCCCAAGAATTGGCGCTGCATGTGACACCGGAGCAGTTTACAATGCTGGCTGTGGCAAATCGCGAACTTAGATTGGAGAGAACGGCAACAGGAGAATTAATAGTGAATCCTCCCACAGGTGGCAATACGGGTCATCGTAACCTCAGCATCACCGGTCAACTCAGTGTTTGGTTTGAAGCCAACGATACCCTAGGCCGAGCGTTTGACTCTTCCACAGGATTTGAATTCCCCAATGGTGCGAACCGCTCTCCAGATGCTGCTTGGGTGCGTTGCGATCGCTGGGATGCCCTTACCCCCGAACAGCAGGACGGTTTTATACCCTTATGCCCGGATTTTGTGGTTGAGTTGCGCTCTAAAACCGACACTCTCAAGGAACTACGGGCAAAGATGCAGGAATATATGGAGAATGGGGCGCAGTTGGGTTGGTTGATTGACCCAAAAAATAAGCGGGTGGAAATTTATCGTCCAGGTCAAGCCGTTGAGGTGTTAGAGAATCCGATGGCATTGTCTGGGGAGGAGGTTTTACCAGGGTTTACGCTAACGCTGAAGCGGGTTTGGGCGTAAAGGAAACAAGGTTTACAATGCAGAGCAAGGCCAATCCAGAGGTACAGGAAATGAGTTCGCTTAAAACACCTTTAGAACCAGCATTACCGACCAATACTTGGATTGCGACATCCTGGGAAGACTATCTGCAAATGATTGCCGAACCAACGCTGGCCAAAGCCAAAGGCTATTATCATCAAAATCACATGAGGATTGAAATGTCACCCGTCGGCCACGATCATGCTGCTGATAATGCCCTCATTGACTTTGCTGTGCAACTGTTTTGTACCGTGCGGGGGATTGCCTTTAAAGGATTGGTCAACTGTAGCTATCGTCAGGCGGGGGTACGAGAATGCCAACCCGACTCGTCCTATTACCTCCGAGAACAGGCACAGGTGATTCCTTGGGGAACAACTGTTGTAGATTTAAACCGCTATCCTGCACCGGATTTAGTGATTGAGATTGCGGCTGCTTCATTGTTGGATGACCAGGGCAATAAGCGATCGCTCTATGAGGCGCTGGGGGTCAAAGAATATTGGGTCGTGGATGTACGGGGGATGACGGTGTTGGCCTATGCCCTAACCCCACAGGGTAGCCAGAGGCTTGATGCATCACAGGTCTTAGGCGGGTTACAGATAGAGGTGCTGGCTACAGCACTCGAGCGCAGTCGGCAGCAGGATCAAGGACAGGTGGGAGCTTGGCTGTTGCAAGAGTTTTCGGGAGCATAGACAGTTTTTGTAGTTGTTAAGCTGAACTCAGTATGCTTGGTAATGGTTTGCTAAAAAGTGAGGACTGAAAAATTTCTGAAATTTTTCGTATAACGTTACCTATAGGGAGTACGATATTGCTCTAACTTGCGTAGGGTGTCAAACGGTAGGAGGCAAACATTGATTATTGGTGAAGAGTAGGGCATAATTAGCCGTGAAAGAATTACGGGCTATGCCTGAATGCCAATCTGATGGTAGTTTCTTGGAGTCAATTAAATTTACTGCCAATTTTACTGATTCTATATTCTCTTTTACTACCTGAAATGGCAAGGGGAGATATACCCCCAGTTGCCGCAGAGAGTGATGGAGAAACTTTTGAATGTGCGGTAAATACGGGAAAAAATGCCCAAGATTTAGCGCTTTCTCCCTCGACTGAATCCGAGACTGGAGAGAGCTTCGATCATTTATCTGTTAGTCGCTTTGAGTTTGTCGGTGCTACGGTTTTTTCTCAAGAAGAGTTACAGCAGGAAATATCGGAATTTACGGACAAAGAAATTACGTTTACCGAACTGATGGAAGCGGTTTCTCGGATTACGGGACTCTATAATCAGCAGGGTTATATTAACTCCTATGCGGTTCCCTATCCGCAGAAAATAGAGGATGGGGTGGTGAAAATTGCGGTGATTGAGGGAGGGTTGGGGACAATTTTCTTGATGAGAGAGGGTAGGGGAAGGCTAAATCCTAATTATATTTGCAGTCGATTGGCGATCGCCGCTACGCCCTTAAACTTAGATAACCTGCTCAATGGACTGCGACTACTACAACTCGATCCCTTAATCGCCAATATCTCCGCAGAAGTCGTTCCTGGAGCAACCCTAGAACAAAATAATCTCAATGTTCGCCTTCAAGAAGCCAAAACCCTCAGCCTAGAGATTGGTGGTGATAATGGTCGTGCCCCTAGTGTAGGCAGTTTTCGCCGCCAAGTCCAGCTCAGACAAGCCAACTTACTCGGATTGGGGGATAGTTTTCGCCTCGGATATGCCAATACTGATGGTAGCGATACCTTTTTCGCCGATTATACCATCCCTATAAATGCCCGTAACGGAACTTTAAGTGTTGCCTATGGAACGGGATCGAACCGAGTGATTGAAGAACCCTTTGACGCGATTAATTTAAGGGGCGATTCCCGCTATTTTGATGTCAATTTCCGTCAACCGATTTGGCAAGAACCCGAAAAAGAATTTGCGTTAGGATGGGTCTTTTCTCGGCGGGAAAGCGATACTTATATTTTGGGCGAACCCTTTCCCCTAGCTGAAGGTGGCAGCAGTCGCGGTAAAACTCGATTATCGGTGATTCGCTTTTATCAAGATGGGTTATGGCGCGGTGACGATCGGATTGTGGCGTTTTATTCTCAGTTCAGTTTAGGCTTAGATTTATTTGATGCTACTGTCCGATCTGAGGCTCCCGATGGGCGCTTTTTTGCTTGGCGAGGACAAGGGCAATGGGTACAGCGATTTGCACCCGATTTACTATTACTATTGCGCGGCGATCTTCAATTAGCAAGTCGCGCCCTTGTGCCCTTAGAGCAGTTTAGTTTAGGCGGTTGGGAAAGTGTACGGGGTTATCGTCAAGATACCCGATTAACGGATAATGGGACGTTTGGCTCGGTAGAGTTTCGCTATCCTTTGATAGGCAATTCTCAAGAGCGGTGGGGGGTGTTGCAACTTGCCCCATTCCTAGATTTTGGCACAGCTTGGAATAGTAGCGATCGCCAGAATTTACAGCCCCAAACTTTGGCTTCTGGCGGTTTGGGCTTGCGCTGGCAACTCGGAAATGATTCTAGTGCTAGTTTATATTGGGGTATTCCTTTGGTTGAGGTGGAGTCGAGCGATCGCACATGGCAAGAAAACGGTTTATATTTTACTGTCCAAACCCGCTTGTTTTTCTAAGACGGGTGAAACAATGGGGAGTTACAGCGATTTCCTCTGCTATGAGGGATATATCTGATCCCCCTTTCATGTCCGCTTGCGGAAAATCCCCCTTAAAAAGGGGGACTTTCTTGATTCCCCCCTTTTTAAGGGGGGCTAGGGGGGATCTTTCGACCGTACTTCCTAACATCTGGAAACGATCTAATCGCCATCTGATTTGGGTGATTCTGGCGCTATTTGTGGCGAGTTTAACGGTGATCTTGCCTGGGTTTTCTCTGGAGTCTCCCCCTATCATGGCTCAAGTCTCCTCAGAACATTCCGATCGCTCTCCGGAGTTTTGGCGACAGAAAGCTGATGAATATGCACAAAAAGGTGATTTTGTCAATCAAGCAGTCGCTTTGGGCAATCTTTCTCTAGCACTGCAAGAACAAGGAGAATGGGAGCAAGCGCAAGAAAGCAGCACTCAAGGCATTCAGATATTACAGCAGTTATCAACAACGAAAGAACGGGATCAGATTTTAGCCCAATCTCTGGATATTCAGGGTAAGTTGAGCTTTTCTGTAGGTGATTTTTCGGCAGCGCTTGTCAGTTGGCAAGAAGCGGGAAAACTCTATCAGCAGCTAGGGTTAACTGAGGCAGAAGATCGCAATCGACTCAATCAGGTGCAAGCGATGCAGGAGTTGGGTTTATTTCAGTCTGCTTGCGAGGCGATCGGCGCTCGAATTGATGAGAATGTCTCGTTTTGTGCTGGAGTTAAGCTAGAAAATTTACCAGAAAATCTGCGTAGGTTTGCCGGCGATCGCCTAATGGTGTTGCACTTGCAAGCATTAGGCGATACTTTGCGGTTGATGGGCGATCTGGAGAGTTCGCAACAGGTGCTAGAGCTAGGGTTAGAACTGGTTGATGGGGACACAGAAACGTTCGATAAGTTGCAATTGAGCCTGGGGAATACATGGAGGGCGAAAGGCGATCGGCAATGGGCAATTGCTCAATCTGCCACCTCCACCATTCAATTTAACTTTGAATTTTGTCCCATATTAGAAAATCAAGAAGAATACGATTCAGCATTAAAACACTATCAAAACGTTTCTGAAAATAACCCTTTACTCAAACTGCAAGCTAACCTCAATCAACTTAACCTGCAAGTTGCTCTAAATCAGAATATCCTTGACTTCAACCCTTTAGAAGAAGCCCAAAATCTCAACTTATTCAACACCCAATCGGGAAATAACCTCATCCTCAACACTCTGCAAACCGCCACTTGTATCAGCACCATCCCCTGGCAGAATATCGCCCAAAATTTGCAAACCATTATCGATGTTTCCCAACAAAGAAAAGACCTCAAAACCCAATCCTATGCCCTCGGATATTTAGGCAGACTCTACGAACAACATGCCCAAGACTCTAAAGAATACCTTCAAACCGCCAAAACCAACACCCAAAAAGCCTTATCCATCGCCCAATCCCTCGACTTAAACGCCCCCGAACTCGCCTATCAATGGCAATGGCAACTCGGCAGAATCCTCGAAAAAACCCAATCCCCCTACAGCGAAATCCTATCCGCCTACAAAGCCGCCTTCAACACCCTGCAATCCCTCCGCCAAGAGCTAGTTTCCTCCAACCGCGACTTACAATTCTCCTTCCGCGATGAAGTCGAACCCGTCTACCGAAAATACGTCGATTTACTACTCCAAAATAATCCCAGTCAAGACAACTTAAAAGAAGCCCGCAACGTCATCGAAGCCTTGCAACTCGCTGAATTAGACGACTTCTTCAACGATGCCTGCATTACCGCTCAAGAGTCCAAATTAGAAGATATTGCTTCAGATACAGCCGTTCTTTATCCAATTCTGTTAGATGGCAAAATTGCAGTTATCTACACTCTTTCTGATAGCTTAATAGATTACACCATTGAACCCCTATCAAATCCTCAAAGATTTGAACGAACGATAAATGCACTAATTAACGATTTAAAAGAAGATATCAATAATAACTATCAACAATATGGTCAGACAGTATATGACTCTCTATTCTCAGATAAACTTAAGTCATTTTTAAGTTCTCATGACCAAATCAAAACCTTGGTTTTTGTCTTAGATGGACAACTGCGTAATTTACCGATGGCAACTCTTTATGATGGAGAGAAATACTTGATCGAGAAATATGCGCTTGCAGTTGCTCCAGGATTAAATCTACTTGCTCCAGGTTCCTTAAATTCCCTCGATTTAAGAATATTACCTGGTGGTTTGGCGCAGAAAGCACCGAGTTTTGACTTAGTTCATGCTCGTTTAAATCCTCTTAGCAATGCCCTAAGTGAGTTAGAAAGTATTGCACAATTATTTGAAAATCAAACTCCTGTGGTTTTAGATGAAAGTTTTACAGTAGAAGTAATTAAATCTTATTTTGCTAATGTCTACTACTCTATCTTCCATTGGGTTACTCATGGTCAGTTTAGCTCTAATCCGGAAGAGACATTTATCTTAACCTGGAATGAACGATTGGGAGTCAATCAACTCAATGAGCTGATTCAAAGTCAAGCTGAATTTAGTTCTGAACCGATAGAATTACTGGTTTTGAGTGCTTGTGAAACTGCTGAAGGCGATAACCGTGCTGCATTAGGTTTAGCAGGGGTGAGTATCAGAGCCGGAAGTCGCAGTACCGTAGCAACTTTATGGAAAGTTGATGATCGAGCAACATCTGAATTCATGAGTCAGTTTTATCAAGAAATGATTGAAAATAAAAAAACAAAAGCAGAAGCTCTAAAGACGGTTCAAGAATCTTTTTTAAGTGGGGAAAAAGGTGAAGCTCTTAGAGATCCTAGGTTTTGGGCTGCTTTTGTTTTGATAGGACATTGGATTTAAGGAAAAGCTATCACCCAGTGGGTTAATTGAGTAAGGAATCTAACTTTCTTGATAACTCCAATACTCCAGCTTGTTCATAAAGTTCTTTAGCCTCTTGAAATAGCTGTTGTGCTTCCTCATCCCTCTGATTGACTTGATATAACTCCCCTAAACGTACTTTTCCTAAAGCCTTCCCCTGTAAGTTGTTTTGAGCAGAAGCGAGATCAATAGACTTTAGGTAAGCATTTTCGGCGGCATCAATGCGTCCAATATCCCAATACAAATCACCTAATTCTCGATATACAGTGCTGGATTGAGTATCTTGATTAACCATTTTTTCCAGAAATTGAATAGCATCTGCCCTCAAAAGATACTGTTTATAAACAGCGAGTTCAGACAGGGGATTATTCAATTTTTTAGCATTCTCAATAGCAACTTTTACAATTGAGGCATTTTCTTTAGAGAGAATGCTGAACCTTCCTTCGGCAACTTCACTTCCCGAATCAGCTTTTACTTTCAGAGTGTAACTAAGACCAGGGATTAGGGCAACATCACCATCATAAATCAGTTGGGTCTCTTGGGTTTCAGTTTGCCAAATTTCCCCTTCTATATCTTCTTCAATGGTGATGGTGTAAGTGGTAGCGTTAGGAACAGGTTTCCATTGTAAAGTCGGCTTTGGATTCAGTAACCTAGTTGTGCGGGGAGTGATAACTTCAGGAATAGATTGAGCAATTATCTGACTTCCACCTCGACCACAATGGGGATCTGCTGTATCTTCACATCGAAGAACCACAGGACAAAGTTGGGTAGAATCTAAAGCAATTCCTGGTAATAATTGTCTGGTTTCATTATCAGCAAAGCAGCGTAGAGTTAGACTAGATGATGGCATCGATTCTAATCGGTTGTCTGCACAGATAATACTGGCTGTGGTCAAAGGTTCTCTTTGTTCTCGATCAAGTTTATAGGCTTCACCTTCAATGGTTTCTATGGTTCCCACTTCAATACAATTTTTGACTGCGTAGGCTGAGGGTGGTTTAGGGATTAATAACCAGTAAGTTGAAAATCCTAAGTTTCCCAGGACAGTCAAGAGAATAGTAGATCCTGAAAACACTGTTTTTTTCATTTTTAATCTTCTCCACTTTCTTCTAGTCTCATTTTTCCCATTTTAATCCATTCAGCTTCGTCTGGATATTCATCTTGAGCAAATTGAACGCAGAAATACCATTGCTCTAGGGCTTTGTTGGATTCGCCTTGAGCTTCTAAAACTTGTGCTAAAACACAATTAGCAACTCCTTCTTGTGGTTTAATATCAATAGCAATGCGTAAATGACGTTCTGCTTCCAGATAATCTTGTTGCTTCATCGCACTAAATGATTCCTTGCGTAAAAGAGAAATCCCTAAGTCTTTACGAATCAAGTATTCTCCGAGAGGGGATTTTGTTTCACTTGCTAGAATTTGCTGTAAACAGACTCTCTGTAACTGAGATGCACGTTCAAACTTGTTGTCTTTCATATAAATCAATGCTTCTCCTTTACATCCCCAAGCATCTCCTAATCGTTTTGCTCGTCGATACATTGTTAAGGCTAGGTCATTTTCTCCCCAGCGTTCATAGATACTGCCTAAATTATTGATAGCTGAAGCTTGTTGAGGATAGACTATAAGCGCCGATTGCAAGTAGGGAAGTGATCGATGGTATTGATCCTTTCTAATATAGTCAACTCCAACTCGGTTCAAATAGGTAGCAATTTTGGGTCGAATCCAAAAATAAGTGCTTAATCCGAGACAGGTAGCCAGGATAATTGCTTTTGGAATTTTGTAACTCTTCCAAGATACAAAACTCCATTTAGGTTTAGATTGTCCTACTAACTCGTCCCAGGTGGGGGAGATGTAGTCAGGATGCTGCCAGATGACGGGTAACCAGGTGGCGCAGGGAATTTGATCTTCGAGTCCCTGGAGCTTTTCTCTGGCTTCTCGAACGGCGACTTCAAAGGAGTATCCTTGGGAAAAGTTGACCAGGAATGATTTGAGGAATTTTTGGGCGACGAGATCGGGAACGTAGTCGCGCATGACGATCATTTGGGGAATGTGGGGATCGTCGAGTTTGCGGGCGAGTCCTAGTCCGTCACAGGAGTTGAAGATGGCGAGTTTTAGTCCTTGGGCGACGGCTTTTCGCAAACCATACCAGATTTGATCGACGGTTAAGTATTGGTCGGGATTGATGTAAATTTTACCGGTGTCGCCGTCGGTTTCGCTGTGGCCGGCAAAGAAGAGGATATCCCAGGGTTGTTCCCAGAGTTGGGCGTTGATGTCTGCTTGTTTGGGTTCGATGAGAAAGGTGACTTCTGCATTGGGTAGTGAGTCGAGGATTTCCTGGTCTTTGTCGGTGTCGATGCCTTCTTTATGTCCTAGGATGGCGAGAATTTTGACTTTTCCGGGTGGGGTGGTGCTGAGGGGATCGGAGCGCCTAAAGTTGGTATCGCTGAAGGAGATTTCGGCATGGGTGTATCGGGATAGGAGTTGCCAATTGTGCCAGGGGAGTTTGTGCAAGTCATTGCAGTCGGTACGGACAATGAAGCGGATGCGATCGCGATAATCGAGTCTTTCGCGGATCTGAGTGTCGATCGCCCGAAAATCGGGAGAACTGAGCCATTGATTGAGGCGATCGCACAGGCGATCGCCCGATTCTTTGCACTCTTTGATCCGATTCAGAACTCCATCATATTTAATCCCTTTTGGCTTGATTCCCCGATTAGGCAGTCCCAAAGGACGATACTTATCTACCCAATGACTTTCTAGTAATTGGGCGAGATCGGGTTCTGAGGGTAAGTATCCGGATATATCCAGATCGGGGCGCTGTCCGTCCTCTCCAATTTGCAACCGTACCCGAAAGCCCTCTGTGCTTAAACTGCCTTCAAGCTCCAAAACTACCAGTTTTCCCACCTCTTTAACCTCCTGAGTACCCGATCTCACCTTTGCTTGTCGTCCATGACAGGGGAGTATGGAGATCCCCCCTATAGGGTTCTCAGATTTAGAGGGGCCATTTTATGCAAACTTTACAAAAATTTACAATTAAGGCAAAATCATCAGTGTAGATTGCCTTCTCAAGCCAACAACGATTAATTGCAAGTTGGTGCAGCTAAAGTTAGAATCATGTGTGCATTCAGCTCTGGCAGGATTCACTCCTTGTCCAGAAACCGGATACAGACTCATTAGAGAGGTTCCCCAAACCTCATATTAGACCCATTGATAGCCAAGTCAACTTAACACAACTCAACTTATAAACCGATCTGTAGGAGGGAAACGTGACCGCAATTAAAGTGATTCCAGCGAGTGCCGCCGGTTCAACCATGGGGATTAATGTCATTATCCGGCTCTTGTTTGACTACCGCCCTCATTTAATCAAGCTTTTTAGAATCAAGAAACAAGACTACTCTATCACTCGTTATACTTTCATTGCCGTTTTCCGCGAACCTGGCTCTATCGGACAACTGGTGGCCTTTATCCACGAATGGGGAACTGCGAGCGGACAGGGAGAGGGAGCAGAAAATACTGCCGAAACCTACGGATTTTCGGAAATTATGACCACCATTAAGCAGCTTAAAATTAGACTGTTAACGGTGGATTGGCATACGGAAATTCATGAAGGCTGGAAACAGAAACTAGAAGTGCGTCCCGATCCCACAGTTCTTAAGTATCGGCTCTCTGACTGGGAAGGTTGGCTCTTAGAACAAATCGATACCCCTTGGTTCCCGATGCAGCATCTGCATGAGGACGATCTGGATCTGCGCTGGATGGAACACGAATAGATGGGTAGGGCATTGGTCACAAGTTAAGGTTGTAGGTGAGGGGGAGGCAAAAGGCAAAAGGCAAGAGGGGAGGGAGGCAAAAGGCAAAAGGCAAAAGGCAAAAGGCAAAAGGCAAGAGTCCATAAATAGGGTGAGCTAATTAGTTCAAATCTATATTTAGGACTTGACAAAATGTACATTGTCTTAACTTGTTACCATTGGGTAATAGGGAATCTCCCCATCTCCCTATCTCCCCATCTCCCTATCCCATTAACGGGGTCGAAACTCGACGACATCTTGCTTGATTTGCACATCATAGTTGCCAAAGAAGTCATGGCCGAGCAAGCCGATCGCCATTCTAGGGGCGATCGCCACCGGAATATCTCTGACGACTGCACCATTAACGGCGATCGACTTCACATAACCCAAGGGAAACGTCACCTTAGACCCATCAGCAATCATCATAGTCACAAAATCAACCGTCTCCACTTGCAACTTCTGCGCCATCTCCTGAGTAATCAGAGTCCCACTCGCTCCCGTATCCAAAATCATCTCAAAGGAGTGCTGGCTATTAAACATTACCTCAATCACCGGAATTCCCCCCAAACGGCGCTTAATCTGCGCTTGAAACACCCCTGGAGTCACCGGACGAGAACGGGGAGCCGAAGTACCCTCACAGACTCCACTCAAGGGAATCGAGCGTCCAGAAGAATCGACCATAAAACACCCTTGCACCTCCTGAGCAATACTACTCTCTGCTCCACCCACCATCAAACCCATGCAAAGGGCAACCGCTACCCTCAAACCCTTATCCCATAGTCGTTTACTCATAAACTTCTGGCCATGTATAAACCTTATTTCCTAGTTTACCCAATTTCTTTCTGACAGCCCCTAGATATAATAGATTCTTGCCTGTACTCGTTTTTGAGACTTTGAGCATGAAAAAACGTGCCCCCCGCAATCAAACGCTAACCTGCTCGGAGGAAGAGCTATCTATACTCAGTCAGTCTTTACTCTGTTTGCACGATCCAATAGCTATTGATGATATAAAAGGGAAAATTATTAACCAAGATCTCTTTAGCGCTGTCAAATATCTCCCGAAAAACTCTGTTGATCTTTTAGTTCTAGACCCCCCTTATAATCTTTCTAAAAACTATCATGGAAACTTATTTAGAGAGAAACACAGAGGAGAATATCAAGACTGGTTCTCTTCTGTCCTGAAGATCCTCAAACCTCTCCTCAAGCCAACAGCAACACTCTATGTCTGCTCGGACTGGAAAACTTCTATACTTATCGCCCCCATTCTAGAGCAAGAGTTCTATCTTCGCAATCGCATTACCTGGGAGCGAGAAAAAGGGCGAGGTGCAAAAACGAATTGGAAGAATAATACCGAAGATATTTGGTTTTGCACCGTTTCCGATCAATATACGTTTAACCTGGACTCCGTGAAGCAAAAGCGAAAAGTGATTGCTCCCTATCGGCAGAAAAATGGTCAACCTAAAGACTGGAGTGAAGAAGAGGATGGAAACTTCAGATTAACCCATCCTTCTAACCTATGGACAGATATTAGTATTCCCTTTTGGTCAATGCCTGAAAATACGGATCATCCCACTCAGAAACCAGAAAAATTGATTGCGAAACTGATTCTAGCGAGTTCAAATGCCGATGATTTGGTCTTCGATCCCTTTCTGGGAAGTGGTACTTCAGCCGTGGTTGCTAAAAAGCTCAAACGCAACTTTGTGGGGATTGAGTTAAATCCAGACTATTGTTGTTGGGCATTAAAACGGCTTCAACTGGCCGAAAATGATCCATCAATTCAAGGATATACAGATGGGGTTTTTTGGGATAGAAATACCTTAAAAGATCAACACAGAAATCCTAAGACGCTAGGATAGCAGGATGCGCTAGGGAAGATATCTCATTCACACAATGCTGTAAAGTTTTTTGTCGATGTTCAACACTTATGATACCCAGCCGATAGGGATCTGATAAACTCCTGTTATAAAATCTTTAGGGGAAACAAAATTAAAATGGATTTACAAGAAGCTTTAGAACGATATCAGGGAACTAAACTCAACCTTAATGAATTGAGCCAATATCAACAGTGGGCTTTCAATTTTTTTCACAATGAAGAGTTTGTTGCTAATCCGCAGATTTCAGTGACGATACAGCTAGATTTAGAAAAGCCTCGTGAGGTTTATGAAAGGAGTTTTCAAACTACTCCAGCAGCCTGTTTTCAAGGTTATCTGGTTTGGAATTTAGTTAAAGCTTTATCTATAGAATGGACTTTTAGTACCCGAAAAATTCAGGGAGAATGGTATCGGTTTAAAAATATTCCGGTTTTTTTTTCGATTGCGGTGGGTGGAGAGAATCGGTTTAAAAATGTGATTATTAATGATGTTATTTTGATGGATTGGCCAACATTTTGTAGGGTTTATCGAGAGTCTATTGAAAACTCAAAGAATGATGGTGGTTTTGTTTCTGAATTGATATGGGATATTTCTTATTTTATTGGCAACATCCCTTATCTGAATTTTACCTCACTTCAGATTCACCGTGGAACCCAGAAAAGCGGCCGGCCTCTATTTTACTTTGGACAACGCCATACTTTGTATCAAAAACAGACTGTGCCGTTGAGTGTTACTTTAGACCATTCCAATGCCGATCCCTATGTGTTGAACCAGCTCATGGAAACCTATCAAGGTTTATTAACAACGGTTTAAGGGATAGTCAAGAGAAGTCAGGTAACTTGACTCTTGAAAGTGTTAAAATAGTAATAAGTTCCTGAACTGATCTCAATCCTTATCTAGGTAATCTGATGACAGAAGCAGCCATTTTACAAAATCGAGATTATGACTAAGCAGTATATCTCATCCGAAGACTATCGCAAAATGCTGGTTCGGGATGGCGATCGCCGCTTCCAGGAGTGGCATAGTCAATATTTAAACTATCAGAAGCAGTATTTGCATCAAATTCTCAAAGATCGTAAGGTGAAAGAAGTCTAATCTCTGACCCCATGACTTCTTCCCTGGTTCCCTCTTCCGATCGCTCTCCTGATGCAGGACTAGCCCCCTTACTGCTCACCGTTGTCGAACTCATTCGCCAACTGATGGAAGCTCAAGTCATTCGGCGCATGGATGCGGGTAGCCTAAGCGAAGAAGAACTAGACCGAGCAGCCGAAAGCCTACAGCGTCTCGAAGAACAGATTATCAACCTGTGTGAAATCTTCGACATCGATCCAGCCGACTTAAACATTGACTTAGGGGAAATCGGCTCCCTCTTGCCCAAACAAGGCTATTATCCAGGGGAAAAGAGCGATCGCCCCTCCATTTTAGAACTCCTAGACCGCCTCTTGCACACCGGTATTGTCATTCAAGGCGACGTAGACCTCGGTTTAGCCCAACTGAACCTGATCCATGCCAAAATCCGCTTAATTCTCACCTCCAAACCCATCAACCCTGCCCCGTAGTCGAATCTGCAAGATAAATTAGCTCAATTAAAAATTAAAAATTAAAAATTGAAAACCACCCATCAACCCCCAAAACCCGCCCCCACTGCCTGTTGATTTTACGCAAATGGATTGACAATTCTCATTTTCTGTGCAATCAATTGATCGTGATGTAAATCTTCAGAGTACAAGATTGTACAATCTAAAGTTAAAGCAGTAGCAATAATTAAACTATCCCAATAAGAGTATTGGTATCGAGATTTGATCTCTAACGCTTGAATCACTTTAAGGGTATCTATTTCCGCAATAGTGAAAGTGCTAACTAACTCTAAGATGATTTCTTGAGCTTCATTATCGGCGACAAGCTTCTTTCTGGTCAAAACATTGAACAATTCTCCTAGGGTTTGAGTGCTGAGACTTATCGAGTCCAACTCATCGGCAATAATTTGCCGTACTTTGAGATATTTTATTTCTGGTTCTTTGGCATAGAGATAGACCCAAAGATTTGTATCTAAAAAGACTTTACCGCTCATGGAGTTCATCTCGATTGAACTGATAATCTGGAGACAATGAAAAAGAATGTTTGTCTACTAATTGCAAAAACTGCTGCTTTTTACGATCGCCTTCATCCATGTCGATAAGTACGATTTTAAACGTCTTGCCTTCCATGATCGATTCCAGATGGCGATCGAGAATTAGGCTACCGTTGTTATACGTTGCTGTCAGTATTTTGCACGCCATATGTTCGTTGATGAGAATATTACTGTCCTAACGTAACACAGCAGTTGGGTTTTCGGCGATCGCCTTCCCTCCCTGTCCAGAATTGTATAGCCTAATACTCTCAGCACCGGCACGTCCTTCAACCCAATGGACAAAACCCATCAACCATTCCCCGTAGGGGCGACAAATCAATCCCCAAAACCAGCCCCCACCCCACCTTCTCAATTAAAAATTAAAAATTAAAAATTAAAAATTAAAAATTAAAAATTGAAAACCACCCAGATCCCCGTAGGGGCGGGTTATACCCAAATCTAGAACACTCACCCATCAATTCCCTAAACCCGCCCCCACCCCACCGGGAAATCACCAATAAAGTGGAATTGGACAACCTTTCGACTCATGCTCGCGAACATCACCTACTCAGCTGCCCAACGCCGGTTTATTTTCGGATGCTCTCGCGAACATCGCAGGAATAGGTCTTGACTCTTCAGAAATACGCCCCATTCATTCCCATGAATAAGTTCTGAGTGCGAAGAGTAATCGCCAAGGGACACACCACGCGAAAACCGTAGTTCCTGTTCCTATTGTCCGCCGCATTCGAGTTACGATACCGAGAGCGACAATTATCAGAATTGTTGTTCCAACAACCGCCACGAAGCAGCCGGAGTTGCCTACCCCTTCTTTACTCCCTGGAAAAGACCAGCGAAGTAAATATCTGTTGACGCAATCGCCAGGTGTCGCCATACTCCAGATGGGCGCACCAGCTTTGCCAAGACTGTTGAATTTGGTCTATTGTTATTTTACCTTGAGCGTAATCATTTTGTAACGTTCGCCATCGCCGCCTTGCTCGTCTGAGGTTTTCATTGCGAACCCGAATACAGTCGGGGAAAATACGAAACCCTAAAAAGTTTGCTCCATGGCGAGTCAAAAACGTCTGACTTTTAATCGGGTGAATTTTTAACCGCAATTGCACTAAATATTGTTCAATTTTCTCCCTGGCTTCCCTGAGAAATTCGCGGTCATTGGAGAACAGAGCAAAATCATCCACATAGCGAACATAGGACTTAGCCCTAAGTTCCTCTTTAATGAAATGGTCAAATCCATTGAGATAGATATTGGCAAAAAACTGGCTGGTTAAATTGCCAATTGGTAATCCTCGCCTCCGTGCCAGAGGAGAAAGTAAATCATCTCCTGGAAAATGATGAATGGCAACGGGTTGTTCGTTGCTATAGTCAATAATCGTATCGATGAGCCAGAGCGTTCCTGGGCATTTGATTTTTTTGCGGATTAAGGACTTGAGGATTTCGTGGTCAATACTAGGAAAGTATTTTTGAATATCGCATTGTAAAACATAATCATGAGACCGGGAAAATTGGGTAAAGCGCTTCAGGGCGCGGTGAGTGCCGAAGCCCAAACGATTGGCATAGGAGTCAGAAATAAACGTGCGATCGCATAGCGGTACAATAACATTACACAAGGCATGGTGAACCACCCGGTCTCGATAGGGAGCCGCAGAAATCATCCGCTTCTTCGGTTCCATGATGTAAAAGGTATTGTACTCTCCTGGTTGGTAGGTGTGGTTTTCTAACTCCTGTTTCAGTTGCTGTAGGTTCTCTTCTAAGTGATAATTGAATTCCAGTATCGAGTCCCTAAATCGCTTGCCTCGTTGGGCTTGTCGGGACGCTTGCAGGAGGTTGCTGAACTCCACCATATCTGACCAAAGATTGCCGTGGCGTTTCATGAATCTTTCTCTCGTCGTTGCTGTTGTTTAATCCAACCCCCCAATTCTTTGCCAATGTCATTCATCAGCCCTCCCACATACTCATAGCGCTCAACCGAAATTAAGTCAAAATCTCGCAGCAGACGGGTTTGATAGCGCAAAATTTGCAGCCTACTGTTTAGGGGAATGAGAAGTTTTAGTTTCTCCGATTCATATTGTGCTATAATTAGGGTCTCCAGTAAATCGTACAGTCCTGCAATCATGCGGTCTCCGAGGAGAAACTTGTGAGTGCGGGGCAGGCGATTGAGAATGGGTACATACCATTTAATCAGATCGTAGGTTTTCTGGATAATCGACAGTTCGTTCATAGGGTGATTTTTGAAAAAAAAAATTTCCGCCTTCGGCGGAAGAAAAGAAAAAAGTAAAGAAGGGTAAAGGAAAAAAGGAATAAAGAGAAAAGGGCTAGGTCGTCATCGCCAAGGGACACACCACGCGAAAACCGTAGACCCTGTACCTATTGTCCGCCGCATTCGAGGTGCGAGACCGAGAGCGACAATAAGCAGAATGGTAGCCCCAAGAACCCCCACGAAGCAGCCGATTTTTATTGCTATTTCTTTCATCACTATTTGACCATATACTTCCATCGTTAGGTGCGTTTGTATAGTTGCCATGCCACTCATCCGCGCACCACTCCCAAACATTGCCACTCATATCACAAATCCCCAACTCATTCGCCTTTTTCTTTTTATCCCCCACATCATGGGTTTGGCTGCCAGAATTACCATAATGCCAAGCCACCTCATCCAGGTTATTACTGCCCGCATACTCATAACCCTGGCTCCGGTTGCCCCCACGCGCCGCAAACTCCCATTCAGCCTCGCTCGGCAGCCGCACCGGTTGCTCAATCAGTTCTGAGAGCTTCTGACAAAACTCCTGAGCATCATGCCAACTCACACACTCCACAGGACGATTTTCCCCCTTAAAATCAGATGGATTAGTCCCCATCACCGCCTCATACTGAGTTTGAGTGATGGGATACTTACCCATGCGAAACTCTGGCACTGTCACCGCGTGAACCGGCTTTTCATTATTGTATTTCGTACTTCCCATCTGGAAAGTCCCCCCCTCCACATACACCAACTCCAACGTCAGCTCGCTCCCCGGAATTGGAATACTCAGCGCCTTCCGTCGCTCCTCCTCCCGTCTCCTTTGCTCCGCTTTTGCCCGTTTCCTAGCTTCCTCTGCCTCCTTCGCCTTCCGGCGCTCATCCGTCCACCAGCGCTGCAACTCCTCATGCTTCCGCACCGCACTCTCAGAACCCAACTCTATCGCTTCCGCATAATTCGCCAGGGCTGTCTCCACATCCTCCAACTGCCGATAAACATCCCCCCGCGCCTCATGAAACTTAGCGTGATTCGGTTGCAATTTCACCGCCTTATCCAAATCCGTAATTGCCTTCTGAAGTTCTCCCAACCCCTGATAGGCTAAACCGCGCTGATAATAGGCAATGACATGGGGCGACAAACTCAGGGCATGGCTAAAATCAGTCACCGCCAACTGCCAGCGTTTCCCTCCCAGATGCTCCAAACCCCGTTGATAACAGGCTTGGGCAATATTCAATCCTCCAGAAACGCCCAACACTTCCAGACAGCCATTCAGTTGAGCTACAAAAGGCGCATCCTCTGGCAGCAGGTAGCGGGCAACTTCCCTCGTCAACTCCTCCAGATTTCCCCCCTGAGCAACCGTTCCCCGTTGTTTCAGCCATGCTCGGATAGCCCCACCAATCTGTCCCTCAAACCCGTAGCGCTCCGAAACAGCACCCAGAGTTTCTGCCCAGTCTAAACGCAACTGAGCCACCACCAGAGAGTCCATCTGTTCCAGGGCATTAAACAAAGCATCGCAGTAATCAATTACCTTATGTATCAACTCCAGTTGCACCTGTGGAGGCAATTCTCCCTCCGCAAACAACCCAGGAAGCAACCGAGGCAATAGGGGAATCTGCTGCGGTTGGGCATAGAGCAGAAAATACTCATCCGCAATCATCCCCGCGTGGACGCAGTGCAACACCTCCAGATAATGAGTCAACTCCTCTCGACTCCTGCGATTGAGCTTTTCCAAATCATAGGGAGTCGCTTGATCCAAAGATTTCCCCTGCATTTCAAAGACTTGTCCCTGCGCCTGACGAATCTCATCCAGTCCATCGCGCCAACGCAGCTTTCTAGCCACACTATCAAACCGAATATCCGGAAAATCTGTATGCCAAAATCCCACATTGATATTCAGAAAAGACTCTTCAATTTCCGTTTCCAGAATCGCAACTGGAGCCGTTTTCAAATCCCGAAACAAATCTCGCGCCGCCGCTTCTCCACTGCGAGCTTTCGTAATCCACTCCCCCGCATGAAGTAGAATGGGACGCTGGTTCAAGTTATATTGCTTAAACAACTGCCTTAAAGCCGCTTTCAGAGTAGATTCCATCATCGGAAATTGGGGGTCAGTTCCCCCTTTCGGCGAAGGGTCGAATTTTAACACAGGCGGCGAGATAAAGACCGAAAGGGGTGGACGGTCTTGACTCATAATAATATTGAGAATATCTTCAGTAACGGCATAAATCGGATTATTCCGGTCTCGACGCACATCTTCTCGCGTCTCTTTTGCTAACATCCGGTTAATTTGCAAATCGAGTAATTTCATCTCTAGGGCAAATTCCCGCCCCGTTTCTTCCTTCCACCGGGCAAAGGCAAGATTATCTTGATTAATGCTAATTTGTACTTCAGCTTTAAATTTCTCAATTGCTTCCGTAAACTGGCGCTGTTTTTCCGCTTCCAGGGCTTGAAATGCCTGCCGCATTTGCTCCGTTTTCAGCAAACTTTCCGCCCGCATGGTTTCCAGAGCGAGGCTAAATTCCCGGTCTTCTTCTCGTTCTTTCGCCCGCGCCGCTTGTCGTGCCATCTCCATTTTGGCATCAAATTCCATCCGTTTTAAGGCTATTTCTTGGCTTTTACTATCCCGTTTTTCAACCAGTTGCAAATTTTTTTGCTGATTATTCATGATCCGGGTTTGATTCCAAGCCATGATCCCAGGAACTATGGATTGTGCGGCTTTAGTCACCGTGTGAACGGCTGCACTAACAAAGCCAATTAATCCCATCATAATTGTCCTCCATTTAAGATTGTGTAGGGGTGCGTTAATAATAATGTGAAGCGTGTCTCTCCACATGGGCGCACCTCATTACAGCGCAAAATGCTGTATACCCCGATCTTAGTTCCTTGGGAAAGGTGGGGTGACTCATTTTGCCCAAATTCCCGTCAAATGCTTACACTGTAAGGTATAGAGCTTGGGAAAAATTTTAATTTTTTCGACTGTCGCCGACATGAAAATTTTTAATTTTTAATTGAAATAAATAGGGGAGTCCCCTAGAGAACTCCCCTAAATTTAGAGATTGTGTGCAGAACTTAATCAAGTTTAGTAAGTTTCCACATGCCAACGATGTTCTTTTTTCAGTTGTTTTCGGTATTCATCCCAGTTCACATCAAACTTACCCGCAGCCACAGACATCCCTTCATCAATACCCGGTTCCATACCTTTAAGACCGCACATATAGATATGGGTATTCGGTTTTTGGACTAATGCCCATAGCTCATCCGCATTTTCCTTAATCCGGTCTTGGATATACATTTTACCGCCTTCAGGATTTTGTTGTTCGCGGCTGATGGCATAGGTAAGGCGGAAATTATCCGGGAATTCCTGCTGCATCTTCTCCAACTCTTCCCGATAGAGAATATTTTGAGTATAAGGAATACCAAAGAACAACCAAGCAAATCCTCGGAACTTGTAATCTTCGTGCTGTTCCTTAAACATGCGCCACAGATAGGCACGGAAAGGAGCAATTCCCGTTCCGGTTCCCATCATAATAATTGTAGCTTCCTCATCATCCGGTAAGAGCATCTCCTTACCGACTGGCCCAGTAATCGCCACATCTGCACCCGGTTCCAGATTGCACAGATAAGTCGAACAAACCCCATAAACCGTTTCTCCGCTTTCCGGGTGTTTATATTCCAGTTGTCTGACACATAAAGAAACCGTCTTATCTTCCTCATCATCTCCATGACGGGTAGAGGCGATCGAATACAACCGCAACTTCTGGGGTTTACCCTTATCATCCGTTCCAGGAGGAATAATCCCAATACTTTGGCCTTCCACATACTTGAGGTCTCCTTGGGAGAGATCAAACGTCAAATGTTGAACAATCCCCGATCCCCCTTCAGCAACCAACTTTTCATTACTGACGCACTTACCGATATAAGGATCTTTGGGTCGGTAAATATTGATAGGAATCTTTTGATCTTCAGATTTTTTATGGACTTTACCTTGAGTCCCTTCACTCGAAGGGGTAGATTGAGGGACAGGAGCTGGAGTCCAAACTGATTCTTTACGAGAGGCCGTATCAGAATTAAGGGGCACAATGTTCAGAATTTTACCCCCCAGACGAGCAATACGCTTCAGTTCCTGATTCATACGGCTGTAAGGCACAGTAATGAAGATACTGCCACTGCGACGAACTGAACAGTTCATATTCGCCATGCTACCGGGGTTAAGACCAACCACCTCAAACTGAAACAAACGGTTGGAAGACACGCTATTGGTTCTACCCGTTAAACTCGATGTATACATTACCTTGATTTTCTCCTTTCCCCATTTACATCGGCATATTACCGCAAGATGAGTCAACCACAACTGAGCCAGAGGCAACAGTAATGATTAAAGTGACTAGAGTTACTGTAAGTGACCCCATCTCATTGGTCAATCTAGCTCTCCCTGAATCGTGAAGAGCTAGACCCAAATTTAGGCTTCGTCCTGAGAGGGCGCAGCAAAATTCACGGGCACAATGTTAGTAATTGTGCCACCTAGACGAGCAATACGCTTCATTTCCTGATTCATGCGGTTATAAGGCACAGTAACCAAGACACTACCACTGCGACGAATCGAGCAATTCATATTCGCCATGCTGCTGGGGTTAAGACCAACCACCTCAAACTGAAACAGACGATTGGACGATACACCACTGTTTGTGCCCGCTAAACTGGATGTAGGCATAGCTTTCTCCTTTTCTCTTTTAAGATTGATGAACTATTGCTAAAACATTATCCTCTTGCGACTGAGACTTAGGGTTAAAGGAATCTCCCAACTCTTCCGAGCAACTGTAAATCGCAACTGTAAATCAGTGTCTCAGAGAGATCCCCATCAAGTGGGGTTAGCCAGAGTCAAAGAGCCAGACAAACTTTAGGATTGGGGAGGCGATCGCCCTGGTTAGCCAAAACACTCTTCAGGAGTCTCACCTTCCCTCTCTACCATCTGCTGGCCAGCGAGGGACAATGCCACCATTTTATCGAAAAGCGCCCCCTTTCAGAGGAATAATTAAGATTAGGTTTTCTTAAAGACCCCATTCACCGTAGCATAGGTATTGAGGACAATCCTAAATCTCTAAACTCGCCTTGTGGGGATGATCCCATTCTGGTAGAATTTGCTCCAGAATATTGAAGATGGAAAACTGGGCTGAACTCAAGCTTGAGTCGTCCCCAGCCGGAGACAGAGCCATGCTATTTCCACGGAAAGAGCAAGCCCCTTCGGTGTTTAAAAATCTCGAAGGGCAGTTTTAATGTGTTGCCCTCAACGCTAGTTTAACTCCATTTACTGATAAACCAAAACTAACTTAGTGAACCCATTGATTGACAGAGGAAATCTATGACCAGTAAACCGGATCGCGTGGTTTTAGTTGGTGTTGCCGGAGATTCCGGTTGTGGGAAATCAACTTTCTTGCGTCGCTTAACCGACTTATTCGGAGAAGATCTCATAACCGTGATTTGTCTAGATGACTACCATTCGTTAGACCGTAAGCAACGTAAAGAAACCGGGATTACCGCGCTTAACCCCAAAGCCAACAACTTTGACTTGATGTATGAGCAAGCCAAAGCTCTTAAAAACGGTGAATCCATAGAAAAACCCATTTACAACCATACAACCGGGGAAATCGATCCCCCCGAAACGATTCATCCCAAATCCATTGTTGTCCTCGAAGGTCTACACCCGATGTATGACGAGCGAGTAAGGGGTCTATTGGATTTTAGTGTTTATCTTGACATCAGTGATGAAGTCAAAATTGCTTGGAAAATCCAGCGAGACATGGCAGAGAGAGGACATCGCTATGAAGATGTCTTATTTGCCATTAATGCTCGCCGTCCTGACTTCATGGCTTATATCGATCCCCAAAAAGCCCATGCAGATGTAGTGATTCAGGTGTTGCCGACCCAACTGATTCCAGATGATAAAGATCGGAAAATCTTACGGGTACGAATGATTCAACGCTATGGAGTTGCGGGTCGCGACCCTGTTTATCTGTTTGACGAAGGTTCAACGATTGATTGGATTCCTTGTGGACGGAAATTAACCTGTTCCTATCCTGGCATTAAAATGCACTATGGGCCAGATGCTTACTATGGCCATGAAGTTTCTATCCTGGAAGTTGATGGGCAGTTTGATAATCTAGAGGAATTGATCTATATCGAAGGGCATTTGAGCAACACCTCGACAAAAGAATATGGGGAATTAACTCACTTGCTGCGGCAACATCCCGATTATCCGGGTTCAACCAATGGTACAGGACTATTCCAAGTGCTGACTGGGTTAAAAATGCGAGCCATATATGAGCAGTTAACCCAAGAGGTGGAAAAAGTGCCTGCGAGTGTTTAGGTCTGCCTGAGAGAAAACCTGGGCGGGTCTTTCTCCTGTAAACTAGATATAGAACCGGGGTGCGAGAGTCATTTTGTCTGACTCTCGCAATTCTGATTTACCTCTGGCTAATTTCCAATTGATTCCGTTACCCATGACTGCACATTCTTCTAGCTTGCCGAGTCAATACGATCCCTTGAGTGCTGAGGCCAAATGGCAACGGTATTGGGAAGAAAACGAAACGTTTAAGGCCGATCCGAGTGAGGGGGGAGACCCTTACTGTGTGGTGATTCCGCCGCCCAATGTGACGGGTAGTTTGCATATGGGCCATGCTTTTGAGAGTGCCCTGATTGATACGTTGGTTCGCTATCATCGTATGTTGGGAGAAAATACGTTGTGGTTGCCGGGAACGGATCATGCCAGTATTGCGGTACAAACAATTTTAGAGCGGCAACTGAGAAGTGAAGGAAGAAGCCGCTATGATGTGGGCCGGGAGGCGTTTCTGGAACGGGCTTGGCAGTGGAAAGAGGAGTCGGGCGGCACAATTGTTAATCAGTTGCGTCGGTTGGGGGTTTCCGTGGATTGGTCGCGGGAGCGGTTTACGATGGATGAAGGTTTGTCGAAGGCAGTGATTACGGCTTTCATGCGCCTTTATGAGGAAGGTTTGATTTATCGGGGCAACTATATGGTGAATTGGTGCCCTGCTTCTGAGTCGGCGGTGTCGGATTTAGAGGTTGAGAATAAAGAGGTTGATGGTCATTTGTGGTATTTCCGGTATCCGTTGACGGAGGGTGGGGGATTTGTGGAAGTGGCAACGACTCGGCCGGAAACGATGTTGGGGGATACGGCGGTAGCAGTAAATCCTGAAGATGAGCGGTATAAAAATTTAATTGGCAAGACGCTACGGTTGCCGATAATGGGTCGGGAAATTCCGATTATTGGGGATGAGTATGTGGATGCGGAGTTTGGAACGGGTTGTGTGAAAATCACACCTGCCCATGACCCGAATGATTTTGAAATGGGCAAACGCCATAACTTGCCGATGATTAATATCATGAATAAGAATGGCAGTTTGAATGAGAATGCTGGGGAGTTTGAGGGGTTAGACCGGTTTGAGGCGCGGAAGGCGGTGGTGAAGCGTCTGGAGGAAGAGGGGTGTTTGGTGAAGGTGGAGGATTATAAGACGAGTGTGCCTTATAGCGATCGCGGAAAAGTCCCCGTTGAACCCCTGATTTCTACGCAATGGTTTGTCAAAATTCGTCCTTTAGCCGATCGCGCCCTAGAGTTCCTGGATAACCAGAAGGAGCCAGTGTTTGTGCCCGATCGCTGGAGTAAAGTCTATCGGGATTGGTTAGTGAAACTCAAGGATTGGTGTATTTCCCGGCAGTTGTGGTGGGGTCATCAAATTCCGGCTTGGTATGTGGTGAGTGAAACGGGGGGAGAAATTACCGATTCTACGCCTTTCATTGTAGCGGCGAATGAAGGAGAAGCCTTAGAGCGGGCCAAAGCCCAATATGGGGAAAACGTGCAACTGGAGCAAGATCCTGATGTTCTCGATACCTGGTTTTCCTCTGGACTCTGGCCCTTTTCCACCATGGGATGGCCGGAAGAAACCGCCGATCTGGAGCGATATTATCCCACCAGTACCCTAGTTACCGGTTTTGATATCATCTTTTTCTGGGTAGCGCGGATGACGATGATGGCGGGTCATTTTACGGGTAAAATGCCGTTTGAAACGGTGTATATCCATGGTTTAGTCAGGGATGAAAATGGCAAGAAAATGTCAAAATCGGCCAATAATGGTATCGATCCTCTGATATTGATTGAAAAATATGGGACGGATGCTCTGCGTTATGCTCTGATTCGGGAAGTGGCTGGTGCTGGGCAAGACATTCGCCTAGAGTACGATCGCGAAACGGATGAGTCGTCATCTGTGCAAGCGTCTCGAAATTTTGCCAATAAGTTGTGGAATGCAGCGCGGTTTGTGATGATGAATTTGGAGGGCAAAACCCCTGCTGAGTTGGGAATGCCGGTCGTTGAGGATTTAGAAGAGAGCGATCGCTGGATACTCTCCCGCTACTATCAAGTGGCGGCTCAAACGCGCAAAGATCTGAATCAATATGGCCTTGGAGAAGCGGCCAAAGGCATTTATGAATTGATTTGGAACGACTTTTGCGACTGGTATATTGAATTGGTTAAACCCAGATTATGGCAAAAGGATGGAGAAGAGGCTTCTTCGGGGTTAGTTGCTCAACAGGTCTTAGCTTTAGTTTTAGATGGGATCTTAAGGCTGCTGCATCCTTTCATGCCTCATATTACTGAAGAGATTTGGCAAACTCTGACGGAAAGTGAGGGGACATCCCTAGCGCGGCAAACCTATCCCGAACCGGATGAGGCGCTAATTGACCCCCAATTAGAAGCCCAATTTGCCCAACTGATTGACATCATTCGCACCATTCGGAACTTGCGGGCG
This sequence comes from Roseofilum acuticapitatum BLCC-M154, assembly GCF_030068475.1. Lineage (GTDB taxonomy): Bacteria > Cyanobacteriota > Cyanobacteriia > Cyanobacteriales > Desertifilaceae > Roseofilum > Roseofilum acuticapitatum. The sequence continues at coordinate 47,224 of NZ_JAQOSP010000087.1, read as the reverse complement.
ATCGCCGAAATTAAACCGGGTGTGAAAGTCCCCATAGTTCTGCAAACGGAAAATCCGAGCGAGCAGCAAATCTTAACCCAAGGCTCATCGATTGTGCAGATGATGGCTAAAACTGAAGCCCCCAAAATCTGTGCATCATTAGAGGAGCCGATGAAACAAACCATCGTCGGAGTCACGGGAACCGTGCAAGTCTTACTTCCTCTGGCTGGCGTTGTGGATATTGAGGCCCTACGAGCTAAAGTTGAGAAAGATTTGGGTAAGATTGAGAAAGAAAGCCAAGTTCTCCAAGCCCGTTTGGGGAATCCTGGATTTGTCAACAAAGCCCCTCAAGAAGTGGTTCAAGGTGCTAGAGATGCATTAGAACAACTCCAGATCCAGGCTCAGATCCTGCGCGATCGCCTCAAGTATCTTTCAGATTAAAGGCAATTATCGCCTTTTTATCCATCCGATCATGACTTCAGAGTGAAAAATCAACGGCCATGTTATATCTCGCCCAGGTACAAAAAGAGCAATTTTTAGGCCAAGCTTATCTTAGGGTTTTAGCCTCTCAAGAGTCCGAAACGAGCTGGAAATTGGCTAATCCAGAAGAAATCATTCCTTGTACCGACAGCGAGAATTGGACGGGGAATCAGCTTGTGTTGGTAGAACTGACGGAAAACCAGCAAATTCTCAGTATTACGGATGCTAAAGATTGGGTTCTTCAGTTGATTGAACAGTATTTGTGTGCTGGAATTACGCCGGAGTTCTTGCAAGCTGAGATGGAGAGAGCAGAGCAATGGCGGCAAGATCTGACTTTGCAAAGTCAGGAAGTCGCCCGTGGACGACTGGAAGTTGAAGCACGACATGCCCAACTACAGATTGTGGAAGAGAAACTGAATAAGGAAAAAGTACAGCTTGAAGAGGAAAAGCAAGGGCTAAAAGCCAAGCTTCAACAGCTAGAAGAAGGGGCAGAAGCAGATTCTTAAGCTTCTTGATGTTGACTTATGGGCGCTGACTGGTAAAGGGTAACTGGCGAGACTCTTGTTTGACATTGCCGATCATTGCCGCCTGTTGTAATTGGCGGAAGGCATGGAAATCTTCTTGACCGTAAGGGTTTTGTAGGAGCGATCGCAGTTTATTTTCCGATTCGATGGATAAATAACCGGTGGTTAAGGCTTGCTGGACAACTTGGGAAATGATGCTCATGAGACCTATACTCTTGATACTCTTGACTCGTTCTTGATTTAGTATCGGGCCAAACCCGAATATGGATTGTGATTTGAGTCTACAATCCTTTGTGAAATTTTTGTGAATGCTCAGTGATATCAAGTTTGCTTATTCATGTCCGCGAAGCGGAAATACCCTAATTAAAAATCCAGGGAGCAAGATGCTCCCACTCCAGTCATATCAAAAAATTCGAGGAGTGCGGGCATCTTGCCCGCTTCTTAACAAATTTTCATGTCCGCTTGCGGAAACCGGACTTGATATGACGGTTGGTTAATTGGTCAAGCTCCCAAGATTTTTTAGAGCAGGATAAATGTTTGATTCCGGAAGAAAAAATAAACCAACCCGAACCTAAACCCTATTTGGAGAAAATTGCCGATAGCTTACCTTTGAAAACTCAGGGACTCGGAATACTCTCTTTGTTACTTATATTATACCCACTCTTTTCACTTTAGTCAAGGGGGATACAGTAACCTAAGAAGCCACATCACGGGTATTGGTAATACCCAACACTTGGGTAAATCCACCCCTCGCTTGCGTCACGCCAATGGTGCGCTCCGAGGCTTCAATTGGAGTCTGGAAATTTATGGTTTTGAGGAATCGGAAGTAGTTAGACAAGTATGATAACTTAATTTGACCCTTTTTCTGATTTAAGTCCCGACGTTATTTTGTTTGAGGACAAAACAGAGAAACTACGGGTTTTTCAGGGAGAGGCAAACTATCTTAAATCCAGTAAGATCACTGTGGTTTTTATGCTCCAATATAAGTAATATTTAGCAAACATGAATGAAAATAATTTTATCGAAGTTGATGGGATTCGTTTTGAAACCCTTGTACTCAAGGGAGTATTAACTGTGCTGAAAAAAGACTGAATTGAAAAACTTTCGGCCAAAGGATCGAAAAAAAGCAAATATCCATCGATCAATTCTGAAACCTATGGCATCTGTAGAGAGTAATTACACCATTACCGGTGGTATCAGGTTTGAAACCCTCGTACCAGAAAGGGTTTTGATTATCCCCAACCAGGATAATATCAAAACCTGGGCTGAATTTGGTATTAAAGTAACGAACCAAACCTCAACTCCCTATCGCTTTATCTTCTTTAACTTAGAAATGGAAATGATAGGATTAGAGAGAGAAAAAATTCAATGTGATTATACCAGAAATCAAACAAATACCCCACAGGAGTCAGATTTTCTATTAGCTAAACCTGGGGAAACCTTAACTTTCTCAATCAAAGCTAAATTTGTCTGGAGTGGGTATAGACTTGGACTCCGCTATCGAGACCTCTCCAATGGATTTTGTGTTTTTATAGGTCTAAAACCGATTAAATATTGGGTGCGTTTTACTTACAGAAATGTCTTCCCAATATCCCCAAATCCAAAAATCAATTGCTCCCGTACACCTTGGCCGTTTTCAGAAGAGCTTTGGACGGGTATAGCATCTTCACCTTACGAACAGTTCTACTTAGAATATCCTCCGGATTAAGGATAAGGAGTGAAAAAGCCAACATTTGTTTACAATGAGGAACAAAAAAATGAAATTACGAGCGTATTTTTCAAACTTCTTGACAGCGACCTTATTTGTTATTCTTACTTGTAAATCTGCGGTAGCATTTACGATCAAGTATCCACCCCCTGATTCGTCCGATCCTTATGTTCCTTACCAGTTAGGAGATTACGAGGGCGTGACATGGTTGGTAGTTCCAACAGCGCTAGAAAAAGGAGGAACAAATGAGCTGCTAAAACTGCTCAATAATTTTTCTAGGCATCAAGGGGGGAAATGGACGTTTGTTCCCGCAGAAAACGACTTACAAGGTAGTTTTGATATACAATCTTATTACGCTTGCGGCCCTCAAGCTCAATGTGGGGTAGAAGACCTCTTGGTTCCTAAGATAAACGGTGTAGGAGCTCACTTTGATGTAGAATATCATCCCGCCGGAGCCACTGACCCAATACCGGGCGACATTTCTAACAATCCCAGGGCAGTCCAATGGATTCAGAGAATTAAGAATAACCATAGAAGTTCCAATAACGACGACTATAAATTTGACTATCCCCATGGGACTATTGAAGATGCTCTTGATATTGCTCGTAATGCAACTACACTTTGTTTGAGGACAAAACATAGAAAATACGGTTTTTTCAGGGAGAGATAAACTATCTTAAATTCAGTAATATCGCTGTGGTTTTTATACTCCAATACAGGTAGTATTTAGCAAGCATGAATGAAAACAATTTTATCGAAGTTAATAAGATTCGCTTTGAGACCCTTGTACCCAAACAAGACCCAATAAATAAAAAAATGAAATCACATGAACCTTTTAGCAATAGTCTTGATCGAGCCAATGGAATCTATCTAGAGATATGGGAACCAGATTTGATAGTATTACCTATCCCAGAAAGAACACTACCGGCAAGTATTTCTTTTCGATTAGGGCTGAAGTTGACTAATCAGACAGTAAAACCTTGGAAAATTGATTCCGATAAAATAATCATTCCAGAGCTGATAACATCTGATGGTACAATCTTAGAAAGAGGATTAAATACTGACCATGAGGAAAATAAAGCCAATACACCTTATAAAGGCGATAAATTAGTCGATACAGTCGTCTATTCTATTTCAAGTTTAATTGACGATCTCGCCAGAAGAGGGATTTCGTGGGTGAGTCCCAAAACAGCAATATTCATCTCCATTTCTGCTAAAGTTTGTTGGGAAAATGATTTACTACAGTTACAGTTGTTAACCAATAGATGTCAAGCTTTAAATAGCTCGTGTTTTGATGCCCTCAACGTGGGAAGTTATCAACTCAGATTCATATACGAATCCAGTAAAGATCGAACAAAAAATAAGCCTAGACAAGAAAATTTACAGTTGAGAAATACCAAACAAACAAAAGGCGATCGCTTAACCACTCCTTTTGTCAACCTACGCTTGGTTAAAACTAAACCAAATGATAAAGCAATAGAAGTAGATGGTATTCGCTTTGAAACTACATTGCCAGAAACAGTAATCAGCTTACCAGAGAAGGACAATGGTATAGAAACATCTGTACCAATTGGTATTCGTATTACAAATAATAGTAAAACTGACTTTTATTTTAATTTTTATAACACACTAATTCCTGAAATTATTACTTCAAATGGGGAAATAATCAAGAAATATTACACCAGCAATTTCTTAAAAAGAATGTTATTATCCGACATACTTTTAGCTGTACCAGGAAAAAGTATTGATTTCTTTCCTAATGCTAAACTATTGTGTAAAAAAAATAGACAATTAAAACTAAAAATAGCTGCTGGAGATGGAGGTTATTGGATTTTTGACAATCTTAAAACAGGTAGATATTGGCTTCGATTAACATATAAAAATAAATCTGTAGAAACAAGAGTAGAGGATAGAAATACAAAAAAGATTATCTTATTCAAAAAGGTTTGGAGAGGAATGGTGTTAGGGTCTCTTGTAGCACTGGATTTATAAATATAGTCATTTTAAATTTCACTGATTTTTGTATTTTTCAACTTGTCAATTATGTCTATAGTAACTAAAAACGTTCTCTTGAAAACACATTCACTATTTTGGCTAGCAACTAGCTTTTTGATTAGTATCGCAAGCCAGCCTGTTCGTGCATTTATGCGTCCGATAGTGACTGAAGAAGAGACGAAAAAGCAGAAAGTACCAGAATCGAATTCGGTGTGGGGTTTAATCGGGTTGGGTGCTTTTGGAGTCTGGAAATTTATGGGTTTGAGGTAGACCAGATAATGTAGCAAACATTTGAAAAATTGATATTACCGTGATTCAATTAACAAAAATAATTTACACTCTATTATTTACGCTCAGTATCGTTATCATTAATCCTTGGGGAAGCAGTCGGGGAGAGATCTGGACTCAACCCAAATGTGCTGTACTGGGTCTGATTGTCATCTGCAATCTCTACTTACTGTGGAAAAATTGGGATACTCTACAGATTCCCAAGAGTTGGTTTACCTGTAAACTTCTGTGGGAAATATTTCTGCTGATCGGATTCATTTCTACACTCCTGAGTCCCTTTCCCATTCGCTCTCTATTCGGTCAAGATCAGATGGGAGATGGTTGGCTCTACTGGTTGCTTGTCGCAGCTTTCACTCTCAGTAATACCCTCGTTTTAAGGCGATATCCACAACTATTGCTTGCTCAACTCTACGGCTTTCTCATCGGTGGTCTTATTCTGGCTTTGAGTATGTTTCCCCAATTGATTGACTGGCGCATTGACTACACGGCAACCACCGGACAATTACTGCGAGATAATATCCTCGTCAGCACTATTTTTCAGGATCATCAACCTATCGGTTTGTACTCCCATCGGGGTCATGCAGCATTTGTGTTGGCAGCTATTGGCGTGATGGCGGTTGCTTGCAGACAGCTTAGATGGGTATCATTGCTAACGACCGTGACGATAATCATTCCGATCGCGATCGCCCTATTTTTGGCCAATACTCGCATGGCTCTTGTTGCGTTCTTTGTTAGCATTTTATACTTATCAGGAAGGAAATACTATCGACGAGTAATCCCCATTGTTCTAGTTGTTCTACTGATAAATGGTATTTTCCTGGTTTTCCGATCGCCAAACGGGAAACTGTTGGCAGTGGCGATCGCCTATTTGGTTTTCACTCTCACCTGGTTTGAAGTCGCTCAATTTACCCATCTAGCTTGGTGGACACTATCGGTATGGAGAGGGCAAAAGAAACCGGGTTTCTCAGGAGTTTCTTGGTGGGATGCCGAATTGGGCAAGAACCCCGGTTTCTACCTCAACTTACGATGCCACCTCACTGGTATTGGTAATACCCAACACTTGAGTAAATCCACCCCTCGCTTGCGTCACCCCGATCGCACGCTCCGAGGCTTCAATCATGGGACGACGGAGGCTGACGACGATAAATTGGGCACTACCCAAACTCTGTTTCTTAATCATCTTCGAGAGTCGTTCCACATTTGCCCCATCCAGGAACATATCCACCTCATCGAAGGCATAGAAGGGGGATGGACGGTAGCGTTGAAGGGCAAAAATAAAGCTCAGAGCCGTTAAAGACTTCTCCCCCCCAGACATGGAAGCCAGACGTTGCACGGGTTTCCCTTTGGGATGGGCAACTAAATTTAACCCGCCACTAAAGGGATCTTCAGCATTATCGAGTTGCAAATGGCCATCCCCTTCCGAGAGTTCGGCAAAGATCTGTTGGAAGTTTTCATTCACTGCATCAAAAGATTCCATGAAGGCTCGATAGCGCAGAGTCGTAAAGTTTTCTACCCGAAGCAAGAGTTCCGTGCGCTCTTTTTCCAGAATGGCTAATTTTTCACTCAGAGCTTCTAGGCGTTCCGTGGTCTGTTCGTATTCTTCGATCGCCAACATATTCACCGGTTCCAAAGCTTGCAGTTGTTTTTGCAGTTGGCGCAGGGTTTGTTCAAGTTCCTTGATCTTCAGATTTTCGGGAACTTCGGGCAAGGGATCGGGTAACTCCGCTTTCACTTCCTGGATCTGAGTTTGCAGAGTAATCAGATTTTGGCGACGGGTATTTTGATTTTCGGCTAGTTTCTGTTGTTGCCATTGCAGTTGTTGACGGTTGAGGTGCAGTTGGCGCAAGTTTTCCTCCACCGCATCCCGTTGTTGTTTTTCCGCTCCTAGGGTTTCTTCCAAGATAGAGAGTTGCCCGGTAGTTTGCGCCATCTGACCCTTAATATCCGCCTGTTGGCGACGGATGCGGGTGTTTTGGCTCATGGTGGTGGCTTCGCTGTGCTTGAGTTCGTTGACGCGCTCTAAGTTTTGGCGAATTTTCTCATGGGTGCGATCGCGTTTTTTATCCAATTCCTGTAACTGCTGCTCGCATCCTCTCAGAGCCAGTTCCCGCCGATCTAACACACTTTCTTTTTCCCGCAGTTGTGCTTGAATGGCTTGCCATTCCTTCGGTGCTTGGTTTTCTTCCAACTGAGCCAGAGACTGGCGATACTCATCGAGTTGAACCTGTTGCTTAGGAATCTCCTGGTTCAGTTGCTCTAAGCGCGATCGGGTTTGATTGAGGTCTTGCTGGGTTTGGGCCAAGAGTTCGCGAGCGCGATCGCACTGTTGTTGGTCATTTTGGATCTGTTTGCGGCATTGCTCCAGTTGTAATTGCTTTTCTCGATGCTGCCCCCTAACCTCCATCAACTCCGCAGAAGCTTGTTTTGTGGCATTAGACAAGCGTCCCTGTTCCACCTCAATTTGAGCCAAAAGTCCGTCAATCTCGCTAATTCGGTCTTCTAGCGCCTTCTGCTGGGCTGATTCGGCACTGGCTGCACCCATGCCAAAGCGAAGACTAGAGCGTTGGGACTGACTGCCCCCAGTCATGGCTCCAGAGGCTTCCAGAAGTTCCCCTTCCAGGGTGACCATGCGGAGTTTGCCGATCTGGGGTTGAGCCGCATTGAGGGTGGCAAAAACGGCGGTGTTGCCAAAAACATAGGCAAAAATCTCTTGATAGCGGGGGTCAAAGTCGATCAGGTTTACGGCATAATCGATAAAGCCGGGACTGTTGAAACCTTTATCAGGAGGGCGACCGGGGCGGATCTTGTTCAGGGGTAGGAAGGTAGCGCGGCCGGCTCGTTTTTGTTTCAGGAGAGCGATCGCCTGTGCTGCCACGTTATCATCATCTACAACAATATTCCCCAACCGCGATCCAGCCGCAATTTCCAGCGCCAACTGATAGCGAGGCTCCACCTGGCCTAAACTGGCCACTAATCCATGGACTCCAGGAATTTGGGTTTGCATAATCAGTTTACTGGCATAGGTTCCGGCCGCTTCTTGTTGAGCTTGCGCTTGAGCTTCCAGTTTATCCAGTTGCCGTTGTTTATCCCGTTGTTCATTCAGCAATCTTTTCTGGGTTTGCTGCTGGGTTTGCAGGTCATATTCTGCGGTGGAGACAGTTTGAGCAACGACCTGGATGCGCTGGGATAACTCAATCACCTCTAGTTCTAACCCGGTGGCGCTTTCATGCTGGCTGCTGATATTCGGTTCTAGGGTGGCGATGCGCTCCGTTTTTTCTTCTAGGGTGCGGGTTAATTGGGTTTGGCGCTCGGTGAGTTGCGCGTGTTCGCTGCGTTGGGGTTCAAGGGTTTTGAGGATCTCTTCGATATTATGGTTTAAGCTGGTTTGGCGATCAACCCATTCTTGGGATGCGCTGGCGATCGCCTGGGCCTGTTCCCGCGTTTCGGTTAAACTAGCCTGGGCCTGATCCCGACTATCTTGCAATCCTGATAAGGCCTGAGTTTCTAGATTATACTGATGTTGCAAGGTTTCCAGGGTTTGCCGGTCTTGATGAATTTCCTGTTCCGTTTTTTCCCGTTGATGTTTTAAGTGTTGTTCGGTGCTGTCGAGTTCCTGTTGCCGCGTTTCCAGTTGAGTCAGTTGGGCTTGTTGCGTCGCTAACGTAGACTGGAGCGCCAATAATTGCTCTTCTCCCAAAGACTTCACCCGCGCATTGAGGCTATCGAGTTCTTCACTGACTTGGGAAATTTGAGTATTGAGCGCCTCTAAGTTATCCTGAAATTCTCCTTGAGTGCGATCGCCCGCTTCAATGGCTTCTCTGAGTTTTCCTTCTTCTGCTCGCAACGAGCGCCAACGCAACACCGCTTCCCACTCCTGTTTCTGCAACAGTTCCGTCCGTAGGGTTTGGTATTTTTCTGCTTTAGCGCGATCTTTCGCCAGGCGATCGCGCTGAGAAATCAATTCCTGTTCTATAATCCGGGAATTCTCCTCCTTCTCCTTAACCTCGGTTAACTTCTCTCTAGCCAAATCAATCTTCCGGTCAAACTGAGCCACCCCTGCCAACTCATCAATAATTTCCCGTCTCGCTTTGGCATTCATCGAGATAATATTGGTCACATCCCCTTGAAGCACCACATTATAGCCTTCCGGATAGATCCGCAGCCGGTTCAAGTTCTCATGCAACTGGGTTAAGGTACAAGCCTCCCCATTCATATAGTAGGTTGATGTATAGGTTCCCGCCGGAGTCACCCGCAAACGGCGCGTAATATGCCATTCCGGGTCTAACTCTATTTCACCCTCTGGATCTTCCTCCTCTTCCCAGATACTGCGCTCCACATCCGAAACATCCAGGGTAACCGTCACACTCGCTTCTACTGTGGCTTTCCGTTTCTCTCCCTTGGCATGGTTCACCAGATCCGGCAGCCGTTCAGCTCGCATTCCCTTAGAACTCGATAAGCCCAAACAAAACAGCAGCGCATCTAGAATATTAGACTTACCCGATCCATTGGGCCCAGAAATCACGGTAAACCCTGGTAACAACGGCACGGTGGTTGTTCCCCCAAAGGATTTGAAGTTGGTCAGTTGCACGCTTTTAACGTGAACCATAGGATCGAGTGTTTAGACGGAGTTAGGTTATTTAAATAAGAGTAGCGTAGGATCGACCCAAATGGACGTTAGAGAGTATTGAATTCGGTAGGGTGTGTTAGCGGAGCGTAACGCACCAATTCGCTATATATGGAGTCGTTGCATAAGTCCTATATATGATTTAAGCTATAGGCATAATTTTAACCTTGCCAGTCCAATCCTTACGCTGTGAGCAGTGAACGAGTGGTTAAAATTTGGTAGCCACAAGTAATTTACAATAAATTAGCCAGCCTGCCTTGAACGGATTCCAGGATGAAATCTCGCATATAGGTACTAGCATTCAGAATTTCCACTCCGATCACCTCCCCCTCCGCATTCAACTCAGCCGTGACATTGGGACTGATCTCAATGCTTCCAGCTTCTAATCCCTCTGAGATCAGCAGGTGGAGAATATCTTCTTCTTTGAAGTAGTGCATCTGGGGAATTGGTTGCTTAATATTAGACATCAGTAATAAACCGTCCAGATAATTTCATACATTTTATAAACCAGATCTAAGAGCGCGATCGCTCTTAATTCAGTTTCAACCAGCCAAAGATCTGTTCTATGGTTAACTCTAGCTCAAGTCCGGCTAGGGTTTGGGGGCGATCGCGCTAGGCAATCAACAATTAGCTTAGGATAGTCTTATTCTTGACAAAAATCGTTTGGGAAATTGGCTGCTTAATGTCAGACATCAGTAAATCATTTCTTAGTTGCTGTAACTTGAGCTGCAATTTGGAAGAATGATTGGACTTAAGACGCTCTACCAGCTCCCGATCCTCTTGCAGACGGGCTTCAATTTCAGAGCGATGGTCAAAATAGTAGGCCATAGCTGCATAAACTGAAGCTAAAGAGAGTTCATATTTACTGGCAATTTCTTCGAGGGAATATCCCATTTTTGTATACAAAATGCTGATATCAGCAACCGTAATTCTATGTCCGGTAATGCGAGGTCTACCCCCACAAACACCAGGGGTGATTTCTATATGGTTTAAGCTCACTATAGGCATGATTTTACCCCAAAGATTAAAGGTATTGAGAAGATGATAGATCGATAGGCGATCGCTATACTGAATCATAATACTGAATCATGATGCTGTGAGCAATGAACGAGTGGTTAAAATATCGTTCCTGGTTAAGGTTTTTACAGCAGAGATGGGAACTGTGACCACTTTGATTGATTCACCAACTGCATTGAAAACTTCCAGAGTGCAACCGGTTTCGCCGCCGTCGGGGTGGGGAATAAAATCGATGAGGGTGGCGATATCTCCTTGATACATTCCGTATTCTGAAATGTCTTGGATTAAGGCAATTTCTTGATAAAGTTCTAGACTCATGGGTTTACTCTCGATAAGGTTTTAGAGTGACAAAATAAAATTGGCTATCGATGGATCGTTGTAACCAAATAGTAGCCACAAGTAATTTACAATCGTTTACTCCTTCAAGTTCGCCAATCACTTGATAATATGTACCGTATTCATCGGTAATATCTTGCTTGGCTTCATTGGCTTGAATTAATTTTTGAATAGCCGTTTTTAAGTCTTGCCAGTTTTCTAAGTAAAATCCTCCTTGGGCTAAATATTTGGATTTGTCATTTCTCTGTTTCAAGATCAAGAGATATTGAGTTAATTTAGGATCGGGAATGACTGCATCTTCTGGTATCTTCATAGCTCTGGGCAAAAGGCTAAACGCAGCCTTTGAGGTTGAGTTTAGGGATCGCCTGCTTAATTCAGTTTCAACCAGCCAAAGATCTGCTCTATGGTTAAGTCTAGCTCAAGTCCGGCTAGGGTTTGGGGGCGATCGCTACCCGTTAGCCATTCCGGTTGTTTATTCGGCTCAAAGACAACAATAGAACGATCTTGGGGATCGACCAACCAACCCAGTTGACTCCCCGATCGCAAACTATAGAGAATCTTTCCCATCACCTGATTCGCGCTTTGTTCTGGGGACAAGATTTCAACGATCCAATCTGGAGGTAAGAGAAAATCATTGGGCACTTCTCCATCCTCCTCAAAAGGAATGTTTGACCAGAGAAACACCGCAATATCGGGGACAAGAGAGCGATCTCCAAACGAACACCGCAATTCAGGAAAAGCATAAGCGATTTTCTCCGGTTCTGCTCGTTCATTAATCGCGTTGCACAACCTCAGTTGTAATTGACTATGTTTTCCTTTTGGCATCGACTTTTGAATAATCTCGCCATTGATATATTCGCTCGCAGGCTTGGTTTCTGGGCACTTGAGAAATTCAGATAAGGTATTGACTGGTAAAAGAGTAATCGTCATGGCTCCCCCGTCACGTATGAATCCTTGAGAACGTTTTTCCGATTAAAATATGTAGGCATTCTTTTATTGTTAATTGATCGGCATCAAGTAGACTCTAAAGTAGACCAGACCTCAAGCTTAGTTTTAACTTTGCGAATCACCTCATCGGTAAACTCAGAAGTCATCATTTGTCCTCCTAAATCTGGGGTGGCTTTACCTTCATAAATGGCTTCAAATACGGACTCATAAATTGAGCGAGAAGCGCGATAAAACTCCATTTCTCTGACGCGATCGCCTGCCGGAGTTTTCACATAGGTGAGGAGGGCAGCACCGGCCAAAATCATAGCCATAGGATTAGCAATATTTTTACCATAGAGGGCGGGGGCTGTGCCATGGGGCGCTTCTGCCATCACGGTTTTCACCTGCAAGGTATTGGCATCAAAACCCATGACCAAACTCTCCGAGCCTGCAATACTGCCATACATTTGTAACACCATATCCGAGAGTAAATCCCCATCCCGATTGAGAGCAGGGATCACCAAGGCTTCGCCGCTATTTTGCAGCAGTAAGGCAAAGGTAGCATCAATCAGCAGGGGTTGATAGGTGACCTCCGGATAGCGATCGCTGGCTGCATCCAGTTCTTCCTTAAACATCCCTTCATAGGTAGCACTAACCGTAAATTTTGGCCCGCCAAAGACTTTCGCCCCCATCCGTTTGGCATGGACAAACGTAAATTCAGCTACTGTTCGGCAAATGGAGCGGCTAATCTTGGAGGTGCGCCAGGCAATTTCATCGCCACTTTCCGTAGTTTCTCGCCATTCCTTCGCACCATAGGCATCATCTACAGCCATGCGAACGATAGTAATGGGCGCATGAACTCCACCTACGGGTCGAATCTGGGGAATACGTCGCCCCGTTCGTAAAATCACTGAAGCTCCCAAGGCTTCTCGCAAGATAGCATTAGGGCTACCCACATCCCCCGGAATTTCCGGGGTAATGGTAGCTGCTTTCAAAGCCAGTCCGGTTTTACAGGCCATCTGAGCAGCATCCCAAACCACCTGATTATGGGTTGCTCGCCGATTTTCTAAACTCAAGTCGTAATCGATAAATTCCAGGGGTTGGCGAATAACTGAAGGGTGCAAAACTCGTAGAGCTTCGGCTAGAAGTTCTTCTCCGGTTTGATCGCCATGCATAACGACCAGGGTAGGTAGGGGGTGTTGAGCGGACATTACCAAGGGTCAATTCTTAAACGGGTTTGTATCTTTGATTGTCCTCTATGGGCGATCGCCGATTTGTACAGTTAACTACTAAAATCCACCCTACAGACCCAAAGCATCACTATTCCGGTAAAACCTGGACTCTAGCATACCGCAGCCCATCGACCCCTTGTAGGGGAGCCACAGAACCCGATAGAATTTCTGGAGCAATCCAGCCTTCGCGCTGAAGATAATCGAGATAATGCTCGTATTCTTTCCACTCATCATCCGTAGAATAGACTAGGGTGAGCATTCCGGGGGCAGTAATGCGATCGCCGGTTTCCAAATCTACCCCCTTATCAATCCGTTTTTTGACAATTTCATAGCGGGTATCTCGACTGCCTTGGACATCAAAGATTTTTTCCGTATTTTCATCATGGAAAATATCGATGGTCACATCTTGTACTAACACCAGATGGGTTAAGAGTAAAGGAATTTTATCCACTTCATGGAGTTTAATCCCCGTCCGAGCGGCATCGCACAGGGCGCAAAGTTGCTCATAGCGCAGGCTGTGTAAATGAAAGGGCGTAAAGCTATGATGAATCGATTTGCCCACATAAATCATATGATCGATGCCATCGGTCGATTCGAGATCGCAATAGTGGGGAATAATGGCTTGCATTCGCTTTTGCCAATGCTCCCAAGTCTCCAGTAGATGCTCATTAATGCGATCGATCGTGCGATCGTAGGCTTTGCGGGCAGTGTCTACCGAGTGGCGATCGTTATCCGAACATTGGCGATAGTATTGAACCGCTTTTTGCGCGAGTTCTCCACATTGACAAAAGTAGTCAAAATAAATCTCAAAATGATCTTGTAGATACTGAACTGCTGTTACTTCCGAATCAACAGTTACCTTGTCTTCAATGCGTTTTTGGTAGATTTCTAAGTCAATTTTAATCTGTCGAACAAAGCGATTTTCTTGATACTCTTCTACTGCCTCTAAAATAGCTAATGCTAATTTAAATTGTTCGATCAGATCGGCTTGAATGGCTCGATTTCGCTCATGAGAAGAACTGCGAATATCAGAAATCCCAAACAGGGGATAAACCTTTTCACAGACAATGGGAGCAGCTTCAAAGCCCCAACTGCGCCGTTCTGCTTCCTGGGTAAAGCGCCAAGCCACTGCTGGATGGATGGGGTTGAGCTGATTGTGGTTGGTTTGCCGCATGGCGCAAGCAAAGGCAGGGATTAACTCTTGGGCGTAACGGCAATCTTGGGCGGTAAAATTATGGGGGCGATCGCTAATTAACCCAATTAATCTCAACATTTCCGGATGATGGCCCTGTTGTTCATAATCCCATCTGAGGGGAATCAACAACAAAGAACGTACCCCTTCCTCCCATAGGGTGCGCTCGCATTGACTGTGACTTTGAGCATTAATTTCTCCCGCCCGCAACACTTGATTCTGTTCTAGAGCCGTTAGAAAATGGGGATTATCCAGCTCTTCCCTAGGAAATACATAACTTTCTACCGTTCCACAAGCTTTACCCACCAAAAAGCGTACTTGATTCATATCCGCATTTAAGATCATGAAATGGCTGGCGCGGAATAACACCTGGAGTTGATAATTAATCAATTGCAGCTTATTGCCTTCTAAAAGAGAATCCGGGCTAGTCAACAGTTGAATCAGGCGGTGTTTTTGTTCCGTTTGAGTAACGTCAATAGCCTCAAGAATCAACTCCCCACTAACACTATAATTTTCCAGCCATTGCAGATCCTTGAATGTATCATCTCCCATCAATCGCCGACTAAATACAGTCCATTCATCCAATTTCGGATGCATACCGCTAATTTTCAGACCTTCAGAATTGAACCACAATTGCAACCAACCGGGAGGTTGAGAAGGTCGGTTGAATTGAACAACAATAGGGGTATTGACGATCTGTTCTAGCTCTCGAATCTGCTCCTGAAGGCGATCGAGTTCTCCGGTATTACTGAGGGTACTCGGCAGTTGCTTAAGTAACTGAGAGAGCAGCAGCGCCAGCAAGTGACAGGAATAATGATGTTGGAGGGTGGCATATTCAGAAGGGGGTAACCCATCAAAAAACGGACGACCAGAATATTCCGTAGGATTTTCTGAGGCATTCAAACCCAAACTATTGGCAAATGCAAGATTAAATCCATCGAGTATCCAATTCTGTAAATGGGCAGATTGATGTCCGTCGCAGCGTAGCACTGCTAACATCACCCGTTTAGAGAGGGTTTCATAGTGAGAGAAACGATCTTCTAAGGAAACGGAAGATATCGAATCCTGGAAAGGTTGATCGACTGGAGTCATATGGGTCAGTTCCTGCATTGGTTTATCGCACCCTAACTTCAATCCTAATCTTTACCCGGATTAACTATCTTAATCTGGTATTACGATTTAGGCGAGTTGATCTGCTATTCCTATAGCACTGTTATGAGTTTAACTGCTGATGAGTGAATAGTGGAGAGCCGGTAGTGATTTCAGGCTTAATTGTATGGGGATTCCTTCAAAATCTATGCGTGTTACACCCTTTTATCTCTGGCTATTAGCAAGTTTAGCCTCATTTAATGTCATAGCAGTTGCTTATGGGGCAAATGCTTCAGAAGTGAAAGTTGCCCAAGCCAAACCTCAAGCACAAGCACCAGCACAACCGAAACCTGCTCCTGCTGCTCCCCAGGGCAATAGTGGGTTATCGGAGCAGGATTTAAACACCCTGAAGGAAGTGATTGAGCAGACAGTGGAGCAGACGGTGAATGAGAAGTTTGCTCAAGAGCGAGCCAGACAGGAAATAGAGTTGCAAGCAAGATTGTCAGAGGTGGATGATATTCGATCGCGTCTCAATCAGTTGATGCTGCTCATGGTAATCTTTATTGGTGGAACCGTGGTGTTATTGCGCTTTATGCGAAGCAGTATGGTTAAGCAAATTGTGATTGAGGTGAATCGCCGGTTTGAGGATCTGAATCAGTCAGAAGGCCATTTGCAACAGTATGCAGATATGGCTCGCCAGTTGGTTGAGGATTTGACGGCTCAAATTGAAGCCGCGAAAACTGAGCGTCAACGGGGATACCAGCATGTCAATCAAGAGGTTTTGGAGTTAAAAGACTCTGCTGGGGCGATTCAGGAAGTGCGCCAACAGTTGGTGAAACAACTGCAAGGGTTGGGAGAAGATCTACAAACTGAGTTGAGTAAAATTCGTCAGGTGGTGAAACCTGCTCCTGTATCTACTCCTGTATCTAAAGGAGTGTCTGGAGTTTCAGAAAAAGATTTTTTAGAGGACTTAGTGGAGTTGGATGAGGAAGAAGAGAATCCTTTGTCTTTCGATTTAGACAAGTTAGATGAAAACCAGCTTTTTGTGACGGCTCAAGAGTGTGTGGATCAGGGAAATTTATTGGCAGATGAGGGGTTGTATGAGGAAGCTGTGGCTCTTTACGATCAGGTTCTGGAAAGCCAACCCCAGTCTTTTGAAGCGTGGTATGAGCGAGGAAAGACGCTAGTGAAGTTGCATCGCTATGAGGATGCATTGCATTCCTATGAGCAGGCGTTGTTTTTAGAGCCGGAGAATGGTGAAGTTTGGTATTATAAGGGTCTAGGCTTAATGTTGTTTGATCGCCCTCTGGAGGCTTTACAGGCATTCGATCGCGCTCTAGAATTGAACCCTGAAGGGGCAGAAATTTGGTATTGTCGCGGCAATATGCTGCTGAAGTTAGAGCGCCATCAGGAAGCGGTAGAAGCCTATGAGCGGGCGATTTCCTTACAACCAGAAGATACGGAAGCTTGGCATAACCAGGGAGTAGCGCGGGAAAAGTTGGGACAGTTTGAGGAGGCGATCGCCTGTTACGATCGAGTAATTGCCTTAGATGCAGATAAAATCGAAGCTTGGTTCCATCGCGGCAATGCTCTGGAGAAAGGAGAACAGTATGCAGAGGCGATCGCCGCCTACGATCGCGCAATTACCCTTTCTGAAGAGCGAGAAGATCCACCAGAAAAGAGGCTCTTAAGTGCCATTTGGTTTAATCGAGGCACAACCTTAGCCCACTTAAAACAGTATGAGCCAGGTTTAGAATCTTACGATCGGGCGTTGCAGCTCAATGCCGACGATCCTCAAATTTGGACAGCACGAGCAGAAATCCTAGAGCGCATTCAACGCTATGAAGAAGCGGTTGATGCCTACGATCAGGTATTAACCCTAGAGCCAAATCACCATCAAGCTTGGCGACATCGGGGTATTTTATTAGAAAAATTACGCCGTTTTGAAGAAGCAATTTCTTCCTACGATCGGGCCATTCAGTTAGAGTCTAATGATTATGAAGCTTGGCGGGGAAAAGGGACGGCTTTAGCAGAATTACAGCGCTATCAAGAGGCCATTTCCTGTTTTAGTCAAGCCTTGCAAATCCAACAAAATTTGGGGATTACTCCCACAGAAGAGGAGCGGGTACAGCAATCGATTCATTAACTCTGGTGGGGTGCGTTTTTAACGCATCCCGATTGATTTAGATCGGTGCTTTTAATCTTCTGTTGTTTCCTCATGTTCTGATGGTGCTAAAGGATCTTCAGGACTGGGGCGATCCTCTAAAATTTTTGGGGAAGTCTGTTCCGGATAACGGGCAAAGTCTACCATAGTTTTGATCACACTAGCCACAGGGACAGCAAGTAATAAACCCAAAAGTCCAGCGAATTTCCCGCCAATAATCAGAGAAATCATTAACCAAAGGGGATTGAGTCCGATCATATCGCCTAAAAGACGGGGGGCAACAATGTTGTCATTAATTTGCCCAACAATCAAAGCTGCACCTAATACCTGAATGCCTAATCCAAAATCTTGTAATCCAACAATGAGACTGGCTAAAATGACGGTTAGGGCACTGGCATAGGGGACTAGGGTAGTCATGCCAATGGCTACGCCAAACAACACACCATAGGGAACTTGTAACAGGACAAAAACGATCGTCTGAGCAACGCTGAGAATTGCGGCTAAAATGGTTTGACTAACAAAGTAGTTGGCAAAAACTTGCTGTGAAGTGTCTTGTAATTTGCTTCTCCAAGGATCGGGTATCCAACTAAAAATTCCCTGCCAAAAGGATTCGCCACCGAAGACGAGAAAGAGGGTAAAGACGAGAATAATTGAGCCATTAAAAATGTTGTTAATGGTTCCTACGAGTAAATCTAAGGCTTGGGAGCCGATGGATTGGAGTTGGGTAGATAAATTTCGAGCTAGATGTAAAGTAATATCACTTAAGTCAAAGGGGAGATTTTGAGCGATCGCCCATTGTTCGAGTGCTTGGATTTGGCGATCGCCCGATTCGATGATCTCCGGTAAGCTCTTGAGTAGTTGAGCTAATTGGGTCAGAATCAGTGGGATCAGTAATCCAGCTAAAAAGAAGATAAATAAGACTGCAACCAGAAGGACAACAGCAATTGCCCAAGATCGTTTCAGTCCTCGACGATGTAAAAATTGAATGGGAAAATTCAGCAAAAATGAGAACAGCGTTGCGGTAACAAACAAGCTGACTAAAGGCTGAAGGTTATTAATGACATGGGAGAGCAACCAAGCATTCAGAAATCCCAGGGGAAATAATAGACCTAAACGTACAGATCTCGGTATACTATGCCAATATTCCAACATATAGTGTTTAATAACTTCAGCTAAACCTCATTCGTAGAGCTATGTTATCACTTTTTGCCTATTCCCTATGGTTTACCTAACCATTCGTAAAACTCAAAGGCTTTGGTATCGCAATGGGTACAACCGCCACATTTTGTGCTTTCTGGTATTACAGGTTTGACTCTGCCTTTATGGACTAATTTGTTCAGCATTCCTCGCAAAGCATCTGGATGGCTGCGAAAGTGGCTTTCGAGTTCAGCTATAGAGACTTTCTGTTTTTGAGCGAGATAGTTTTGCAGTTCTAAAATCATGATTTTAAGGGGAATGGGGGAATGGGGGAATGAGGGAATGGGGAATCTCCCTATTTGGCTATCTTCTAAACGGGATTTTGGGATTGACGCAGGGGATGGAGCATTTTTAGAGCGAAGAAGACACCGACACTAATTGCTGCCATTCCCACCAGCCATAGACTGGCAAAGAGGGGTTGGACATTCAATTGCGTCATTTGATAGAAACTGGTGGCGACGATGTAGGCTAAACCGGTTGTCCAGGAACCCACGAAAATTGTCCATCTTAAATTGGTTTCCCGGTAAACGGCTGCGGTGGCGGAGACACAGGGAAAATAGAGCAGCACGAAGAGCAGATAAGCATAGGCTCCGGCTTGACCATCAAAGCGTTGCACCATGGCTCCAAATGTGCCTACAGTGACTTCTTGTTCTGATGAGGCAGTTTCTAGGTCTGTGGTATCGCCAATGTTTAATCCTAGGGGATCGAGTAAGGTACTGGGAAGTTCGGCTAAGTTGGCGGGAATGGTGGCGAAGGCTTCTTGAAGACCTCCCCAGAACTCAAAGCCGCCTTCTGCTTCGGCTAATTCGGGATTATCGGCGATCGCCAGTTGTCCGTAAATAGAATCAAGTGTGCCTACCATGGCTTCTTTGGCAAATACACCGGTAAAGAGACCCACGGTAGCGGGCCAATTCTCCTGGGTAACGCCCATAGGAGCAAAAACGGGGGTAACAGATTGACTGGCAGCACTGAGGACAGAGCGATCGCTATCTTGGTTGCCAAATGAACCATCAGTGCCTAAAGAGTTGAGTAATCCCAGAATCGTCACCATGATTACAATGACTTTTCCGGCTTTCCACAGGAACGCTCGCAGCCGATCCCAGGTGCGAATCATTACGCCCTTGAACCGGGGGATGTGGTAGGGAGGCAGCTCCATAACAAAGGGGGAAATGTCGCCTTTGAGGATGGTGTTTTTCATGACTAGCCCGGTGAGGATGGCGAAGGCAATGCCGAGCAGATAGAGGCTAAAGACGATGTTTTGTCCGCCGATAGGAAAGAAGGCGGCGGCAAAGAGGGCGTAAACGGGAAGCCTTGCGCCACAAGACATGAAGGGGTTCATGAGGATGGTCATGAGGCGATCGCGGGAATTTTCTAGGGTGCGGGTGGCCATAATTGCGGGTACGTTACAGCCAAAGCCGACTAACATGGGTACAAAAGATTTTCCGGGTAAGCCCACAAACCGCATCATCCGATCCATGACAAAGGCGGCTCTTGCCATATATCCTGAGTCTTCGAGTATGGATAAGAAGAGGAACATGAAGGCAATTACGGGGATAAAGGTGGCGACGGTTTGCACCCCACCGCCTGCACCATCGGCTAAGAGGGCGATCGCCCATCCGGGGAAGTTGAGGTTTTCTAGCAGTTGTCCAAAGCCATCGACAAAGAGTGTACCGGCAGCGATGTCAAAGAAGTCAATAAAGGCACTGCCGATGTTAATCGTAAATAGGAACATCAGATACATGATGCCCAAGAAAATGGGGATGCCGAGCCAACGGTTAAGGACGATGGCATCGAGCTTATCGCTCATGGACTGACTGACTTCTCCGGTGTGCTGACTGGCTTCTTGCGCCACATTTTGAATAAAGCTATAGCGACTATCGGCGATTAGAATATCTATGTCTTCTCCTAAAACTTGATGAATGGTGCGCCGATGTTTGGCGATCATTTCTGTGAGTTCTGGAGTGACGATTTCGCCTGCTCCCCGTTGATCGTATTGCAGTAAGCTGAGGGCAGTCCAGCGCGGTTCGACGATGCGATTGGTGGTTACTTCAGTGAGATAGGGGACGATTTCCGCTAAGGCATCTTCGATGACGGCTGGGTAGCCGACGTAACTGGGAGAATGGGTTAAGTTTTCTAGGATTTGAGCGACTAAGTTGACTAAGGGTTGGATTCCTTGGCGATCGCTGGCTACAATGGGAATGATGGGAACCCCCAACTTCTGAGCCAATTGTTGACCGTTAATCTCTATACCTCGCTTCTGGGCAACATCCATCATATTGAGAGCAATAATCATGGGGAGGCGCATTTCCATTAACTGGGTAGTGAGATACAGATTGCGCTCTAGATTAGAAGCATCAATGATATTAATGACCAGTTGCGCTTCTCCAGAGAGTAGGTAATCTCTGGCTACTAGCTCATCCATCCCAGTAGCACTTTCTTCGGCATCCAAGGAATACACCCCTGGTAAATCTACGAGGGTAATGGTGGATTCATGGACTTTAAACTGCCCTTCTTTGCGATCGACTGTAACCCCCGGCCAGTTTCCTGTCCGTTGGTTGGCTCCAGTGAGGGCGTTAAAGAGGGTGGTTTTTCCGCAGTTGGGATTGCCAATTAAGGCAACAATGGGTTTGAGCATTGTTCAATATGGGGGGATGGGGGAATAGGGGAATGGGGGGATGGGGGAATGGGGGAATGGGGGAATGGGGGAATGGGGGATTGCCCATTACTCATTACTCATTACTCATTACTCAGTCCTCACGCAAAGGGCTACAGGCTTTCCACTTTTAGGGCTTCGGCTTCTTGTTTGCGTACACTTAAATGAAAACCTCGCACGAGAATGGCTACGGGATCGCCGAGGGGGGCAACGCGAGTGATGGTGAATTCTGTTCCTGGGGTGAGTCCCATGGAGAGGAGTTTGCTTTTGTAGGCGCGATGGGTGTTTTCGTAGCCGATGATGCGCCCTTTTTCGCCTACACTCAGGTCTCCTAAATGGAGTGTGGAGGTTGGGTTTTCCATATCTAGATTGGGGTGTAAGGATAGGTTGGTTTCGGTGACGATGACTCGTGAGGCTAGACCTGCCCCTAAGCCTAAGCGGTTATCGGCGATCGCCACTACCACGGAGCCACTACCCTGACGACTCAGAATTTGGAGCTGAGATCCTGGGGTAATTCCCATGGCGAGTAGGCGACTGATTCCTCCTTTTTCCCGAAACCCCCTCACCCATACCTGTTGTCCTGGTCGTCCTTCACTCAGCAGGAACCCGCTATTTTCGGAGATTTCTAATTCTGCTGGTGCTTCTGGGCTGGCATTGACTCCGAGAGAGTCATAATGACCGTGGTGATGTTGTCCTCGCCCTGGGGGGCGATCGGGGCGCTTCTTCCCACCCCATCCTTTGATCCAACCTAAAACTTGACTGTGGTTCATCATAGTTGCTAATAATTCTCATTTAGCTTGCAGGATTAGTTTACCCTTATATCTATTCATAAGCAAGAAAATTCTCAATTAGGACAAGGGTTGGAAAATAGCAGTGAAATCGCGACCATGTTACCGGTAGTTGCTCGATTATGAGTCGCCAGTCGCTTGCCATGGGAAATTAGGCCAAAATTTCTGCAACGGCAAACTGGATATCGGGAAATAATTGTACCGAAATTTCTCCTTTTTGTAAGCGTTGCACCTGCTGATAGCCTTCTGGAGCCGGTTGTCGATAGATTTCTAAACACTGTTCAGGAATATTGAGCAGCCAAACTTCAGGAATTTGAGCTTGTGCATACAGGGGAATTTTGATGTCGCGATCGCCCCGAAGCGTTGTATCTGCCACTTCTACCAGTAAAAATATATCCTCCGGCTGCGGATGTCCATCCCGGTAAAAATCGGCACGGGGACGCAACAGGCATAAATCTGGCTCTGGCTCAGAGGTATTATCTAACACAATTGTATTTTGTCCTCTTACCCATACCCGTTCGCCTAATTGCAATAAAAATAACCGAGTCAGGCGATCGACGTAAGAGGCATGAATTGGGGTAATACGGGACTTTTGGATAATTTCTCCTCGGATTAATTCAGTGCGATCGCTCTCAGGCAAAATCCCAGTTGTACCCATCCGGTGGTACTCGTCTACCGTAAATAACCGCTTCAATAGGACTGACATGGCTCTTTTTCCTATAACCTTAATCTCAGACTAAACCCATGTCCTATTTTACTGGGGATGGTGGGGGTATCCTATAAGTGTTGTAGTCCCATCCTGGATGGGTACAATGACGATAAGACTATTCAGCAATTACTCACCCGTTACCCTATCTACTATCACTCCTGGATTGTATGATCAATACCGATCTTCTGTATCAGCGATTAGACATCACGCCCGCTCAACTCCTAGAGTTTTGCCAAAAGAGCCATATTATTGAGTTGGCTTTGTTTGGATCGATCTTACGAGATGATTTTCAATCTGATAGTGATGTTGATGTACTGGTTACTTTTGCACCAGAAGCTAAAGTTAGCCTTTTACAGTTTATTGGTATGGAACAAGACCTAGAAGACCTACTTCACCGAAAAGTTGACTTAGTACAAAAGTCTGCTGTTGAGAAAGATTATAACTGCATTCGTCGTCGTGCTATTTTAGAGAGTTATCAGGTGCTATATGGAGCGCGATCGCTCATATCTTCATGATATTTATCGCTTTGCTAATCAAATCGTCCAATTTGTTGAACCCTTGGATGAATTGAGTTTTGCCGCAGACGATAAAACTCAGTTAGCGATACTTTATGCTCTTTCGATTATTGGAGAAGCCACGAAGAAACTCTCTCCAGAATTCCGGACTCAACATGCCACTATCCCCTGGAAGCAAATCGCAGGTATGAGGGATAAATTAGTGCATGATTATCGACAAGTAGATATTGATATTATTTGGGAGGTAACCCAAACGGATATTCCCAATCTGATCGAAAAAATCCAACTTCTCTTGTCAGAGACGAGTTGAGGGGCATTACTCATAACTGATGAGAGCGCTGTATCCTATAAGTGTTGTAGTCTTAACCCGGAAGTAGCTTTGAGTCAACCCAAACTCTTGCAGAGCGGCACACCTTTCTATCGCCCCCTAGCCGCTATTCTTTTAGGGGGGCAGGCGATCGCCCATATTCTGGCGGGAAAGATTCATCGCCGCAATACCCTAGAGCAGATGGTGAACGTGGGGCCAGCATCTTTGGCGATCGCCGTTATGACCGCCATTAGCGTTGGTTTTGTGTTCACCATCCAAGTTGCCCGCGAATTTATCAACTTTGGAGCCACTGCTGCTGTTGGTGGCGTTCTTTCCCTTGCTCTGGCTAGGGAACTCTCCCCCGTCCTCACTGCTGTCGTTGTGGCTGGGCGCGTTAGTTCCGCCTTTGCTGCTGAAATTGGAACCATGCAAGTGACCGAACAAATCGATGCCCTCTACATGCTCAAAACTGACCCCATCGATTACCTAGTGATTCCCCGATTAGTTTCCTGCTGCTTAATGCTGCCCCTTCTGAACTTGATTGCGCTGGTGGCGGGTATTGGCTCCGGCTTATTCATTGCCGAAGCTCAGTACCAGATACCCTACTCCGTCTTTCTCTCCTCGGTGCAAAGCTTTATGACTCCCTGGGATGTGTGTAGCTCTGTGATTAAAGCCTTTATTTTTGGCGCTCTAATTGCGGTCATTGGCTGTAGTTGGGGACTGACAACTACAGGAGGGGCAAAAGGTGTGGGTAAATCGACTACCACCGCCGTCGTTATTTCTCTGCTCTCTATTTTTATGACTGATTTTGTCCTTTCTTGGATCATGTTCCAAGGTATGGGCACATCTTCGATTCAATAAGCGTAATCTATTACTACTTCACCCGCCGTAATAGAAGCGAATTTCCTTTTCCTTCAAGGGAGCAAAATCCGCATCGAGTAACATTTGGTTGAGGTCATCCTGGGGTAAGTGCTTGGCTCCGATGCGAACAATGCGCGATCGCATGGTATTACTGACTCCACTGCGTTGGCGATCGCCTTCCAAACCCATCACTTTATGATACAACTCTAACTTGGCTGGGGGTATGGGGCTACCATCTAAATCAATGCCTTGGGCGATCGCCGCATCTACTGCATCTGCACCCGTTGTTTTCTGTTCTTCTGAAGTCATTTGTATCATTTCCTTTTGATTAAAATTCAGTCTACAATAACCCAAAATCCGCAGTCAACCCTTTAATTTTTAATATTTATATCAATTTATGTCTTACTGCTTAAACCCCCATTGCAGATTTCCCCAAAATCCCCAGATTGCTGCCCGTGCTGATGGGAGCTTAAGGGTTTGGGATTTAAGTCCCTTGAAGATCAGACAAACCTTGAGAGAACATATCAAAGACATCAATGCGATCGTCATGAATCCTATTCGTTCCCTCATGGCGACCGCAAGCCGTGATACCACCATTAAGATTTGGATCGGGGACTAACTGGGAATAATGATATCTTAATTCAATACACAATTGACTCGCCTGTTCTGTCAGCTCTTTGAGTTGTGCTGGATCTGTAGTTCGCTTAATATCATCAAGCAAATACAAAATCTCACTGAGCCTTTTATAGGTTAACTGTCTTTCTTCCAGAAGCATTGCCGGATGAATACACATAGGTCATAAAATCAACAGTCTTTTTATATAGTCTTGCTGAAAAAAAGTCAATTGACCTCATCTTATCGGGTGAACTAAGTGGATGATTTTTTCTATTTTTCCTCCTGAGTGGCTACCGAGACATCCGTATATCGCGGTTTAGCATCCGTCTCAGCCATGTACCCCCCTCATCCCCCTACCCGAAATTGCTTGAATATTCAACAAATGATTTAGGATAAGTATTTGTCTATTATTTTTTGATAGTTGTGCAACTCGGAACTCTTTACGGCATTGGTATCGGTACAGGCGATCCAGAATTGATTACCCTCAAAGGCTTGCGGCAACTGCAAGACGCGCCCGTGGTTGCCTTTCCCTCCGGACTCAATAACCAACCGGGTGTAGCCGAAACCATCATCCAACCCTGGCTCAAACCGGAACAGATTCAACTTCCCCTCAAGTTTCCCTATTTACAAGATGAAAGCCTTCTCCAGCAAGCGTGGATACAAGCGGCTGAAAAGGTTTGGGACTACCTTAATCAAGGGCAAAATGTGGCCTTTGCCTGTGAAGGGGATATCAGTTTTTATAGTACCTTTAACTATCTGGCCCAAACTCTGAGCCAAAATCATCCTCAAGCTCTGATAGAAGTGATTCCCGGTATTGCCTCACCGATGGCAGCAGCAGCCGTTTTGGGGCTTCCTCTGACTATCCGGGATCAACGGCTGACGATTTTACCGGCGCTCTATCATATCGATCGCCTAGAAGAAGCGTTAAACTCTTCAGAGGTGGTGGTGTTAATGAAAGTGAGTTCGGTTTATGAGCAGGTGTGGCAATTGCTCAAAGAACGAAATCTATTTAAACAAGCCTATATTGTCGAACGAGCCACCCAACCCAACCAAAAAATCTATACTCATCTAGAACAGTTTCCCCAACTCTCCCTCTCCTACTTTTCTCTGCTGATTATCATGGGTAATGAGTAATGAACAATGAACAATGAATAATGAATAATGAATAATTGGAGATCCCCCAATCCCCTATTCCCCATTCCCCATTCCCTATTCCCCTACTATGACCTACTCTCCCCTATTTCCCCAGCAACGCCAACCCCTTCTTCAACCCTTTTGGATTGCCACGATCGCCTCGGTTGCCTTTCATGGTCTATTGTGGATTAAGATCCCCATCAGAAGTGGCAGTCCGAGTAATTCCCTGGATACCGTTGATTTAGTCGAACTCACTCCCGAACAATTACAGCGCCTACCCAATCTGAATAGCCCTTCCCCACTGACTTTACCCCCCATTAATCCTGAAGCTTGGCAACAGCCCCCGCTTCCCAACCTTCCGGCTGATGGTTCGAGTGCCCAAAATCCGTCTTCCTTTGTCTTACCCCCACCCCGTGCCACCCTAGAGTTACCGCCGCCTCCCGTGTTGCAACTGCCGCCAATCTCTTCGACTTCTCCTTATCGAGAGCCGTTAATTATACCGACTTTACCTCCGCCGCCGCCTTCGAGTCCTCCGGTGTATGATGATGCAAATCCTTTGCCCGTTTTGCCTCCACAAGATCTGGATTTAGAGATTAATCGGTTAGCACGGAACCCAGAAGAAGAAACTGAAACTCCTGCACCTCCAGAACCTACGGGAGAAGAACAGGAGCCGTTAGAAGAGACGGAGCCGGGCGTATTACCCGATAGAATACCAGAGGCGGCGATCGCCGATTTGCGTCGTCGGCAAGAACAATATCGCCAGCAAGCCGAAGCATCAGAGAATCCGGAAGCAGAGGAAACCCCAGAACCAGAATCTTCTCCTGTTGCTGCCGTTCCCCCAGAAGAGGCAACCCCAGAACCTGACGATCCCCTGTTAGCAGAAATTCAAGCCTTGCAGGAGGCGATCGCCTATAATCCAGAAGGAACCAGCGATCAAGAAGCCACCGCCGCCCTAGAATCCTGGTTTAAAAACATTCCCGATCGGTATAAAAATGAAGACAATACTTCCGGTTGGAAACAGAAAGAGTTAAACTTGCCCCTACCCGAACTGGCTTGTCGAAGCCAATTGCAAGGACGAGCCACCATTGGCGTATTAGTGAATCCTGAAGGCGAAATTATACGAGAAGCCAACTTAATCCAAAGCACAGGATATGCCCTTTTAAATCAGGCTGCATTAGAAGCTGTCGAAGCCCAAGTTTTTGAAGCCACAGAGCAGCATCAACTCTACCTACTCAACGTCACGTTTGAACCCCTAGACACTTGTGGTTAATGTCAACTTGACCCACTTGGAACAACTCAATATTTTTTCTAAGCTGTGAGAGAAATTTGTTAGACGTAATTCTGACCAAAATTGAAGCAATCAAGTCTCGGTGGATTGTCTTCTCTTTAGTGTAGAGCATCTGCTTACATCGCTTGTGTTCTTGCTTCAGGTAAGCTAAACAATCTCCATACACTCCCTTATTCACCAGTATGCCTAAAATTTCGCGGTACTCATTTTCCTCGATCCCTTTATACCTCAATTCCTCCAGTCGATTGCGTTCTTGAGAATTTGCCCTTTGAGTCATTAAATAAACAGCGAGTGTCAACTTTCCATTAATAAAATCAGAAAATTGATCCTGATAGGGTTTTTCCAATTTTGACAGGCGCTGTACCGGGAGAGCAAAATCACCAAAATCATTCGCTGCCTGAGTTGCAGCTCCATAAATAGCTCCCATTTCATAGAGCAAATCATCGGGTTGTCCTGCAATGATTGATCCGGCGAAAAAACAACTACCGTAGAACACGCCAGAGAGCAATCGGCATCGCTCCTGATAAGCAGTTAGGAATTGCGCGTAGTCTGGATATTCCCCTATTTTAGATACTTGTAGATCATGAATATCCATTCTCTGACCCAGATAAACTTGGTGGTTTATTTTGCTCAACAGTGGGATCAAAACTGCCATCCCATAATCATCTAGAATCTGCTGTGCAATTTCTCTCAATTGAAATCCAGCAATGACCAATTTTCGCTTACTATCAATCGTCTCATAGCCATGCTTCTCATCCAGAAACCAGTTGATGACATAAGTTGAACAGTTGAGAATCTCAAAACTAGCGCAAACCGGAATAATCTCTTGCCAGTTTTCCCCGCCATTAATTTCATACCCCATGCGGATTTGTAGATCCCGTAATCTTGGGTGACCGTACCGCTTTAAAGGCAATTGTTGCGCTTCTTCCGGTAAATTTTCTGTATACTTCTTAATCAATACGTCAGTTGCTTGGGAGGTTTGAGTCATTACCTCGAAATACTGATTCATTGAAAACTCCTTTTTTGGTAGATATGGTATTCACCATTGTGATCGGAAATCGATCTTAGTCCAACAGAGTCTAGAATTTTTTCTACATACTCCAAATCAATTAACCGCATTCTGATCTGTTGTTCTCCTACTAAGTTACCCAAATGATACCCTTGATAATTTAAGATTAAATATTGCCGATCCTCTATCAACTCTTTAGTGACTGTTCTCTCAAATAACATCTCGTTGTCTGCCTGCTCAGATTTGGTATGATTGGCATTAGAGGAAATAATGATTAAGCGTCCTTGATCGCATAAGTGTGCTGCCACTCGTGCAAAACTTTGCTCAATCGTCTTGAGATCCAAAATGTGGCTCGCCAGCCACAGGGTATCACCATCATTAACAAAAGCCCAAGCTCCACCACGGGAATAAGCAAGATCAAACATTTGGTTAAGATGAAGATTGCTGATATCTTCGCAGTAAAGAGTAACTTTAGAACCTAAGCATTGTTTGGCTTGAGTCAGTAAAGATGAGCTTGTATCTATGCCAACTATGTCAAGATCCGGTCGTAACTGAAGAATTTGCTCTACAAGTAAGCCAGTTCCAATTCCCACATCTAAAATAGTTTTGGCATTACCGAAAAGGTCAATGAGATCGGTTGCAATTGCTTTATAATCTCGATTCCGTTGCACAAAGGCATTATAAAAAGTGGACATGCCTTTATATAGGTCATTGGGCATCATAAAGGTTGGGTATATTCTTTGATCACTTGAATCTTAAACTAGGAAACAAATCTAGTAAAGCATTTAAGATATTCAGGGACAACTCTACTTAGATCTTTTTTGTATTAAATTAGCTAAAGTGCATGAAATTCCTTAAATTCTCTACCCTCGCCCTCCTCTTCCTCGGTTTGCTAACCGGGACTCATCCTACCCCCTCTGTTGAACACCAATCCCCCGTTTCAGAAGAAGAAGCCTCTAACTTTTCAGCCAGAAGTCTTGCCCTGCGGCAACAGATTGCTTCCCAAGATTTAGAAGACCTAGAAATCTGGTGGCAAAAGCGGGGTATAGGTGACCCCCATAAATACCTTTTGCCGGTCATTCTTGCCCGTCTGTCGCTTCCCAATGAATATAATGCCGAAACGACCTGGCAAGCCCTACAACGGCTCAATGAAGCCAAAACCGACCTCTATCACTTCCGCAGTATTTTTGACATTCGTATTTTGTTTCAGTTTGGCGCAAATTTACCCCCAGCCTTAGAAGCGGACTATCGCAGCCAACTTGACAGCAAGCGGGTAGAACAGTGGAGTGAGGGAGGAACCGAGAATCATATGTTTATGCAGCGTGTTTCCGGGTTAGCCTTGATGGATGGTAGCGGTTGGCCGATGGCTTATCCGGCAACTGAGGCGACGAATGAGGCTTGGTTGCGATCGGAAATTAACAAGTTTCTCACCATTGGCCAAGGGGAATTTCACTCCTCTACCTATTATGGCTATGCGATCGCCGGATTACTCAATCTCTACGACTTTGCCCAAACCCCAGAGCGCAAAGCCTTAGCTAAAGCTGCCCTAGACTGGTTAGCCACCAACATGGCTCTGAGGTTAAGTTGGGGAACCGCAGGCGGTGCAGAAAGTCGCGGCTTTGACCGAGGAACCTGGGATCAGAGCGGATTAGCGGCTGTAGCTTGGGTGTGGTGGGGAGACAGCCCAGAAACAGCTAAACGGATGAAATCCAGCGCTGCGAGAGTAGGACTTCCGGCCGCCTTGAGTACCTATCGCCCTCCCGAACATTTAAGGAACATTGCCCAGAAAAAGATTACCCTACCCTTTGAACTCAAAGCCAGCCATCCCGCCTACTATTCCTATCACCAAGATAATCAGTTTTGGGAAACCTTTTATATCACCCCAGATTACAGTTTAGGCACACTCATTAATCCTCGTCGATCCTATCAAGTTCAAGGGACAATTAATGCCCAGTATGCCACCTATAAATTAGTGGTTCGAGACCCCAAGGGCCAAAACAATGCTGTTATCTCTCTAGGGGGCACTTACCACAGTCCCATGGCTACCGGTAGTTCGCCCGGCGATCAATATTGGCAACATCAAGGAACCGTTCTCTATCAACTGAAACTCTCTCCCGAAGATCTAGCGGCTGGAGTTCCGCCCTTATCTCATCTGGTTTTACCCTCGCGTTATGGGCAACCCCAACGGTATCAAGGCTGGTATATTTGGCAAGTTGAAAAGACTTGGTTATTAGCTCATCCCTGGGGAGAACGTATTGAATGGCACTCATCTGTCTCCGAGAAGAGGGAAGCATCAGACTATCAAGTGCTGGCGGCCCATGGTATCCATACGGCTTGGATTACTGAAGTGGTGTCTACTAGGGATTATCCCGACTTCAGGCAATTGACACAAGCCTTAGACCAAACCCAGCCGCAGTTAAGCCAAACCCGTTTAAGCTACCAGAGCTTACTTAAACCCAGCGAACAGGTTTTAGACTCGGCCCAATTATCTTTAACTTATCTACCCAAAAGGGGTAAAGGACAAGGTACAATTAACGATAGGGTGCAAAACTTTAATAACTGGCCAGTCCTGGACTCTCCATTAATCCAACAATTCTTAAACGAAGGCAGTTTAGACTATGCAAACGGCGATCGCCTTTGGCAGTTGCAAAGTACACCCACCGTCCCCCGATGGCGCACGGATTAGGACATGCAGAGATTGGCCATTCCCAATTCCCAATTCCTGACAATCATGAGTTAGGATAAGGGTACTTAAGCTTATCCTAATTTGGGTAAGCGCCCTGTTCTTACTCCTCAACTGCTTTTCTATTGTTAACCTTGCCGGATTTTAGAAGTGATATGACTAATGAAAATGATCTGATCAAACGTCTTAGTCCCAGTGCAATGGATCAGATCCTGTTATATCTAGCCTTTATTGCTATGAGGAACAGCGGCCATCGCCATGGGGCGTTTTTAGATGCTGCGGCTACGGCGGCCAAATGTGCCATCTATACGACCTACATGGAGCAGGGGCAAAATTTACGCATGACTGGGCATTTGCACCATATTGAACCGAAGCGAGTCAAAGTGATTGTCGAAGAAGTCCGGCAAGCGCTGACGGAAGGAAAACTGCTGAAGATGTTGGGGTCTACTGAACCCCGCTATCTGATTCAATTCCCTTATGTTTGGATGGACAAATATCCTTGGCAACCGGGAAAATCTCGTGTATTGGGTAATAATTTGGTCTCGGAAGAAAAACAAGATATAGAGTCTAAACTGCCTCCTCATATTCCTGATGCCCAAGTGATTCCCTCATTCCAGTTTATGGATCTGATTGAATATTTGCATACGCGATCGCAACACGACTCAAATCTTCCGGCTGACCGACAACTTCCCTTAAGTGAAGCTTTAGCTGAACATATTAAGCGCCGTTTGATGTATTCGGGTACAGTCACCCGCATTGATGTACCTTGGGGAATGCCTTACTATGCTCTCACCCGCTCTACCTATATTCCCATCGATCAGGAAGAGCGCAAATATGTTTTAGTCGAAGATACGGCCCGCTATTTCCAGATGATGCAAGAGTGGGCAGACAGTCCAGGAGAAGAAACCCCCCGCGTCATGCGTATCCTGGAAGAAATGGATATTCCCCCAGAACGGTATGAACAAGCGATGGAGGAACTCGATGAAGTGATTCGGGCTTGGGCTGACCGCTACCATGAAGAAGGGGGGAGACCAATGGTACTTCAGATGGTGTTTGGCCCCCTAGAACAGTAAAGGTTTTGGAACTCCCTTGGGGTCGTTCTAGTCAGGATAATAGATTCGGTGACTTGGCACAGAATCACGATTCCACCTAGAATCTAGGTAGGAATATCTATGTAAATCAATAAATGTTGAGGTAAAGAAGATTGATTAAATCATTGGTTCAATGGGGAAGTCGCGTCAGTTTAATGGGAACTCTGCTGTTGAGTCCTGTAGTGGGAGTGAGCTTGATCCCCTCAGTGGCTGTTGCGATTCCTGAAGCGCAAATACAGCAAAAGTTATCGGGTATTCCGGTTTATGCGATTAGTGATGAAAATGGGGTGTTGCTGACGGTTTCAGTTCCTCGCGATCGCGAGAATCCAGATAGCGGTAGAATCTCACTAACTCGTGTGTTTATCAGTGCGGGGGATGCTGAAAGCTTTTTAGCTGAGGTTCGACAAAACAATCCTGAGATTCCTCAAGGGATGGATGCACGGGCGATTCCCTTAAGTGAGGTGTATAAGTTACACCAACAATATAAGGATACTGAAGAGCCGTTAATTTTTGAGTTTCAGCCCAAGGATGAACAGGTGGCCCAAGCTCGCACGGTGTTACAAGAGGCGGGAGAGACTGAGTTGGCGAATCAGTTTCGGGGTGTGCCTCTGTTTATGGCGAAAGCGGGGGAAGATCAGGGCTATTTGACGATTCAAAATGGCGATCGCCAAGCGGTTTTGGCTTTCTTTGACCATGGAGACCTGGAGCAAGCTCTAGCAGAGTATAAAAAGCAGAACAGTGATGCTAGTTCCCAAGTTGTGGTGCAAGTGACGACTCTAGAGCGGTTGATGGATTTATTGATTACGGAGGACGATCCGTTTCTGCAAAAAGTGGAGTTGATTCCGACACCAGAAGCTCGCGGTTTTCTGAGACAGGAAATGGAACGTCGCCGTCAATCTGGAAATTAAGGAAACTCCTCAGCGATGGTTTCGGGATTAGAGTTGCTGGTGTGGCGAAAACAGGCACAGCAAGAGGCGATCGCCGCGAATATTCCGCCGTCTGAGGTGGATTGGTTGCTGCGATCGCTCTCTAGTCTCGATGCTCTGAGTTTGCGTCTGGAGTTGTTTAAGTCTGAGCCAGAGATCCCCTTGTCTCGTCCTTGGGGGGAAATTCAGCACCTTTGGCAACAGCGAATTGAGGCTAGGGTTCCCCTCCAATATCTGATTGGGGAATTAAGTTGGCGAGATTTGAATCTTCAGGTGGCTCCTGGGGTGTTAATTCCCCGTCCAGAAACGGAACTGTTAATTGATTTAGCTCTGGCTTCTGATGTGGCTCACCGGACTGGAGATTGGGCGGATTTGGGTACGGGAAGCGGGGCGATCGCGATCGGTTTAGCTCAAAGTTTACCTGAAGTTACCGTTCATGCAGTGGATCGCAGTTTAGAAGCCTTGGCGATCGCCCGCAGAAATGCTGCTAACTGTTCTTTTAGCGATCGCATTCAGTTTTATCAGGGCTACTGGTTCACTCCCCTAGAGCATCTCCAAGGGAAACTGATAGCCATGGTATCTAACCCTCCCTACATTCCCACCCGCTTAATTAACGAGCTACAACCGGAAGTCACCCACCATGAACCCCATCTTGCCCTTGATGGCGGCTTAGACGGCTTAGACTGCATTCGTACCCTAGTTAACGTTGCTCCCGACTATTTGCAACCGGGAGGGTTATGGCTGGTGGAAATGATGGCTGGACAAGCCGAGCAAGTGCAACAATTACTCCTGGATAATAGCAATTATCACCGGATTGAAATCCACACCGACTTAGCTGGGATCGAGCGCTTCGCCCTGGCTTATCGGCGACTCTCTTAAGATACAAGGGGCGGGTTATACCCAAATCTTGTAGACTGACAACTATTTTTGTATTCATGTCCGCTTGCGGAAACCCGCACGAATCGCACCCAGGTCTCTACAGTACACAGGAAGCTGTCCGGGGGTGAGACTCTCATAAGGATTAGAGGGAACGGAGAGGGGGGGATTCGAACCCCCGAACAGCTATTAACTGTTAACACATTTCGAGTGTGCCGCATTCAACCGCTCTGCCACCTCTCCGAATATTAGGTTTTATGGATCTTAACATAAAGTGGCAAGATTTATGCAAAATCCGTACAATCAGTTACTTAAAGCCAGGCGATCGCCCACTATAGTCAAATTTATCTGCTATTGAAGAGCGATCGCACCCTAAGATTCAGGAGGACAATCCATGAATTACACCTTTGACATTTTGGGGGTTTCACCCATTTTACATTTTTTCAACCATCAACAAGAGAGAGCCATAGAAGATCCTCGCAAAGGCGCTGAGTACGTTGCCACCTATGAATGCACCCTAGACGCATTTCTACAATCCGTTGAACCCGTTCCCCCCTCCAGGGGTTGGGAATTAGATCGAGTCGTCGATACCGTCATCCATTACTGGATGAACAATGCAGAAGGAATTCAGCATTGGAAAGAGCGCTTAGATCGGGCAGGAAATGATAACCTATTGGTGGCTAGACTCGCCGATGTCAAAGCCTTAAAAGCTGAATTTGATTCCTTACTCGGTTAGCGCCTTGTCCTCGGCAATAGGCAAGAGGGGGATAGGCAATAGGCAAAGATCCCCCCAAGCCAGACCCATTTTTAATTTTTAATTTTTAATTGATACCATGTCCCTCAAAAGTCGATATGTATTCAGTAGCATTCTACTGTTAGCCACCATCGCGCTCTTATTGAATCGACCTTTCAACGTTGTGGGGATGGCTGGACTCACTACTTTTTGTTTAGCTTATTTCACGAAAGGAATCAGACGATCCTCTTAAAGTCGGTTTACGCGCAACCAGCCAGTAAGTATCCATTTCTCCTTTGCCTTTCACAAAAATTTTACCCCGTTTTTCCAAAATATATTGCTCTTTTAAGGCTTCATACACCAGTTCAGTCACTTGAATTCTACCTGGTTCTCCCGACGATTCCATCCGAGAAGCCACATTTACCGTATCTCCCCACAAATCATAAATAAATTTCTTTTTACCAATCACGCCTGCAATCACAGAACCCATGTGCATCCCAATCCGAATCTGAAAATTATCCCCCATAGGCGTATGAAATTGACCCATATAAGCTTGCATGGCTAAGGCCATCCGCGCCATAATATCGAGATGATTGGGCATCGGATCGGGGAGTCCTCCTGCTACCATATAGGCATCACCAATCGTCTTAATTTTTTCGAGTCCATAGGTTTCCGTCAGTTGGTCAAACGTGGAAAAGATTTGGTTGAGCATGTCCACCAGTTGAATCGGTTGAACTTGAGCCGCTAGGGGAGTAAATCCGACAATATCGGCAAATAGAATGGTTACGGATTCAAAATCTTCAGCTAAAGAGGTTTGATCCTGCTTTAACTGATCGGCGATCGCCTCTGGTAGAATATTCAAGAGTAACTTTTCTGACCGCTCTTTTTCTTGTCTCAGAGCTTCCTCTGCTTGCTTGCGCTCGGTAATATCGCGAAATCCCCACACCCTTCCCATGATCTGATCGCCAACTTTCTGGGGACGAGAAAATTGTTCAAAGACTCGACCATCCTTAAAGGGAATAATACCCGTTCCTTCTGCTTCTGGGTTATTCACCATTTCTTGCTGACGGTGTAGGAAAGCTACGGGATCTTCCACTTGTTGTGCCAGAAAATGACGCTGTTGTTGCACATCTTGAGAGGCTACAATTTCTGGAGGGACTTTCCACATTTTGATAAATTGGTTATTATAGGCGATGATATGTTCAGATTGATCGACCGC
Organism: Roseofilum acuticapitatum BLCC-M154; assembly: GCF_030068475.1. Classification (GTDB taxonomy): domain Bacteria; phylum Cyanobacteriota; class Cyanobacteriia; order Cyanobacteriales; family Desertifilaceae; genus Roseofilum; species Roseofilum acuticapitatum. The sequence goes on along the minus strand of NZ_JAQOSP010000087.1, from coordinate 11,065 downwards.
AATAATGCCATCTGCAATCGATTCTAAGACAGCTTTCTGCAAGGCCAGGGCATTTTCTAAGGCAACTTGAGCTTCTTTTTGAGGGGTAATATCCCGGACAACCCAGATCACGGACTGTTCTGAAATGGGAGAAACATTGGCTGAAAACCAATGTTTTATACCGCGAATATCCATCTGATACTCAACTCTCTGAGTTTGACCCGTTTCTAGTACATGAGCAATGGTTTTTAAATGCCAATTGGCTAATTGTACATCTAGAAACTCTCGGATATTCTGATGGAGTAAGACCTCTCGCCTGTGACTTAAGAAATCATCACTTCCAGAAATAATTTTTTCATACTTTCCCTGTTTATTCAAGACTAAAATCAATTCAGTCATGGCTTCAAATAAGCCTCGCAACTCTGCTTCAGCCGCCGCCAGAGATGCAGTCCTTTCTTCTACACGCTGTTCTAAATCTTTATTGCTTTGATCGAGAATTGAAAAAGTTTTAGTAAGCTGCTCTGCCATGCTATGAAAAGAGAGAGCCAGTTGTCCCAATTCATCAGAGCGGTTGGGTAATTCAGGCGCTTTCCAACTGCCCGCAGCTAGGGCTTGAGCAGAACGATTTAAGGTTAAAATGGGATAGGTCACCCAGCGAGCCGTGAAGATGCCACTAATGACGGCTACAATTAAGGCAAGCACACATAATATAATGGTATTTTTGGTATTATCATGAATCTGAGACATAAAATCAGATTCTGGGACGGCAATAACAATCAACCAATCTAATCCATAGGCATCTTTTAGGGGTAAAATTTGTAGAAAATGGGGATTGTTTTCTAATTCAAACTCTAGTTTTTGAGGTCGGTCTATATTGTGAAAATCGCCAAATTCTTTTTCAAGAAAAATCGCAGTATTTTTGATGATAAAATTTTCACTTTGGTCGGCTTTGATTTGAGTCTTAGATTGATCGGTGAAAAGGGCTTGATTAGGATTAGATGAAGCGACTAATTCTCCATTACGCTCCATAATAAAAATTTGCCCCGATCGCCCAATGGTCAGTTCTTGTAAAAAATCAGTAATACTGCCTAAAGATAAGTCAACGCCCAAAACCCCTTGGAAGTTGCCTTGATTATCATAAATGGGTTGACTGGCAGTTAGTCCTAAACTTTGGGTCGAGACAAAGAGATAGATATCACTCCAGATGGGCTTTTTGGCTTGTTGTGCCGCTTTAAACCAAGGGCGAACTCTGGCATCATAGGTTCCGGTTTCTAAAAGGTCTTGGCGGTTGCCTGCGCTATCGACTGAGTATTTATAATACGGGCCACTGACGAAGTTTTCGGTTACACGGATAATGGACTGGCCATTATCCCCTTTCCCCGACAAGATAATTCCTCCTTCGGGAGTGCCAAAATAGATGAAGGTTAAAAAATCATTGACTTGACTTTGTAGCCAAAATTGTTTTTCTAGGAGTTGGGGAAATTGGAGATCGAGAAGGTTTAAGCGAATGGATTCGGCATTGGTTTGATTGAGCCGATGGGGTTCTTGGAGATGCGATCGCAAATGACCATCGACGCGATCGCCAATTTCCGTCATTAATTGATCCGCTAGATCTTGCACGGCCCTTTGTCCAGTGCGGTAGGACAAATAACCGACTAATCCTACTGTGGCACAGATTTGCACGACAAAAGGAACGACTAAAACCAGCCGTAAAGGAAGACGTTTTAGGTATTGGGACGTTGCTTGCCAAACCATTCAGGGGATTGGGGAGAAGGGGAGAAAGAGGAAGAAGACCACAAGGTTGACAGATGGAGCAATCTTGTACTCAAAGTTAGCACATGGATTGAAGGAGAGCATCAGAAAGGGCCCTTCAAGGGTAAAATATGTCCGTGGTACTTCTGCGACACAAGCTGTGATTGAGCGTTATACTCTGCCCGAAATGGGCGAAATTTGGACGGATGACTTTAAGCTAAAGACTTGGTTACAAGTTGAAATTGCGGTCTGCCAAGCCCAGGCTGAACTGGGTTATATTCCGACTGAGGCCGTGGAGGAGATCAAAGCAAAAGCTAAGTTTGATCTCAAGAGAGTTTTAGAAATTGAAGCCGAAGTCCGTCATGATGTGATTGCTTTTTTGACTAATGTTAACGAGTATGTAGGAGATGCTGGACGCTATATCCATTTGGGATTAACCAGTTCAGATGTCCTAGATACGGCGTTGGCGCTGCAAATGGTCGCCAGTTTAGATTTAATCCAACATCAGGTTGAAGAACTGGTGCAAGCGATTCGCTATCAAGCGGGCCAACATCGGAATACGGTGATGGTGGGACGATCCCATGGAATTCATGCGGAACCGATGACATTTGGTTTTAAGTTAGCGGGATGGTTGGCGGAAGTTCTGCGTCATCGCGATCGCCTTTGTCATCTCCAGTCCCAAATTGCCGTCGGTAAAATTTCGGGTGCAGTGGGAACCTATGCCAATATTGACCCCAAGGTAGAAGAGTTAGCTTGTCAATACTTGGAATTACAACCCGATTGTGCCTCAACTCAAGTGATTTCCCGCGATCGCCACGCCGAATATCTGCAAACCTTCGCCCTACTTGCGGCTTCCATTGAACGGTTTGCAGTCGAGATTCGCAACCTCCAGCGCACCGACGTTCTAGAAGTGGAAGAATACTTTGCTAAGGGGCAAAAAGGCTCGTCTGCTATGCCCCACAAACGCAACCCCATTCGCTCCGAACGACTCACCGGTTTAGCTCGCATTATCCGAGGTCATGCGATCGCCGCCTTAGAAAATGTAGCCCTCTGGCACGAGCGGGATATTTCCCACAGCTCCGTAGAGCGAGTCATTCTACCGGATGCTTGTATCCTGCTGCACTTCATGCTCCATGAAATCACTAACCTGGTGAAAAACCTCTTGGTCTACCCCGAAAACATGAAGCGCAACATGAACGTTTATGGCGGGGTCATCTTCTCCCAACGGGTTCTCCTAGCCCTAGTCGCCAAAGGACTACAGCGCGAAGAAGCCTATAAAATCGTTCAAGAAAGCGCCCACCAAGCCTGGAACAACCCCGATGGGGATTTTCGCAACCTGATTAGTCAACATCCCCAGGTTACCCAATCCCTTTCTCCAGAAGAGATTAACGCTTGCTTCGATCCCCATCAACATCTGAGACATCTAGATCGGGTGTATCAACGGTTGAGCATCTGAGCATATTCCTGAAGGGGGGTAACTTCCACCAAGAACGAATATTCTAACTGAGAATCATGGGAGACCACTTCTAGCCTGTAGTCTCCCGACTCCATCAATTCCCCTGTCCATTCGGGGAGACTCTCATCAGTAGTCTGCCAATCTTGGGTTAATAGCTCCCCATGAGGATCGACGATTCTGGGTATAGTCCCTTCTACATTTTTCAGGGTTAAGGCTTTTCCCGGTGGCACATGAATTAAATAGCGGTGGACTCCTACACCCACCATGCGGTCTTTAATGGGGATTGAGGATTGGCGAGGCCCTAAATTTAATCGTTCTACTTTTTCATTGCAAGCACTATCGACTTCCGAGCGTTTGACCCAGCCTTTAGTAGGGTCAATAATTTCAAACCATTGGTCAGTGCCATTCAGGATGCCAATCCACCGGCCGCTTTCTAATTCTCCCACGATCGCCCCATTATTTTTCGGCGTGGCTCGCACATATAAGGGAGACTTTGTTGTAGACAGTTGTGCCATGCTAATCACACAGTATTGCAAATCTCTGACTAGAGTCTCTTGAGAAGCCATTAACTCTACAGGAGTCCAATTTTTATTTAAATGGGGAGGAAGCAACGATCCCTTTTCTGGATCGATGTTAGGGGTTACCCAATGAGCCGTTTGCTGAGAGACAGCTAGATTGGGGGGAGTCGGATCGGAGGCTTGTGAGCGATCAATAGATACATCAGTCCGCTCCGCAGGCGGCGCTCCCCACCGGTCTAAAGTTTCTACATTTAAACTGGCCAACAAACCGACCAAACCGACAGCAATAACCTTGGGAGATTTAAAAGAAATATACATATTACATCCTTTGATTTCAGTTGAAACTTATGCCCTAATCGGTCTAAGTCCCAGATACTTTGACTAAATTGAGTTCCATTATTGACACCATAACCGATTTTTCCCAGAACTGCAAATCCTATACTGGTAATGATCCCCGGCTTTTTTAGCGCTCCGATCCGTAAGATTTTCGCGATCTCCGTTGGCAATAATACGGTTGATTGTGGACACAAAAAAGGGTTTGATTTTCAAACCCTTACTTCAGCTTATTTTAAGGATTTATGGTCTGGGTTTACTCACCGCAAGCACTCAGTCAGTTTATTAACCCGTGTTTTCAAGTCATTTTCTGTCTATTGCTCTCTAGAAATTTTGTCATAGAGTCGCTTGAGCATCACCACCATTTCGGCACGGGTGACCAGTTGGTTGGGTCGGAAGGTTCCATCTTGGTAACCACTAATCAGGTTTTCTTGTACCGCCCATTCCAGAGCGTCATAATACCATTGACTTCTGCCATCGGGATATACATCTCTAAACATGCGCTTCTTCTCCGTTGCAAACATATAGCCAGAATAATAAAACACGCCATTCTCTACGAGACGGCCAATATCGCCCACTCTGATACGATAGCTATTAAACCGTTGCACTCCATAATAATTATCGATCATCACCCTGGCATAGCTGGGATTTTGCCGGTCTTGGGTCATGCGGACTGCATGGCCGTAGGTGCGATCGCCAAAGGAAGTTTGATCTAAGAACCCATCAGCATTAAAATCTGCATTATATTGGGCACTCCCCCGGTAACCGGTGACCACACTATAGCCTTTACCCAAAACTGAACTGAGCTGTACACCAGCCATATCCACCCGATAAGAAACGAGCTGTTCCCCACGGTTATTCCACCATCGGCGCAACAAGTCTACCGCCTGATTAATATACCAGCCTTGACTATCGGAAAAGCCGTAACGCCGGGCTTCTTGAATCAGTTGCCCAAATTCAGCTAGACTAAATCGATACCCGGTTAAATCGGAAATTGCCCCAGCCGCCGCAAATAGGGTACAGGACATGGGATGGAGTTCGAGTTGATTATATTGAATTTGCCGATCCCAAAAAGTCGAAGGAGCAACCGAAACATCTTCGAGAATATTTCCCAGTCGCCAGTCTGAGGTGCTATAGGCTTCTTTGGCCGCATAATAGCCGTAAGGAACCGTTTGCTGTTCAGTCATAATTGAATACTTTTGAGCCACACTTATCTTAACCTGAGTTTGACTCAGGGCGATCGCGCTGGACATTGCACCAACGATCGTCAAATAAAGTATCAATTATCCCGTGAGGAGTTGTTGGAGCGATTTGGCGATCGCTCCAGGGATAGGTAGCCCGATCGCCCCCAATCTTTTAGAAGTGTAACGGATAACTTTAGTATACCGTTACAGACCGGTGGCTATATTCTTCTGATAATTGTGATTTTCGCTTACTGCCCGAACTTCAGCAGGGCTTGCAGCAAGCCTATCGGGCAGATTTTTGTGTCGGTTATTTTACCTCTTACCTTTCTTCTTCATCCCCAACATACCCGCAGCCAACAGACCTAAAGCAGCAGCAGCACTGGGTTCAGGAACTTCATTGGGAGGTTCGTACTCTTCTTCGCCATTAAATGTCCACAAACTAGCGTGGGATAAGCCTCTACCCTGACCATTATTTGGGTTCACCGCTACACCAAGGGTGTCAAATTCTCCTTCAATTTTACCACTGTCTAACTGTGCTTGGGTGATGGTGAAGTCTTCAAACAGGTACACACTGTAACCCCCTCCAGAAGCGTCAGCGCCCGCTTTGAAGCTTACAGCAAATGTGGCAGTTAAATCATCTCCGAATAAAGCCGCGAGATTGTTATTAATAGACCAAGTACCACTGGCAAAATCATTATCTGCTGAAAAGTCAAACTGTCCAGCTTCTCCATCAGACTTACCGCTTAAAGACCAGTCACTGCTTCAACCATCGAACAAACCTCCATTCAGGTCGCTCAGTAAGGTTCCGGTATTTCCTGTATCATTACCAGCAAATTGCCCTTCGCAAGCACTGTAGCTGATGCCCGCCAGGGTGATATTCGAGGCGCTACAGAGTAGAGGTTCTGTTTCTTGAGCTTGAGGTTTAGCTTGTGCGTCAATAGCAGAGAAGCCAACGAGGGTGGTAGCTAGTAGTGTAGAACCGATTAGGGTAGAGATAGCAGATTTCATTATATGTACTCCTAGAACTTAGAACAGGCGTGAACAGCTTTTTGTGCTTGCCTTGGCGTTTCCTTATGTTTCTATCATAGGCAACTGATAGAGGAACGTCTACAGAAAAAACCGCATTTTACGAACTCTTCATCCTAGAAGGCTTTTTTCTGATTTTGGGGTTAATTTTCGGTGGTTTCTGGACATCTTTCCGGGCTGAAACCCCTGTCATCTAGGAAATCTAGGTCAAACCCTCGTGGTTTTTACTGAGTCAATTCCCCACATCTTGGGATTGAACCTCATACCTCCCTGTATACCAAGGAATAATCTACGGTTTTCTACGGATAAAGAAAAAACTAATATTCGTATTTACACTTAATAATTTAAGCAGTTGAGGGGATTCACAACCAAAATTACGCAAATTAACTTATAATAGATAGGGCTACAGACCGAAAAGGAAATAGGGGGCAAACTCTCACCCCCTAAACCGATCTACAAGTTTTACTGAAAGCACTCAACGCATATATTTGAGGAGTCCATGAGCTAGGAGTTTCCTAGCCGCTTACTTGCTGGCTTTCTTCTTCATGCCGAACATACCCGCAGCCAGCAGACCTAAAGCAGCAGCCGCACTGGGTTCAGGGATTTCATTGGGAGGTTCGTAGGTGTCTTCTTCGCCACTGTAAGCCCAGAAGCTACCATGAGATAAACCTTGAGCCTTACCTTTATTATTCACAGAAACACCATCAGTGGTGAATGTACCGTCAACCCTACCAGAGTCCAGTTGGGCTTGACTGATTTGGAAATCTTCAAACAAGTAAACACTGTATCCTGTAGAAGATTTGAAGCTAACCGCGAATGTTGCCGTTAAATCATTTCCAAACAGTTGGTCTAGATTCTTCGTTAAAGACCAGGTACTGTCAGTTGAGCCATTGTCTGCGGTAAACCCGTAGCTTCCACCATCACCATCGGACTTACCATCGAGTGACCAGTCATTGCTGAAGCCGTAGGAACCAAATACAGTTCCATCGTTGAGAAAACCTTCTAGAGTCCCTTGATTTCCAGTATCATTGCCTTCAAACTGCCCCCCACAAGCACTGTAGCTGATGCCAGCCAGGGTAATGGTCGAGGCACTACAGAGTAAAGGTTCTGCTGGTTCTGTGTTCTGGTTGGGTCTAGCTTGAGCATCAACGGCAGAGAAGCCAACGAAGGTGGTAGCCAGTAGTGTAGAACCAATTAGGGTAGAGATAGCAGATTTCATTATATATACTCCTAGAGCTGATGAACGAGCATCGGAAAAAGGTTGTTGGCTTTCCTTTGCACTTCCTTATGTCTCTATCATAGGGAACTTGTAGAGGAACGTCTACAGAAAAAACCACACTTTACCAACTCTTCATACTGGGGAACTTTTGTGTGAGGTTTCAAGAAATTTTCTGCGGTTGCTGGGGGTTTTGAATGATTACACCTCTGACTGTATCAGCAGTTTTGACGATTCTCTCTTGACCTTTACCCAGTTGAGAGCCAATTTTACCCGTTTGAGGAAGAAAACCCGTTTTGGCCTTCGGTAACTACTGGGGTATTTTTACGGAGAATCCTGCTGGCCGCGTCATTAGCCCTTAGCAAAGTCCTAGAGATACAGAAAAACCTGGGCAGTACAACTGACTCAGGTTTTTGCTCATGGACTCAGAGATGGCTGGTTATGGGGAACTCTTTAGTCAAGATATCCCATTAAATCGGGCCCATCAATATTATTGTCAGCTACGGGGCGATTGCCCATTACTGTTATGCTTTGGCTGATTTTTAAGTCGGTGGTAGATACGGGACGATTCCCAGAGGTGGCAAAGGTTTCCTTAATTTTAATGCCGCTAGAGGCCACTGGACGAGCGCCTGAAGAAGATAGGGTACTGTTGACTTGCAGGTGGCTGGCTTCAATGGGACGATTCCCTGGAAGAGGCCCGGTTTTGAGGGTATTACTGATTTTCAGATCCGTTGTGCCTACCGGACGGTTACCCGGTAAGGGGGAAAAACGGGTGGGTTGCTCGCTAATTGCTGCTGTTGATTCTGGCTTGGAGCCAAGTTTCAGAGGTTGAGTCATGGGAGTTTCTTCCTTATCTTGAGATGTCACAGGTTTTGGGGTCTCAATGGCACTGGATGAGGCCGGATCGGGGGATTGGTCTGGGGTTGCACTGCTGCTGGTGGTTGTACCGTTATTTGTTTTGTCACTCATAACCCATTGCCTTTTTACCGCTCAGAGAGTTTGCTTATAGCATTTTCAAATGAGATGCGCTCCTTGACAAATGCCCTCTCCCTTTCATGTCCGCTTGGCGGAAAATCCCTCTCCCACGGGAGAGGGACTTCTGCTCCCCTTCTCCCGTGGGAGAAGGGGTCGGGGGATGAGGGCAAGATCTTGTCGCTTCACCAATCAACTGAAAACGCTATATATAGCTAGTCTCAATGAATTGTGCAACTGGAAATGCCCTCTCCCTTTCATGTCCGCTTTGCGGAAAATCCCTCTCCCACGGGAGAGGGACTTATGCTCCCCTTCTCCTGCGGGAGAAGGGGCTGGGGGATGAGGGGCAGCCATTACATAACTCATTTAGGTTTGCTATATAGGGGCAAATAATAGACCTAACAAACTTTAAAAAAAGCTTAAACTGTCTCTAGTGTACGAAAAATTGTGCAAAAACACAAAAATCTGTAAATAAATGTAATTATAGATTAAGCGGGTTGTTTTGGTTTCTTAATCGGTATCGTTGATGGACGGATTTGAGCTAGATGCGCCTTTTGAGCCAACGGGAGATCAGCCAGAGGCGATCGCCCAATTAACCCAAACCCTCAAGGGCGGATATCCCTATCAAACCCTTTTGGGCGCTACGGGAACGGGAAAAACCTATACCATTGCCCAGGCGATCGCCAAAATGGGTAAATCCACTTTGGTTTTGGCCCACAACAAAACCCTAGCGGCCCAACTTTGCCATGAATTGCGCCAGTTTTTCCCAAAAAATCCTGTAGAGTATTTTATCAGTTATTACGACTATTATCAACCCGAAGCTTATCTTCCCCTCAGCGATACCTACATTGAAAAAAGCGCTGCCATCAATGAAGAAATCGATATGCTGCGCCATTCGGCAACTCGGTCATTATTTGAGCATCGATATGTAATTGTTGTCGCTTCTATTAGCTGTATTTATGGGTTGGGAATGCCGACTGAATATCTGAATGCGGCTATTCGGCTAGAAAGAGGACAAGAAATCGATCAACGGCAACTGCTGCGGGAATTAGCAACAATTCAATATACCCGCAATGATACCCAACTCAGTCGCGGAAACTTTCGAGTAAAAGGGGATATCCTAGAAATTGCTCCAGCCTATGAAGACCGAATTATTCGAGTTGAGTTTTTTGGTGATGAAATCGATCGCATCTATTATATCAATCCGACTAGCGGAAATGCTTTAAAATCTTGCAATAATCTGAATGTTTATCCGGCTCGTCACTTTGTAACCCCTAAAGAGCAAGTAGAAATGGCTTGCGAACACATTAGACTAGAATTAAAAGAGCGAGTGGAAGAACTCGAAAAAGACGGAAAATTAGTAGAAGCGCAACGCTTAGACCAGCGTACCCGCTACGACATAGAGTTATTGCAAGAAGTGGGCTATTGTAATGGAGTGGAAAATTATTCCCGCTATTTAGCCAATCGCCAACCGGGAGAACCCCCAGAATGTTTGGTGGATTATTTCCCAGAAGATTGGCTCTTAGTTATTGATGAATCCCATGTGACAGTTCCCCAAATTCGGGCGATGTATAATGGCGATCGCGCTCGGAAAATGGTATTAATTGACCATGGTTTTCGCCTACCGAGTGCTGCTGATAATCGTCCCCTGAAAGCGGAAGAATTTTGGCAAAAAGTCAATCAATGCGTGTTTGTTTCGGCCACTCCCGGAGATTGGGAATTAGAACGCTCGGAAGACCGCATCATTGAGCAGATTATCCGACCTACGGGAGTAATCGACCCAGAAGTTTTGGTGCGTCCCACCGAGGGACAAATTGATGATTTACTGGGTGAAATTAAGCAGCGAGTCAAGCGCAAGGAACGGGTTTTAGTCACTACCTTAACCAAACGGATGGCGGAGGATTTAACCACCTATTTAGAGGAGCGCGAGATTCAGGTACGCTATCTGCATTCGGAGATTCAATCCATTGAGCGGATTGAGATTTTACAGGACTTGCGCGAGGGGAAATTTGATGTTTTGATTGGGGTGAATTTGTTGCGGGAAGGGTTAGATTTACCGGAAGTATCCCTGGTGGCGATTTTAGATGCGGATAAAGAAGGCTTTTTACGTGCCTATCGTTCCTTGATTCAAACCATTGGTCGGGCAGCACGTCACGTAAACGGACAAGCGATTTTATACGCCGATCGCCTGACGGACAGTATAGAAAAGGCGATCGCCGAAACTGAACGTCGGCGCGGCATTCAAATAGCCCACAATCGACTCCATGGCATTACCCCCAAACCGATCAAAAAATCCGCCGACAACAGTATCCTGGCATTCCTAGACCTCTCTCGTCGCCTAAATGCCCAGGGGGTAGACCCCACCCCAGAAGATGTTCCTTTAGAAGAGATTCCGGAGTTAATTGAGCAACTCGAAACCGAGATGAAACGCGCTGCTGAGAACTTAGAGTTTGAAAAAGCAGCTCAATTGCGCGATCGCATAAAATCCTTACAGCGCTTTGCGCTGTAGTGGGGGAATGGGGGAATGGGGGAATGGGGGGAGCAAACAATAGACTTGGTAGAAGCTCTGAGCTGTTCTAGATATCGTTAAAAACCATCATTAATGTACCTCATAGCAGAGGAAACTGCT
>NZ_JAQOSP010000086.1 GCF_030068475.1 Roseofilum acuticapitatum BLCC-M154 | reverse complement strand
CTACATAGAGGCGGTTTTCGGTTGAGGTTACCCACTGGCAGAACCGCTCCCAAGCGCTCGCGTTGGAGCTTTGTTGAAGAGTTGTGGTCATGGTTATATGATTGCTATGTATTTTTCTAGGTTCTATGTTTGTGGCGGTTTTTTTCCGTCCACATTTCCAATTTGACATCCTCTCCGGTCTGAATAAACGGAGATTCCTAAATCTCACGATTTAAGCTTTCTGCTTCTCAGCAACTGCCTCCACTCCTTAGCGAGTTTTACGGTCTTACGTTCGCTCCACAGACTATCCCCGCAAGCCCTGCGGTTCTTATGTGTTGAAATCTCAAGTGAGAACTTCCACCTTTCCAATATAAACAACTTTATTTAGTTTTGTAAAGCCTTTTTAATTTAGCGATCCTGATGATTGACATTAACTGTGCTTATTGGTTTAATAGCGGATTCTCGGATCGACATAAGCATTGAGAATATCGATCGCAATACTGGCCATCACCACAATGGACGCGAAAAAGACCACAACGCCTTGAACGGTGGTATAGTCGCGATCGCTAATCGCCTCATACAACCGATTCCCCAAACCCGGCCAAGAAAACGTCACCTCAGTCAACACCGCTCCTCCCAAAAGAGAGGCCAACGTCAAGCCCAAAATCGTAATCACCGGAATCAGGGCATTTTTCAGGGCATGGGCCAACAAAATTCTCACCTCTGGAATGCCCCTGGCTTTGGCCGCTTCCACATAATCCGCCTTCAGGGTTTGTTGCAGATTCACCCGTACAATGCGCTCAAAAATCCCACTGAGCAATAACCCCAGGGTCAAAGATGGCAGGGCCAAATGATGAATCGACACCCAAAGCTGTCCCAAATTCCCCGTTAATAGGCTATCCATCAGATAAAGCCCCGTCGGCCCCTGGGGAGGGGTTGCTCCCAGAGCAAAGCGAGTACCCAGAGGAAACCATTGCAGCTCCACCGCAAAAATCAACTGCAACAGCATCCCCGCCCAAAACGGCGGCACAGAATAAGTAATAATGCTAAACAACCGCGCCCCCACATCCAAAGGCGTATTCGGTCGAGAAGCGGCCAACGTCCCAATCGTAATCCCGATCGCCAGCGCCACGGCCATACTGCACACCGCCAACTCCATCGTTGCCGGAAAATGCAAGCCAATGATCTCCCAAACCGTTTGTCCGCGACTGGTTAACGATGTGCCCAAATCCAACTGCAACAAACTGCCCAAATAATTCAGGTATTGCAACCCCAGGGGCAAATCCAATCCCAATTGTTGGCGTAACTGTTCCTTCGCCTCTGCGGACGCTCTCGCCCCATAAATGGCATCTACCGGATCGCCCGGAGTCGCCCTTAATAAGAGGAAGACTAGGGTGACAATGAGCCACAACATCAGGGGAGCCAGCAGCAAACGAGCCAGAATATAATACTGAAGAGCCTTAGAACGGGACATATCAATTAAAAATGAGAAATTAAAAATTAAAAATGGGAATGAGTAACTTAACCATCATATGGTCAATCAGTCCCTATTTTAGGCTGGATTGTGGCTGCGATCGCTGAGAATTTCCAGATGCACGGGAGCCATTCCAGAATTGAGCATCCCTAGTCTACAGCAAACATCAATCCTCAGTAGATTGCTTGCTGCTCCAAAACAGTTGAAGTTCTGACTCATCAAAGATGTAAGCCGACTCATCATCTCGAATTACTCGTTTACCCATCCGAGGAAAAATTGCAATATCTAAGCGCCCTGCTTCTCCACCAATCAGATATACAAGGTCTTCATCGAATGGGTTACGAAGATGATGGGGTTGTTGAGGTAGCCCAAAGCCCATAAAGTCTCCTGGCTCGACTTCATATTCCCTATCTCCAATTTCCGCAATCCCTCGACCTGATAAGATGTAAACCCATTCTTCTTCATTCTGGTGAGCATGGTAAATGAAAGATTCTTTACCTGGAGGTACACGAGCGATCGTCACGCCAATGCGTTGAAGACCGACAGAACGCCCAAGGAAGCGTAAATAAATTTCTGAATTGGGGTTAAGCGGATGACGAAACTCAAACGCCTCCATTGAATTGATATCTGAAGCTTTCAGCAAAGAATGTTGTTCATCAGTCACGTTGGTGTCCTCCTAATCAAGTTGTCAAATGGTCTGAACGCTATAAGGGAAACTTTATGCCTAATCCTCCAATACATTTAGGTAGAAATATTTCAGTCTAATCTCCTAATTTGGGGTAATTTAGGTAGAAAAAAGTTGGAACACTTGTGGGGCGATCGCAGTATAGTATACTTGATTATTCGGATTTGATATAAACTAAAATCAGTCAGTGGTCAAAGAGATAGATGATTTCTAGAATTGCTACCCATCAACAGAAAACGCTGGGAGAACAGCGCTTGATGCTGCATGGATTAGCCTGGGAAAACTATCAACAGATTCTCCAGGGCTTACCGGAAAGTCGAGCAGTACGACTGATTTACGATCGCGGAATCCTAGAATTGGTTATGCCCCTAGAAGACCATGAATTTGCGGCGGAGTTGATTGGGGTCTTTATTCGCGTGCTAGTCGCAGCCATGGGACTAAAGCTCAAATCTATGCGCTCTACCACTTTAGCGCGTCCAGACTTGGATCGCGGTGCAGAACCCGATAACGCCTACTATATCCAAAATCAACCGCAAGTTGCCGGTCGCAAAGTCGATTTACAGCAAGATCCGCCCCCAGATTTAGTCGTTGAAGTCGATATTACCCACACAGATATGGATAAAAATCAACTGTATGCGGCTTTAGGCGTGCCTGAATTTTGGCGCTACACTGGGCAAGAATGGCGGATTTACCGACTACAAGGAACCGTTTATCAGGAATGGGAGCGATCGCCAACCTTTCCTCTCGTCGAAAAAACAGATTTATATCACTTTTTAGAGCAAGCCCAAGAAGATGAAATTGCCGCAGAAGAAGCTTTACGTCAATTAATTGGGGAAAGAATTGTTCGCCTAGAATGAGTTTAGTTCACTCCTAGGATTTTGCCGTCTGTTGTTTGGCTTTCCAAATGGTGTAAATCAAGAGAACTGTTGCACCAGCAGCATAACCATAACCACTAGGAATACCAGAAAAGGCGAGGGCAAGACTACCCACCCAGAGGGTGAGGGCATAGATAAACAGAACGGTTAACCGATGGGATAAGCCTGCTTGTAAAAGACGGTGATGGAGGTGGCGTTTATCGGCGATAAATGGCGATCGCCCATTGAGGAGGCGATCGAGAATTACGGCTGACATATCCAACAGGGGTACAGCCAAAATTAGATAGGGCAATAATACGGCTGTTACTGCCGTAGTTTTCACCAGCCCAATCACCCCCACCCCTGCGAGGGTAAAGCCCATAAAATAAGCTCCCCCATCCCCCATAAAAATCTGGGCAGGATTGAAATTGTAGCGCAGAAAACCGAGCGCCCCACCTGCCAACGCTGCCGCAATTAAAGCTGCTGCGGATTGATCCATAAACAAGCTCACAATCAGCATTACCACAGCCGCAATCCCACAGACTCCGGCTGCCAAACCATCTAAACCATCAATCCAGTTAATCGCATTCACCATGCCCACTAACCACAAAATGGTAATGGGAATACTAATCCAATCTGGTAGGGTTACTAATCCCATGAAGGGAATGCTTAAAAAGTTAATTTGTACCCCCATCTGCCATGCACCGAGGGCAACCACCACCTGCATAAACAAGCGAGAAAAGGGCGAGAGACTAAAGAGATCGTCGGCTAAACCGATCGCAAAAAAGGCTAAACCGCCAATGGTTACGCCCCATACTTCGTATTCTTTATGGGGGGGTAAAATTCCAAATCCGCCGGCCCACCAAACAATTAATAGAGCGGTGAGCGTACCGAGAAAAATGGAAACTCCCCCCAAGCGTACCATGGGTCGAGAGTGAACTTTACGCCCGTTAGGGTTGTCAACTTTCCCACTTTTCAGGCCAATATGTTTGACGATGGGGGTACTCCCAAGGACAACTAAAGTGGATACGGCGAAGGCAATCAGATGGTACATCTGTAAGGGCATCTGAAATTCTGTGGATAAGACCGAGAGCAGAGTCAAGGGTTTAATTAGGGGGTCTACTAGGGTTCTACTACATTTCAGACATCATTGATTACAGATGTCAAGGAATGGGGAATGAATGGGTAATGGGAAAAATATCCCATTACCCATGTCCGATTAAACGAGGGCAGGGGTGCGAATTTGCAGGTGTGGATAGAGGGGGAAGCGATCGCACAGAGTGGCAACTCGGTTTTTACACTCTTGGCGAACGGCTTCATCCTCTGGATTGAGCAGCAAGTCGCTAATAATATTACCAATTTCCGTAAATTCCCATTCTCTCATTCCCCGTGTGGTCATGGCAGGAGAGCCTAAGCGCAGTCCACTGGTGACAAAAGGCGATTCGGGATCGAAGGGAACGGTATTTTTATTAGCTGTAATATTGACCGTACTGACCAATTGATCCGCTTGTTTACCCGTCATATTCACAGAGCGCAGATCCACCAGCATTAAGTGGTTATCTGTACCTCCAGAAACGATTTTCAGTCCCCGGTTTTGCAGTTGTTTGGCTAGGGCAGCCGCATTTTTAATCACTTGCTCAGAATAGTCTTTAAATGCTGGTTGTAGGGCTTCCCCAAAGGCGACTGCTTTGGCAGCAATCACATGCTCTAGGGGCCCCCCTTGGGTTCCTGGGAATACGGCTTTATTGAAGGCTTTCCCCAGCTTATTATCATTGGTCATGATTAACCCACCCCTGGGGCCGCGCAATGTTTTGTGGGTGGTGGTGGTAACCACATGGCAGTGGGGAAGGGGGTTGGGATGGTGTCCAGTAGCGACTAAACCGGCAATATGGGCAATGTCTGCGAGCAAGTAGGCTCCAATTTCGTCGGCGATCGCCCGGAATTTTTCAAATTCTATAATTCTCGGATAAGCAGAATAACCACAGATTATGAGTTTGGGTTTATGCTCTAGGGCAATTTCCCGAATTTGGTCAAAATCTAGGCGTTCCGTCTCTTTATTGACTCCATATTGGACAACCTTAAACCATTTTCCAGAGACATTCACCGGAGAACCATGGGTTAAATGGCCGCCATGGGAGAGATCCATACCTAAAATCGTATCTCCCGGTTCAAGCAGAGCCAGAAAGACAGCAAAATTCGCTTGGGCCCCAGAATGGGGTTGAACGTTTACATGGGCCGCACCAAAGAGTTGTTTAGCCCGGTCAATGGCCAGTTGTTCGATTTGGTCAATAAATTCACAGCCTCCGTAATAGCGCTTTTGGGGTAATCCTTCTGCATATTTATTGGTCAGAACTGAACCTTGGGCTGCCATAACCGCAGGTGAAGCGAAGTTCTCACTGGCAATGAGTTCCAAGTGTTCCCTCTGCCGTCCGAGTTCTTTTTGTAGCAATTCGGTTACGGTGGGGTCAGTTTGGTTTAACCAGTCTAGGTTAGATAGATTCGTTTGACTCACGGGTTGGGTTTCCTCTTATGGGCACAATGATCTAGTTTACGGCCAACGGGAAGGGAATGAGGTTAATGATTACTTATTGTTACCCGCGATCGCACCCCAACGCTTTTTCCAATGGGAACTCGGCTCTAGACTACTATTTTGCTGCTCCTGTTGGCGGCGATCGCCAATAACTTCAGCCGTATCCGTTAAGCTGGGGTCTCGATAGGGAATAGCAGCACGGGTTTGCAGATGTTCCTCCTCTTTCTGGGATAAGGGGATCAGATCGTCCAAGCAAAATCGGGCTAAAGTTCCTGGAGATTTCCGGCCCACGGGCACAGTTGTGCCGATCTCAAATCCAGCTAACCTCAGAGCAGCGCGAACTGAAGCCGCACAGGAATAAGTTGCCAGATAACCCTCTGGTTTCAGGACTTGGGCGACTAATCCTAAAAACTCCACAGTCCAAAGTTGGGGACAGGTAGGAGGAGAAAACGGATCGAGGAAAATGGCATCAGCTTGGAAACCTTGGGCAATGACAGAAGCTAAGGTTTGCCGAGCGTCACCGATGTGGAGTATGCCGGTAAATTGGGGCGTGGTGGCTCTTCCTGTGCTGGCCAGTTGGGGTAAAATGGTGTTAATAGGATGGGGCCAATTTTCGTGGAAGTTGTGGGCGATCGCCATCTCTGCCACCCGCTCATCCAATTCTAATCCCACCCAACTCACTTCACACCGGGGATTAGCTGACCACAGAGCTTCTAGAGCGCTGGCGCTATTGTAGCCCAGTCCATAGCAGATATCGAGCAAACCAACCTCACCCTTAAGAGCTTGTCCCACCAGTCGAGTCGGTTCCACAAACTTCTTGTTCGCTTCCTGCTTCGCTCCATGATGGGAGTGAAACAATTCCCCAAATTCCGGGGAAAAAAATGTCCAAGATCCATCACCCGTAGGTTGAGGAGTAAAAGCAGGAATTTGAGTCATAAGGAAATCGGTAATCCGTAAAAGGCTATTTTCCCATTCTCCCTATCTCCCCATCTCCCGCACCCCCTTGCTGGAGACTGGGCGATCGCGGTAAATTAAACATCGGCCTCCTAACGAGCCAACGTACCCCAACTCAGACCCAATTTCTAATTTCTAATTTTTAATTTTTAATTGATTATGACCTTTCCCTCCCTGCTCGTTTCTCCACAATGGTTATCCGAACACCTCCAAGACCCTCAAATCGTGATTATTGATTGTCGCTTCGCCCTCAGCAACCCAGAGCAAGGACGAGAAGAATATGAAGCGGGTCATATTCCTGGAGCCTTTTACCTGCACCTCAATGAAGACCTATCTAGCCCCGTACAAACCCATGGCGGTCGTCATCCCTTACCCGATATTGAAGTATTGGCGACTCAACTCGCTCAACTCGGCATTAAATCTCGCGAAACCTTAGTCGTTGCCTATGATAACTCCCGGATGGCCTTTGCCTCTCGTTGTTGGTGGTTACTTCGCTATCTCGGTCATGAGCAAGTAGCCATTTTAGATGGAGGTTGGAAAAGCTGGCAAGAAGCTGGATATCCTATCAGTCAGGAACCCAGCGCAGCCAAACAACCGGGAGCCTTTACGCCTGAGATTCAATCCGATTGGGTGGTTGATTGTGAAGCCATCAAGCGCTTAGGAGAACGATCGGATGTGATTCTAGTCGATTCGAGAGCCTATGACCGATATATCGGTAAAACCGAGCCAATCGATCCGGTAGCCGGTCATATTCCTGGAGCGATGAACCACCCGTGGCAAGAGGTTACCACCGAGTCAGGAGCGACGCAACCGATGAGCTACCATCAAACTCGATGGCAAGCCTATCCTGCTGAGTCCGAATTCTGGGTATACTGTGGTTCCGGAGTTACCGCTTGTGTTAACTTATTTTCCCTAGCTCTAGCCGGAAGACCCCAAGAAAAACTCTATGTGGGCAGTTGGAGTGATTGGTGTTCCTATCCCGAACACCCCATCGTCACAGAATTTCCTAACTCTTGACAAAACTCTTGAGCAAAAGCTAAGACTTTCTGTCATAATAGAACCAGAATTTAGAGGCCCAAATCGAATTAGAGATGCTTCTATAATGGATTAGGCCTCGTTATTCTTGTATAAATTTTAGGCGATTTTATCGCTTTGTTTTTTCTATTAAAACCCTTACAACTCAATTCTTACCCTTAATTCTATTGACTCAATTTTTGGGATAATTTCTCTCCTGAACTGCCTACTCTAACGCTCAATAGTGCCCCCCAGAATGGGTCTAGATAGCCCAACTGGATGGGGTGGGTTTTGTGTTTGAACGGTTAGCATCTTGGCTAACCGTCAGCGCTCTTGTATGCACATCCAATCGTCTAGGACAACATTTTATGGGATATAAAAATCGTGTATCAATCTTTGTCGATGGAAACAATATGTTCTATGCCCAACAAAAAAATGGCTGGTTTTTCGATCCAAAACGGGTTTTAGAATACTTTGCTGGCAAGGAAGAAATGGATCTAGCGAATGCCTTTTGGTATACGGGAATTAAAGACCCCCAAGATCAAAGAGGATTTCGAGATGCTTTGATTAGTTTGGGTTATACGGTACGCACCAAAATTCTGAAGGAATATTATGATGACCATTCGGGGCGCTATTCCCAGAAAGCGAATTTAGATATAGAAATTGTTATTGATATGTTTAATACGGTAGAGCAATATGACCGGGTGATCTTATTTAGTGGGGATGGAGACTTTGAACGGGCGATCGAGCTGTTGCGCTCCAAAAGTACCCATATTACCGTCGTTTCCACGGAAGGAATGATTGCTAGGGAACTGAGAAATGCAACAGACCGTTATATCGATCTCAATGATATCCGACCGTTAATTGAGAAAACCGATCTATAGCATGTGTTGTTGGGCCAATTGAGTTAACCGCTCTAATCCCTATCTAAAACCTGTAGGGACGTAGTATGCTACGTCCCTAGCTGATGACTGATAGCTGACGGTGAATGCTTACAGTGAAACTTTACCCTTGCTGCACCATCCACATTAGAAATCCTAAAATTTGCTCAACGGGGGGTAATGGATAATCGGTTAAATCAATGGTAACAGATTGTCCTTCGAGCTTTAAAAACCGCCACACCGTTCCACTGGTGACAGTCCCATAAATTGTGGCGATCGCTTGTTGTTTTTGTTGGTTAAACCGTTGAGCAGCGACCATCTCAGCTAAACACTGACCTAAAGCAGGTTTGAGGTCTTCTTTTTTGGCTTCGACTAACACAACAGCAGGAGCTTTAATGAACAATTGTTCAGGGGAACGACTAATCAAAAAATCTACATATCCGGTTAAATCTACTTCCGGTTGTACGGTAAACTCTTCACCCGAAAAAACACTGATTTGTCCTTTCAGTTGACGTTTTACTTCCAACAAAACGGGGTTAATAATTCCTTCGGAACGGGCTTTTTTACTACTGACGGCGATCGCCCAAGGGATGGTTTCTTTTAGGATATCTTGGAGTAGGGGGGTCGGTTGGACGGGTTGAATTTTAGGGAAAAAGCGATCGCCTTCAATCAAGGTTAGTTCAAAATCTTCTACAGCGCGACTGAGGGTAAATTTACTATAGGGCATAATTTGTATTTCCTCATATATTACTAATATATTAAAATGTGGGCTAAAATGAGATGAACCTGTTTTTGTCGAATAGCTTGTATGACTATGCAACCTCAACACGACCGTATCATTATCTTTGATACTACTCTCCGCGACGGTGAACAATGTCCAGGGGCAACTCTGAATGGTGATGAAAAACTGGTGATTGCTAAACAACTGGCCCGTCTGGGAGTTGATGTGATTGAGGCCGGTTTTCCGTTTGCAAGTCCGGGGGATTTTGATGCGGTGCAGAAGATTGCCGCAACGGTGGGGACGGAAGCGGGGCCAACGATTTGTGGGTTGGCGAGAGCAACACGCCAGGATATTAAGGCGGCGGCTGATGCGGTGAAACCGGCGGCGAAACCGCGAATTCATACGTTTATTGCGACTTCGGATATTCATTTGGAATATAAGCTGAAGAAGAGTCGGGAAGAGGTGCTGAAAATTGCGCCGGAAATGGTGGCTTATGCGAAGTCGTTTGTGGATGATGTGGAGTTTTCGCCGGAGGATGCGGGACGTTCCGATCCAGAGTTTTTATACCAGGTTTTGGAGGCGGCGATCGCGGCTGGCGCAACGACGGTTAATATTCCAGATACGGTGGGATATACGACTCCGGCGGAGTTTGGGGCGCTGATTCGCGGCATTAAGGAGAATGTGCCCAATATTAACCAGGCGATTATTTCGGTTCACGGCCATAATGATTTGGGTTTGGCGGTGGCTAATTTCTTGTCGGCGGTGGAAAATGGCGCTCGGCAACTCGAATGTACGATTAATGGCATTGGCGAGCGTGCCGGTAATGCGGCTCTGGAGGAGTTGGTGATGGCTCTGCATGTGCGCCGTCAGTATTATAATCCGTTCTTTGGTCGCGCTCCGGAGTCTATGGAACCTCTGACGCAGATCGATACGAAGCAGATTTATAAGACTTCGCGGTTGGTGTCGAATTTGACGGGCATGTTGGTGCAGCCGAATAAGGCGATTGTGGGGGCGAATGCGTTTGCCCATGAGTCGGGTATTCACCAGGATGGGGTGCTGAAGAATAAGCTCACCTATGAAATTATGGATGCTGAGTCCATTGGCTTGAGTGAAAATCAGATTGTTTTGGGTAAACATTCGGGCCGTCATGCGTTCAGTAACCGGCTGCAAGAGTTGGGTTTTGAGTTGTCGGAGACGGATTTAAATAAGGCGTTTGTGCGCTTTAAGGAGTTGGCGGATAAGAAGAAGGAGATCAGCGACTGGGATATTGAGGCGATCGCCAATGATGAGATTCAACAAGCGCCGGACTTCTTCCGCTTGGAGTTGGTACAGGTGTCCTGTGGAGACAATTCGCGACCGACGGCAACAGTAACGTTGCGGACTCCGGATGGGGAAGAGCTGACGGATGCGGCGATCGGCACTGGGCCGGTGGATGCGATTTATAAGGCAATTAATCGGGTGATTAATGTGCCGAATAAGCTGATCGAGTTCTCCGTACAGTCGGTTACGGCGGGAATTGATGCGATCGGCGAAGTCACCATCCGCGTCCAACATGAAGACCGGGTATATTCGGGTCATGCCGCGAATACGGATATTGTGGTTGCCTCTGCTCACGCTTACGTGAACGCGCTCAACCGTCTCTCGGAAGCGTTGAAAAAAGACCGTCTCCACGCACAGCACGAAACTGCCGTGGTTTAGCCTAATATATGATCTGATTGACTTTAGTTCCAGTGTAACTCTACTATTTTTGTAAGAGTACACTGGAACTTTGTATATAATATGTTATGAAGAAACTATGATACTAGGGAAGTTCTCTGTGACTGATACCTTGGAGAATTTCATATAAAGTAAGGAAAGCTAAATGATCATTTTACACGATGGAACTAGCGGCGACTTGTCTCACGTTCAAGCAATGGGAAGCATTGAGGAAGGTTTTGCCTTGTTTGATTATGTCCGGCTAGATCAGGGTGATATGTCGTGGATTGGCCAGATCCTTGAGCCAAACCGTAACATCTCAATTGTAAACAGTAATAGGCTTGATCCCACTATTCTTCATGGATTAAGACTGATGCAAGATAATCCTAACGTTCAGTCTGTTGAATCTGTGCAGGTTTTTGAAATTGGTATTTTAGGTCAGTATAATGGTCGTCAGTTACTTACACCTAGGCTACGTCCTTTACCTGGAGCCGTCGTAAGTAGACTGAATGTTGAAGATACCAGTAGAGTAATTGGTATCCCTCAAAGGGTAAACCGAGATGATGGTACTTCCAATGTAGTTGGAGAACTGCTTAATGCAGAAGGTGTTCCCCTATGTATTGACCCTCTCAAGTTCAATTATCACATTATGGTTTCTGGGGGAACAGGCTCAGGAAAATCTAATGTTTCAGCAAATCTTGTAGAACAAGCTCTCCAGTTTGGAAAATGTGTTCTTTTGCATGACGCGAAGCCAGATTACGGCTTCATTGATAGAGCAAATACAGATCCAGGCGTGCCTACCGAAATTTGGGAGCAGTTTAGATCCTATGGTTTAGTTCAACATGGGATTTCAAATGTAACAAGAGTTGGGTTTCATGGTTTGTGCGATCCCAATACAGTTGATGCTGTTGTTGGGTTTAATGCATCAGACTTTAGTCCAGAAATTTTAGCAGGATTATTTTTTCCCTATTCTAATGAGCAGGCTCAATTTGAGGGATTTGCAGGTGCAGGAGACACACTTTATCAAGAAGTTCATAGTAGAGATCGACAAAGCTATACAACTTCTGATATTCTCGATTTGGTTCGACAAAGAATGAACAAAAATGTAGATCCACTACTACAAATTCATGAAGCTACAGGGAAAGCGATCTTACGAAAGGCGAACAATCGTCAAAAAGGAATGCCGTGGCTAGATGTTGTCGGACAAAATACTGGAAAACGTAATAAAAAACGTTTGCAATCTAGCCTTGATGGTAATTGGAAACAAACAGTTCAATCTTTTACTTTAGAGGAATATGTAGAGCAAGGCAAGATTTTAGTTATCAACTACGCTCAAATGGAAACTAGATCCTATGCCTTGATTCTTTCGTACTTCTTGCGTATTTGCCAGCAATATTGTAAAAAACGGAATACAGACTCAGTTGGAATTGTTCAGATGGTAGATGAAGCACATCGAGTTTTTGATAATGATTCCCAATATAGTACTTCTCTTGAAAGAGCATTTGAGCGGGTTATGAGAGAAGGTAGATCGGTAGACCATTCAATTATTCTTAGTTTACAAAATACTTCACAGATTCCACAGCGTGTTATGAATAACCTGAATACCAAGTTTGTCATGCGTCAAAATAGTAAAGCTGAAGCAGATGCAGCAACTCAGACAATGGGGAGAGAATTTTCTCCACAAGCAATGAAGCTAGGTACAGGGCAAGCTCTCGTTGCAATACACGAATCAAAAGCAACAGTTTTAGCACAAATGGCTCCGTCGCCGTTTGAATTGATGAGAACCGACAATACTGGTGCTAGAATTAATGCTCAAGAACCATATTTATCAGCAGTAACAGATGAATTTGACCTCTAAAACGCAAGATACAGTTACAAAACTTATTACTGATAGTCAGGCTTTTCCATTGGGTGGAAACTCAAGCAACAATTCGTCTTATAAACAAGGGGAAAAAACAAGTGTTTTGAAGCAGTTCCAAAATTCTGTAGATAGCAACTCATTCTATGAAGTGGCTGAGTTAGTTTCATTGGAAATTACAGATCCACAAGAAATAGCAAGATGTGCTGAACTAGCTTCTCAAAGACAGCCGGGAGGAGCATTTTATCGTGCAAAACTTTGGGCACAAGCTTCTAAAATTTTTGATCATCAAAAAGAAATAGATAAATCGCAAAAACTAAAATTTAGCCAATTATGTACTCAAATTGGGATCAATTCTGTCAAAGCTAGAGGACTTGTGACACAAGGTCAAGCTCTCCTAGAGCTTGAGGCAGAGGGTATAGATACAGGCAAGTTACGTCAAGCTGCTCCTAAATTATTTCAATATGCTCAACGACAGAAAGGTAGGATGAAAGAATATTTTACTGAAGCTCTAGATCTTCTAGATAAAAATCCAGCATCAACATATACCCAAATACACAGAAATTGGTGCAAGAAAAACGGCAGTGTTAAAGCCAATCTTGACATCATAAAACCTTCAGATTGGTGGGCTTTTAGTCATCCAAAGTGGAAAAAAGAAGAGGATTTTTCAGGTTCCATCCCTGGTGAAGTTTATGCAAATGCATTATACTATTTTGCTCCTCACAAGGGAGTTGCAGTAGATGCAATGGCTGGAAGCGGAATGCTCAAAAGGGTTTATGATGACCGTGATCGATGGCAGAAAGATTCTAATTTCAAGCTCAAGATTCATCTATTTGATCTATATCCTCGCCGTCATTTTATACAACAACACGATGCGCGAAACCGCTTACCAATTAAAGCAGATTGGATATTTATTGATCCATCCTATTATGGTCAATCTAGCCACTTATTTGATGATCTGTTAGCTTCAGCAGAAAGTTATCAAGACTATCTGGTTGTGATGCAAGAAATTATAACTTCACTAACAGAATCTCTTAATGAGAATGGCAGACTATGTGTTTTTCTCCCTAAGTGGAGTGGCTTTAAACCCGAAGATCCAAATCATGATGTGCCATCAGATGTTTATTCAATAGCTGTTGGTGGTGGCTTAAGTTGGTTAGATACTGCCTATGTTTCTCGTGGTCGTCAGCAAGAACCTGGAAGTGCATACAAAAATAATATGGCAAAGCGTGACCGTAGAATGAGATCAGACACTTGTGTTCTTAACGTATTTGAAAAAAGGGGAAACTAGAGATATGTTTAGTGAGTTAATTAGACGTTCAAGACGTATTACCCGTGATGAGTTCGCCGCAACTTTTGGCGGTATTGCAGATGATGTCGTTGAAATGCTTGATAGTGAGCAAGCAAGGCAAATCACCCGTGAAGCAAGAGAAGCAATGGAGTCATCAGGCCCATTACCTGGAGGCAGACCCAGGTTACGCCAAGTTGAGTTTGGTTTATTCAGTAACGCTCCGGAATTAGAACAGGGTCATGTTGCTGCTGTAGATGGAACTCCAGCACTTCCTTTACAGATGTACTCATCAGGGCAAGCTCTATGTGTAGGAATTGGTAGCATCTCCCATCGTCGTCCCTTACAAGATTCGTTGCATTATTGGTCTGGTAGAGCCTATCTTAGTGATTCTACAGATACTAATGATTTTATTGCACGGCAAGAACAAGCACTTTTTGGTATTTCATCAACTGCTTATCTCCGGTACTTTGAGGTAAGACATGGATTAGAACTTGAAGAACCTTATATATTTTTTGACGGTACTTTAGTCTATGAATGGCTTGTTGCTATTCAAGAAGGTGTCAGTCTTTACGATACTCTTTTTTCTAGTGGTAAGCAATGTATTGGAGTGATGAAAAATATTAAAGCTAATGTGATATTCTCAACATTTGCTCGTGCTTTAAGAACAGGAGAACTATATATTATAGAAACCCTTGAAGATCACTTGTTAAATAGTAATGTTCCTAATAGAAACCAAGGGGAGAGATCGAGAGGGACACTTCCATCATTCCTCCATAATTATGCTCCTCATATTTTCAGGGGAATTTTTAAACCCAGAAATAAAGTTTTTGGTTTCGAGGTACACGAAGATCATTTAGAAAATATGCTTCGTATGATGGGCGCTGACTGTCAAATGAACCATGCAGGACATGAAATTCCCTTTTTACTTAATCGTGTTGATGAAGAAGTACGTCGAAACTTCAATGCAAGAATTCTTCAAGATCGGATAGCGTTACAAATGGCGACTGAAAGTGAGGAGCTATTTTTTGAGGAAATGAACGAGCGAACTTTTCGATAATCATCTATAGCTCCTTGAATAAAATGAAGATTGAGCAACAAATTCTACAAGAAGGGCTGGAAATTCTTTTCGCCCACATGGAACCCTCTGAGGTCGCCCGATTTTGGGCAGCCTGCAATCTTAGAGGCAGTGACTACCTGAAACTGAAGGATGAATTGTTTGCGGAAGAGTCCGTAGATAGTCTATATGCAAAAATTCTCGATTTCCAATCGCCAGCACAGGAAGTCTAGCGTTCTCAGTGATACATCAACATAGCAGCGATCGCTGCTATATCATGAAAGAAGCCTAACCCAAGATTGAGAGGTAGAGGATGGAAAGCATTAGCATCCAAGTGGATTCAGAAATCGCTCAAGCCTATGAAGGAAAAACCTTGATAGAGCGTCAGAAGATGCAAATCATTGTCAATGGATGGCTGAAGCAAATGATGAAGAAGCGATCGCTAGACGATATTATCGATGACATGCGATCGCAAGCACAAGAAAATGGCCTAACTCAAGAAATTTTAGACGAAATCTTGAGTGAAGATGTCTAAACTGAGATTTGTCATTGATACCAATACTAATGATTACCACAATCGCGAATAGGATAGCGGTTGATGCCAAAAATGGGCGCAAAGAATATGTTAAATACTCAATCTAGCAATTATATTGACCTTCTGCAAGACTTTCCACCTCGCCCGATTAAATCAGAGCAGGATTTACTGGCTGTGCAACAAGTGATTGATACTTTACTAGATTCTGGTGAACTCACACCGGACAAACGAGATTACCTGAATCTGTTGGGTCTTCTGGTTCATGAGTATGAAGAAAAGTATGTA
The DNA here is from genome assembly GCF_030068475.1 of Roseofilum acuticapitatum BLCC-M154. Classification (GTDB taxonomy): domain Bacteria; phylum Cyanobacteriota; class Cyanobacteriia; order Cyanobacteriales; family Desertifilaceae; genus Roseofilum; species Roseofilum acuticapitatum. The sequence continues at coordinate 48,630 of NZ_JAQOSP010000086.1, read as the reverse complement.
TTGATTCCCGACTTAAATGGGGTTGAGTTACTGAAGGCTCTGATTGATGAGTTGGGTTTGAAGCAAAAAGATTTAGTCCCAATTTTCAAAACGGAGTCCATTATTTCTGACGTTCTCAAGGGTAAACGAAAGTTGACGGTGGAACATATTGAAAAATTAGCGGATTTCTTTCAGGTGTCTCCATCGGTGTTTTTCAGGAGATCGCCAGCTCAGGAAGTCTAGCGTGTTCATGGATTGCCCCCAGAAGTAACCCAACCAGTGCAAAGGCGGATAACCGACAATCCCAAGGGCTTAATCTAAAGATACTTTAAAGGGAGGAGGGCGTGATTTCAGTTCTCCTCTAATTGTAGTAATCGAGATGTTGAAGAGCATAACTGATGAAAAACCAATCTTGGCTCAATCGAAAAACCGCGTGGAAATCCTTGGTACTCATGGTTTTAATGCTTGGCCTCACCTTTGGCAGTGCCAGCAGCGCCCTAGCTGCCAGAAGTGGGGGACGCATTGGGGGCGGCTCATTTCGCGCTCCCAGCCGCAGCTATAGCGCCCCTAGCCGCACCTATACGGGCGGTGGTTATGGGTTTGGGGGGGGATTCGGTTTTCCCTTTTTACTGCCCTTCTTCGGCTTTGGAGGTGGGTTTGGTGGGCTGTTTACGATCCTGATTTTTGTGGCGATCGCCAACTTCCTCATGCAAACCATGCGCCGTCTGGGTGATGGGGACACAGAAATGCTCACCGGTAGCTCTAATCCCACCACCTCCGTTGCCCAAGTGCAAGTCGGACTCTTAGCTGATGCGCGTAGCCTGCAAACCGACTTAGACCGAATTGCCCAAACCAGCGACCCCACCACCGGTTCTGGACGCGCCCAAATTCTGCAAGAAGCCACCCTTTCCCTGTTGCGTCATCCCGAATATTGGGTGTATGGCAGTACCGAAAGTTCTCCAGGACGCTTAGATACGGCAGAAGCGAAATTTAACCAATTCTCCATTGCCGAGCGCAGTAAGTTCACCGAAGAAACTCTATCGAATTATAATAACCAACTCAAGCAAGCTGAAAGTAAGGGCGCATTACCCGGTGATGCAACCGATGAGTTAGCACAAGCTTCTGGGGAATATATTGTGGTAACGTTAGTGGCGGCAACATTGGGTAAATTAGAACTACCCACCATTAACGGTTCCCAAGATTTACGCCGTGCCCTGAGTCAAATCGGATCGTTAGGAGAAGATAATCTCTTAGCCATTGAAGTCCTCTGGACTCCCCAAGCGAGTGGGGATACCCTCACCAGTGATGATATTTTAGCCGCTTATCCCAATTTGAAGTTGGTTTAAGGCTTGAGAAACCGGGTTTTTGTCATGGAGATCCTAAAAACCCGGTTTCTTGGGGTGGGGGAAGGGCGGTATTCAGTCTTGAGCTATCACTTGACTAATTTCTTGTAAAACTTGAAAAAGGTTCGGTTTAGGTGACGAGATCACTTTATCGGGTAAGTGCTTGTGATAAGGAAAGTCGGGTAAATCAGGAAAATGAGGGGTACTATCATAGCGAAAAACCAGATAATTCTGTTCATCCTGAAAGTGATAACGGTAATCGAGAAAATTCAATTCACTATCCGTCACGATGATCGCTTCATTCATTTCCAGAAGATGACCGGGATTAAATCGCAGTCTAATCCTGAGATTAACTCGTGTTGGTGTTAAAATTTCTTCTTCATAGCGTTCAACATAAACATTAACAGATTGTTGGACTGCTTGCTCAACGAGATCGAGATAAGCAGATAAGCGTTCATGCAGCATCGTTAATGTATTGTTCTATTTCATGACGTAGAGCTAGATAATGACGGTAGTCGTTTGCCCATTCGACCAATTGGGCATCATCTGATAATAATCCCTGACTATACTGGTAGAAAAATTCCTCAGAGTCCATATTCTTCTGATTTTCATACAAGCTTAATCGCTTGGCAACGGTAATTAGGGCATCTAAGGGGGATGTATATTGAATCGTCTGTTTACGCATTATTTCTGGATGTTGATCGTGACTGAAGGAACCTGCTGTTAATTTTAGCAAAGAGCGATCGCCCCGAAGTCAGAAACCGGGTTTTTGCCACGGATATCGCTTCAGCAGCAAAAGTGACCTAAAAACCCGGTTTCTTGGGGTGGGTCTTTTAAGCCACCGTTAATTCATAATGTAAAGCTAAAATTTCGTTCGCTTTTAATGTTGCCATTGCGTATTCACAGCCTTGGCGATCGCAAAACTCAACCAAATACTGAGGTTCTTCTGCCCGATCATATACTTCAACGATAGTTCCCACTTGTCCGGTGGGTAAACTCAGAATGGATTCATATTCTGGCTCAATTAAAGTGAGCCTTTCCCTGGAAATGGGTTCGAGCAAGGCGACTGAATCTAGAAGTTGAAAATTTTTCATGGTAGTTTCAGAAAAGCAGAAATCAAACGGGGGTTAGGGTTAGTTGAAGTGATTTCCCATATCATGCGAAGTGTGTTAGTGGGGAATTAATTTAGGCCAACTCAATACAAGGCTACAGGTAATTGGAGTCAATATTAACCCATTAAGGTTTTTCTCACTCTCTCTAGCTGCTTTTGACGAATTTCATCTTCCAATCTTGCATTGATTTCTGCCAGTTCTAAGCTAACTTCTCGAACTTCTAAACGAGTTCGACGTAGATTATTTAACAAATGTTTTGATGTTTCCGTGTTAGGGATCTGATGTTTGTTTTTCATAAGAGTTTATACCTGATATTCTTGTTGAACTTCTTGAATACTTCTTTGTAATGCTGGAATTCTTAATTGTGTTCTCTCAATTACTTTCGTGAGTAATTTTAACACATCAGAAGGAACATCCGGTTGGATTTTAGCAATTTGTAACTGGAGGGTGGACAGTTGCGAGTAAGCTGATGCGGCATCTTCTCCCGCATTCTTCATTTCGTCTAAAGCGGCAATGGTTTGCTCTGTTTCTCCAAATTGCTCAAAAACTTTTAGCTCTATAGCTAGAGATTCATCAACTATATCTAAGGCTTGCTGTTTTAATTGATTAACCAGAACAGTTATTTCAATCGGGAGTTTTGCCATTGTGAGATTGTGTTGGGTTTTGTTAATTAGGGCTTGTTTTGACCCATTTGGCGATCGCCCCCTCCCTGCTCGTCCAAAGATCGCCTCGAAGTCAGAAACCGGGTTTTTGCCACGGATATCGCTCAAGCAGCAAAAGTAACCTAAAAACCCGGTTTCTTGGGGTGGTGGAAGGGCCAGGATTTGAACGAGAAAATAACACCTGGTACAATTGAGGTTCTAACCTTTGTATTGATTAATGCAGTTTTATGGACAAAGAGTTATTTCTCAAAGAAATAGAAGAGCTTCCTGAAGCCATGTTAGAAGAGGTCTGGGATTTTTTGCGGTTTCTGAAACAAAAACGCGATCGCCACACCTTAGAAACCAGCTTGCTCAGTCAATCCTCTTTAGAAAAAGATTGGTTGAGCTTAGAGGAGGATGAAGCATGGCAGAATTTGTAAAAGGGGATGTGGTTGTTGTTCCTTTCCCTTTTTCAGATTTAACCCAAGCCAAACGCAGACCCGCTTGTGTGATAGCCACTTTAACAGGAGATGACGTAATTCTGTGTCAAATTACGAGCCAGAAAATTAGCGATCGCTATGGAATCTCTCTGGACACGGATGATTTTAGTGAGGGTGGACTCAACCAAAACAGTAATATTAGACCCAATCGCTTGTTTACAGCCGATCGCCGAATCATACTGTATCGAGCGGGTAAGCTGAAACCAGAGAAATTAAACGAGGCGATCGCCAAAATAGTGGAAATCATCCAATAGCGATCGCCTCCCTCCCTGCTCATCCAAAGATCGCCCCGAAGTCAGAAACCGGGTTTTTGCCACGGAGATTGCTGAAGCAGCAAAAGTGACCAAAAAACCCGGTTTCTTGGGGTGGGGAAGAGGATGGAAGGGACGATAATGCTCCGCATCGCTGGCGAGATCTCCTCCCTGGTTAACTGAAAATACGATTCAAGAACAAGAATTTGAGATATAATAAACACTCACAATCGTCTAGTTTCATTTTTCCATGACAGAAGTAATTTCAGAACATATTCAAATTTCTCCTGATATTTGTGGTGGAAAACCCCATATCGCTGGCCATAGAATTAGAGTTCAGGACATTGTAATTTGGCACGAACAAATGGGCATGTCTCCTGATGAAATTGTCTCCAGATATCCTTCAATTACTTTGGCAGATGTCTATGCTGCGTTAGCTTACTATCACGATCATTTTCAAGAAATTCGACAACAAATTCAACAGAGCGAACAATGGGTTCAAGAGTTGCAAGCCAAAATTCCTTCTAAAGTACAGCAAAAACTAAAGGGAATGAATCTTGGAGAAGATTAAATATCATTTAGATGAGTCAGTTGAGCGGGCGATCGCAGAAGGTTTAAGACGAAGAAGTATTGATGTGACGACAACACCAGAGGAGAATCTTTTGGGAATTACTGATGAGGAGCAACTAGCGTTTGCGATCGCCAACAATCGAGTGGTTTTTACCCAAGACGATGATTTTTTAGCCCTTCACCAACGAGGCTTAGATCATTGTGGTATTGTTTATTGCCATCAAAAGAGTCGCTCAATTGGTGAAATTGTACGAGGTTTAGTCTTAATTTGGGAGGTATTGGAGCCGTTGGACATGCAGAATCATGTAGAGTTTGTTTAGAAAGGGCGATCGCCAGAAACTGACGATATGTACCCAAATCTGTAGGGGCGTTTCATGTCGCGAAGCGAAACGGAGTTTTATCGCCCCCTCCTTTCTCATCCAAAGATCGCCCCGAAGTCAGAAACCGGGTTTTTGCCACGGATATCGCTGAAGCAGCAAAAGTGACCTAAAAACCCGGTTTCTTGGGGTGAGGGAAGGGCGATTGCCTTTCCCAGATCCCGTAGGGTACGTTAATTAACGCACCATAGAATATGGCTCTACAACCTTGTCAGTTGGGCAAATTTACCAATTTCCATTACCAAGAACTGATGGTAAAGACAACTTCGTACCATACCCTCGACCTTCACGAACTTCTACATGAGTATGAACTCCCCAATATGGACTAGACATTGGATATCCTGAACCGTTTCCATTCACATGGCCAGTTCGACCTTCCAGACCGATTAGAGCGCCGGTAGAAATGTGGGTTCCTTTGATAGACTCATTGATCGAACCTTCTTGAAGATGCCAATAGATGAAGGTTTTATTCATCTCTTTGTTATAGATGGCTATCATTCCATTGTAAATCCATTGATTGAAATCCAGAGGATTACTGACTACCTTCCCATTTTTAGCTTCTATCACTTCACCTCCTGCGAGTGCATATACATTTGCACCAAGGCCGCTCCATGAATCAATTGCTCCACCATGCTGGGAAGCAGATTGTGTGATTTGACCTGACCGACCACCATATAGACGATTCAGATATTCTGTACGACTGTTGATTGGAGTAAACTGACCCTCGCCACTATTGGGCAAATTTAGTTTCCACAGGTGGTAGGGGTTCCATGACATGGGATTGGGATGCATGTAGATCTGATTACCACCTTGACCCCCTGGATCTAAAACTTTCCCTGTCGCTTTATTGATGATCATATAAGCATCACCCACTTTTTGCAGTTTCCAGAGATGGAAAGGATTCTGCGTATTAGGGTCGGGATGAATGTAAGGTAGTGTACTACCCGCTCCACCAGCATCTAAAGCTTTCCCTGTGGCTTTGTTGATGATGATGTAATAATCTCCCACCTTCTGAAATCCCCATTGATGAAACTCATTCCCAGAATTAGGTGATGGATGAGGATAAACTGAGTTATTTTTACCACCTGAATCTAGTGCTTTGCCTGTTGCCTTGCTGATGACTGTTGAAAACTGTAACCCAGGAAAACGCTTGAGATTTTTATCTTTCAAGGATTCTCCAGGTGGTTGTTTTGGAGAACCACCAGGAAGATAAACTACTTGATCAATACGCAAACGCCGCGCAGTGGATTCATTGAAAGGATTACCCTTGTCATCTTTAATTTCCCGCCAACGATTACCATTACCTAACAAGCGTTGAGCAATTCCCCAGAGAGTGTCTCCCCTTTTAACAGTATAAGGAACGCCACCAGGAGTAGGTACAGGAGTTGGGCGATTAGCTGGTGGAGGCGTAGGTGTGGGAGTCGGAGTTGGAGTTGGTGTGGGAGTCGGGCTTGGAGTTGGCAACGATGGGGCAAGTACAGGTGGTTTACTTCCTGGATAACCCCAGATATAAGCACTCGGAACCCAGTAACTTGTTCCACGCACTCGATACCATAGCTCATCTGGGCGGTTTAACCACAAGTCAGTGACTCGACTGCCATAAGTCCAGGCATCAAAGTACAATGTTTTCTTGTAGGGTTCGTTAACAGGGCCGCGATCGCTATGAACAGGAGTATTACGAAGATTAACACCTCTTGTTGGCCCAACCCAGCCACTGAAATTGTTTGGGACAATGGGATAATTTGGATAATTCGCAGCACGTTCCGTAGCAGTAAATTGACCGTCTCCACTCCAAGGTTGTGAAAACTCAATAGCAGAATACTCGTAAACTTCTGGTTTCGTCACAGTTGCCAACTGAACGGCGGCGGCAATATTTAACAAGCCAAACCCAGTCTCATGATCGGGATTCGCTTCATGCAAATCAGTCGCTGTTTCCTTGAGAATTCGCACCACTTGCTGATAGCTTAATTCAGGATTAGCCGCCCAAACTTGGGACGCTGCCCCGGTAACTTTTGCGGTTGCTACTGAAGTCCCAGTCATGGTTCCTACACCATTACCAACGGTGGATAAGATCGGATATTCATCGGTTCCTCCAGGAGCAACCAGATTTAATCCTTCTCCATAACTGGAATAGTCTACTCGCTCGAAACCTTCAGCCACAGAGACTTCTAGATTCACTTGTTCAGCAGCACCGACGGTAAGAATATTATCGAACTTCTGAGAAGCTTGTCCCAACGCCGACATCACCCCGCCATCATTTCCGGAAGCAGCTACAATCAACACATTATTTTCACGAGCATATTCAATAGCATCCCACTCCTCTGGGGTAAACTCATAGCGAGTGGTGACATTTCCTTGGGCATCAATCTGAGTTAAATCCATACTCAAATTCACCACTGCATTCGGTTGTCCTGACTCTCGCGCTGCATCGACAAATTCAATCAAAGACTCGGCCCATTTTCCTGAACCGACGGCACGTCCTACCCACAGGGGAGCTTGGTCATTGATGCCATCGATACCGATGCCATTATTCTCGGTTGCGCCGATAATGCCGAGGATATGGGTTCCGTGTTCGTTTCCTTCGCCTTCGGACAATAGGGGATTATTGTCATTGTCGATATGGTCTTGACCCAGGGTAATGCGAGAATAGTCGATATCCGGATTATCCCCGCTAAACCCAGTGTCGATGATACCGACGAGGGGTTGGGCAGTTTGGGCAAACTCAAATTCTGGAGGAGTTTCACCAATGGGAACGATGCGTTGGGCGACATTTTCCAAGCGCTCAACCACTCGCGTGACGGCTAATTCTGCCCGCTCGGAGAAGGATTGATAGTTGGGTTGTTCTAGGGTTTCGGTTAAAGTTTCCACCTGTTGCACTAAGGTTTGCAGTTGTTCCGCTTCTTCGCTGGAAACGGGAGCATCCTGCGCGTCTTCGAGTCGCGTGGTTAAATGGTCTAACCGAGCGATGAGGTTATCGGTGGCTGAGGGTTCCTGATATTCGTCATGAATGTGTTCGGGTTCCTCAGTGTCTGGAGTTTGTGCAGTCGAGTTATCAGAAGTTTCTGTTTCCTCAGTATCTGAATTTTGCTCGTTTTGCTCGGAATTAGAGGTTTCAGCAGTCGAGTTATCAGAATTCTCGGTTTCCTCAGTGTCTGAATTTTGCTCGTTTTGCTTGGAATTAGAGGTTTCAACAGTCGAGCTATCAGAAGTGTCCGTTTCCTCAGTATCTGAATTTTGCTCGTTTTGCTTGGAATTAGAGGTCTCAGCAGTCGAGTTATCAGAAGTCTGTGTTTCCTCAGTGTCTGAATTTTGCGCGTCTTGCTCAGAGTCAGCAGAATTGTCAGTTACTTCAGTCTCTGCGGGTTGCACGGGTTGCTCGGAAGTGGGAGTTTCTGGTTCTGGAGCAGGTTCTTCAGGGGTTTCAACAGGTTCTACAACTTCAGGTTCTAGAGTTTCTACTGCGTCTTGCAAGGCTTCGGTTAAGCCTTGTACGTCCTGAATGAGGTCGCTGACTTCGGTTTCGACAGACTCAGGGGTGATGTAGGGTTTGGCGTATTCGAGTAAGGCTTGCCCAAGATCAGAATAGCGCCATTCTTTGTCGGAGGCGATCGCACTATCCAACAGCGCAGCCTTCCCTTCTGCTCCCCTGACCTGGAAAATCACATCATTGTAATCTGAGTCCGTCTTACCATCGACGCGGATATCTTCCATCACAAACGTCGAACCATCTCCCGTAACATCCGCAATTTGCCCCACATGGAACGCATCATCCGGATTCGCAGTTACCATGGAAAACAAGGGACGACCGGAACCGCCAATACTGGGATTATCCAAAACCCTCGCTACGGTTTTATTCGGAACCAGCATCACCCCAAATTCATCCCCAGAGCGCATCTTAAAGGTTTTCACCCCTAAATACTCTCCGTCATTTTGGTCGCGCTCGCCCAAGTTACCGCTAAACTTAGCCCCTTCTTCAGCATCGGAAATCACCACATGACCGAGTTCTGAATTACTCAAGGCGCGACTGGCTGCTTCTTGGATAAATTCCTCGGAACCGGCTTCAAATTCATCCATTCCCTCTAAGGAAAAGATGGCCAGTTCCCCTTGATATCCGCCCCCATCAAAGAGGAAGTCAACTCCAACTTCTCCACTTTCTCCCACGGTGAAGACTCCGGAATCAAAGGTAAAATTGGGTGGCACAATTTCTAAGGTGGGGGCGAGTTGTTCCTCTTCTTCAGGATAGTCTAGGCTTTGTTCTCCAGTGGGATGATCGTCTATGGGGTCAATCCTATCTCCTCCAGTGGTTTCGGTATCGCTCGGTTGAGAAATGCCTTCAGGAAACTCTTCTGCTGGAGTGCGGTTTGCTGACACAGTGGCCAGGAGTTGGCGATCGCCATCCGCTTCAGTATCATTAAGTTCTATACCTTCTTCGATAACCGTCTCTTTCCCCGTTACCGGTTCATTTCCCTCCGTTTCTCCAGCTTCATCTGCGTCAACTGAGGTTATATAGGCAACTTCTTCTTCCGTTTGTGGATCGAATTCCACCTCATCAACATCAGTCCCATCTATGCTCTCTCCTGTTTCCCCCTCCGTGAAGTCACCCTCAGCAGTGTAGGTCTCATCAGGAGTATCAATATCGTCACCGTCAGCAGCATTGAGGTCAATATCAAAGTCTCCATCTAAGGGGGGAATTTCGTCTCCTCCGTCTCCATCTAAACCCAAACCTGAAGGGGTAAGGATGGGTTCGAGGATGAAGGTCTGACCTGAGTTAGGGTTGGTTTCAGGGGCTTTAGGAGAGGTGAGATTCAGTAATTTCCGTAGTTTCTGTAAGAAGCTCATCGTGGTAAATTCACCCAAATGGTGAAGAACAGTAAAGGATGTGTAGAGTGGCTTGCGTGAAACCCTCTATAGGGTTCTCGTTTTTTTGCCCCTGTTTTTATGCCACTCGCAACAATTCTTTACATCACCTCTGGGATGGATTAGGCTCAAGAGGCTTCTTTCACCAGAACATAGGGTTGGACAATCAGAGCCTCAAACTGCTGATCTTCGGTATGCTCCCAATGGTTTAATTGTTCAAGGGTGGGTTTGGTAATCAGTTGTTCGCCAATCCAGCGCTGTACAGAGGTGACTTCATCGGTGGCGATCGCCACTCCCACATCGACTAAATTTAATCCTGGATTGACTACAACCACATTATCCCTAGCAATATGGGGCTTGAGCCATTGCCATTGTGCCCGATCTACTTCTTGCGTAAGGCGTTCCCTAATGTCTTCCATGTTTGAGATTATGATCTGTAATTCTGCACCCGCCCATTCTACCGCCCTAAGTCATGCAGTGCATGGATCTCATCCCGACAGACTTCAGTTACTCGCTGTAATTCCTCTCTTTTAGTCGTTTTTGGCGGATCGATTAAGGAACCTATACGGACAGTCACTGGGACAGCACGGGGGATCGGAGTCTCTTTAACGAGGATTTTTTCCGTACCCCATAAACTCACGGGCAAAAGGGGAGCTTGAGCTTTAGCCGCAATCATGGCTGCACCTAATTTAGGGGAAGTAATGCGGCCGTCTTTAGTGCGAGTGCCTTGTAAAAATAAGCCGGTTGCCCAACCTTGTTCTAGAGCGGATAGGGCATTGCGAATAGCGCTGCGATCGGCGGATGCTCGTTCAACAGGATAGGCTCCATATAAGCGGATGGCTTGTTTTAAGACTGGGACTTCAAAGAGTTCTTCTTTAGCCATAAAAGCGACCGGTCGCCGCACACAGTTGGAGACAATGGGCGGATCGAAATGACTGGCATGGTTACTCACCACCACTAAGGGCCCCTCTTGGGGCACATTTTCAGCACCGTAAATCCGACCTTGGAAATACACATGCAGCATGGGACTGACCACAGACCACTTGAAGAGGTGGTAAAGAACAAGACTTTCCAAGGGTTCGCGGTTTTGAGTCATGGCTTTAGGGTTTGATTTTGGTTAATCGATCTAATCTGAGCTGATGGTAGGGACTGAGCAGAGCTTGCCAGGCTAGTAATACCACACCGAGGGTTCCTAGTGCGGTTCCAGAGGCGATCGCAAACACAATGATAATCTGATAGCGCACCGCATCTAAAGGGTTGGCTCCGGCCAAAATTTGACCGGTCATCATCCCCGGTAAGCTCACCAGTCCCATCACCATCATGGAGTTAATCATGGGAATCATCCCCCGACGGACAGCTTGTTGCACTTCCCCATGGGTAGCTTCCCATCGAGTTGCTCCTAAGCTCAAGAGGGTTTCAATTTTGCCCTGATTGCTTACTAAACTCTCCATGAACTGCTCTAATCCTAATGAAACCCCATTTAAAGCATTTCCTAGAATCATACCCAATAGGGGGATGAAATACTGGGGATCGTACCAGGGATCGACTTGAATCACTGCCAGGATAGAGAATTGGGTAACGAAGAACGCAGCTACTAAAACAGACAGGAAGGAGCGCCAATAGATGCCCACAAACCGCCGCGAAGTGCGATTCACGCCTGAGATTCCGGCGATGCTGGTCATTAGGACTGCTAGGATGATAATGGCGATCGGATTGGATAAGGAAAAGAGCCAGTTGAGAACATATCCAATTAACAAGAGTTGCACGACCATTCGAGTGGTGGCAATCACCAAAGTTTTTTCTAATCCTAAGCGCAAACCCACCGACAATCCCAGATTAATTAGAATTAACAGGGATGCAGCGATCAATTGACTCACACTAATAGAGATATAGCTCATAGATATCCCTTTTTACCATTTCATCATCGGTAATGGGTTGAGGGGGTTTCGTTTAAATTCTTCTTGGGTTAAGCGGAGCAAGTTCGCATGAAAACCCAGGTTAGGAAAAGTTTTTAAGACTTGCTGAATATAAACTTTGGGTAATCCAAAAGAGCGCAAGCCTTGAGTAACATCTACCCAATCTCCTCTTCTAAAGACTTCCACTAAACGAGACTCAGATTTAGGAACTGGGGTAAATTTATGGTGCAGATCGATCATCTGGGTGATTTCTGTCGTCCACTCTTCCTTACCCTGATTTTTCAGGTAAGTTTTGGCTAATTCAATTGATGGGGGTAAATAGTCTACGGTATCATTCGGCCAAATGCCTAGATCGTGAAAACAACCGGCAATAATGAGCTTTTCGCGATCGTTATCTTGGCATTGATGAAAAATAAAGCAGAAGTTCAGGACTCGATAGACATGATTTTTGTAGGGTTTATATTGACTGCCGATCGCGGATTTCCATTCTTCGAGGATGGATTCTAATAAGGGAATGTGGGTTTCAATCATACTAGATATACTCCTAATGGATGCACTAAAAGTTTTTCATAGCTCGTTGAATTTGCCGTTGATCGTCCCGGCGTTTAATATCTTCCCGCTTGTCATGGAGTTTTTTGCCTCGACCTAAACCAACGGCGACTTTTACCCATCCTGATTTTAAATAGAGTTTGAGGGGAATTAAGGTTAACCCTTTTTGTTCGACTTTGCCGATGAGTTTGCGAATTTCTTCTTTGTGCAATAAGAGTCGGCGGGTGCGTAAGGGGTCATGGTTAAAGTAATTTCCTGTGGTTTTATGGGGGGAAATATGTACATTCAATAAGAGGGCTTCTTGATTGCGGATTAAGACATAGCCATCCCGCAGGTTAACCCGTCCTTCGCGAATGGATTTGACTTCTGTTCCTAGCAGTTCAACTCCTGCTTCATAGGTTTCTAGGATTTCATATAAGTATCTCGCTTGCCGGTTATCACTTAATATTTTATGTCCACTGCTGATTTTAGTCATGTTTTTTTCTCAATATATTAGTATTTTTCAACTTATCGATCCCCCTAAATCCCCCTTAGAAAGGGGGACTTTTTCTAGTGCCCCCTGCTTTCTATGGGGGACTTTTTCTAGTGCCCCCCTTTCTAAGGGGGACTTTTTCTAGTGCCCCCCTCTTTCTAAGGGGGACTTTTTCTAGTGCCCCCCTTTCTAAGGGGGGTTGGGGGGATCGAGATTAAAATGGCTAGACTTTCTTTTCATTCAACGACAATACACCATTCATAGAGATCGTAGGTAACACAATGATTAAGAATTAAGGGATCTTGTTTGACGATCGCCTCGGCTTCTTGCCAAGATGGGGCTTCAAAGATTAACATGCCACCGCCTCGTCTGTGCCAATATCCACTCCGGGCTTTATGTCCTTTGTCTATGAGGTCTTGAACAAAGGCTTTATGGGCAGGAACATATTGATCGAAGGTCGTTTTATCAACAATTCCGGATTCGATTTTGGCAAACCAAGGCATGATCGAAGAAGGGTTATGATTTGGGTGATTCTTTCTTTATTGTAGCGATGAATAGGACAATACAGCGTTTTTTTGTGGCTCTGGTGGTTCCTTCTCCACTTCAGGAAGAGATCGAGCAGATCAAGCAGGAGTTTGGCGATCGCTACCAGAAATGTAAAGTTTTGTTAAAACACTGGACATTCCCCAAAACCGTATCGTAGACTACAGAAAGATAAGGATAAATCGTTCATCTTAATTCGTTTGTCGAGTAAGACGGAAGTAAGGAGAAATCCTGAAGGAACGCGCCTCTGTTAACGATGAAACAAAGCGAGTTTGATTATCTTAGGAGGCGAAAGCTATGGAACTTCGTTATCGCGGACTGACTTACGACTACAATCCCCCCGTAGTTGAAATGGGTGATGAAAAGATTGGTGGAACCTATCGCGGTTTAGAATGGCGTTTCCGCAATATGAGGAAAGCGCCCGTCATGCAAACCAATCTGGATCTGAAATATCGTGGACTGAGCTATCATGTCGGCAGTGAAGTGGAAGCACCCCAAGCTGTTCCAGAGGCTGCACCGGTTACTCCAATGGTGGCTGCTGTAGCATCGGTGGCTGAATCTGTAACGGAAAAAGCTAGAGCGTTGATGATTTCTCGCGATCGCAGCATTAAAACCCGTCAACAAGCTATGCTCGGCCGTTTGGCTACAGAAGTGGGTTTAACTGCCGATCCTGGAAAATATTGGAGCCGCATTCAAGGCAAAATTCAACCCACCTTCCGGGTAAACTATGAGCATCATGTAGGTTCCTACAGCTAAAAGGAACCCGTGGATTAGTTAACTCCTAGTTGGTATACAATCAGTCTTAATATCCCTCCATCACCTGGAGGGATATTTTTATGTCTTAAATCCAAGTTTAGATATAAGATCCGATATCTTCGCCACAGCGATCGGCGAGGAAACAGAGACAACGGAAGCGTAAACTCATGAGTTCATCGTAGAGGGGATTGAGTTTGCATAGGGGGGGGATATGGGCAATGGTGTGCCCAAAGAGTTTGATATCCCGTGCAAAGGGGCATTGAGCGGGGATGAGTTTGACGATTAATCGAGCTACGTCTGGGCGATTGATCTCTAGAGTATTTAACCATTGACGAATGGGATAGAGTAAATCCCAGTGTATGGGAGAGCTGAAGGTAATCTGACTAATTTTAATTAACATAAATCCTCACTCCTTGTGGCGAGATACATTAGGGCGTGGTGCATGAGAATGCGGTTGTTTTAGTCTTTTGTTGGCCATAGATATAGCCATTTAGAATCGGTTCTAAGGTTGTGGATGAATTCAGGCTGGGGATAGTTCCTTCCGGATCAAAAAAAAAGTTTAAGGGGGAACTATTGATGAGTTTAATCGCAGGTTAAGGGAATCGGTTTTTGATGTGGACAATGGTTAACCTGTCACAGGGGTAGGTGGCTGGGTCATGTTGTTTGAATGAAATAGTGCCTTCTCTAAGCTTTAATCGTAAATTGGGCGAGAAGGATGATATTGTTACAATTATTTAATTATTGCAATATAAACTGATATTTTTTGATATTTCTTTGATTAACATTCAGATTGTCTCTGAATAAATAATAGGGTTAAGAATTCAGGCTTTCAGAATTGATTTTGCTGAAAAAAAACTGGGGATCGAGATTACTGGGTAGATGAAGCCGCCTTAGAGAAAAGTTCAAGGTTCATCAGGAACGGAAAGAGGCGCGTAACTGCGCCAGGATGAGAACCGGGTATCAAAATAGAATAGAGCTATTAGAATTAGGTAAGATATCCTACGATCGCCGATACTCATGAATCCGATTTACTGGCTCACCGAGATCCAAGATCGACACCGCTTATCGGTGGGCGATCGCGTTTGGAATTTAAGCCAACTGCTGCAACAAGGCTATCCAGTCTTGCCGGGTTTGGCGATCCCCAATGAGATCCGACAGCAATTTTTAAATGCTCTTGAGTGGTCTTATCCCATTTTGGGGCAAAAGTCCGATGGTAGGCTTTCAGAGGTTTTCCAGGAAACTCTAGAGGATCGGGATCTTCAACTACGCCAAATGACTCAAAGGATTCGAGAGCAAATTCTGAGTACCCCCCTCAATTGGCCAGGGTATAACAGGGTAGTGGAGGCGATCGCCACCTGGGAAGGAGATTTTGTTCTCTGTCGTCCCTCTTTGAGTCTACCTAAACCGTCTAAACCCCAGGGTTATAGGGGCTTATCTGGCTTATGGACGGCTTGGGGATCGCCTAAAAATCCTGATGCTTTAGCCCAGACGATTAAACAAATTTGGGCGGAAACTTTCCGCAATAAATACTTGCTCTACTGGCAATATAAAGGGATCTCGTTACATCAGATTAGGCTGGGTATTCTGATTCAACCGTTGCACAATGAAGTGATGAGTGGGGCGATCGCCACTCAAGATCGTGAAATTGAAATAGAAGCAACCTGGGGATTGGGGTATCTGCTCAATGAACCTCAAGTGAGTAGCGATCGCTATCAGATGAATCTTGAACCTGACCAGATCGAGGAGAAACATTTGGGAAATAAGCGCATCGCTTATCAGCTCTGTGGTGAATCCTCAAGCTTGCCTTTGAATTCTCCCCTGTTCAAGGGTAAGGAGGGTTCCCTTTGTGCCTATATTCTCGATGCCTCCCTGGTGGATCAACCCTGTTTAAACGAAGCACAAATCCAATGTTTAGGCGATCGCGCCCTCTCCTTGAAAAATCAGTGGTCTGATGAATTTCGCCTAGAGTGGATCGGCATACCTGACTTAAATTGGTGGATTACAGATGTTATTCCTTTAAATGACAAAAAACCCTCTTTACTGCCCCATAAGGGTATAGGAGCTTCTCCAGGGGTGGCTATGGCTCCGGTTTTAGTCTTACCAGATCGGCTGGAATCCATGTCCCTAAGTCCAGGGAAAATTATGGTTAAAGGTGCGATCGCCCCCCAAGATACCTGGATTTTAAAAGAAGCGGCGGGTTTAATTACGGAGGAGGGTGGAATCACCAGCCATGGAGCGATCGTAGCTAGAGAATTAGGCATTCCGGCGATCGTGGGAGTCGAACAAGCCACTCACCACCTGTTGAGCGGAGAGACGATCCGAATGAACGGTGAAACGGGAGAGATTAGTTTAGGGGCGAGCGATGATTCATCTGACCCCATTCAAGTTACGGTGGGGGCGCAAAATTTTGCGCCCCTACATGCAACACAGCTCTGGATTAATCTCTCTCAACCCCATTCCATCTACCCTTCAGACTCAGAGGTGGATGGAGTCGGTTTAATCCGCTCTGAATTATGGGCCGCCAGACTCTTTCCAGGAATTCAATGGTGGAGAGATGTGGATCGGTTTACCTCCGAATGGTTGAAGCATCTACAAGAGTTAGCCGAGAGTTTTTATCCCCGTCCCATTTATTATCGTGCCTTTGACTCTTTTGCGCCTTCTCCTGTGCGGGGAATCGTAGCCTGTGAGGTCAACGAGCAAAGATCGGCCTTATTGGATTTAGAATTAACGGTGCTGGAAAAACTACATCGCCAGGGCTATCAAAATCTTCATTTAATGTTACCTTTTGTGCGAACGGTAGATGATGCGATCGCCATTCGCAAGCGGGTCGATCGACGGCAGTTATCGCGGATGGAACTGTGGATCATGGTGGAGGTTCCTGGGGTACTCTGGCAAATTTCCGAGTATATCAACCTGGGGATTGATGGTTTGAGTGTGGGAACCAATGACTTAATTCCCTTGTTGTTTGGTCTAGAGCGTCAGCAGTGGGAAGCGAATAAACGGGGTTTGAATGCTCTGCATCCGGTGGTTTTAAAGGCTTTGGAGCAGTGCATTACTGAAGCGCGAGCTGGGGGAATTCAGTCTAGTGTTTGCGGTCAAGCAGTGGTGAATCATCCAGCGTTAATTGAGCATTTAGTGCGTTGGGGAATTACTTCGATTTCTGTGGAGATGCCTGCGGTGGATCGGGTGCGAAGGGCGATCGCCCGTGGGGAGCAGCAGTTGATTTTAGAGGCAGCTCGGAGTCAATTAAAAATTAAAAATTAAAAATTAAAAATTAGCGGGGGTTTTCCCTTTTAATGGTAAGGAAGATTGGGGAACAATGGTTATGAAATTTGTGGATGAATATCGGGATGCTGAGTTGGCGCAGAAGATGGCAGGGGCGATCGCCGAAATCACCACCCAACCTTGGACAATTATGGAGATTTGCGGCGGTCAAACCCACTCCATTATTAAGTATGGCATCGATCAACTGTTGCCGGAGGAGATTACCCTGATTCATGGGCCGGGATGTCCCGTTTGTGTGACTCCCATAACGCTGATCGATCGGGCGATCGCGATCGCCTCCCATCCCCAAACCATACTCTGTTCCTTTGGCGATATGCTGCGCGTTCCCGGAACCGAAAAAGACCTACTGAGCATGAAAGCCTCTGGTGCAGATGTACGGATTGTTTATTCTCCCCTAGACTGTCTCAAAATTGCCCAAGCCAATCCCGAATCTGAAATCGTCTTCTTTGGCGTGGGCTTTGAAACCACCGCCCCCGCCACCGCCATGGCCGTGTATCAAGCCAAACAACAACAGATTCACAACTTCTCCCTCCTCGCCTCCCATGTGCGCGTTCCCCCAGCCATGGAAGCCATTCTCTCCTCCCCCCAATCTCAGGTACAGGGATTTCTCGCAGCCGGTCATGTTTGCACCATTATGGGCTATACCGAGTATGAACCCTTAGTCAAAAAATACCAAATTCCCATCGTCGTCACCGGATTTGAACCCCTAGACATTTTTCAAGGATTATATCGCTGCATCCAACAGTTAGAAAAGAAAACAGAACCCCTATCTGTCGATAATCAATATAGTCGTTCCGTCCGTCGGGAAGGCAATCTAGGGGCGCAAAATCTGATCGATCAAGTGTTTGAAATCATTCCTCGCACCTGGCGCGGGATTGGGGAAATTCCTGAGAGTGGATTAGGACTGCGGGCAGAATATTCTCCTTGGGATGCTCAAAAGCGCTTTGCCGACTGGCTCGATCCCCATCCCCCTGTACTGACAACTGAATGTATCAGTGGTGAAATCATGCAAGGCGTAAAGAAACCCCATGATTGCCCTGCATTTGGCACACGCTGCACCCCAGAACATCCCCTCGGTGCGCCCATGGTTTCCTCAGAAGGCGCTTGTGCTGCCTACTATCGCTATCGAGGAAAATAGAATTAATAATCAGTAGGCAGGCAAAGAAACCCGGTTTCTTGAAGAAACCGGGTTTCTACCTCTGCGAGTTTCCAGATACAGCGCAACGCGCTGTATTATAGTGGATTCAAATAGCATTGAGACATTTCTGTAGGGGCGAGCGGCCGCTCGCCCCTACAACCATGTCCCATCCTTAATTAAAACAACTATAACTATCAAGTTCCTATGCTGATTTTCTTTATCCATGGTGTCGCCACGCGGAATGTTCAATACGCTGATGCACTCAAAAAATCCCTCAAACAAGCCAGTCAAAAATTAAACCAATCTGCCCCCATCTTTTATGCCAGCTTTTGGGGCAATGCCCTCAGCGATATGCAACAAGTTTGGAATTATATCGATCAAGATTTACAAATCCTGAAACGCGAAAATCCTCAAATTGAGATTAAGGACTCTCTGCGCTATCGCAGTTTTAGAGAAGACTTTCTCTCCCAATTTGCCGGAGATTTATTTACCTATCTGAATCCCCAAAGAGGGCTACAAATTCGTCAAACCCTAGCCCAGCAACTCATTGAATTTCTCAAAGAGAATCCCACAGAAGATGAACTGCACATCATTTGCCATTCCCTAGGCACAGTCATCTTATGGGATATTTTATTTTCTGACCGGTTTACCAACAATGATCCGGCCCATACCATCCGCAGAATCATCCGTCATCTATCAGAAAATCCCACTCGAAGAACGGTCAACCTGAAAACCATTACGACCATGGGATCGCCGATTCTATTCTTAAATACTATGTTAGCCGTCAACCCTCAATCGGTGAAAGACTTTTCCAAAAAACAAGGGAATTCAGGTCTAAAATGGCTCAATCTCATCGCTTCTTCTGATTTAATTGCCTATCCTTTAAAATCGAGTTTCGAGTTAACGCCAACAGATAACTTAAAAGTCCAAGATATTTACGTTGAGACCGATATTAATATGGTTGCCATGGCTGCACGCTCTTTAGGTCAAGATATGGCATCCATGGCTTTAGAGTCCGGTAAAGCTCATGAAGGATATTTTCATTCTCCTAGAGTTGCCGAACTCATTTTAGATCATATTCACTACAAGACCATCGAGACCATTGTCGGCCAATCCTCTCTCAATTTAGTGATTGAGAGATTAAAGGCGGTCAAAGGAATGACTGAGGATAAACTGAAACTACACATTAATGATGAACCTAAACTTAAGCTCACTTTATCCGATGGGAGCGGTGTTGTGTTCCATGTGGTGAATGCGGCCAAAGTTCACCATGTTTATCTCTTTGATCGTCAAAATATATGTCAGTTTGCCGGGTATGTGGGATGGCTCGACACCAAGTATTTAGAGGCGTGTATTGAGTCAATTCAAACCCAATGGTGTGATGCCCTTTAGTTGAGTCGTATGGTGACCGCACGAACAATGAGGCAATAGAGGAGTGCGAGCATCTTGCTCGCTGTTATGTTCCCTAGCGAGCGAGACGCTCGCACTCCAGAAAACCTATTGTCCTATTTTAGCTGAAACAGTCCAGTAGGGTTCGTTAGCGCAAGCACAGGGTACTAATTACATTACTAACTACCGCACATTCATGTCTGCGAAGGTGTAAAATAATAACCAACCACCAACCACCAGGGTAAAGATATGATAGTCTATCGACAAAACTCCCCAGAACTGAAGGCCGCCTTCAAAAGGGAAGTCGATCGCAAAGTAGACCAGCGCCGCGAAACAGTCAGAGAGGCTATGGGTAACGGATTCTTTGGAATGATCGGAGAGACATTCTATGAATTCCAACAGTTTGGTAAGGATTTCAAAGGCTTCATGGGGGAAAGCCAAATCTCAACGAGATTAGCAAAACTACCTAATACCTGGGGAATTTTCCAAAACACAATCATCCCCGGAACTTCAGGCAAACCAACCGAAATTGATATCCTCCTCATTGGGCCTGGTGGCATCTTCATCATTGAGGTCAAGAACTGGAAAGGCTCCTACAGTGCTTACCGGGACAACTGGAAACGCCGGGACGGGGAAAAGTGGATCGCCATGTCCAACAGTCCCACATCGCAAAACCTTTACCATAAGGACAGCTTTCAAAAATGGCTCTACAAACAACTTGAGTCAGGGCCCTACCCTAGAATATCTGCCCCCGTCATCTTCCCCTCTGCTCGATGGATTGGGACAACCGATTGCTCGGTTCCAGTCCTAACCCACCCGGAAGAATTACTCGATCTGATCGTCAACAGTAAACCCTGTCTCACCCAGGAGCAGTGCCGAGATATTATAAACAAGGTTGCCAACTGCACAGTTGATCGGATCTCAATTCCGAAACCGGTTTTGAGAAAAAAAACTGGCTCTGGGGATCTGCTAGAAGCAGAAATCATAGAACCGTTAGACAGTAAGGAGTCTGTACAAACCCAGAATCTCAGATCCGCAGAGATCTCTAGAGATCTGCACAGATCCACAAAAGAGAACAACCAGCAGGAGAAGAAAGCCTGGAGATCGACAAGTAAAACTCCTTGGGAAGAACACGCATCAAGGGCATCTGCAAAGATACATGAAGAGCTGATAGAAAACTTCTCCAAGCTTGACAAAATCATGACCGAAAGAAGGGAAGCAGCGATCGCCCACTTTGCCAAAAGAGAGCAAGAGTTTAAAGAATCCGTCGCTAAACTTGACAGAGATCGGCATGAAAAGAGACAACAGATAATATCCCACTTTGCTCAGAAAGATAAGGGCCCCTCTCTACCCGGTGACAGATAGAAGCAAGAAACCCGTTCAAGTCCTAATTCATTAACCTATAGTGCGTGCGTGTATGTCAGCCGAAATTATTTGTGTGGGCACAGAGTTGCTCCTCGGAGATATTCTTAATCGGAATGCCCAGTTTTTAGCCCAAGAGTTGGCACAGTTGGGGATTCCCCACTACTATCAAACGGTGGTGGGGGATAATGTGGAGCGCCTGAAACAGGCGATCGCCGCCGCCCTCGATCGAAAGACAGAAATTATACTCTTCACCGGAGGACTCGGCCCCACCCCCGACGACCTCACCGGCGAAACCATTGCCTCCTTCTTCCAAACCCCCCTAGTCGAGCGCCCCGAAGTCCTAGCCGATATCGAAGCCAAATATGCCCAACGGGGACGCACCATGAACCCCAGCAACCGCAAACAAGCCCTCAGTCCAGAAGGAGCCATGATTTTACCCAACCCCAGTGGAACCGCTCCGGGCATTATCTGGCATCCACGCCCCAATTTAACCCTAATGACGTTTCCTGGAGTTCCCAGCGAAATGCATCGCATGTGGAAAGAAACAGCCGTTCCCTATCTCAAACAGCAAGGATGGGGAGAAACCATGATTTATAGCCGCACCCTCAAGTTTTGGGGCATTGGGGAGTCTGCCCTAGTGGAAAAAATCCCGCAAGTCTTTGACTATAAAAACCCTACAGTAGCGCCCTATGCCGGTAAAGGATTGGTGAAGTTGCGGATTTCCACCCGCGTCAGTTCTGAAACCGAAGCCCAAGCCCTGATTAATCCTGTAGAAGACCATATTCGGGCAATTGCGGGAGAATACTGCTTTGGAGTCGATGACCAAACCTTAGCCGATGTAGTGGGCAAATTATTGCTAGAGGGGGGACAAACCTTAGCCGTCGCCGAATCTTGCACCGGGGGCGGTTTAGGAGCAGCTATTACCTCTGTGCCGGGCAGTTCCGCCTATTTTAGGGGGGGAGTCATCGCCTATGAGAATCAGGTCAAGGTGAGCCTGTTAGGGGTGAATCCGGAGGATTTAGAAGCCTATGGTGCAGTGAGCGATCGCGTCGCCGAACAAATGGCAAAGGGCATTCAACAGCAATTAAACACCGATTGGGCCCTCAGTATCACCGGCATTGCCGGGCCCGGTGGCGGTACAGAGGAGAAACCCGTCGGCTTAGTTTACATCGGATTAGCCTCACCCAACGGGGAAGTCAAAAGCTATCGCCAGCAGTTAGGCAGTATCTTAGATCGCTCCACCCTACGGGACTTCAGTCAATCTTGGGCCTTAGATCATCTGCGGAAACACTTACACAAAGCTTAAACTTTTGAAAACTCACAGCGACAAAGGTTGCCGATCTGCGATCATTCGTTATGATCGAAGAAAGGATTAAGCCTTTGATTGACTAACCCAGCTTAAATGTACTGGGCTAAAGTTCAGCGAAAGGAGCTTCATACTGAATGGACTATATCGACGAAATCTGGGAAAAAATCAAAGAATTGGCTCGTAAACTGATTGAAGCCCTCTTAGGGCCCGATGTCCAGCCTGAACCTGAGCCGATTCCGATTCCCGTTAATGACCGCGAATACAGACGCTAAAAAGTTCTATCAACTGAGGATATTAAAACTTGTTCAACGTTTTGGTATTGCATGGCCCTAATCTGAATCTATTGGGGCTGCGAGAACCAGGAATCTATGGCTCGACCACTCTAGCCCAGATTAACCAGCAATTGAAAGAGGATGGCAAAACCCTTCAAGCGGAAGTAACCCCCCTTCAATCCAATCATGAGGGCGTATTGGTTGATGCCATACATGAGGCGGTGAATCGCTATGAAGGCATTGTCATTAATGCCGGAGCCTACACCCATACCAGTGTAGCCCTCAGAGATGCGATCGCCGCCGTTTCCCTTCCTACCGTCGAAGTTCACCTCAGCAACATTTATCGTCGCGAACCCTTCCGCCACCACTCCTATTTAGCACCCGTGGTTGTCGGGCAAATTAGCGGTTTCGGCCCAGAAAGCTACCGCCTAGGGTTACAAGCCCTAGTCTCTCATCTTCAGCTAAAAGCTATCAACCCATAGCTTTTAGCTTTTTAATCACAAGTCTTTCTTGGGCTTCGACTTCTTCTTTGCTAACGGTAAAAATCGGTCTAGAGCAGCCTTGAGTTGATCCAGTTCTTCCTCAATATTGCCCTCACGAGCCGCTCGACCAATACATTCGGTCAAATGTTCATCTAAAATAATTCGAGAAACGCGATCGATTGCCCCCCGGACTGCTGCCAGTTGGATCAGCACATCAGGACAGGGGGTACTTTGTTGTACCATACTCTTAATCCCCCTCACATGGCCCTCAATTCGCGAGAGCTGATTGACAATTTGCCGCAAGGATTCTTCACTATGAACATGGGGGTGTAGGGTATTCGGTTCATGGGGATGGTGATGATGGGGCAAAGATTGAGGATCGTTTGGAGATGGGGAGTGGGTCATTGGATAAAAGTTAATCTTGTCAGTCGCAAGAATTTTGAGCATTATATTAATTGTAGAACAAATTTACACTTATGACTCCTGAAGATATTAATGAAGTGTTAGATGAATTATTTTCAGACCAGATCTCTGAAGTCAGTCGAGGTTCTTGGAAAATCGATCGGGGGAATTTACGATTATTGGTACTGCTCTCCGACGATGAATCTTGGGTGATGGCGTTAGCACCTATAGCCCCCGTTCAAGAAGCCAAACCCTTTTTTGAAGACCTATTAGAGGCTAATTTTGAATTTACCCAAGAAACTCGCTACTCGATCAGTGAAGGAGTGATCTGGATAACTTATCGCCACCAGCTAGAAGATTTAAAACAAGAAACCTTTGCGGAAATGATTGGCCGCTTAAATCGCTTGCAAGAAGAAGGATTAACCCCTTATTTCCAAGCCAAATTAGACCGACAGTTGCGGATGATTGTGGAAGTCTCAAAAGCCCAAGGACAAACCCTAGAAGGAACTCTACAAACCCTACATCGATTTTATGAAGAAGGAATGATGGGCGAGTTATCGCAAAATGCCCAAGAACGGGAGCAAGTTTTAGCCGCTTGGAAACGGCAACTAGAGCGACTCTGGCCAGAGGTATAACAGATGAATGCAATGCGCTGGAGGGTTTTAACTCCCTATTTGTTCTTGCTTCCTGCCCTATTCATTTTAAGCTTAACTGTATTTTGGCCCGCTTTGCAAGCCATTTACCTCAGTTTATTTAACTATGATTTAATCAGCCAGCAAACTCAATGGATGGGGTTAAAAAATTTCCAGCGATTAGGGAGCGATCGCCTGTTTTGGCAAACCCTCAGCAATACCCTGCTTTATCTCTTCTGTGTTGTGCCTTTACTGGTCATTCTTCCCCTAGGATTAGCCATTTTAGTCAATCGAAAAATTAAAGGAATCAGTGGTTTTAGAGCCGCTTTCTACACCCCCGTAATTATTTCCATGGTCGTTGCCGGAATTGCCTGGCGATGGCTCTATGCTGAAAATGGCTTATTCAACCAAACTTTAAGCTATTTACATCTACCCACCATTCCCTGGTTAACCAGTCCCCAATGGGCGATTTATAGCGTCATGGTGGTCACTATTTGGAAAGGATTGGGCTATTATATGGTCATCTATTTAGCCGGACTGCAAAGTATTCCTAAAGAACTCTACGAAGCAGCAGCCATTGATGGTTCCGATGGTCTGATTAAGCATTGGGATATTACCCTACCCTTGATGAAACCCTATTTATTTTTAGTGGCCGTGATTTCAGCAATTTCCGCCACTAAAGTGTTTGAAGAAGTGTACATCATGACCCAGGGAGGGCCGAGAAACAGCTCGAAGACTTTGGTTTATTATGTTTATGAGCAGGCATTTCAGAGGCTAGAAATGAGTTATGCTTGTACGATTGGTTTAGTTCTTTTTTTAGCGATCATGGGATTGTCGATTGTAAATTTAAGGTTAACAAAAATGCGATCGTAAACTGATTTTTGCTATTCTGTATACTATACCTAATTGACCTAGATTCTACCTATGGATTATCATCAGTTCCTAGAGCAACTCCCCTCCCTCTATGAAAATTGGGGAACCGACTATATCCATCCCAAATCTGACCGATTTTATGAAGCTGGACAGGATCTGCGCGGTATGACAACGACTAATGTCATGCAATTGCTCAATTTTGCTGTATATTGTATGGAACCGGATGAAATTTACTGTGAAATTGGTAGTTATCAAGGAGTAACTCTCATTGGTGCGCTTCTAGATGCTCCAGAGCGAATGGCTTATGCAGTTGATGATTTTTCTCAATTCGATCCAGATGGTAAAAATCAAAAAGCACTAGAAGAGAATTTAGAAAAGTTTGGTTTAGACAGTCAGGTTTGTTTCTGCTGTCAAGATTTTGAACAATTTTTTGTCGATCTCAAAGAAGTCGAAACCGAAAATAAAATTGGTGTTTATCTTTATGATGGAGCGCATGACTATCGCTCTCAATTGATGGGTTTATTCCTGGTTCGTCCGTTCCTAGCTTCTCAAGCTATTCTGATTGTAGATGATGCCAATGAAAAAGAAGTGCAGCAAGCGAATTTAGATTTCATTACCCTGAATCCCGAATGCAAGTTATTGCTAGAATTCCTGACTCCGGGGAATGGATATCCCACGTTTTGGAATGGAATTCAGGTACTCAGTTGGGATAGTCATTCTGAAGGTTAGGTCAAGAGGTTTAGAGTCGGAATTAGAAGATAAAGACTAATTTGACTGACCAGTTGGGGGGAGCAGTTTCAAAAGAGCGGATAATTTGAATTTGCTGGATAAATTCGCGCAAGTAAAAGCGCCGTTCTGATTCGGAGAGATCGAGCCAAAATTGGGGGATAGATACGGCTTGGGCAACTGAGGTTAAATTAACGGGTGGAAGTTGGGCTAAATTGGCTTGCAGTTGGGAGAGTTCGGTACGGAGTTGGTAGGCGCGAAGATCGGCGGTTTTGGTGTCTAAAATTCCGGTTTGGATGAGTTCGGGAAGTTGGTTTAAGATCTGTTTATTTTGCTTGATTTTTTGCTGAAGTTGTGCTTTGATTTGATCGAGATCGGGTAGGGTGAGTTGAGAGATGGCTTGCTGTAAATCTTGACAAATTCTGTTAATAGTTGCGTCTAAAACTTGTTGGTAGCGCAGGCTTTTGCATTGGGGTTCGCGGGGACAGTGGATGGGGCGCAGATAGAGGTATTCGCCGGGTTGACGATGACGGGTGACGCGGGTGATTTTCATCCCGGATTGGCAGTTTTGACAGGAGACTAAGCCTGCGAGCGATCGCGGAGCGCTGGCAGAGCGGGGGGGAAGGCGACGATTGCGACGCAGGAGGCGATCGATTTGGGCGGCTTCTTCTCGTGAGAGAATGGGGGGATGGGTATTGGAGAGGATTTCGCCGTTTTTAAAGGCGGTATCTCCACGATAAACGGGATTAGTGAGCCATCTTTTTCCGGTGGAAACTGAAATTTTTTTGCGATATTTTTGATTGAGATAACGAACAGCAGCCCGAACCGATCCATAGAGGAGAAAATGCTCGAAGAAGTCTTTAACAACGGGGGCATAGCTGCGGTCTAGAATATAGCTATTTTTGCTGCGTTTATAGCCATAGGGTGCTTTTCCGGGTGGGGGTTTGGCTTGCAGACGGTTTTGAGCATGGCCTTGGCGAATGCGAAGACTGCGATAATAGGTTTGAAGGTGATTAAAGAGTTGGAGGGTTGGGGTGCGATCGCCTCTATTCCCGTCTTCCCCTTGAAGCGCAATCACTTTCACCTTCCGCGACTCTAAGCGCAGGAGCGCATGGGCCATGGTTTCTAGGGTATCACCGAGTTCTTCAAGTCGCCGAATCAGGAGATAAAGCTCCTCGGTTTCTTCCTCCTTTTCCAGGTCTTGAAAGAGGGTGTTGAGTTGCTCTCTGTCCCCTAAATCTTGGTAGATGCGATCGACTTCCCATCCCCAAATGGTTGGATCGGGGGGAGATTCGAGGATGGGGTCACACCAAACATAGGCGAGAATTTTCATAGAGCGCTTACCCATTTTTAATTTTTAATTTTTAATTTTTAATTGATATTAACGCAGATGTTGCCCAGTTCCCCCATCGGCTGGATCGAGGAAGGGCCGGAGATCGATACCGTTGGATAGGGTGCGGGGTTGGGGAGTT
Source organism: Roseofilum acuticapitatum BLCC-M154 (assembly GCF_030068475.1). Classification (GTDB taxonomy): domain Bacteria; phylum Cyanobacteriota; class Cyanobacteriia; order Cyanobacteriales; family Desertifilaceae; genus Roseofilum; species Roseofilum acuticapitatum. The sequence goes on along the minus strand of NZ_JAQOSP010000086.1, from coordinate 21,419 downwards.
TGGGGTTGGGGGTTGGGAATGCGGCCGAGTCCAGAAAGATCCCGGTTGGTGACTTGGCCGAGCAGATCTAACCAGTTGCGGGCGTTGCGTCCTTCGGTTAGGGTGGTAACGGGGAGAGTGCTTTGGCCGCTATCGGCGATCGCCAAATTCTGAAACACGCGATCGCGGATTAACTCCGGGTTTTGTCCAGGAGGAACCGTCAGCACAATGCGACAGCGATAATCTGCACGGGTCGTGACACAAACCGTATCATAGCCATTCTCAAAACCCGTTTGCAATTCCAGCAAGCCATCCGCCCGATAAAACTCCAGTCGTCTACTAATTTCTGCACAGCGACGCTCCGGTGTCCATCCCCCTCCCAATTCGATGGGAGTAGCCCAAGCATAGGCTTGACTCGGTTGACTGCTGGGATGATACATTACCGTTGGCATTCCCTGCTCAGTTTCGCAAGTAAACCGGGGTTTGGTTTCCACCGGAATACCCTCAGTAGGAACACTAGGAGAGGGTTCCGAGGGAGCCGGTCGAGTATCCACAGGAAAATCACGGGGCCAAGTTTGCGCCAGACTCGGAGAAGTCAAGGCTACTACCGTAAAACTTAAAAGTAAGCTCAGATAAGGTTTCATAATTTGAAGCGTATTTGAATAACAACTTAACTCAGTCATGACGAGAGGCGATCGGCCTTAAGTTCCTGGTCATTGTTTCATCTGGGCAGGATAATAGCAAATTCTCTGTCCTGACCTAATGGGAAGTAGCGGTTATAATCAAGGGTAGTCATTTGTGCCTTCGTGACTTTCTTTGACACTCCTCGACCTAAAGGTACGAGGATTCTTTAAAAGGAGATATCCACCATTGGAAATTGCTCGAACCACAACTCCCAATACCGTTTTTAGTCGAATACCGGTGTTGTGCGATAGGCGGTGTCAATTGCCGCTACTCTGTCCGGTGTTGCCACCATTCAGGCTACTTGTAACTATTGTGCTTCACTCACTCAAAGTCTTTGCTTGTGGGGGCTGTGTTCAGAGTGTTTCCACCAAGCTAACCATTTCGGTTAGCCGTCTTTTAACTGAGTGTCCCACCACTGGAGTTTCACCCGCCTTTAAGGTCAATGTGGCTTCTCCCTTATTATAACGTAAAGCCGTCCTAGAAGGACGGGGTTTCTACCCAATTTTCTGATGACTTAGCAGCCCACCTAAAGCTGCGATATCTCGATCACCATAGAGGTGTAGTTTAATGTCTATTCTTCTCGACTATCAGAACAGAGAAGTTCGTTTGACTCAAGAAAGGTTAGTGCATATATTGACTCACCCTGAAATGGTCGGGATGGAAGCACGAATTGCCCATACTTTGAAGTATCCACAATTAGTGCGTCAATCTCGCAGTGATGAAAGTGCAGAACTGTTTTATCCATTTTACACCCAAACGGCCATTGGAGATAAATGGCTTTGTGTGGTGGTCAAGTATCTTCCTGATGACGCATTTGTTGTAACTGCATATTTCACTGATAAACCGAAAAAAGGAGAAGACCTATGGCAGAGCGAGTAAAGGTTTGGTTCGACCCGGAAGCTGATTTTCTAGAAGTCATTTTCTCAGATACTCCCGGTTATATGCGGGAAACTGAAAACGATGCCATCCTAGAACGAGTTGATTTAGAAGGCAACCTTCTCGGCTTCTCTATTTTGGCGGTTAGTCAGCTTGCTCAGTCAAAACCATTAATGGCTGAGTTTCAACATTGTCGTGATACACAATCATAATTGTAAGGAGTTCACTGGTGCTTACTGCAACTGAAGTAATAACAGAAAAAAAAACTTGGACAGATGAGGAATTCATGGCACTGCCCAAGGACGGACACCGCTATGAAATTGTGAATGGAGAATTGATCGACAGGGGAAATTCAGGCGCATTACATGGCAATATTGGTGCTATTCTAAGCTCCGCTCTTTTTGCAGTAGTCAAGTCCCAAAAACTAGGAGCTTTGTTTGATTCCAGCACTGCCTTCAAAATGAAAAATGGGAATAGGCGCTCTCCCGATATTTCCTTCTTTGCTAAAGAGCGTTTGCAAGGGATAACTGAACTTCCCTCTGGATTTTTGGAGGGTGCGCCCGATCTAGTTGTTGAAGTCCTATCTCCTGGGAATACCGTTGAAGAAATGCATGACAAACTGGTGGAATATTTTGACAATGGTACTCGCCTAGCCTGGATGATTCATCCGAGCGAACACTATGTCTTAGTTTATCGCTCTGCCCAAGAACCCGATCGCCTGCTCAAATCTGTTGACGCTTTAGAGGGTGAAGAAGTAATTCCTGGATTTAGCTTACCTGTGGCTCACCTATTCCAAAAACTCTCGTTCTAAGGAGAGAATAAGTTATACAGGCAGGTGAATTACAAACTCCGTGCCTTTGCCCAATTCAGAATTACAGACAATTGTACCGCCATGTTTTTCGACAATAATTTGATAGGCGATCGCCATCCCTAACCCTGTCCCCTTACCCACAGCTTTAGTCGTAAAACCTTGCTCAAAGATGCGTTCTTTCACCTCTTCTAACATCCCTGTACCATTATCAGCAATGTAGATCGCTACTTTCTCAGCCATAGCTGAAGTTTTAATCGTAATCTGATTAGGATTAGCCACAATCTCCTCAAAACTGCGTCCCTCATTGGTCGATTCTAAAGCATCGATCGCATTGGCAATCAAATTCATAAATACTTGATTGAGCTGTCCTGGAAAACATTCCACTTCTGGCAAGTCTCCATAGTCTTTGACAATTGCGATCTCCGGCCGCTCTTCGTTCGCTTTCAGGCGATGTTTGAGAATCAGCAAGGTACTGTCGAGTCCTTGGTGCAGATGAAACGGTACTTTATAGTCTTTATCCGCACGGGAAAAGGTGCGTAAAGAATTACTGATATGGCGGATGCGATCGGTTCCTTCCCGCATGGAGGAAATTAATTGTGGCAGATCCTCCCTGAGAAACTCCAAGTCTATCGCTTCAATTTCTTCTTCAATGGCTTCCCTTGGCTCTGGATATTCTTCCTGATACAGGTCAATCAATCCAAACAAATCCTCCAAGTATTCTCGCACCGGTTCTAGGTTGCCCGCAATAAATCCCACGGGATTGTTAATTTCGTGGGCAACTCCCGCCACCAAGTTACCCAAAGCCGACATTTTCTCACCTTGCACCAGTTGCAATTGCGCTTGTTTGAGTTCATCAAAAGATTGCTGTAATTGTTGCTGTGTCTGCTGAAGTTCCTGCACCATTCCTTCGAGCTGTTGAGCATACTGTTGAGATTGTTCATACAGACGGGCATTTTCCAGGGAAATCGCCGCTTGGGAACAGAGCAAATTCAGCAGGTCAATCCGATCTGTGGTGAACACTTCCACCGCGAGACGATTTTCCAGATAGAGGATACCAATCAGGTTGCCTTGATTAAGAATTGGGGTACATAGAAAACTCAGGGGTTGCCCTTCCAGCAGATAGGGATCGCCCGCAAATTCAGTATTACCAGCAACATCGTTAACCATAATAATCTTTTGGCTGCGTTTCACCTTATGAATGACGCTGCTGGGAAATCGATACTGCTCTGGTGACAACTCTTGCAACTCACCCATCTCAAGTGCATATTGGCCAGCCACTTGCCAAGTACCTTCTTGGTTTAAAAGCAGAATGGCGCGATCGGCTCCCGCATTTTCCATGGCTGCTTTAATTAAACTAGAAACGAGCTTCTCTAGGCGCATTTCACTTGATAGAGATTGAGCTGCTTTAATAGCGGTTCCCCAATCCAGGATAGAGCGGGTTGTGGCGCTACTGGTACTCACCATTTGGGTTACCGTGGAGGTGAGGGTTTGATCCCTAAGAAGCTGGAAGGATGATTCTTGTATAATGCGAGAGAGCAGTTGAGGATAACGTTTTTCCAAATCTTCTGTTTTGGCTCCTGCTCCCCAACGGGCATAGCAATAATAAGCATCACTCATATACAGGGCAGCTATTTTTTCTTTGCCGTTCGGTTGGGGACAGTCCAAACCCCATTCTAGATAGAACTTCGCCGCCAATTCATGAGCCAGTCCCTCTTCTTGAATGTAGCCGTTTGCTTTCGCTCCAGAAATCGCGAGATCGTAGAGTTCACTTGCTTTCCCTTTTTCGCCTAAAATCCGGCATTTTTCTGCCTCTACCAAATGAAATTTGTGCAAATGGTTCATTGGGGCATGACTGGCCCAATGAACCATTTTGTTCTGATTGGCATCCACTTTTGCCAGGTGCGTTTCTCGGTCAGCACTATTGGCATCATTTAAGGCTGATAATCGAGCCAAAGAATCGTAGAAATAAAATGCTGGAATCACAAACATGCCGGTGACTCCATCTAGATAGGTTTCTGCGATCGCGGCATTCTCTAAGGCTGGATGGGTTTGTCCAAACCAATAATTTAAGATCAGTTTGTGGCTATGGAGGATATGGAGCGCGAGGCGATCATTCACCGAGTAATGAACCGCTAGATTGGTATACTCATTGTAAGCTTCCCCCACTAAGCACCCTGGATTACTGTTGGGTCGGATTAGGTTTAAAATTCCTTGCCTATGAAGTTGGTTCCACGACAAAACTGTATCCTGTTTTAGTTCCCGAAATGCCTGACTGTACCTGCCCAGTTCCTGTTCAAGTTCTATCAAGTTTGTGCCAGAGAAATAGGAATTACAAAATCCGTAAAATGCACAATAGGTGGCGAAAATAACGTCACCTGCTTCTAAACCGATTTGATAGGCGGAGAGTAACGGTTTGATTGTTTCTCTGGCCGGTTGTTTCCAATGTTTAACATCTCCATCAGTACAGAGAACGACCTTGGCCGTAATTTCTTTAGCATTAAATTTAGCCAACAGGTTGGAAGCCAATTGACCAAACTGATAGCCCGATTCAATGTCTCCAACTATCACACAAAGAAGTAGGGCGTAAGTCCCATAAGCAAAAGCTGCATTTGGCTCGTTGCCATTTTTAATTAAGAGTTTAACCTGCTCGCAGACAATCAGGGATAAAAATTGGGGCAGAGCAATATAGGCTGGCGAAACAATGCTATTGAGAATGCGTAAAACCGCTTTTTTTTCTGGATATTTCAGTTCGGGCAAATTGATTAAATCTTGAATTTCGAGACCCATCCATAGGGATTTGGTCTCAGCAAAAGATTGTTGAATATCTGCATCGGTTGGCGATTCAGGAAAACTGATGTCGAATACCTTTAAAATGTTAAAGGCAGTTTCGATCGCCTCTGTAAATTTCTGTTGGATGGTATAGGCTTGGAGTTTGACTTCGTAAACATTGATTTGGTCTAATAGCGATCTCCCCTCACGCAATACCTCCTCAATCAATCCCTCCATTCTCTCAAACTCGCCATTGAGATAGGCCGCTTCTGCTGCGGACTCAAACAAGGCTAAAGTGAGGTCGTATTGATTCTGCCAACAGTTCGCCGACAGTAGGTTTTGACCTAGAGTAAAATAATTGACTGCTGAACTATAGGCTGTGGCACTTTTGGCTTTCATGCCTGCGGTTAAATTCAACCGAGCCAGGTTTTCCCGCTCCTTGAACCCAAGGAGCAATTCTGCTCCGTAATTTAGCTGATTCACTATAGCAAAAAGATGCTCTTCCCGTTCTTCCTCTGTGGTATTAGAAAACAATAATTGCCCAATTTTTAAGTGAGTTTTCTGTTTCTCGGCTTCGGGAATCAGGGAATAGGCCGCTTGTTGGACGCGATCGTGTAAAAATTTATAGCCAACTGATATTTCTTCTGTCCGTACTTTTTCCTCTCCCTCGCTCCCTTGGAAAAACTTATAGGTCTCGCCTAGGGGCAACACCAACCCCTCTTGTAGCGCCCTCCACAAGGAAGTTGCCACCTCCATCTGCTCCCGTTCGCTAACAATAGCCAAAGTCTCTAAGTCAAATTGGTTGCCAATACAAGCGGCTAACTTCAAAATGTCCCTGGTTTCTACTGGTAGCTTGTAGAGCCTCGTGGCCATGAACTCGACCACATCATCGGTCAGTGCCAACTGCCGTACCTGCGTCATATCGCAGAGCCAATAGCCCAAATCGCGGTTAAAGACAATCAACTCATCCTCGTGCAATCCCTTGAGAAATTGGGTAGCAAAGAAAGGATTTCCCTTGGTTTTTTGATAGACTAATTCCGTTAAAGATTGAGCCACATCTTGACTACAGCTTAGGGTATCTGCCACTAAGCAATTAACATCGGTTTGGCTTAAAGGCGCAAGGGTTATCGTATTCAGATTCCCTCCCGAATGAGCAATTTCATCAAGAGTTAGCATTAACGGGTGGACGGGATTGACTTCATTATCCCGATAAGCTCCTAGCAATAATAGATAACCCCTTTCGCTCTCACCCATGAGCAGTTGCATCAAGTTCAAAGATGCCGAGTCTGCCCACTGAAGGTCATCGACGAAAATGACTAAGGGATGCTCAGGGGTGGTAAAAACCTGAATAAATTTCTGAAACAATAGATTGAAGCGATTTTGCGCCGCACTGCCAGAGAGTTCCAGAACGGGGGGCTGTGGGCCAATCATTGACTCCAATTCGGGAATTACATCAATAATCACTTGCCCATTTTCGCCCAAAGCCGCGAGAATCTTCTCCTGCCACTGGTTTAACTGAGCGTCTGATTCTCCTAATAACTGCTGCATCAAATCCCGGAAGGCACTTACGAAGGCGCTAAAGGGAATATTGCGCTGGAATTGGTCGAATTTGCCTTTGATAAAATAGCCCCGTTGTTTGACGATGGGCTTGTGGACTTCGTTGATTACGGCAGTTTTGCCAATGCCAGAAAATCCAGCTACCAACATCATTTCACACTGAGGAGTCGGCACTGGGGAGTCGGCACTGGGGGAAGAGCCTGCTACTCGCTCAAAGGCATCAAGTAATGCTTGCACTTCTGTTTCTCTGCCGTAGAGTTTTTCGGGAATCAGAAAGCGCCCGGCAATATCTCGTGTGGCTAACTCAAAGGCTTCTATTTTGCCGCTTTCTTGCCATTGCTTGAGACACTTTTCTAGATCGAATTTTAAGCCCAAGGCACTCTGATAGCGGTCTTCCGCATTTTTGGCCATCAGTTTCATGATGATATCGGCAACCACGGGTGGGATTTGAGAAACCGGGTTTCTTGGCTGTTGGGAAATATGACAATGTACCAACTCCATGGGGTCGTCGCTGGTAAAGGGTAAGACTCCTGTGAGCATTTCGTATAAAGTTACGCCTAGGGAATAGAAGTCGCTGCGGTAGTCTATGCCTCGATTCATTCTGCCGGTTTGTTCGGGGGAAATGTAGGCTAGGGTTCCTTCTAGAATATTGAAATTTTTAATTTCTTGCGCTTCGCGAGGCAGTAAGGAGGCAATACTGAAATCAATCAGTTTCACTTGTTGGGTTTCCGGCTGAATGAGGATATTGGCCGGTTTAATATCTTTGTGGATGACTCTTTGTCGATCGAGTTCCTGTAATATGTCAGCCAGTTGAATGGCGATTTTCAAACAGCTTTCTAAATCTAAGGAGCCATTTTCTGCTAAAACTTTGTCTAGAGAGGTAGCGCCCCAGTCTTCCATCACCAAGGCATAGCCATTGCCATAGCGCTCTAGGCTTAAGGGTTTAACAATGCTGCTGGGGTTCAAGTTTTTAGCGATGGCATACTGGTTGCGAAACTGCACCAGTTCGCTAAAGCTGGGGTATTCATTGCGGAGAACTTTGATTGCGACGGCGAGGGAGTCAGAAGAGCGAAGTCCCCGATATACGAGGGTTCTCTCTCCTGCATATAGGCTTTCACTAATTTGATAACCAGGTAAGTTCGAGACCATGTGTCTATGTGCTTTTGGCTAAATTTAGATTATAGTCTTTATATGAAATTCAGTTACCCAGAAGCGATCGCACCCATTACATAACTCATTTAGGTTTGCTATATCTAGTTTTCAGTTAACTCAATGGGAATTTCAATCACAAACTCCGCTCCTTTTCCCAACTGGGAAACACAGTACAACTCTCCCCCATGCTGCTCGGTGACGATCTGGTAACTGGTGGATAACCCCAGTCCCGTTCCCTGACCGACGGGTTTGGTGGTGAAAAATGGGTCAAATATGCGCTGTCGAATGGTTTCGCTCATTCCCGGCCCATTGTCAGCAATCCGAATTTTGATGCTTTGCGAGTTCACCATCTCGGTGCTGATGCAAATCTCTCCTCTAGTCCGTCCCACCTCAACATTCAAGGCTTCTAAAGCATCGATCGCATTGGCAATGATATTCAGAAAGACTTGATTGAGCAAACTGGCGTAGCAATTCACCTCCGGCAGCTTTCCGTACTTTTTAATTACTTGAATTTCCCCTTGACTCTTGGCAGGGTCGAGGCGATGCTGCAAAATCATGAGAGTATTATCCAATCCTTCATGGATATCGACTCGTTTCATCTCCGACTCATCCAAACGGGAGAAATTGCGTAAGCCTAGGACAATCTTGCGAATGCGATTGCTCCCAGTCTGCATAGAAGACAGGATTTTTTCCATATCTGACTTCAAAAAATCTAACTCGCTCTCCTCTAGCTTGTCTTGAAGAGTCTCACTCTTGTCCGGGAATTCCTGGTCGTAGAGTTCGAGCAGCTCGATCAAAGTTTGGAAATATTCGCGAGAGTAGATAATATTGCCCGCGATAAAATTGATGGGATTATTAATTTCATGGGCAACTCCCGCCACCATTTGCCCCAAGCTAGACATTTTTTCGCTCTGAATTAACTGGAGTTGAGTCCTTTGCAATTTCTCTAGAGTGATTTGCAACTGCTGGTTTTGCTCGTTGAGTTCTTGGGTTCTGCTCTCTACTTGCGACTCCAGGGTATGGCTATACTCTTCCAGGCGATGATACAGTCGGGCATTTTCTAGGGAAATCGCCGCTTGGCTACTGAGGAATTCCAGCAGTTCCAGGCGATCGCCCGTAAACACTCCCGTAGCCAGATGGTTTTCCAAAAAGAGAATACCAATCAGCTTGCCTTGATTGAGAATGGGGCTACACAAGAAGCTTTTAGGTTGCCCTTCCAGCAGATAAGAATCTCCTGCAAACTGCATGTCTTCAGAAAAGTCGTTGACAATAATTGCTTCTTGGCGGCGCTTGACCTGATTAATGACGCTCGTTGGCAGGGGGCGATCGTCTGATGCAGAGTTCAAACGCAAATCGCACTCTTCTCCCCATGAGCATCGGGCTGCCACCTGCAAGCCTTCTGAGTGCTGTAAAAGTAAAATTGCGCGATCGGCTCCCGCATTTTCCAAAGCTGCTTTCATCAAAGCCAACACCAATTTGTCCAGGTGAATTTCGCTCGATAGGGACTGAGCCGCTTTCATCGCTGTTGCCCAATCAAGCATGAAGCCGGTTGTGCTGGTACTCGAACCCGCCGTTCGCGTCAAAGTGGCATCAGACGCTCGGTTTCTTGACTGTTGCAGAATCGGCATCAGCAGTTGGGGATATAAGGTTTCGAGCTGGTTGCTCTTAGCTCTTGCCCCCCAGCGAGCATAGCCGTAATAAGCTTCTTGCATATAGCCTGCGGCCACTTTTTCTTTACCCCAATTCAGGTAAAATTTAGCCGCCAGTTCGTTGGCGAGGGCTTCGTTTTGGATATACCCATTGCTTTTCGCTTCAGAAATTGCGCGATCGTAGAGTTCTATGGCTTCGAGAGTCTGACCTGAAACCCTGGCCATTTCCGCCGCAACCATCAGATAGCGATGCAGGAAGTTTTCCGGGCAATTGTCTGCCCAGAGTTTCATCTGTTCTTGATTGGCGATCGCCTGTTGCCAATCGGATGAGTTCACCCCTGTTGAACTCGGTTGATGCAAAGCAAGCAAACTCAAAGAATAGTAAAAGTTATGTTCTGCTACCGAAATATTGCCCTGGATCGATCCAATTACATGGTTTGCCTCGATCGCAGACTCTAGAGCCTTTTGAGGTTGATTTTGCAAGTAAAGGATCTGGGATTTCAGAATCAGGTACTGGGGAACCGAGGTGAGGGTTGCGATAAAATCTGATTCCTCCTGCTGCTCCGCTTCTGTTTCTGTTTCCGTAAATTCTACAGCATCGAGTTGGGACAGCAATTTCTGACAAGATACTGCCATATCAATTACGATTCGATCCTGTCTTTTTTCACCAAAAGCTAGGCAGACTTCAACCGCCTTCAAAGTCTCTTGTATATTCTCTCCAGCAAAAATGAGCATAAACAAACGATAGGCAAGATTATAACCAGCCCATTGTAAATTCCCATATTCCAGCCCTGAATGGTAACCTTTTAACGAGAGGTCTTTGCTGATTTGTGCCGGTTTGAGCCAAGGACTCAAGCACAGCCCAAAGACACAGTAAGTCATACTCTGATTACTCTTATCCAAATATCTTTCACTCAAGTCAACCCCAAGACGACCAAACTCATATCCCGTGCGAAATTGCCCTGAATGAAGATTCACATATAAACCATACTGCTCATAGGCAGGAGAGGCTTCAACCGTATTGCCATATTTCATCAGCAAACGAGCGCATTTCACAATCGTCAACGCCCAAACATCCAAATTGTAGAAATATCCCACCGGTTGCATACGGAGTAATAAACTGATGGCCACCGCAATCTGGGGATTCTCAATTTCTTCAAGTTGAGCGAGTTCGCTAATATCCCGTTTTCCCAAGGTTTCTGCGGCTAAATCATTTTCTGGCACAATTGCTTCAGATAGATTCTCTGTCGGGAAATCAATCCCCAAAAGTTGTAATCCTGTAATCCCCGCCTGAATCGATGCTTCAAATTCAGCCATTGCCGCATATTGCACAATCAGGAGTTTATGAATCCTGGCTCTTTCCAGATCTGTTTTTGCCCGATCGAGAATTTCTTGTATATACTTTTGTGAATCTCTAAATTCCCCTTTTAAGTCCTCAATTTCTGCCCTTAACTCATACACCTTTAGGGTCAGATCATACTCGACTTCCCAGGAGTTTTCAGGCAGCAAATCCATAGCGATTTCCAAGTAATCACTGGCTGCTTCATAGGCAGTTGAAGCTTTGGCTTTTTGACTGGCTCTTAAATTCAACCAAACCAGAGCATTACGCTCGCTCTGACCGATCAGCTCAATGGCACAGTTTAAATGATTGACGATATCAAAAAGTTTCTCTTCTTGTTGCTCATTGGGTGTTTTTTCTAACAATAATCGTCCAATCTTTAAATGAGTGACTTTTTCTTCTCCCTTTGCAATTAAAGAATAAGCAGCTTGTTGGACTCTATCGTGCAAGAATTTATAACTCGCTGACTGACTTTCAACACTCGATAAGCCTTCTCCATTGTCTTCAGATTGATAGAACTTATAAACCTCATTCATAGGTAAAACTAACCCCTCTTGTAGCGCCTTCCACAAAGAAGTTGCCACCTCCATCTGAGACAATTCACTGACAATAGCCAAGGTTTCTAAATCAAATTGGTTACCAATGCAAGCGGCTAACCTTAAAACTTCCTGGGTGAATTTCGGTAGTCTATACAGCCGAATTGCCATAAACTCTACTACATCATCTGTCAGTACCAACTGCCGAACCCTCATCATATCGCAGCTCCAATGGCCTAACTCGTAGTTAAAGAGAATAAAACTATCCTCATGTAATCCCTTAAGAAACTGGGTAGCAAAAAAGGGATTGCCCTGAGTCTTTTGATAGATTAATTCCGTTAAAGGCCGAGCCAATTCTTGGTTACAGCTAAGAGTGTCTGCTACCAAGCCATTCAGATCGGCTTCCCTTAAAGGCGCGAGAGTTATAGTATTCATCGTTGCTCCCGAAGTGCTAATTTCACTTAAAGTCAACATCAAGGGGTGGATGGGAGAGACTTCGTTATCCCGATAAGCTCCGAGCAACAGCAGATAACCCATTTCGCTCTCACCCATGAGCAGTTCCATCAACTTCAGGGATGCGGAATCTGCCCATTGCAAGTCGTCAACAAAAATGACTAAAGGATGATCTTTTGTGGTAAAAACCTGAATAAATTGTTGAAATAATCGGTTAAAGCGATTTTGTGCCGCATCACCAGACAGCTCGGAAACAACAGGCTGTTTGCCAATGAGTCGCTCTAACTCAGGAATCACGTCAATAATCACTTGCCCATTTGACCCCAAGGCTGCCAGAATCTTCTCCTGCCATTGGGCTAGGTTTTCGTCTGATTCCGAAAGTAATTGCTCCATGAGATTGCGGAAGGCTTGGACGAAAGCACTAAAGGGAATATTGCGGTTAAATTGGTCAAATTTTCCTTTGATAAAATAGCCGCGCTGCCGCACAATGGGCTTGTGAACTTCGTTGATGACGGCAGTTTTGCCAATGCCGGAGAATCCAGCGATCAGCATCATTTCTGCTTTTCCAGCTCCTGCTTTATTCGGGGGGTCTGGGGGCGATGCTATGCGATCGAATGCTGCTAATAATTGGGCGACCTCTTGCTCTCTTCCGTAGAGTTTTTCGGGGATGAGGAAGCGTCCGGTAATGTCCCTGGTTGCTAACTCAAAGTTGTCTATTTTGCCAGTTTTTTGCCATTGATTTAGGCATTTTTCTAGGTCATATTTTAACCCAGATGCACTCTGATAGCGGTCTTCTGCATTTTTAGCCATCAGTTTCATCACTATATCGGCAACCACGGGCGGGATTTCAGAAACCCGGTTTCTTTGAGAAACTGGGTTTCTTGGTTGTTGCGAAATATGACAATGTACTAACTCCATGGGGTCATCGCTGACGAAGGGTAGGACTCCCGCGAGCAGTTGGTATAAGGTTACTCCCAATCCATAGAAGTCGCTGCGATAGTCAATTCCTCGATTCATGCGGCCGGTTTGTTCGGGGGAAATGTAGGCGAGGGTTCCTTCTAAGATGTTAAAATTTTTGATTTCTTGGGCTTCGCGGGGGAGCAGGGTGGCAATGCTGAAGTCGATGAGTTTAACTTCTTTTGTTTTTGGGCAAATCAGGATGTTGGCCGGTTTAATATCTTTGTGGATGATGCGGTTTCGATCTATTTCCTGTAAGATATCCGCCAGTTTAATGGCGATCTGTAAACAATTTTCTAAGTCTAATGACTGATGTTCTGCGATTATTTTATCTAGAGAAATAGCCCCCAAGTCTTCCATGACTAAGGCATAACCATTACCATAGCGCTCTAGGCTTAAGGGCTGGACAATACCAGTTTTCAGGTTTTTAGTAATAGCATACTGATTGCGAAACTGTACTAATTCACTAAAGGTCGGATATGAGTTACGGATGAATTTGATAACGACTTTTAGGGAGTCCGAGGAGCGAATCGCTTGATAAACTAGGGTTCGCTCTCCTGTGTAGATGGGGTTGCCAATTTGATATCCGGGTAGGTTTGGAGTCATGGTTCTAAGATTTTTTACTGTGGTTGTATCGTCGCTATTATATTCAGGTGGGGGACAAATAGCGATCGCATGTTTTCTGTGATGCTATGGTGAGGGACGATCGGTTTCACTTACAGCACTTTTCTCTGTTACCGATCATAAAAATGTAGTAATTCGTTAAAATCTGGATCTTTATTACGGAGAAAATCGATCGCTACTCTCAGGGAGTCAGAACGCCGAATGCCTCTATAAATTAGGGTTCGCTCTCCTTGATAGATTTTTTCCTGAATTTGATAACTGAGCAATTTTATTGACATTAACTTTGTGGATCTTCGGGTAACTTGGGATTTTAGCTATTATATTAGCCTAAGGTACAAATCGCGATCGCCCCTAGGTTACCTTATAATTAACCTTTAGTAACAAGGGTTTCATCTCTATGATTACCGAATTAACCAAAGGCGCACGGTTGAATCTGTCCCAAATCTATCCCCAAGTTCAACATCTCCAGATTGAGGTGGGTTGGAGAGCCACAGAGCCGGGATATGATATCGATGGCTCCGTGTTTATGTTAGGGGCGAATGGTTTAATTCCGGCCGAAGAATACTTCATCTTTTATAATAATCCCCAATCTGGCGATCGCGCCCTGCAACGAATCGAAAATTCTGGGGAAGACCGACAGAAATTCATGTTAGATTTGAGCAAGATTAGCTCGGTGATTACCGAATTGGTGTTTGTGGTCACGATTCATGAAGCAGTGGAGAAAAAGCAAAGTTTTGGCCAGGTTGAGCAAGCATTTATGGCTATCTCCAATCCCCAAACCCAGGAAGAATTAGCCCGTTATCAATTAACTGAAGCTTTTACCTCAGAAACGGCTCTCGAATTTGGTCGTATCTATCAAAAAGATGGACAATGGCGGTTTCATGCCCTGGGTCAAGGCTATAATTCTGGCTTACAAGGCTTTTTAAACCAATATCATCAGGAAGGAGCGACTTCACCTCCCCCTCCTCCGGCTCCTACCCGCAGACCAAAAGCGGTTGAGTTAGAGAAGAAATTAGAACAGGAGGCTCCCGCATTATTCGATTTAGTGAAAAAAGCGGATATTTCTTTGCAAAAAGCTAATTTAACTGACCATCAAGCCCAAGTTGCTTTGTGTTTGGATGTGTCGGGTTCTATGTATTCTCTGTATAGCTCAGGGAAGATTCAACGGTTAGCAGAAAAGATATTAGCTCTCGGTTGTCGGTTTGATGATGATGGAGCAATTAAAATTTTCCTGTTTGCGGGAAATGCTCAGAATCGGGGTGAGATGACGGTGGACAATTTCCATAATTTTATCGGCCAAGCTTATAACCAATATGGAGGTGCAGGGGGAACTAACTATGCTCCTGCTTTACAAGCGATTAGAACGGCTTATTTTCCTGATGCAAGGGGAGGCAATCGACATTCTCCTTTGAAGGCGAATATGCCGGTTTATGTGATGTTTGTTACGGATGGACAACCCTTCGATCGAGACCAGTCTGAACAACAGTTACAATGGTCTTCCTATGAGCCGATTTTCTGGCAATTTATGGCGATTGGGAAATCGAGTAAGGATGCTAAAGCCAAGCATGGGGGCATTTTAGGGTTTTTGAGTGGTGGCAGTCAGTTTGAGTTTTTGGAGAACTTGGATGATTTGGGGGGAAGATATGTGGATAATGCGGATTTTTTTAGTGTAGAAGATCCGGAGGCGATCGCCGACCAAGAGCTGTACGATCTGCTGATGACTGAATACCCCCATTGGCTCAAAACTGCCCGCAGTAGAGGTTTACTCCCTTAAAAATAAGCGATCGGGTCGGTTTTATCAACCGTAGATGAATCAATTAAAAATTAAAAATTAAAAATGATTCTGGGACATTGCACACAATAACTTAGAAACCCGGTTTCTTGCTTCAATACCTTCGCCATTTTCCCGTAGGTTGGGTTGAACGAAGTGAAACCCAACGTATTTGTTCGGTTTTCGGCTGTCGCCGACATGCACGTTTCTCAACCCAACCTACGAATCAAGGCATTTTTGGTTTTGGCGAAGGTATTGTAAATCTCCTCCCCTAGACCCTAATGATCTATCATCAAGGAGAATAGCCCTACCCTCGCCTATCTGCCCTCTCAGCATGATGACTCAAGAACCCGACTGGCAAAGACTCCAAAAAGCCTTGACAGTAGAACAGGAGCGCGGATTTAATGACCTGCAAGGCAAGCAATATCGGTTTAGTGAGTTCCTCCATCTCAGCTTTGCGAATGCTCCTGCGTCCCTTTCGCCACGGGAAAAGCGCCAGTGGAGTCAACTCTCTGAGCAGTTCCAAACCTATCCCCAGTTTACCTTTGCCCAGCGCCAACAGCTTGTTGCTCACACGCGCAAGTTTCTCTCAGACTCCCAAAAGCGCTTTCAGAACCCCCCAGCGATTCCTTCCCCAAAACCTGCTCCTGCGGCAACGGTGCGCGAAAAACTGCCAGAGACGACGGAGCATGATCGCCTTTTAAAAGAGCTTCCTGAATTTTCGGTGTATCATGCGCGACAGTTAGCCAAGCTAAACTTAAACACCGTTCGCGATCTCCTATTTTATTATCCGCGCAACCATGCTGATTATGCCTCACAAGTTTCTATCGCCGATTTAGAACCAGGGGAAACCGTCACCGTTATTGGCGAAGTCAAGCGCATTAACTGTTTTTCTTCCCCGCGCAATAAGAAACTCACCATCTTAGAACTTGTCCTCAAAGATGCCACAGGACAATTAAAAATCTCCCGC
The DNA here is from genome assembly GCF_030068475.1 of Roseofilum acuticapitatum BLCC-M154. Taxonomy (GTDB): domain Bacteria; phylum Cyanobacteriota; class Cyanobacteriia; order Cyanobacteriales; family Desertifilaceae; genus Roseofilum; species Roseofilum acuticapitatum. Next base: position 5,292 of record NZ_JAQOSP010000086.1, on the reverse strand, counting down.
TTTTTTGCCGGAGGCTATTTTACCCAGAGGGGATGGCAAGAAAGCCAGAAACGCAATTATCCAGTTGGCTCGATTGTGGCGGCTTCGGGTTTGGTGAAAAAGAATAAATATGGACTAACCTTAGACAAACCAGAATTAGAAGTTTTAGAGTCTTCCGGAGAAGTAGATTCTCCAATGGTTGGGCAAATTGTGCCCATTTATCCCTTAACAGAAGGAGTCACCGCCGATACCGTTCGTAAAGCCATTTGGCGAGTTTTACCGACAGCAAATCAGTTAATCGATCCGGTTCCTGAACCCATTTTAGCGCCCTATAATTTAGTGGGACTCTCTCAGGCAATTACTCAAATTCATTTTCCTGACGATCAAGACAATCTAGAGAAAGCCAGACGGCGCTTGATTTTCGATGAATTTTTCTATCTACAAGTCGGTTTTCTTCAGCGTCGTCATCAGCAGAAGAAAAATCAAAAAGCTATCCCCTTAATACCCACCGGAAAACTAATCGATCAGTTTTATCAAGAGTTGCCGTTTTCCCTAACTGGGGCACAAGAACGGGTGGTTAATGAAATTTTAAGCGATTTGCGATCGCCCACAGCCATGAATCGCTTAGTTCAAGGCGATGTTGGTTCAGGAAAAACCGTTGTTGCAGTCATGGCAATTCTCGCTGCAATTCAGTCCGGATATCAAGCGGCACTCATGGCTCCTACGGAAGTCTTAGCCGAGCAACATTACCGCAAATTAGTCACCTGGTTTAACCGTCTCCATTTACCCGTAGAACTGCTCACCGGTTCCACAAAAGTGAAGAAGCGCCGGGAAATTCACGCCCATTTAGAAACCGGAGAATTGCCCTTACTCGTAGGAACTCACGCCCTGATTCAAGAAGGAGTAAATTTCAATCGTTTAGGCTTAGTGGTCATTGATGAACAGCACCGCTTTGGCGTAGAACAACGGGCACTATTACAGCAAAAAGGAGAATCTCCCCATGTTTTGAGTTTAACCGCTACTCCGATTCCCAGAACCTTAACATTAACCATGCATGGAGATTTAGATGTCAGTCAAATCGACGAATTGCCCCCCGGAAGACAAGCCATAGAAACCCTCGCTTTAACCCATAAAGAGCGCAAAAAAGTTTATGAACTCATGCGCCGAGAAATTGCCCAAGGGCAGCAAGCTTATGTGGTTTTTCCCCTCATTGAAGAATCCGATAAACTGAATGCGAAAGCCGCCATAGCCGAACATAAAAGTCTCTCGGAAACTATCTTTCCTGAATTTCAAGTGGGGTTACTCCATGGTCGCATGACTTCAGCAGATAAAGATAAAGTATTAACCGCATTTCGCGAGAATGAAATTCAAATTATTGTCTCGACTACAGTGATTGAGGTCGGTGTTGATGTCCCCAATGCCACGGTCATGTTGATTGAGAATGCAGAACGATTTGGCCTATCCCAACTGCACCAACTGCGGGGAAGAGTCGGGCGAGGGTCTCATAAGTCCTATTGTATATTATTAAGCAGTTCTAATAGTCCCGATGCTCGTCAACGGTTAAATGTTTTAGAACAGTCTCAAGATGGCTTTTTTATTGCTGAAATGGACTTACAATTTCGCGGCCCTGGGGAAGTTTTGGGCACTCGTCAATCCGGTTTACCCGATTTTGCTCTGGCTAGTTTAGTCAAAGATCAAGATATTCTGATGTTGGCACGGGAAGCGGCAGAAAATTTGATTGCGGAAGATCCAGAATTGGGGAATTATCCGTTAATTAATCAAGAACTACAACGGCGCTATGAGCAGTTGATGGGGGGCACGATTATGACGTGATAACAATGAACAATTATAGTTAGGTAGGGTGGGCACTGCCCACCTTACTATGGTAGGTAGGGTGGACACTGCCCACCTTACAAATTCTGAGATTTGATATTAATTCTTGACGTATTCTTTAATCATCGGTTGCAAAGTTAAAACTGAAAATTTTTCCAGTAAGTTTCGTCTCCTTAAAGATTGTATCGCTTTTAAGAAATCTGCGTCGGATAAAAGGTCTGGAGGTTTCTGGCTAATCTCTACCGGTTGCTCTTGGTTTGCTAACCAGCGCAGAAAAATCTTCTCAGATTCACAGAGACGTTGATAATGTTGCTCGATCATCGGTTCTAGGTCGCCTAAAAATAGGGTAGGATAGGCGAGATATTGTTCGACACTGCCGTTAAATAAATCGACAATCGTAGAAGCGATGATTTTCAGCCATAGAGGGTTACCGTTACAAAATTGGATCAGATCTGACCATTTTTTCTCATCTTTAAGTTGTCTTTCCTGGAGCAGTTCAGTGGCTAAATCCCCTAATCCGGGTACAGGGAATGTTTTACAGTAGGGATTTTCAGTTTCTAAGGTAGCTATTTCTAGGGGTTGTTCCCAACTGAGCAAAAGGAGGCAACTGTTGTGGGGAAATTGTCCGATTTCTTGGATAAACTGACCATAATTTTCATATTCTGGGCAATAGTTGCCGACGAATTCCCCAGGGGTTAAGGTGTGCTGGAAGTCGTCGAGAATGATTAAGCAACGGTGATTTCTGAGAGTGTCTAATAGGGAGTTGGAGGAGTTGATGAGGGTGGGGTTTTGAGATGGAGCGAGAAATTCCAGGAGGGTGGTTTGTAGGGCGTTGAGGCTGGGAATTTTGCGATGACTGTGCCACAGAATAAGCTCGAAGTGGTCTTTTATTTTTTCTACCAGTTGTCTCGTCAGGGCGGTTTTGCCGATTCCAGAGAGTCCGGTTAACGTAATGATGCGGCTATTTTCTGCAAGTATCCATTGTTGGAGTGTAGCGAGTTCTTCGGTGCGGTTGTGGAGGTTCGGATATTCGGGTGCTTGACTGAGGTTGTGGCGCGGTTGAGGGGTTTTGTTGGTGCGAGTGGGCGATCGTTTTTTTTTGGATTGTTGTATAGGTCGTTACAGATGTTTATGTTACTGCCAATTTGTACGCCACTATTGTGATAAGAGAATAGCTGATTTTCGATGAGCGATCGCACATTCTTCTTTTTCACCTCCTCTCCCAACATCTCCGACAGCAGTTTCCATAACTCCGATGCCGACTTTCTCACATGATCGTTGCTACAGTGGTATTCCTCGGCAATATCCTTATATCCCTTATGTTCCCATACCCCCTCCAAAATAGCCCGTTGCAACGAGTCCAGATGCTTCCCAGTTTTCGCAAAAACAAACTCATCTGTCCACTGCACAGCGTCCTGAATCTCCATAGCCGTTAAATTTAGGTTATAGTTTTGTGTACTTTTACCCCCCATTATCCCACAGTTTCCGCCATTGTGCTACAAAATCTCACATTTTCCCATTTTTTAGCTTTTCATTCCTTCACAAATATCCCCTTAAATTACATTTTTATGAGGTTGGCAACCAAAAAAAGAAATTGAGATAATTCAAAGATATTGGGGAATTAAGGACTAAAGATTGCTTGCGCTAACCACGAATTGCATAAATAGAAAATTCTTGCCCAATACCTTAGTGAATACAATAGATAGATGGAGTGACAACTATGCGAGTTAATCATACAGGTAAAGTCGCTGTTGGCTTGTTAGTCAGTACCTCGCTTCTTATTCCTACGGTAGCGATCGCTGACTATTACGAAGATCAAATAAACACTCTACTCATGGGGACAGCAGAGGAAGTAGGATTATATGAGCTTGTTTCCGGTCCCTATATCGGTAGCGTAGATGCCAGCAGTTCTACTGACATAACACTCAATCTGAGAAAAGGACAGGATTATACTATTCTTGGTGTTTGCGATGAGGATTGTGACGACCTCGACCTAGAAATTTATAACCTAGCTGGGAATCCAGTGGAGGCCGATACGTTGGGAGATGACTATCCGATTGTTCGGATTTCCCCAAATCGGACAGGCGGGTACCGTTTAAAAGTAGATATGTATAGCTGTTCTACTTCTTTCTGTTATTACGGAATTGGTGTTTTTAGGGAATAGTTTAGGAAGTCAAACCTTGTTTTTCGACAACTTCTAGCAGGGAGTGGTAAGTTTTCTCAGATAAAGTAATTGTATAATTTGACATAATTGTACTCAACTCACTCGATCCTATCTTAACCCCTAGCTCCTGATTCGTCATGCGGTCTAGAAACCTGGTTTCTGCGTGCGGGTGGCGATCGCCCTATAGCCTGCGGTCAGCAGAGCGCCAGCTTTTTTGGCTCATTCAGTAATGCACAGGGGAATGCTGTGTCATAGCACTACTGCTATGGTGAATATGGGGGTAATGAATCGATATTCTCTAAAGCAAAATTCAGCATTTCTTCCCCCTGAGATACCAGTTGTTCCACATCAGTTTCTGAAATATCGAGTTCGGTGTTGTAATCGGCTCTTAATCGGATTCTTTCTGCATCAATGAGATAGCGATGTAGCTCAACCGGAATGCGATTAGTGCGAGCAAATATCCTACCAAAAGCGGCGATAACTGCTGAATGTTTAGAGTAGGACAACCCCTCGCCTTCTAAAAATGCTGTGGCAATATAAAACATAGCGTAGTAAGTGCGCGATGCTGCAAAATCCGGAAAACCTGTACGGTTTAATTCTCTGGCAGCTTGTAGACTGCGATTCGCTTTTTCCAGCAATTTTTGCTGTTCTGGTGTCATAGGGGTATACCTTCTCGTCGGATGTTACGAAAGAAGCTATTGTTATACTCTTGGAATTGGCGACTGCTGGCCAAAGCGCAGCTTATCAACGTATTATATTCTAAGCATAAATCGGCAATGGTTTGACTAATTCTGTTGCTCTCTTCAGAATATTGGAAGTCTTGTTTCAGGATGATTAAAAGATCGATATCTGAGTCAGGTTCTGCATCCCCTCTTGCTTGAGAACCATAGAGAATGATTTGGTCAATTTGCTTGCCATATAAGGCTTTCAGTCCTTGACAGGCTTCTTTTAAGATGGTGTCAAGAGTCTCTTTTTTCATCTTTGATTTCAACCATTTAATTAATCTAGCGTATAAAATAGGCTTAAGATGAGGCTGGGCACTACTCTCAATAGTCCCAATTAAATCATCTATTTTGTCCGATAAAGGTTTGTCTTTCGCTTGGGGTTTAGGAAGTTGAGCCATTATCCAAGCTTCAGGAGTCATATCAAGTCCGGTTTCCGCAAGCGGACATGAAAATTGGTTAAGAAGCGGGCAAGATGCCCGCACTCCTCGAATTCTTTGATATGACTGGAGTGGGAGCATCTTGCTCCCTGGATTTTTAATTAGGGTATTTCTCCTCGAATTCTTTGATATGACTGGAGTGGGAGCATCTTGC
>NZ_JAQOSP010000085.1 GCF_030068475.1 Roseofilum acuticapitatum BLCC-M154 | reverse complement strand
TGGACAGTAGGAAAAGATCCCCCCTTGCCCCCCTTAAAAAGGGGGGAATAGGAAAGTCCCCCTTTTTAAGGGGGATTTTCCGCAAGCGGACATGAAAGGGGGATCAAGATGTCCCACATAAAGCGCGAAAACTGCTGTATCAAGTCCGATTGTTCATGTCCGCGAAGCGGAAATACCATGATTAAAAATTTAGGGAGCGAGACGCTCCCACTCCAGTAATATCAAGGGATTAGAGGAGTGCGGGCATCTTGCCCGCTTCTTCACCCTTTATCCGGATTTGACATTAAGCAATTTTATCTAACAGTTGACGACGTTTTTGCTCAAATTCATACTCAGTAATTAAACCCTCTTGCCGTAAAGACTCTAACTGACGTAAAGCGTCGGCCACCGACTCCACCCGATCGCCGATCGGGCCCGTTTCTTTACAACCCCCTTTGGGCCAGAACCTTGACCAATCTACTTCAGGAATCTTCAGCCCCGAAATCACCGGAACCGGCCCCGGATAGTTCTCGTTAAACTCCTCATCATCTTGTACTAAATACCACACAGCCTCAATCACGCTGGCCACATGGGGAATCGGAGTCCAAGACAACAACAAATAGACCACCCCCCATAAAGGTTGGCCTAAATAAAATTTATGCAATCCGGCGATCGGGATCAACACCCCAGAAAACGCCAAAATCATCCCCACTTTGCGACTCTTTTCCTTATTCACCACCCCTAAAAGTCCATCCTAATCTGCTCATACTTAAATAATAGCCCCATTCCCCCATCTCCCCATCTCCCCATCTCCCCATCCCCATTCCCCCAAATACGGAAAACCGAATTTTACTCCCATCTCCCACTCCATTAGAATAAAACCAGTGCATCATCGCGCCTTACCTTACAACAGTCAACCTATCAAAAAAAAAGCCATGGGATTCTTCGATTCAGAAATTGTGCAACAAGAAGCCAAACAACTCTTTGAGGATTACCAATCCCTAATTCAGCTTGGCAGTGACTATGGCAAATTTGACCGAGAAGGCAAAAAGCTATTCATCGAACAGATGGAAGCCCTGATGGATCGATATAAAGTATTTATGAAACGCTTTGAACTCTCAGAAGACTTCATGGCTCAAATGACCGTTGAACAGCTCAAAACCCAATTGGGACAATTTGGAGTTACCCCACAACAGATGTTCGATCAGATGAATTTCACCCTAGAGCGGATGAAATCTGAACTCGAAAAACAAACCTAAAACTTCAAACTTCCTATGGCTGCGGGCGGGGGAATTCACTCGGAGAACGGAAGTTCTCCACCGGTTCGTTTGCCAAAGCTTTGTGCATAAAATCTCGCCAAATTGGAGCCACAAAACCCCCTCCAGTTACTCCCCTAGCGAGAGGTCGATAGTCATCATTGCCCACCCAAACCGCTACAGACAATTGGGGAACATAACCCACAAACCAAATATCACGCTCCGAAGTTGTCGTTCCCGTTTTACCGGCTGCTGGGCGACCTAATCTAGCATTCGTTGCCGTTCCTCGGTCAATTACCCCTTGCAAAGAACTATTCAGAGAAGCCACCGCCCAAGGATCGAGAATCAGCTTCGGTTTCGGGGTATTATCCAACAAAACATTGCCATGACTATCAATCACTTGGGCAATAAACGTCGGTTGTGAATGCCAACCATTATTCGCGAACGTCGCAAACGCTCCCGCCATTTCCAGGGGCGTTAAATCAACCGATCCCAAAGGCAACGAAATCACCGGGTCCATCGGACTTTTAATCCCTAAATTGCGGACAACTTCAACCACCTTATTCAGACCCACTGCCTGGCCAATTTTAACCGCAGGCACATTTAAAGAAACTTCAAGAGATTTACGCAAACTCACCGCCCCGGAAAAACTGCCCCCATAGTTTTGGGGAGAATAATAGCCATCACCATCCCGATACCTTACCGGGGAGTCACTCACCACAGACTCTGGCGTATACTTGCCACTCGCAAAAGCCGCGTAGTAAACAAACGGTTTAAACGAAGACCCTGGTTGTCGCTGGGCTTGTACCGCCCGGTTATATTGACTGGTTTCATAATCAAACCCTCCCACCATCGCTTTAACAAAATGGGTACGGGGGTCAACCGCTACTAGGGCCAACTGTCCATTATCGTAATCATAATAGACCCCTTGGTTATACAAACGATTATGCCAATCCTTAACCGTTTGCTCCGCAAGTCGTTGTAGCTTGAGATCGATGGTGGTTTGAATTCGCAAACCCCCTTTGACCACCATATCCCGACCAAAGCGGTCTGAGAGTTCTTGAATTACCGCCTCCGTCAGATAGGGCACTTTACTCTGGCCAAAAGAAGTCACCCGTCCCACCAATAACGGCTGTTCCTTCGCTTCCTTCTCTTCCTCAGCCGTAATCCAATTCAATTCTCGCATCCGACCCAAAACGATCGCCTGCTGACGTTTGGCTAACTTATAATCGACAAAAGGACTCAAACTCTCTGGCGCTTGAATCAAACCCGCCATCATTGCCCCCTCTGCCAACGTTAGATCCGCAGCAGACTTAGCAAAATAACTCTGGGCCGCCGTCTCCACCCCATAGGTATTATGGCCCCAGTACACCTGGTTCAAATACAGCTCTAAAATCTCATCTTTGGTCAGAATTTGCTCCAAGCGCATGGCCAAAACGGCTTCAGCCACCTTCCGACTCATTTGCCGCTCTGGAGACAGAAACAGATTTTTCACCAACTGCATGGTAATGGTTGATGCACCCTCGCTAATTCCTCCCTTTTCAATATTGGCTAATAGGGCCCGACCCACACTACTGGGATTAATCCCATTGTGGAGATAGAAGTGGGAATCCTCGATCGCCAGCACTGCCATTTTCAACTCAGGCGAAATCCGCTCTAGGGGGACAACTTCCCGGTTAGCCTCATCATGGATACGGGTCAGTAGTTCGCCATTAATATCATAGATATAACTGGTCTCCGTCGGCATATAGCTTCTGAGACTGCGGACATCTGGCAGATTGCGAAAACTTAAGGCTAAACCTACCAGTCCTCCGGCAAAGATGGAACTGGCGAGCATCATCACTCCCAAAATCGTACCACCTGCCACTTTGCCCACTCCTTGGACAAACTGAAGGCTAGGGGTCATGGATTTTGATGGCTTACGACTGATAGTATTAGACGACACGATGATTTAACTTCCTCAGCTCGAACAAATGGATAGGGATAAGAACCAGACCTGGAATCTTAGAGATGGATGAATGGGGACTGACCCATAGTTTAACCTTTACCTGCAATAAGTGTTAACAGGTATTACAGAGATTAGCAAAATATTAACGGATTATAGAACTTTTGCTCCCATGACAACTATGAACTCAACCTGGAATTGGCTCCATCGCGGTGTTAGTGAAATTTTTCCCCAACGCCTCGATAGCGATGATCCTGATGAAAACCTACAAGGGCGTATTGAGCAGTCCGGACGACCCTTAAGGGTGAAATTGGGCATCGATCCCACGGGGACAGATTTACATTTGGGCCACAGTATTGCCGTGCGGAAACTGCGAGCCTTTCAAGATGCTGGCCATACGGCTGTTTTGATCATTGGGGATTTTACGGCTCAAATTGGTGACCCCACGGGAAAATCGGAGGTTCGCCGTCAACTTACGGCAGAACAGGTGCAGGAAAATGCCCAAACCTATTTAGATCAACTGCGTCCCATTCTCGATTTTGATACTCCGGGGCGCTTAGAAATTCGCTATAACTCGGAATGGCTGGCCCAGTTGGATCTCACAGAAATTTTGGGCTTGTTGGCTACGATGACGGTGGGACAAATGTTAGCCAAAGAAGGATTTGCCGATCGCTATAGCCAAGAAAATCCCATTTATCTCCATGAGTTTCTGTATCCCTTGATGCAAGGCTATGATTCTGTGGCAGTCAAGGCGGATGTGGAGTTGGGGGGAACTGACCAAAAGTTTAATATTGCTGTGGGTCGAGATTTACAGCGCCATTTTGGCCTGAAGCCCCAGTTTGGTTTACTGGTTCCGATTTTGCTGGGGACGGATGGAGGGCAGAAGATGTCGAAGTCCTTGGGCAATTATGTGGGGCTGTGGGAAAATGCGGTGACCATGTATTCTAAGTTGGAGAAAACGCCGGATGGGATTATTCGGGACTATGTGGAGTTGCTGACTGATTTGGTTTGGGAGGAGTTACCGGAAAATCCGAGGGAACGGCAAAAGCTGTTAGCTCTGGATGTGGTGACTCAGTATAAGGGTAAGGAGGCTGCTCTGGAGGCGCAAAAGGCGGCTTTGAGTCAAGGGGAAGCGGGAAGTATTCCTGAGTTTAGTTTGCAGGATGTGCAGTTTCCGGCCAAGTTCTTTTATGTGGTTAGCGCGGCTGGGTTATGTAATGGGTCTTCTGAGGCTCGGCGCTTGATCCAGGGGGGCGGGGTAAAATTAGCGGGGGAAAAGATGAGTGACCCTAATTTGGTGTTTGAACGGGCTGATGACATAGAGGGAAAAGTGTTGCAGGTAGGTAAGAATAAGTTTGCCCGGTTGGTGAAGTAAGGAGGGGATTTAAGGATGACGGCCGCAGACCGGATTATTGTAGCGTTGGATGTTTCGAGTGGGGAGGAGGCGATCGCCCTTTTGGATCGATTGCCGGATGTGCAGTTCTGGAAAGTGGGCCTAGAATTGTTTGTTAGCACGGGCCCCAGCATCCTAGAGGAACTCAAACAACGGCAAAAGCGCATTTTTCTGGATCTCAAATTCCATGATATCCCCAATACTATGGCGGGAGCTTGTCGAGCGGCGGGAGGCTATGGGGTTGACTTGCTCACCGTCCATGGAGTAGCGGGGCGAACGGCTTTGCAGCGTGCCCTAGAAGCGTCTAGAGCAGGGGCAGAATCGGCGGGCTTATCCCCTCCGAACTTGTTGGCAATTACTTTGCTCACGAGCCTTAATTCGCGGGATTTAGCCTTCGATCTGAAAGTGCCGGTGGAACTGCCGGAATATACTCTACAGATGGCTCTGCTTGCCCAGGAGTCGGGTATTCAGGGGGCGGTCTGTTCTCCCCAGGAAGCCGCCCAACTGCGGCGGGTTTGTGGGGATGAGTTTCTGTTGGTCTGTCCGGGGGTGCGCCCGACTTGGGCGGAGGGGGGAGACCAGCGCCGGGTGATGACTCCCCAAGAGGCGCTTCAAGCGGGGGCGAGTTATTTGGTGATTGGGCGACCGATTACGGGGGCTGACGATCCTCAAGGGGCCTGGAAGCGGATTAATGACGAGTTGGCAGGTTAAATCTGATGGTGTTCCTCTGGGAATTAGCCCTCGGACAACCTGGGGTTACTTATGAGGGTTCAGAAGTCCGGGTTGTTTCCATTCAGAGCTGCGGGGAGGATTTTGAGCAGTTGATTGAGGAGATGGTGCGGGATTTTACGGGTTATGCTAATCGGGTGATGCAGCGTCACCGCGATCGCTTTAAGCCTTATCCTATTCCCTCAGTGATTACGGTGGGCAAACCGGACTTTGACCCGCTCCCCCTTCCCTTTGGGGCAGAAATTCCCGAAAATTCCCGCCAGGTGTTTCTCACTGCTTTAGAGCGGACTTATCAAGGACTAACCATTGTAGATCGAGAGGTTTATTATTGGCTATTTCTGACTGAGACTGAGGGGGGATGGGAGTTGGTTTTGCTGTTGTCTGCGGTGACGGATGGGGAGCGGTTGGTTCGTTTACCAGAGAGTCGAGAAGGGGCGATTGCTGAAGCGGTTCGGCTTTGGTTGCGGGATTATCAGTTTAGTCGTTGAAAGTAGCGATCGGGTTTTTAGCCAAAGGGATTTAGGTTGGTTTCAATCCCTAATAGGGATTTAGGTTGATTTAAACTTCAACCTTTATTTTCTTATAAGCTTTCTTGTGACCGTTTCAATCCCTAATAGGGATTTAGGTTGATTTCAACCGGGTGGAGTTTTGATCAACAAAGGGCCATCCAATATGTTTCAATCCCTAATAGGGATTTAGGTTGATTTCAACGCCCCGTCATGACTCCTTGAAGCCCACCGGCAAGTTTCTGGTTTCAATCCCTAATAGGGATTTAGGTTGATTTCAACAGAATAAGAGATTGCTCATCTCTCCATAGTGCTTGCGTTTCAATCCCTAATAGGGATTTAGGTTGATTTCAACTAAAGATGCCAAATATCATAAGGAGTATTGTCTGTGTTTCAATCCCTAATAGGGATTTATGTTGATTTCAACGATATCCCAACCCCTAGCGAAATCTTCCAAGAGGCAATCGTTTCAATCCCTAATAGGGATTTATGTTGATTTCAACCTTAGCCGTGCGCGCCAATATCATCTAAGAACAAAGTTTCAATCCCTAATAGGGATTTATGTTGATTTCAACAAGAAAACCAAAAAAACTAAAACTACCATCGAAGCAATGTTTCAATCCCTAATAGGGATTTATGTTGATTTCAACATCAATAACGATCCTCTTCAGGCGATCACCCAGGCTGTTTCAATCCCTAATAGGGATTTATGTTGATTTCAACATCGGATGCACTTAAGCAGGAATTGACGGCAAAAATCGTTTCAATCCCTAATAGGGATTTATGTTGATTTCAACTTCTATTGGCTTGATTATGGCTTTTACCTTTATGCCCGTTTCAATCCCTAATAGGGATTTATGTTGATTTCAACAACTCGGAAAAATTCACCATTACCATTAACGAGCAGTTTCAATCCCTAATAGGGATTTATGTTGATTTCAACAGATCCATCACTTCTTCGATATTATCCAAAATTAAATGTTTCAATCCCTAATAGGGATTTATGTTGATTTCAACATGATACAATGATAGCACTCATGCTAAGAAAGTTTCAATCCCTAATAGGGATTTATGTTGATTTCAACTCCCGTCTCGATTCCTGTCTGACCTTGTACCTTAAAAGTTTCAATCCCTAATAGGGATTTATGTTGATTTCAACAATCGGGCGGGCATACTCTACCTCGTTCTCCTTGTTTCAATCCCTAATAGGGATTTATGTTGATTTCAACTCCATAGGGTATTCAAGTTCCCATTCTTCTATTACGGTTTCAATCCCTAATAGGGATTTATGTTGATTTCAACCCGCGAGATAGAGGCGATCGCCAACACCCTCTGTACGTTTCAATCCCTAATAGGGATTTATGTTGATTTCAACGCATGGCACGGTCGATCCACTAACCTGATGCAGCTCGTTTCAATCCCTAATAGGGATTTATGTTGATTTCAACGTGTGGATTAAAAAGGCAGACCTTCCTAACGCTCGTGTTTCAATCCCTAATAGGGATTTATGTTGATTTCAACTTGGCAACTAGAATTAGCCAGCATCCATGAGCAAGAGTTTCAATCCCTAATAGGGATTTATGTTGATTTCAACCGGGAAGCACTACGGATAGGTGCATAATAGCTGGTTTCAATCCCTAATAGGGATTTATGTTGATTTCAACGCACGATTCGCCTCTCCACCTACAGCAGTATCGCTACCGTTTCAATCCCTAATAGGGATTTATGTTGATTTCAACTTTCTGCTTTAGCACTCATTTCCGCTTGCGTATTCCGCGCCTGGTGTTTCAATCCCTAATAGGGATTTATGTTGATTTCAACTATGCCATTTTTTAAGCTTCATGATTTCTCCTATTGCCCGTTTCAATCCCTAATAGGGATTTATGTTGATTTCAACCTGCTCACTCAAGATGTTGACCACAGTGCGAGCGAGTTTCAATCCCTAATAGGGATTTATGTTGATTTCAACACCAAAACACCCTAAGCACAAGCCAACCCCATGAGTTTCAATCCCTAATAGGGATTTATGTTGATTTCAACCAATTGCTATGCTCTTCAACACTTCCTCTATTTGTGTTTCAATCCCTAATAGGGATTTATGTTGATTTCAACCCAACAGAGAGATGCAGAAGTCCATGGAGAAGGGTGTTTCAATCCCTAATAGGGATTTATGTTGATTTCAACGCAAGAAGGAGGGGATGAAAACCTATTTTGATTCCTGTTTCAATCCCTAATAGGGATTTATGTTGATTTCAACTTAGGGCTTGTGATCGTAATCCTATCAAATTTGTTTCAATCCCTAATAGGGATTTATGTTGATTTCAACCAGGCAAAAGTGATTTGAGGATGCTCCAACGGGCCATAGTGTTTCAATCCCTAATAGGGATTTATGTTGATTTCAACTGCTGGCTGCTGAGACCCTTACGATATTTGGTTTTCAAGGTACATTTCCGACGCACACCCCTAATCATAGCTCACCAGAGACTAAAAAGCAAGTCCAAATCGCTGAAACCCTTGCCCCGTATAGTCCGACGCTACCTTTAAAATTAAAATCGCTGTAAGGCAGACTGAGTAAGCGATACAGCGATTTTGGACTCAAGGGCGATTTTCACACCCCCCTAGCGTCGGATTTTAGGCGAAAAAGATGGACTCGTCGCGGGGCATTTCGCCACCGATACGTTCTACTTTACCTTGGCAACAGGCGCAGAGGAAGTAAAACCGAATGCTATCCGTGTCCGGTTTAATCACCTTACTCAGTCGCTGGCGCAGTTTGGCGTACTGAGTAGGCGTAAGATCGCACTCGAAGACCGAATATTGCATCCATTGGCCGTAGGATTTGAGAATCTTGTGGATGCGGGTGCGGCGCTTGTCTTCCGGGATGTCGTAACTGATGACGATAAACATAGGTGGGATGATTGCATTTAAACTATCTGTTTTAACCCAATTGGTAGGGTGTTCAGAAACCCGGTTTTCAAGAAACCGGGTTTCTAGTCGTTTTCCAACTCATCCGATTTAACCCAATCGGTAGGGTGAAGTTATTGCAGGACTAGGGGAGGATATTGTTCCGTTAATCAAGTAGCTTGACTCCTTCCGACTGACCCAGTTTTACATCAAATGAAGCAGTTTCATGGCAACCAGATAATTGATTAATACGGGTAATCAGATAGTCAGAAAAATCAGCATTTCCTAGCTTCATTTGTTGAATTGACCATGCGATAGCTTCTCGATTTTCAAAAACAAAAAGATTAGCGTTGATAAGATTTTCTAGGGTTGTAATCAGGGTTTCTCGGTTGACTTTATAGCGACTGCGTAAAACCCAAGCGACTTCACACAGCACAATGTTATTAATCAAGCAGGGTTCATTTTCTTGTAATGCTTGCTCAATATACTGATTGGCAATCTGCCATTGCCGTTCATCATCTCGGACTAAAAAACGCACAATAACGTTAGTATCTAATCCCTTCAAACTGACTCTCCTGCACAATCTGAGATTGCCCTATCCATCTCTTCTAACGAAACCGGTTTGCGCCCTTCTTGATAGAGGATACCCGATAAGGTGCGAACATCAATTTTAGCCGGTTCTAAATACACTTTACCATCGGGAGAAATGGCAATATAGATGGAGTCACCGGGTTTGAGTTGCAACCAGTTGATAATTTCTGGAGGTAGAACAATTTCCCCAGAAGGAGTAATTTGAGTCAGTGCCATAATTGGATCTTATATCAATGAACAATTCATAATTTTCATGTCGGTGACAGTCGAAACAATTAACCATTGATCTGGGCTGGTCGCCAGTTGGCTCATGCCCTGTCGCCTACTCTAATAGCTTTCCACACTCGACATTGTAATATCATTTCCCTATTAACCTGCACGCTGACAAGTTGCTCTAGAGCCAATTATCCCTCAAGGACTGTACCAACGGTTTTAACCCAATTGGTAGGGTGTTCAGAAACCCGGTTTCTTGAAAACCGGGTTTCTAGTCGTTTTCCAACTCATCCGATTTAACCCAATCGGTAGGGTAGAGTTATTGCAGGACTAGGGGAGGATATTGTTCCGTTTCGCCCATCAGGTATTTACCCAGGAGACGAGCTTGAATTTCAAAAGCCTCTTGGTAGGTGCATTGGGTTTTCATCACCGGGTGTTTGAAAGAGGACTGTTTTTTCTCTTGATAACAGCGCAAAAAAGTTTTCAGCGCTTCAGGAGTAAGGGAAGTTTCCTTACTGATGGGTTGTTGGATGAAGTCGCTGGGGTTGAGGACTTTACGGTTAAGGGCTTCGAGAACCATACTATCGACAACTAAGGGACGAAATTCTTCCATCAGGTCGAGAGCAAGGGCAGGACGGCCATAGTGTTTGACATGGAGATAGCCGAGGTAGGGGTCGAAACCGACAATATTTACGGCGCTTTGAATGTCGTGGCGCAGGAGAGCGTAACCGAGACTGAGTAAGGAGTTCACAGGGTCGGTAGGGGGACGGCGGTTGCGGGTAGTGAAGGTGAAATCTGGGTTTTGGATGAGTTGGTTGAAGCTGCGGAAGTAGGTGGCACTTCCGGCTCCTTCGAGTCCGCGCAGGGAGTTGATTGCCTCGGTGGTGGAGATCGCCCCTATAATACCTTTCAACTGTTCAATCTCTTCGCTCAGATCAATGTCCGCTCGTCGCCCCCTGCGCTGTAAGCTGGTGCGGTAGTTTTTCAGTTTCCCCCGCACAAAGGCTTGCACCACATGAATGGCTTGGGGCGTGTTGCCATCAGCGGCCCATTGATGTTGGCGCAGAAAGATGTTTTTTCTCAGTTCTGGTTCTAAACAGCCCCGATATTTTCCAGTGGGAGTGAGGAAGGTAAAGGCGATGCGACGGTCGAGGAGTTCTTGCAGCAGAGCCGGGGAAAAGTTGACAGCTCCAAAAGCGACGACTCCATCCACTTTAATCAGGGGAACATCGAGGATTTTTTGTTTTTCTACTTTGACATGAATGCGTTCATCTACTTTACCGATAAAGGCGTTGTCTTGAGTTACATAAAGGGTTCCCATTGTTTTTTCTCCGATTTGTTTATGTGGGTTTGAGGTGGGGATGTCCTCTCCCTAAATCTCTCTCCCACGGGAGAGGGACTTACAGCAGTGTTCGCGCTTTATGCCCTACGTTTCGATCCCCCTAAATCCCCCTTGAAAAGGGGGACTTTTACTGCCCCCCTTTTTAAGCCCCGACCAGTCGCGATCATATGAGATTGATAAGACTTGAAAAGGGGGACTTTTACTCCCCCCCTTTTTAAGGGGGGTTGGGGGGATCTTGGGATGAGGGGAAAATGCTCTAGACTGCGCGAAGCGCTGTCAACTCGCTTCTTGATAGGTTTTGAGTTTTTTAGTGGCTTGGGGCAAACAGGCGGTGTAGAGGCTACATCCACGGCATTTGGGGCTATATTTGGGTGGGGGTATGAGGTCTCCTGAAAAGAGTTTTTGAATGGCTTGGATGGTGGCGATCGCCCCTTGCCGCAAAGTATCATCAATGCTCACAGGATGCCGTTGGTGAGATTGGGCATAATAGACAAAGCCTTCAGTCACCGCAGTGCCAGTCATTTCTTCCAGACACAGGGCTTGAGCGCAGACTTGCAGGGCATCATTTTCATAGTCTCCAACTTTGCCTCGCTTATACTCAACGGGATAAAGTTGGCCATTTTGCGCTTCAATTAAATCCGATTTTCCAATCAAGTTATACTGCTCTGATTTGAGCCAAATCGATCGAACTTGCCAGGTATCATCGCGCATCTCTTGACTGAGGGTGTGGACGCGATCGTGGAGTGTTGTTCCTTCAATCGTATAGGCATTATCTTCAAATTCTCCAGTACAAAACATCCGCCAACAGCGATGGGGACAATAAGCATATTGATTGAGGGCAGAAATAGGAACTTCGGTGTTCATAGGAATACAACATTTGGCGCTGGTAATGAGTACAGTGAAATCAATTTTTAATTTTTTCGGCTGTCGCCGACATGAAAATTTTTAATTTTTAATTGATCCGTCTTGCCATGCCCATTCCCATGGTGGTTTTGCGTCCAATTCCGCAGTAGAGGGCATAGTTAGCGAGGGTGTTCAGGTGTTTGAGAGTGGTAGGGGTGGCATCGCCGAGAAATCGAAAGGTAATTTCGCCAATGGAGCCAATAAATTTACTGCGTTTATCGGCAACGATCGCCGTTTCGATATCGAAAAAACTGGGAAATACGGTATCTAGAGCCAGTTCGGGAATCTCAATACCGCTATACTTGTTCCACCGTTGGCGCAAACTGGCAAAGAGGCGATCGCCACTGGGCAGCGCCGTATCATATTTGCCTTGGCGGAAGGCCATGGGGGTAGCAATACAGAAGCGAAAGCTATTATCGCGCTCTGAGGCTTTCTCGTAGAGTTCGGCATAGGAACAGGAGTTCGCCCAGGGATGAGTAGACTGGGGAGTGGCGAGGATACTGGTAATAATCAGATCCGCAGGGCCTAAATGCCAAGGTTTATCCCGGTTGAGATGGAGCCACAGTTGGGTAAGTTCTCCAAAGAGCGCATCATCGAGCAGGGAGATCCGCCACCAGCAGCCGGTTTCAGCCGGGATAGCGTGTTGATGTTCACACTGTAGGGTTTTGAAGTGGCGACGGGTTTGTAGGGGTGAGAGGGTGAAAGGTTTATCGGCTTGGGAGTCGTGGAGGCGATCGCCGAGAGTGCGATCCACAGAGCTAACCAAGCTAAGAAATAGTGCGTGTAAATGCCGTCCGCTCAGGTATCCGAGGGGAATGGGGGAGAGGGGAGTGAGGTTGAGAACGAGGCTGTAGGGCATGTCAATTAAAAATTAAAACTTTGACTGCGGTACGTTTCGATCCCCCTAAATCCCCCTTAAAAAGAGGGACTTTCTTAATTCCCCCCTTTTTTAAGGGGGGCTAGGGGGGATCTTTATTCGGGCAAGTGGTTGCTGAGGTAGGTTTGGATGGGATGGAGGAGGATGCCGAGGATTTTGTCGATCTGGTTGATGTAGTATTCTAGGCGATCGATGGAAGCCAGGTTATTTTTGAGCATGATAAATTTCCAAACAGTTCCCGTAGAAACAGCGCCATAAATAGCGGGTAAAGGTTGATTATGTTGTTGGTTAAACAGTTGAGCCGCAACCATAGTCGCGATACATTGTCCCAGTCCCCCTTTGATGTTTTCATTTTTGGCTTCAACAATGGTAATGATGGGCGTGCGGATAAAATATTGTTCGGGGGAGCAACTGAGGATATAGTCGCAGTAACCGGAAAGTCCTCGGTCTTTATCTACATCGAATTCTGTCCCCGAAAATAGACTAATTTGAGCCTTAATTTGGCGACGAACTTCAGCTAAAATGGGGGCAATTAAGAATTCTGACCGCGCTTTTTCCGTATTGATCGCCGTCGCTAGGGGCAAGTATTCGTCTAAAGTTTGCTGGAGATAGCCAGAAGGCGTAATTTCTGGAATATCAGTAAACAAGTTTCGATCCTCTTCCAGTTGCAGATCGAGATGGGTTTGCACGCTTTCCAGGGTAGTGAAGTTACTGTAAGCCATGGTAAAATTAGTGAATAAGAGTGTGAATGAGAATGCGTAAGAGCGGTTCTAGATCTTCCAGAACGCGATAACTGTCTAACCCTTCCTGGAAGTGTTTTTGCTCCCGATCTAAGCGTCCAAACTTCCAGATGAAACCTGTGGTAACCGCACCGATCAAGATCGGCTGGTTGGGGGTCTTTTCCCAGCGATCGAGAGCAATCATTTCCGCCACCAGTTGTGTGAAGCCATAGGTTAAATCTTCTTTTTTGGCTTCGATGACTAATAACTGACTTTCAGTTCTGAGAAAATAATCCAGGATGCCTTGCAGTTGGTCAACTTTGAGTGGATATTCAATGCGTAAGGACGCTTGGGTATACTGAACTAAGTCTAAAACAACTTGGGAAATCAGGACTTCTCGACGGGAGGTTTCCGTGATTAAGCTGACATGGGGTAAAACTCGCTCGATGCGCGATCGCGTTTGTTCGAGAAGATTGAGTTCCCCTGAGTATTGCGGGAGATCTAGGCGCGATCGTTCTAAGGAATAACCCAATTCTTCTGCTAAATCTTCGGGAGCAATATTCAGACTGAAGATTTGGCTAAAAGTGTAAGATTGATTGGGTTCTAAAGTTGACATGATTTTATGATTTTAATTTAGGAAATGAGAGTGAAAACTAAAATTCGTAATAGGGTTTCGATATCTTCAGGAACTCGATAAGAATTTAATCCTTGCTGAATGGTTTTAGCCGTTCGGTCTAGGGTGGCAAATTCCCATATTTTCCCTGTTGTTATAGCTCCTACAAAGCGATCTTGATCCGTACTTTTTTCCCATTGATCGAGAGCAACCAGTTCAGCCACCAGTTGAGTGAAACCGTAATCTAAGTCCTCTTTTTTGGCTTCGACAATGAGCAGGCGATCTTTCCCTTCAAGTAAATAATCTAAAGAACCCTGTAGTTGCTCTGTGACTTTAATCGGATATTCAATTTTTAGCTCAGATTGAGTATAATATACTACATCTAAGAGAATGGGAGCGATGAGAACCTCTCGCCGTGCGGTTTCTGTCGATAAGCTAACATAGGGTAAAGCTTCCTCAATGCGCGATCGCGTTTGTTCTGCGCGATCGAGTTCACCTTCATATTGGGACAAGTTTAACCATTCTCGCTTAAACCCATAACCCAACTGATGAGCCAAATCTTTCGCTTCAATTCTCAAGGAAGAGAGCTGGCTAAAGGTGTAAGATATTTCTGGATCTAGAATTTTCATGATTTCAGCGATCTCACTTGAGTTTGAGGTTTTTAGAATTAATTGTCATTCTCTAAACTTCTATTATAAGTAAGAATCGAGGATTTTTTCGGATAACTATCTGTATGTTCGTATAGCAGTTTCTCCTCAAAATCTTTAGATTTAATTTTAATAAAAACACCAGGTAACTCTATAAATCCCAACTCAGAATCATATACATACTCTGGTTTTCCTTCAAACAGACCAGCCCCATCATGACTTTTACTAATTTTAACGACAATATTTTTTTGATAGGCACATCCCCATCCTAGCTCGCGAGACTTCCATCGGGTCTCTTGTTTATCATAAAATTCCTCATAAGCATAAGTGTTAGCGTAAGAATTATCATTTTTTTGAATGAGGCGATCGATAGGGACACTAATTTTAGGCATTTCTTTGATTTCATCCCCATGAGTGCCATCATCATAAACTAAGGTTGCCGATGGAGTCCAACTGCGAGTTATAATCAGACCTTTCTCATGATTATTCTGAGAGACTAAATCCGCTTGATAAACATAGTTATGAAGGGTTGAAAATAGCTCAATGACTCGATAATCATCCACTTGGCGATCGCGAACAATAAAGGCAGCTATTTTTTCGGGATCAAACCTAGTCAAATGTTCCAAGATTGTTTGATAGTTTTGCCAGGCTTGCTCATTTAGTGTATTCGCAAAATCAGGAATCAAATCTCCAACAATCAGAACTTTTGCATCTAGAACATCACCTCGACGATTACAACGTCCAACTCTTTGAATTAGATTTTCAGGTGGACAAATTTGAGTGACTAAAATTTCAGCATTGAGATCACATCCAACTTCGATCGCACTGGTTGTCACGAGAATGTAAGGTTTATTACTTTCATCCCTCTCCTTAATCTCTCGGTATATCTCTGGTCTATTGCGATCGGCGATTCGTCCATGATACAGAAACAGAAAGCGCTCTGAAGAATTGGGATTTGAGTTAATCTGCTCTTTGAGTTTCGTATAGATAGCAGCAGCATCACGCACCGTTTGTACAACGGCTAAAATACGGCCGTTCTTTCTCTGTTGCCATTGTTGAACAACAAGATCGGAAAATTGATTCTGAAAATCTTCATAGTTTTTCTGCTCTTCATCTATTTGCTCAAAGCATTTAATATGCTTAAACCATTCTAAACTTCTAGGATGTGCTTGATCTGCCGTGTGGCGATAATCTATTACGTCCAAGTAATCAAAAGATTCAATTAACTCCTGAGGCATGGTTGCAGTCATTAACACTAGCGATCGCCCCGCTTCATACAAGGATCTCACCAAGCTATGAAAATTAGTAAAAGCAACATCATCATAACTGTGAGCCTCATCAAAACAGATCAATGTTTTCTTGCGATCGATGATTGATTCATGAATTCTCAAGGGAAAAATAAATGATTTTTGGCTATCTCCAAATGCAAAGTAACGATATAAAAACTTGTCGAGTGTTGTGAGAATTATATCACCTTTGTACAAGTGACGACGCGGGTTAGTCGTTCGCGTAGGAAGTTCTTCACCATCTTTGTAAACCCATCGATACATCTGAGAACCGGTATCAATGACTAAAGCAAACTCTCGACCAGGATTATTTTCAGAAAACTCCTTTATATACTTCTCGATTCTTCCTTTTTGGTCGTCGAGTAAACTTCGGGCTGGCAATGGTAAAATTAATCGATGGCCAGATGCGAGCGCGGGAAAAAGGACGGCTTCCATTTTACCGGTTCCCGTAGGAGACTGGAGTAAAATAGCAGGATGTTTGGTTTGTTCTGGGTCATAAAGAGCCTCAAATACTTCAGATTGCATCGGGTTGGGTGAAAAGTTGGCAATCTGTTGGTAAAACTCTTGTGCTGTCCAATCTTTTGATTGCTCATTAGATGGATGAGGTTTGATGGTAATAGTGACGGGTTCAGCTTGTTTTGGAGCAGTATCCAAATTTTTCCACCATTCCTTAATCAAGTTATCTAAGGTTTTACCTAAGTAAGATGGCTGTTTATTCTTTTTACCTTCTACACAATCTTGTAATTCTTTCTTTGCATCAATCTCTTGGGGATTAACCGACCAATACCTGAAGGTTAATGAAACTGAAGGTTCGGAAAATGGCCAAGGATCGAGTAAATAAGTTGTCCGATCTTGTGGAGTTACTGTAAACTCCATAAATGCGCGAGATTCAGCTTGTTTTTCATCATCAAGCACTCGACAAGCTAACTCGGCTTCAATTTGGTCGCACATTTCTAAGATATAGAGTTCGCGAGCATAAGCGAGGGGATCTTGAGTGAGGAGATCAGCATATTTTTGATTTTTTCTTAGCTCATAAGCATCGCGAGTAATATATTGGACTGAGAAATCATGATGACCAATGGCAAGGGTTTGGGCCCAGAAGTCTTTACTTTTAGCACTAAATCGATGACCTTTGAATGAATAAATATATTTTTCAAACTTACCATTTTTATCGGTTTCTGATTTGATTTCAAAGTGCTGGGGTTTACCCATATCATGGACTTTAGCAGCTTCTAGAACGCGATCGCGCCATCCTGGAGCGTATAAATTGTCATCTTTCCATAATTGCACGAGCCTGATGACGTTGCCGACATGATTCCCTAATGGCTGAAATCGTACCTCTGAGGGGATCGGTGTGAGTTCTGCTGGGAAGAATAAGCGTCCAAAGTTATAACGTTTCGGCATGATTTGCACCTTTGAGCAACTGTACTAGAGAAGTGGGAATGAAAATGGTTTCGCGATCGGTGTAATAATCTAATGTTGGGGGTGTATGGGTTTGTTGAGGAAAATAAGCGCCAACAAAGGGTAGAAAGCCATCAATATCTGTGGGGCGATCGTCTAAAAATCCTTCTGAATGGGATTGGTTGTCAGCTCTAACATCCCAGTTATAGCGATACAGATTATAAATATCGCAGCCATGGATAAATTCTCCAGTTTGTAATAAATCATCCATGGGGACAAGGGTAGAGGGATGGGCAGAAATCCTTTCTTGAGTTAGGGGTAAAATATCTGAAACTTCCCTGACAAACGCAAATCCTTCTTTGCCAAACTTACAACCATAGGATTGCAGATCTTGGATGTCTTCTAAATCCTGTTCAGAATCAGATAGAACATAAGAAACCAGTTGTTCTGTAATCAAATATTCCCAAGTATGAAGTTGGAAATTGGCTGTATTACCCTGAGAATAAAGCTTGGAAAAGTCATCATGGTTGAATTCACGCATCCCTTTGCGATAGGTTTGATGAACTCCTCTTAACGCATTGTTTTCTGGATAGGCTCCTAAAGAAATATATCGAGGGGGAAGGGCATAAATGGGGGGATTATCAGTGTTGACACGGGTTTCAGGGATTCCTAATCCAACACTGAGCATCCCTAACCTTCGCAGATAACCAGAAACTGTTGTGGGAGGTGCAAAGGGATAAGTAGCTATATTCAAAATTGACCCTGGCAGAATGCGAAATGTCATTGCTGCCGTAGGTTGAATGGTGAGTTGAACGCAGTACATAATAATATCAATTATGCTTGCAAAACAGTATCAACAAATTGGCTAGAATAATCCTGCAATTTTTCTAAGGCAGCATCTCCAATCCAACGCTCAAAATGATTGAGTTCAATACGATCGCTATTTGTCTCAGGAGTTCTGGCTAGTCGAACAAATTCTTCAATGGCTACCTGTGGATCGACAATTGAAGGGGAAATGACAGGACGTTTACCTCGTGGGACTAAGTAGCGATCTACAACCAGGAGAGGCATACGATCGTCATTTTCGGCGATCGCGATTCCTTTGGGATTTCCGGAACCAATGCGAGGGAGAGCATCCAAAAATGCGTAGGCAACGGAGGCAAATTCTAAGTCCGTGATACTTAACCCGTGATTAGAGACTGGATAAAGAATGCCAGGTTGATTATATTCTCGCTTGAACGGAATGGGGGTTTCATCCTTCTGATTGACCAATCGAGATGGATGCATGGCACGTTGCTTGTCTACTGGATAAAGGTTTTGAACAGCAACTCCACCACCATGAGTCACTCGACCAATTAAGGTTTTCTTACCAGCAATTAAACCGCCATAAGGCGCACAAATTGGACAGTCAGGTTTGGCACAAGTTCCAGGAATTCCACATTCAAGTTTATCACCCAGCAGAACCCCACTTTTTACAGGGGCCCAAATCAGACAACGGCGCTCAACTCCTCGGCGTTTGGTCGGTGAAATATAACACTTTTCAATCGATGAACCCTCTTTGGTTGTGAGTTTAACCATTTCTACTAGGTTGATGTTCACTTGTACTTCATGTCCGAGATAGAGTTCTTGCGATCCTTCGAGAATGGCATAGATATCAAAATGCAAACGGGGATTGTTTTTGTCTTCAGGTAGTCCAGTCGCCATGTTTATTTACCTCCTTGGGTTTTGGCTTTTCTAACTAATTCAGGAAAACGAGTATATAAAGATAACTGAAGCTGATAGGTTAACTCTTTCCAATCTTTCTCTTGAGAATAATCTTTTTTCTGGGCAAAATAAGCATAAGCTTTTGTGATGTCATCAGCATAAAGCTGTAGCCATTTTTTGCCTGATTCACTCTGTTCTCGGTCGGTTTGACCAAGCTGAGATAATAAATCAGCCGTTTGTTCATAGATAAAGTAATTATCTGGATTAGACCACAATCTGGCTTGAACGCTAGTTTCTACTCCCAGGGTTGCATAATAGGCAAAAGCAGTGGCATCATCAACTTTTTCAATGAGCTTACTAACTTCACGTTCAACATCGCTTTTATCCATTGTTTTTTTGGCTGTATGCTCTAATGAGCTTGCAAAGGCAAGAGTTAAACCGGTCAAGGCTGCTACGTCTTGATAGAGTCTCGCTCTTCTGGAAAGAGGTGTATCTGAGTTCATAGATTCTCCATTCAATTTCAAATTATTTTGGATAGTCTGGCCATATAGCGCATAAACGTTCTCCAATTCAAAAGAATTAGAGATGTTGGCAATCTTGGCAATGGTGTAATTGGCCAAATAGGGTAGGTCTTGTTGGACATAGCGAACAGCATCTCCTAATTTTAGATTAATTTCTTTGCCTGCGTTGATAATCGCTTGACTGTAGCAATTCATTAATCCAGAAATAAAAACCAAATGTCTATTTTCGAGAATAATGGTTTGACTGCCTTGTGCGATCAATGAAAAATGGAAATCTGATAAGACTTGAATGGGAAAAAGAGAGCTGACTTTAGCCAATGCATACTGAACTTGACCTAGTTTTTGAGCAGCTAAATCACCTCGGTTAGTCTTATCGGAAGCCAATAAAAGGTAACGTCCTGCCGTCATATGCATTTCTTTATTGGCTAACATTCTCAGATACTCTTTGAGGTTAAACTGAGATTGCGAGTGATTATCCGCAGGCTCAATACGCAAAATAATGCTTTGATCGGTGACTTTGAGGGGGGAAGCAAATGCTAATGCAGCACAGGAAGTACAAATGTGAGGTCTACCTTCACCTGATGATGATTGACGACGCTGTGAGGGACTCTCAAACATAAATCGCAAGACTTGCCATTTGGCTGTTTTGGGATTGAGATCGATACCACAAGAGTAACAAAATGCTTTACTATCATCACCAGGCGATCGCATTTTGGGTAGCTTGGGTTCCTCGGTTAAAAGAGGTGGGGGTATCGGATCAAAGTCTTCTGGATTGGTCTCCAATAAGCGATACATTTCTGAAATACACTGGGTAAAAATATCCCCACGAGTTGAGTTAATTTGATCGGTGGCTATCTTGGTAAACTTTTTAGAAATAGTTGCTATTGGGCTGAATTTATTGGGATTCTGTTGTCGATCCAGTTGAATAAATTGAAATGGATTGCCTTGTGATTGTTGCCACAAACTATTTTTTTGTTCGACTGATGACCGGGAGAATGTCAGTTTAGACTGAAGTCTTGTTTGTTTAGTCTTAAGTTTCTTGATTTCATTAGCCTTTAACCCTGTCTCAGAGAGTTCAGACTCTATAGCGGCAAGCTCTTGATAAGTCTCTCGGTGAAAATCTAGCGTCTTTTTAAAAGATTTCTCAAAGTAGGATAAATATTTGTTGTGTTCTTTATCCTGCATTGCCTGTTTGTCCTTAAGCTCTTTGGCTTTGGATTGAATTTCTTTCTCTGTTATGTTATCTTGATCGAGCGCTTGCTCTAGTTGATTAATAGCTAGTTGCCGTTGGTGTTGTCTGTTTTGAACTTCTCGAACGACGGCTAAGTACCAAGCAGCAATGATATTAACTTGTCCTTGATTTAGGATGGGTACATCTAAGGTACTAAACCCGCGTCCTGATAGGGTGACTGAGTTGAGCATGGAAATAAAAGTTTGTACTAAGCCAGATAATTTATATTTTGTCAATCCATACTCAGAAAAGGCGACTTGGTTGATGAAGTCTTGCCATAGACTGGTTAGCTGGAAATTGACTGAATGAGGAATAAAGACTTGAACGTGGCGATCGCTCTCTTGTAAGGTGACAATTTTGTGTACTTTCTGCAAGTATTCAAGGAAGCGATCGATCGCACTTTCAATAGCTAGTCTAGCCTGTAACTCTCCGGGAAGAGATGATTTAAATAAGAGTTTGAGTTCGCCGATTTGATTTCCCTGGTAGCTAATCTGGGTTTTCTGAACTTCTAAGTCAATAGATATATCAATATTGTGCGATCGCGCCAAACTCAGTTGTCGTATCAGTCTCGGATCGTCAAAGCTTTTGGCAATGGCGATCGCCTCTGGATAACCCGCTAGTGCAGAAATCAAGCTCTGGCGATCGGGTATCACTTCTGCCAGTAATGCACTGGTTAAAATTTGGATTCTGTTGGTAGAACTCATCATGATTAATACTCAGCTTGATTGCTGCTCGATAAGCTGCTCATCGTCTCTCCCTCATCACACTTACGATTCTACAAGCCACTGGAAGAGCCTTTTTCCTGAATTTATCTGGCAAGTATCCAGTGCATTAGCTTGGATCAACTTGCCAGATAGGTTTAGAAGTCAATTATTCCTGGCTCGTTATCTCCCATTGATAGTACGGAATAATCTCACCATTAGAGTCCTGGACAGGCTGCTCTTGTAGCTCCTGAATTTTGTCTAAGAGTTGGTTAATGGCCTGTTGGATATCCTCTGGATCGCTCATTGTGTTTCTCCTTTTTATAGAAGCCACACGAAACTTAGCCATGCTACAATGGAGTTAGAAATTAATGTGTGCTGCTGGCGTAAGTCCAGTGGCTTTTGTTTACTCTAACAATTATAGTCCATAGAAAGTTTAGCTATGAAAACTTGACAAAATATTCTCGAAACAGTAGGATTATCCCAATACCTAATGAAAAGGGATTGAAAACATAGTAAGTGTAGCTGTTGAACAGCATTTTATACTAATACCGCACTGAGGGATTGAAAGCCAGAGCCTGTCTCTGGCTTTGTTATTTGTATAGGTTTATTTGCAGCCGATATTCATACTGATTCTTTTCCAGATGTCGCTTATCGAACTGATACCCGCGTTGCTTCAAGCTATGCATGGTGGCTGAGAAGCGATGGCTGATTTTGTCTACGAGTTCCTGGGTGGAGTGCCATTTACCATCAGACATCAGATGCAAGAGACGCTCTGTTAACGTTTCGCTCATAGGTCTTTCCTTTAAGTTCCAAAGGTTTTCACATACAATTAGCAGTATGGCATAGAAATCGCAAAAGTGCAAATACAAACTTAAATGACTCGGAAAAAAGAAACGATTACACTGTCAATCCCGCCAGGAACGAAGGCAAAGCTGGAGGCGATCGCGGCTCGCCTTGACATCCTCTGGGGAACGAAACCCAGTATCTCCGGTTTGCTGGTGGCGATCGCCGAACAAGCACCAGCAACCCAGAAACTCTTTACCCTCAACAGCAGTCAAGTCCAGGCCTTGCGTCAAGCGCTCAATCTCCTGGATGATGAGGGCTACATTGGAGAAGCTCGGACAATCCTGGATCTGTTGCTCAAACATGGAAATCTAACCCCACCCCTAAGACAATCCTTTGAGCAACTCGACAAACAACTCAGTCAAGCATGGCGTATTCAGGTCGATCGCTATATCGATCGCCAGCAACCCTTTCGCCTATGGTACGAAAATGCTCAAAACAGCAGGCTCATCTTTACCGTGCGATATGCTCAAG
Source organism: Roseofilum acuticapitatum BLCC-M154 (assembly GCF_030068475.1). GTDB lineage: Bacteria > Cyanobacteriota > Cyanobacteriia > Cyanobacteriales > Desertifilaceae > Roseofilum > Roseofilum acuticapitatum. The sequence continues at coordinate 5,261 of NZ_JAQOSP010000085.1, read as the reverse complement.
TCTCCTTTCATGAAAAGCGCTCCTACCTGGAGATTTGGTGCGATGAGACCGAAGATCTGATCAATACAGAGTTCCCCGAACTGATCCACAATCGTTGTTTGCGTTTCAATCGTATTCAGTCTATTGAAGATACTCCAGGGGATTGGCGGCCGGAAGGTTTACAAACCCTGGAAGTGTACTTACACTTTTATGGAGGAATGGTCAGAGCCTATCAACCCAAAGGAGATGAAATCCAAGATCTAACCATTGGAGAGGTCAGACAGGTTGTGCGGCAAATCTCCAATCCTTTCTGGTTATTGCGGGAAGTGCGGCGCTATGGTGAAGACTGTGAGATTATCGCACCGCAGAATCTGCGCGATCGCTACATCCAAGAACTGCGAGCGCAATGTCAGCAATATGGCATTGGTATCGCAGAAAACGGCGATCGCCCCTAATCCTCTCAAACCTTCTTGCTTGATATAATCACACTTAACCCCCTAGGATAACCCCCATGTACGCCATTGTTTCCCGCGAAAAAGTCCAACTCCCCCCAGGAACCGTAATCAACATGCCTGGAACCTGGCAAGACTATTGCGCTCTGCGAGATAGTCGTGGCGATCAATCAATTCCCCGAATCAAATTTTCCCATGGTGAAATTCTGCTTATGAGTCCCCTACCCCGTCATGGACGCGAAGCTAACATCCTTGCAGATATTGTTAAGGTATTACTCGATCGCGACACTCGCAACTATGAAGCCTTCACCCCCGTTACCATGGACATTCCCGAAGAGCGAGGAATTGAGCCAGACTACTGCTTTTATATCACCAACTGGCAAGCCGCCGTCGGCAAAGACCGCATCAACTGGCAAACCGAACCCCCACCCGATTTAGTCATCGAAATTGATGTCAGCACCTACACCAAAGCTGAAGATTATGCAGCCTATCGAGTCCCCGAAGTTTGGATTTTCAAAAAAAGCGGCTTGAAGATTTATGCTCTCCAAGGAGACCGTTATCAACAGCAAAATACCAGCATCTATTTTCCAGAAATCAACCTATTCGAGCTAATCGAAAACGTCCTGAAAGCAGCAGCAGAAAAAGGAACTGGTATTGCCCTACGAGAACTGCGTCAATCCATTACAGAAAAGTAAGAGATGTTTAGCAGGGGGGCTGTAGAGTCATCGAAGCTGAATCAGAGTACGCTGGAACTTGAGAAAAGGGCGATCGGTCATGGAGGAGATACTGTTGAGTAAAGGATGATGGGAATTATGACAAGTTTTAGAGGAAAATCACTACAGTATCAGATCGGTTTAGGGCTGAGTTTGGCGAGTCTCTCGATGGTGAGTTTTTCAGCAGGTGGACTTCCCGTGATTGCCCAAACCCCCCTTTTAGTGAGTCAGTTGTTCCCAGATGCCAATGATGTAGTGATTCCAGAGGGGGTATTACTGCCCGTAGTTTACGATCGCGCCGAGACAGTAGTAATTGCCCCCGATGAAACCTTTGAATTAGTATTAACCATTCCTGACAATATTACCTCTCGTCAAGGGCAGTTATTAATTCCCAAGGGATCTCAAGTGAAAGGAGCCTTACAACCGATCGCCGGGAATACCGTAGGGACTCGCTTTGTAGCGCAGGAGTTGATTCTGGTTAATGGTTCTCGTTTGCCCTTAGATGCCGTTTCGCGCACATTTACCGAAACCGAGCGTATGGGCAGATCGCGAGCCGCTTCAATTCTCAGGGGTGCAGCCATTGGTGCAGGTGCAGCCACCATTTTAGCGGGAGTAACTGGCGATCGGGCGATCGCCACAGAGGAAGTTTTAGGAGGTGCAGGTTTAGGAGCGCTAACTGGGGTATTTCTAGGAAAAGGAAAAACCGATGTATTTGTCATCAATCCCAATACCGATCTAGAGTTACGGTTGCAATCCGATTTAAGAATTTCCAGCCGCACTGGAAGCTGGTAAAGAAAAATAGGCGATCGGCCCTGGGCATTTACAATCATTCTCAGGATTAATGGATATTGATTGTGAATTCATCCACCGATCGCCGTCTTTGTCTTTTCTCTCTTGCTGCTTTGCTCATTTCCGCCCATTATGGGCTAGGTTTTATTCTGGGAAATGATTTTAACTAAACCGGCGTTTCAGGGCAAATGTGCCACCGAGCAGAGCCAAAGCCAGCATAGAACTGGGTTCGGGAGTAGAAACAGGAGGCTCCTCGAAATTGCCTTCAATGGCCATACCATCATTAGCGCATTCAAAGAACAGATGAGCCAAAAAGTCACCGCTCGGTAATAAGCTGCGATCGAAGCTAAATCCAAAGGTGTAGTTACCCGTGGCATTAAAGTTGCCAAAATCCAGACCCGCGAGTTGATTGGCTTCTAGTAAGTCAATATCGCCGATTTTTGTGCCGCTCTTGATCGCATTGATGGGTTGGTCATTGAAGTAGGGATCATTTTGAGCTAAATCTGCCAGATTTGCTGTGCCATTTTTATTGCTAACCTTATTGGCATTCTTTTGTAAGCTGGTAAAGCCATTGTTGCTGCCACCGACTTTTTTACCCTCTACATTGCTATAGACTCCCAGATCTAATCCATTATCGCCATTGCTATCAAAATGAACAGCAAAGAGCTTTCCTTGGGATGAGGCTAAATCACCCGTTCCAAAGTTGAAAAACAGATCGCCAAAGGCAATATTATTATTAGTCGCTCCCCCAGAAGCCCATCCACCCAGAGGTGCATTAGAGTTAATCGCTACAGAAACAGTCTCTGCCGTTTCTTGAATAGCAATCCCATACATTTCATACTGGCTATTTGCACCAATCGTGCCTGCGTTGTAGCCATCATTGAAGGAGTCAATGGCATAGTTCCAACCATTGTGGAGGGTTCCGGCATGGGCGGCTGTGGCGGTTAGACTGAGTAAACCGATGGTGGTGGTTGTGGCGATCGCATTCGTTAAGTACCCTAGTTTCATGATTATCTGCTCCTTATTAACCGATTCAGTGTCTCGGCTGTGGTTTTGTTGTTATTCACCACATTAAGGGGGCTGTCTACACCGGCACAAGAGGACATTCCGGATTTTCACACACTCTTTATAAAACCCATAAAATTTGTGAAAAACTCGTAAAAGTAACCGAATATAAAGCAGGTTTGAGCGATCCTTTTGAGCAAAAAAGGGCAGAATTACTGTAAGAACTCTCTATAATTACCATAAATCGCCGAGAAGCCCAGCAACAACCCTAGACTCCCTGGGGGTTTTTACGCAAAAAATCAGGCTAAAATAGCCATCTAGCAAAGGTTCTAGCAAATTCACTGAGATGGAGATGGCGGATTGGTCGGTTGGCGATCGCCCCGACATATCATCACCATATACCATTCCTATACCTCTGGCGATCGTCTCCCAGAAACCACTTAGGGCAAGCGCCTATCCCCGATCCATCACCGAAAGGGCCGGAACTATGTCAGAATGTTCACAGTATTTTTGTTCTCCTTCGTCATTAAATAACCCATTGTGTTTGTTCTTAGCGGTTACGAATACTTCTTAGGCTTTTTGCTGCTATGCAGCTCAGTCCCCGTGTTGGCTCTGGGCGCTTCCTATATCCTGCGTCCCAAAGGCGTTGGCCCAGAATGTCGCACCACTTACGAATCCGCCGTTGAACCGGTGGGAGGGGCGTGGATTCAATTCAACATTCGCTACTATATGTTCGCCCTCGTCTTCGTTATTTTTGATGTAGAAACCGTGTTTCTCTATCCTTGGGCAGTAGCCTTTAGCAAGTTAGGCCTGTTAGCCTTTATCGAAGCCTTAATTTTCATCGCCATCCTGGTGGTGGGCTTGGTCTACGCTTGGAGAAAAGGAGCATTGGAATGGTCGTAAGTTCGAGTAAAACAGATATGACACAAAATCTGATTAATCCCGTTGAACGCCCCCAAGTCACTAACGAACTGTCAGAAAACGTAGTTCTGACCACGGTAGAAGACTTGTATAACTGGGCAAAACTCTCTTCACTGTGGCCCCTTCTCTATGGTACAGCCTGCTGCTTTATCGAGTTTGCGGCCCTGATTGGTTCCCGGTTCGATTTTGACCGCTTTGGTTTGGTTCCCCGGTCGAGTCCCAGACAAGCAGATTTGCTGATTACCGCCGGAACCATCACCATGAAGTATGCTCCGGCTTTGGTGCGCTTGTATGAGCAAATGCCAGAACCCAAGTATGTGATTGCCATGGGCGCTTGTACCATCACTGGGGGGATGTTCAGTATGGATTCCCCTTCTGCGGTGCGCGGTGTAGATAAGTTGATTCCAGTAGATGTCTATATTCCCGGTTGTCCTCCCCGACCGGAGGCAATTATTGATGCGATTATTAAGTTACGCAAAAAGATTGCCAATGAAACGATTCAGGAACGTCGCAAAATCCTCCAAACCCATCGCTATTATCAGGTGAGCCACAAGATGAAGGTGGTTGAGCCGATTTTGACCGGGCAGTATCTCCAGTCAGAAACACGACAAGCTCCCCCGAAAGCGTTGGCAGAAGCCTATGGAATGCCGATTCCCGCAGCGTTAGAAGGTGAAAAACAGGAGGAAGTTTAGGGTGGCTGAAGAAAATCAAGAGTTAGCACAGGAAACTGCTGGGCCGGTTTCGAGCTGGTTGGGTGAGAATGGGTTTTCCCATGAGTTTTTAGGGCGCGATCGCTCTTCGGTAGAATTGATTAAGGTAGAACCCCAAGTTCTCCTACCCATTGCTTCGGCTCTTTATGCCTATGGCTTTAATTATCTCCAATGCCAAGGCGCGTATGATGAAGGCCCCGGTCAAGCATTAGTCAGTTTCTATCATTTACTGAAAGTGGATGATGATGTGGTTGAACCGGAAGAGGTGCGCTTAAAGGTCTATGTGCCTCGCGATAACCCGAAAGTGCCTTCGGTCTATTGGATTTGGAAAGCGGCGGATTTCCAAGAACGAGAATCCTATGATATGTACGGGATTGTCTATGAAGGTCATCCCAATCTGAAGCGCCTACTGATGCCTGAAGACTGGGTGGGTTGGCCCCTGCGGAAGGATTATATTTCCCCCGATTTCTACGAATTGCAAGATGCGTATTAATGGGTGTTGTATCTGGTAGGGGCGAAAGGTTTTTCGCCCCTACTGCTGTGATATCAAGTTCGCTTAAATACCCTAATTAAAAATCCAGGGAGCAAGATGCTCCCACTCCAGTCATATCAAAGAATTCGAGGAGTGCGGGCATCTTGCCCGCTTCTTAACAAATTTTCATGTCCGCTTGCGGAAACCGGACTTGATATGA
>NZ_JAQOSP010000084.1 GCF_030068475.1 Roseofilum acuticapitatum BLCC-M154 | reverse complement strand
ATATCAAGTTCGCTTATTCATGTCCGCGAAGCGGAAATACCCTAATTAAAAATCCAGGGAGCAAGATGCTCCCACTCCAGTCAGATCAAAGAATTCGAGGAGTGCGGGCATCTTGCCCGCTTCTTAACAAATTTTCATGTCCGCTTGCAGAAACCGGACTTGATATAAAACCCTTTAATAAACTCGTCCTTTCCAACTGCCGCCCCGCCCTTGCCAATGACGCAAAGCTGAGTCTAGAGTCATGAGCATATAAAAGGAGGCGATCGCCGGTAGCGCCAAACCGGTTAAGGGAAATTGGTGATAGAGCTTTGCTGTGGGAGCATAGGCGATCGCCATCAACCCCCAAGTCAACCCGGCGATCGCCGCTAAAACCGGCACACCATTGCCCACCCCCCATACCCAACCCACCACGGGCAACAGATACACCAGCCCCATCCCCAAAAGGGTTCCCAGCAACAACCCAGGAGAATAATTCAGTTGGGTAAAAGCCGTCCGAGCCACCATATCCCAGATCGGCTTTAAGCTAGAATAAGCTCGCAAGCTGTAAGTTGTCTCACTTAAACCCAACCAGATGCGCCCAGAACCCGTAGACTTGACCGCTTGAGCCAGGGTACAGTCATCAATCAGAGCATCGCGCAAACTCTGCAAGCCCCCAATCCGGTTGAGCGCTTCAGGAGTGATTAAAATACATCCACCAGCCGCCGCAGCCGTAGATTTACGGGGATTATTCACCCAAGCAAAAGGATAGAGTTTCTGGAAAAAGAAGACAAAAGCAGGAATCAGCAGATGTTCCCAAACGCTTTCACAGTGCAATTTAACCATCACTGACACCAGCTCTAGATCCTCCCCTTGAGCTTTGCGAACCAATTGGCTTAAATGCTCCGGAGAATGTTCAATATCCGCATCGGTGAACAGATAATAATCTGGCAGAGAACTTTGAGATTGATAGAAGTTTACCCCCTGTTCCATCGCCCAGAGTTTCCCCGTCCATTCAGGGGGTAAAGGTTGAGCAGAAATCACCGTCACCCCATCAAAGGCTTGAGCTTGAGTCGCTGTATCATCGGTGCTGTGGTCATCAATAACTAGAATAGAGTAGCTGCCAGCATAGTCCTGATTGACCAGCGATCGCAAACTTTGGGTAATCCCTTCCGCTTCATTGCGAGCAGGTATAATAATGCCCACCTGGGGATAGGGGTTCACCAGTCGCTCTGGCTCATCCTTAACCCAACCCTCCAACCGTTGATTCGCCCGCCAAAACCCGCCCCAAAAACAGAGTAAAATCACCCAAATTAGGGCCGATACACTCAGACTAATGATTAATATCATGGGATTAAAAATCAAAAACTAAAAACCCTCCTTCTACCCCATCTCCCTGTCTCCATCCCCCCATTCCCGCATCCTTTGCTTTAATGGAGGATGGACTATCAATCATCTCAAGAGGAGTAATCATAAAATGATGGTGGAGGCAGTGACGGTAAAAACGCCAGCAACCACAGCCAACTTAGGGCCGGGCTTTGATTGTATGGGGGCAGCGCTAACATTGTATAATGAGTTCCGCTTTTCCCCCCTTTCCGGCGAGGGTTCCCTAGAAATCGACATCCAGGGCATTGATGTCATGCATCTGACAACTGAGGCGGATAACCTGGTGTATCAAGCCTTTAAGCGCTTTTATGACCACTTGGGGAAAAAAACCCCAGGGGTAAAGATTGAGATTGATATGGAAGTGCCTTTAGCACGGGGATTAGGCAGTTCAGCCACTGCCATCGTCGCCGGATTTGTGGCAGCGAATCATTGGGCAGGCAGCCCCTTAAAGCAAAGCGAAGTGATGGAATTGGCGATCGCCCTAGAAGGACACCCTGATAATGTGGTTCCCGCTCTCTTAGGAGGATGTCGTTTAGCCACCACCGGAGAAAGCGGCTGGGTGATCTGTGATATTCCCTGGGATGAGAGTATTATTCCCGTGGTCGCCATTCCCAATTTTGAGTTATCCACCGCCGACGCACGCAAGATTTTACCCACCGGGTACGATCGCCAAGATGCCATCTTTAATATGAGCCATGTGGGTTTATTGGTGCGGGCCCTAGAAACCGGAAACCCAGAATGGTTAAAACGGGCCCTAGAAGACCGCATTCACCAACCCTATCGTAAAAGTTTAATCCCTGGTTACGATGAGGTTAAGGAAGCGGCCCTAGATGCGGGCGCTCTAGGGTTAGCCATTAGTGGGGCTGGCCCGACCTTAATTGCTCTCGTTCAGGGCGATCGAGCGCCCGATGTGGCGATCGCCATGGTCGAAACCTGGAAAACCCATGGCTTCCATATTGATACCTTATCCCTGATGCTCGATCGCAAAGGGACAACCCTTGAGCCAGCCTAAAACCAGATTCATAAAGACAAGAAAAGTTTTGTAGTCTAAACCACACAAAAACCCGCAAATTCGATTAAAATTGATGGTTTATCAGATTACTTAATGTTTTCTTAACTCAGGTAAGAGGAGTGTAACCGTATGGCACATCGTATTGGTCGGCGTAAGTTTCTAGTCTACGGTTCTGCGGCCGTAGGCACGAGTCTTTTACTCAAAGCTTGTGGCAGTCCCCCAGAAACAACCGAGGAAACTACAGGGGAAGGTTCCCCAGTTGCACAAAGTAACAGTAATACAGGGGCAGCAGGCGATACGATCAAAGTCGGTATTTTGCACTCCCTGAGTGGAACCATGGCCATTAGTGAAAAAAGTGTGGTCGAATCTACTCAACTGGCGATCGAGCATATTAACGAAATGGGTGGGGTGTTAGGGAAACAAATCGAGGCAGTTGTTGAAGATGGTGCGTCTGACTGGCCCACCTTTGCTGAAAAAGCCCGCAAATTGATCGATCAAGACCAAGTAGTAGCGATTTTTGGCTGTTGGACTTCCGCCAGTCGCAAGGCCGTGTTACCCGTCTTTGAAGAAAAAGACCATATGCTTTGGTATCCTGTCCAGTATGAAGGCCAGGAATGTTCCAAAAATATTTTCTATACCGGCGCTGCGCCCAACCAACAAATTGAGCCTTCTGTAGATTGGTTATTACAGGAAAAAGGGACAGAATTCTTCTTAGTCGGTTCTGACTATGTATTCCCCCGTACCGCCAATACCATCATTAAAGAGCAATTGGCGGCGAAAGGAGGAACCACGGTCGGAGAAGATTATTTACCCTTGGGGAATACAGAAGTAACCCCCATTATTACCAAAATTCGCCAAGCTCTGCCGGATGGTGGTGTAATTTACAATACCCTGAATGGGGATAGTAATGTGGCTTTCTTTAAGCAGATGCAAGGAGCTGGACTGACTCCAGATAAGTATCCGGTGATGTCAGTCAGTATCGCCGAAGAAGAGGTTAAAGCGATCGGTGTGGAATACCTCAAAGGTCAGTATGCGGCTTGGAATTACTTTATGACTGTAGAGAATGAAGCCAATGAAAAATTTGTCGCGGACTTTAAGGCCAAATATGGAGCAGAGCGGGTAACGAATGACCCCATGGAAGCGGCTTATATTGGCGTACATATCTGGAAACAGGCGGTAGAAACGGCAGGAACGGCTGATGATCTAAATGCAGTTCGTGAAGCGGCCTATGGTCAAAGCTTTGATGCTCCAGAAGGCCCCGTAATGATGAATAATAGCCATCATTTATCCAAGTGGGTACGCATTGGAGAAGTGCGCGATGATGGTCTGTTTGAAATTGTGAATGCAACTGATAGTGCAGTTTCTCCCCTTCCTTGGAACCAGTTTGTAGCTGAAACCAAAGGCTTTGCTTGTGACTGGTCAGATAAGGCGAAAGGAGGCAAGTACAAGATTTAGAATTAACAATTAACAGTGAAGAATTGTTAGTTAGTAGTAGGGTGGGCATTGCCCACCCTATCCATTTTATTCATGAGTTGGGAGAAAACAGTGCAACTATTACTCGAAGGAATCTTTAACGGGATTAGTATTGGCTCAGTTTTACTCATTGCTGCCCTAGGTCTAGCGATTATTTTCGGCTTAATGGGTGTGATTAATATGGCTCACGGCGAGTTGATGATGCTGGGAGCCTATACCACGTTTGTGGTGCAAAATGGCTTTAGGGCTATGGGCGATCAATTTTTTGAAGTCTATATCTTTTTTGCCTTGCCTGCGGCGTTTGTGGTGGCCGCAATCATGGGGATTATTTTAGAGCGGGGGGTGATTCGATTTTTGTATGGCCGCCCCCTAGAAACTTTGTTGGCAACCTGGGGTGTGAGCCTAATTTTACAACAGTTTGTCCGGAGTGTGAGTTGGCAAATGGTGGCAGGGTTAGGGGTATTTTGCCTGCTGTTTTTTGGCGGATGGTGGTTTGTGTCCCGTCGCCCGAATTTTGTGCAGATTCGCAAATGGGCTATTTCTCTGCTTCTCCCCCTCTCTGCGGGTATCGCCATCACCACAGGCGCAATTCTCGGCAATATCTTCAAACTCACAGTCACTCAACCCTGGTTTGGGGCGCAAAATGTGGATGTTACTGCCCCTTCCTGGTTACGCGGGGGGATTCCGATTCTCAACTTCCAACTCCCCTATGCCCGATTATTTATCATGGGCTTAACGGCGATCTGCGTGCTGGGGATTTATGTCTTTTTACAGCGATCGCCCTGGGGCTTACGCATCCGTTCCGTCACCCAAAACCGCACCATGAGTTCCTGCTTAGGCATTCCCACCAACCAAGTAGACGCGCTTACCTTTGCCCTCGGTTCAGGATTAGCAGGAGTGGCTGGATGTGCCATCAGTTTACTCGGTTCCGTGGGGCCGAATACGGGACAAAACTATATTGTTGATGCCTTTATGGTCGTTGTTGTGGGTGGTGTGGGTAAATTAGTCGGCAGTTTAGTCGCTGCCTTATTTATTGGTACATTAAATTATCTCATCGGTTCGGGAACTCTCGCCCTGGTTGCTACTCCTATTCAACCCATCGCTGACTTCTTTACCTTTTTCGCTACCACCAGCATGGCAAAGGTGATGGTATTCGCCTTTATTATTGCCTTTTTGCAAGTCCGTCCGGCAGGAATTTTCCCGCAAAAAGGGCGCACTGTGGATGCTTAAAGAAATGGGGGAGTGGGGGAGCCGAAATTAAAAACGTAGGGAGCGAGAGATTAAAAACGTAGGGAGCGAGAGATTAAAAACGTAGGGAGCGAGAGATTGAAAACGTAGGGAGCGAGAGATTGAAAACGTAGGGAGCAAGATGCTCCCACTCCAGTCAGATCAAGGGATTCGAGGAGTGCGGGCATCTTGCCTGCTTCTTCATATCAAGTTCGCTTATTCATGTCCGCGAAGCGGAAATACCCTAATTAAAAATCCAGGGAGCAAGATGCTCCCACTCCAGTCAGATCAAAGAATTCGAGGAGTGCGGGCATCTTGCCCGCTTCTTCATATCAAGTTCGCTTATTCATGTCCGCGAAGCGGAAATACCCTAATTAAAAATCCAGGGAGCAAGATGCTCCCACTCCAGTCAGATCAAAGAATTCGAGGAGTGCGGGCATCTTGCC
>NZ_JAQOSP010000083.1 GCF_030068475.1 Roseofilum acuticapitatum BLCC-M154 | reverse complement strand
GACATGAAAATTTGTTAAGAAGCGGGCAAGATGCCCGCACTCCTCGAATTCTTTGATCTGACTGGAGTGGGAGCATCTTGCTCCCTGGATTTTTAATTAGGGTATTTCCGCTTCGCGGACATGAATAAGCGAACTTGATATGAGATCGGAGTCCCCTCAAACCTAAAATCCCCTGGTAACTTGTACCAGAGGATTGCAGGGGGTTAACATGGGGGGAAGTTATTGAAATCCTAATGAACAAAACCCACCATTGTAAAGTTCATGACGTTCTCGTTCTAATTGGGAAATTAGGGTGCGATCGCCTTTTTCTTGAGCCACTTGCAGACGGTGTTCCAAACTTTTGAGGATATTCTGACAATGGGCTGCGGCCAGTTCAACGGGTAATTCTGCTCTTTCTGACTGGACTGGACGGGTCTGACGCTGTAAACCGGGATAGCTTGGCTCTTCGCATTGATGAGTTTTATACTCAAGTCCACGATATTTCAAATCCATGGGGGCTTGAGGGACAGGAAGGTGTCTGGGATAGCGATTGACCCGATAGGTACGACCCCGGTATTTGGCAATGATATCTTCTTCTTGTGCTTCAACTGGGAGGTTTTTATGGTTGTATTCTATACCACGGTAAGAGAGTTTCATGGGTCTTTCCTTTTCTCAATTTTAAATGAATCAAGCAGTTTTGAAATCGTTTTTTTATTTCTGTATCCATCATGACATTTCCGGGTGAAGTTTGGGTGTGATTTAAATTAACATTAAGTTAAGAAATATAAAGTAAATCTAAAGTCCTTGGGGATCGGTGAAAATCAGGACAAAAACAGCGCGAAACAGGGAATTCTGGAAGTCATCCCTGCTGGCTGTTGTTCATTGGCTACCGAAATAAGGGCTATGATTCTTTGGCTTCTAAGGCTTCAATCCGACTTTTTAAAGTTTGATTGCTTTTCTTCAACTGCTCGATTTCTTGCCGTAGGGTTTTTACAGCACTATCTGAGCCGATCGCCTTCTGCACCTTTTGCACCGCTTCTTCGGCTCGACGCTGCACCCGGCCATCTGGCGTGGAAGCGGCAATATTTTGCAAAATCGCCATCGCTTTTGCCGTTTTCATCCCTCCCAAAGCCTGGATCGCGGCCATCTGCGTGAGGAAAAACGACTCGGCCGAGAGAGCGTCTAACCGCGCTAACACCTGTTCGATCTGAGTGTCCTCTTGACCAGAGGAGACTGCACCCAAGGCACGAATAGCGCTTAAGCGCAGAGGTTGGGGAATACCCGCTTGGGTATAGTCTAGAATCAGCTCTAAAGCGGCTTTCGACCGATTCATTTGACTTAAACCGGCGATCGCCCCACCGCGAACCACCTCATTCCAACCCGCTTTAGTCTCCAAAACTTTCTTGAGTAATTTGATCGCCTTACGGGGTTTAGGCAGATCCTCATCCTTAATAGCGGCGATCGCCCCTACAGCCTTTGCAGCAGATGCTTCCACCTGATAAGACGGATCGCCATTCACCACAACCGACTTCAGCACCTTATAACTCGCCTTCGTTTTAATGCTCCCTAAAGCCTCAATTACCGCCTTGCGAACCCTGGCATCTGAATCTTTCAAACCCGGTAACAGAGCCTCAAACACCTGATCCAGGCGAATTTTGCCCAAACCCTTAGCAATTTCCACCCGTACCCCCCAAAAGGGTTCCGTTTTCAGTGCTTCAGCCAAAGCTTGCACCACCGGCAAAGTTCCTTTCTTGACTAAAGCACTAATGGCATAAATCCGAGAAATGGGGTCAGGATCAGAAGATAACTGAGCCTTTAACTGGGCCACTGGATAATCTAAAACCACGGTTTTCAGATAGCAATTGCCCACATCAAAACTAATGAAACTGGGCTTTTCATCTAAGGGGAAATAAAAACTCTCTTCGACTTGATGAATCCTGACGGTATGGGAGGCGATAGCTACCTCCGGCTTTTGACCTTCCTTCTCTGAGGGCACAACGGAGCCAAAACCGATGGGAATGTTCAGATCAAATAAGGCTTTTTCATCCCCCTTAGCTTGGGTTTGCACCACCGTCACTTTGGCCAGCTTATGGTCATGATCCCAACTGTAGCTCACCTTGAAATCGGGATGACCACCACGATAGACATATTGATCGAATAAAAACAGCAGATTTCGCCCCGTCGCTGCTTCAACTGCTCGCAGTAAATCTACAGTTTCTACGGTACTATGGGCATGATTGCGAACAAAGGTTTGGATCGCCTTTAAGAATAAATCATCGCCCAATTCTGCCCGCATCATATGGTAGACACAGGCTCCTTTTTCGTACAAATGGCGATCGTAGAGTTCGATCGGCTCCCGATAAATATGGGTAACCATGGGGCGACGATAGCGCGTTTTGTCTTCTTGTAAATAACTCCGGGCTTCCCTTAAGTAATAATAGGCGGCATCTTCTGAGCCATATTCATGTTCTGTCCACAGCACTTCACAATAGGAAGCCATCCCTTCTTTGATCCAAGCATGAGACCAATGTTTAATTACGACTAAATCGCCAAACCATTGGTGAGCGAGTTCATGGGCGACTAAACTTTCGGTGAAGGGATGATCGAGTAAGGAACGTTTATCGAGTAAACAGCGATCGGTTAATAGGGTTGTGGATGTGTTTTCCATCCCCCCAAAGATAAAGTCAGCTACGCAAACTTGGGCATATTTGGGATAGGGATAGGGATAATCAAAGATATTGCTAAAAAAGTTGATCATTCGGGGAGTTTTGCCCATACTTCTCTGGGCATCGTCTTTGCGACTTTTTTCCACGTAATACGTTACGGGTTTATCTTGCCATTGATCTTTGATTTCTACGAATTCACCGACCGCTAGAGTGATTAAATAGGTGGGATGAACTTCTTTTTGAAACCAATGATAAATTTTAGTATCGCCTTCGGTTTTGGTGTCGATCAGTTCCCCATTGGAAATGGCTGTAAATTTAGCGGGGACTTGCACGCGAATTTCTGAGGTTGAGAGTTGTCCGGGATAGTCTAGACAGGGGAACCAATAGCGGGAGTCTTCATCTTCTCCTTGTGTCCAGACTTGAGTGGGTTTGTCTCGATAGTGATGATCGGGATGAATGAAATAGAGTCCTCTTTGGGGATTTTCGACGCGATAGGCAATTTGAATTTCTAGGGTTTGTTCAATTTGGGTGGGGGAGTCTAGATGGATGTGAAGCTGTTGACCATTGGTGTCAAATGTTTGGGTTTTGTGGTTGCTTTTAACACTCTCGATGATCAGATCTACTGCGTCTAGGGTGAGGGTTTGAATACCGCTACGAATGGGTTTGAGATGGAGGGTACAGGAACCGCTATATCGAGATTGGGGAATGTCTAGGACTAAATCTAGGAAAATATGTTCGACTTGTCCGGGGCGATCGGGGGTATAGTGGGGATAGGAGCCGGGAAGTTCAAAGGATTTATGTTTGGGTTTTTCGCCATCAAGAAAGGATTGCAATAGTTCAGACATGCAGTTACGGATGAGATTAGGAGTAGTTTTTTAGTTTAATACAGTTTTTGGGCTTTGGAAAATTGACTGGGTAAACTAATCTAAGATGCCGGTTAATATTTCTAGCAATGGGGTTAGTTCTTCGGGGACGAGATAGCGTTTGGGGTCTTGTTGAATGTAGCGCTGTTGGCGGTTAAATGTGCCAAATCGCCAGTCTTCGCCGGTGGTGACGATGCCGTATAAAATGGGGGTGTCTGATTGAGTCCAGCGATCGAGGGCGAGGAGTTGAACAGCGAGTTGGGTAAAGCCACGCACGAGATCGGCTTGTTTGGCTTCAATGACCATGAGGTTATGGCTGGCAATATAGTAGTCGAGGGTTCCCCGCAGGTATTCATTGACGGCGATCGCATATTCGACATGGATACGCAAGTCGGCAAGGTCTGCCACTTCAAACAAAATGGGGCTAATCAGGGCTTCCCGACGGGCGGTTTCGTTGGCTAATTCGATGCGTTTGCGGTTGCGCTCTAGTTGATAGAGCAAGGGTTCGATGGGAGTTTTTAAGGACTTGCGAGGCAGGTCTAGGGGCGATCTGACCAGATGAGAGTCAAACTCTGCCAAAATATCTTCGAGGGTAAAACTCAGGTCAAAATATTGACTAAAGGTGTAAGATTCTCCAGGCTTAAAAATACGAGAGGAAGACACGATCTAACTCCGATCGATAGAGCATGAATTTTAATCATGAAAATAATAAGCCGCCCTCTCCAGGGCGCGGCTTGTTGTTTTCGTCATACTTATTTTCAATGATGCCGTTAACGCAAGAAACTACTCACTAACCATAAGACAAAGAAGGCAACGACAGCCGCAAACTGATCGCCGTTGACTTGGCTGACATTGGCTAACCCTGCCCCTAAGATGCCCCCAAGTAGCAACCCGGAGATCAGTCCAGCAACAGTCAGTAAGACTGAGCGAGCAAATTTTCCTTCTTTGCGATTGAGAAAGTATATGCTGGCCACCACACCTGCCAGAAGCGTAACTTGGAGAGGCGACTGGCTATCCTGGGTCGGGCGTAGGAGGGCGACACAGCTCATTAATACTAGATAGACTCCCATGGGCAACAGGATATCAGTCTGACTGGGAGTATCCAGGTAGGACTGCAACCAGTTGGGCATCGAATTTGGGGGAGCTACAGCAGGCTTGGGTTCGGTGACCGTTGTTTTTTCGGGGAACCGAATTTGATCGGGAACTTTTAGTTTGCCCTGTTGCCGCAGGCGGAGACGATCCATGAGAACGGCATCATAGGCAGTCTCAATGGCTTCCATTTTTCGGCGATCGCCACTGTGTTGATTCGTGAGGCTCTGACGGGCCTGTTGAATTTCGTCAAACGAGGCATCTTCCGTTAACCCCAAGGTTTCATAAGGACTTTTGTCACTCATCTTCTTTTTAATTCCCTCACAATCATTCAGCGCTCTGATCGAGGAGTCGTAGGAGCATAGACTTCCAGGTTACACAAGCCTGGTTGCTCAACTCAAGAGTTGACCCCGTTGGCAGTGCTTGCCATATTAGCCTAAAGTTTTTGCACTATTTTATTAGTGCCACTTTAACATAATTCTTAATAGAGTTGGCTACACAAGCAATCACGGTCGATAATTAAGGAATCTAAGCCAATCGGCGGCGGCTCGCCCCATGTTGATTAACTGAGGAATAACCTGCCGTGAGACTTAGACTGCCGTTAGTCTAATGGAAAACCTGTACCACAGAGCCACCATGGCCAGATACACTTGATGACAAAACTGCCAGTCTTGGGTCTGTTTGTCAACTCGCAAGTTTATAGAACAAGGTTATTAATATGGCTTCAGCCAAGATTCTTGTCGTAGATGATGATCCTGCAATTCGTAATCTAGTCTTTCGCTATTTGGGTAAACATGGCTATGAACTCGAAGATGCTCCTGACGGGAAAACCGGCATGGAAAAGTTCAAGCAGTTTCGCCCAGCTCTAGTGATTTTAGATGTTAATTTACCTGACGCACTAGGTTACAATCTTTGCCAAGAGATGCAAAGCTTAACGGATGTTTTTGTGTTGATGCTTACCAGCCGCACGGATACATCGGATAAAATTATTGGCTTTGAAAAGGGGGCGGATGATTATCTGACTAAACCCTTTAGTGTGGAAGAACTGAAATATCGCGTAGAAGCTCTGCTCAAGCGCCAGCGCACGGTGACGACTCCTGAGCGTCAACTGATTACCCATGGTGAGTTATCCATCGATCCTGAACGTCGGGAGGTGGTCTTACAAGGGGAACCCATTGTGTTGACGGCTTTAGAGTTTGATTTACTGCATGTTCTGGCTAGTAACCCCACCAAGGTTTTGCGGCGTTCAGAGTTAATTAGCCAAGTCTGGGACTATGAACACCAAGGGGATCAACGGGTTGTGGATGTGCATATTGGCCAAATTCGCAAAAAGCTGGAAGGGGATGGGCTGCATCAGTTTATTAAAACGGTGCGCGGTGTGGGTTATAAATTTGAACCCCCCAATAAGATAGAGGATTAAAGGGATTCTGGAGTTTCCTCTGCTTCTACGGATACTGAGAGAATGTGCATCTACCCAGTCTTTGGAGTCTTTGAAATAAGCGTCTGACTTTCTCTAGATCTTTGTCCCCCGGTTTTAGCTCGACTCCACTGGATAAATCAATGCCTTGGGGAGAAAGATGCTCTAAGGCTTGTTGAATATTATCAGGGGTTAAGCCTCCAGCCAGGAACCAGGGTAAGGGTGGCTCGAAGCTGATTAAGTCTTGCCAATTTAGGGTTTGGCCGGTTCCGCCGAATTGGTGGGGATGATAGGCATCTAGGAGCAGGGTATGGACGGAGTTTTGATAGGCATGAATGGTATTTAAGGTTTCAGGGGTGCGGACTCGAAAGGCTTTGATGAGTTCAATCTGGGGTAACTGTTGGCTGAGGGTTTGGCAAAAGGAGGGGTCTTCATTACCATGGAGTTGAATTCCGGTGAGATGGCCTAGGGTGACGGTGTTTTTGATTTGTTCTAGGGTAGCGTTGACAAATACGCCGATGCGGTGTACTGATGGGGGAAGTTGGCTAGAGATCTGTTGGATTTGTTGGGGTTCGAGGTAGCGGGGGGAGCTGGAAACGCAGATGAATCCTAGGGCTGTGGCTCCTAAATCGGCGATCGCCACGGCTTGGTCAGCTTGGGTAATCCCACAAATTTTAACGCGCATATTGGCTCCGGGTTCTGGAAATTTTGTATCAAAATTTTAATAAACTTTAAGGAATGACACAAAAATAAATTTTTGTCATCAGGCTTCTTATAATAGTGAGGACTTTTTACCGGGATTAAGGAGCAAAAGACCTATGACCTCAGAATGGTCTCTCAATATTGGACTGATCATGATTGCTTGCAATATTCTAGCGATCGCCATTGGTAAATTCACGATTCAACAAAAAGGTGTTGGCCCTGGCCTGCCTGCTGGCCCCTTCTTTGGTGGCATGGGAATGGCTGAATTACTGGCGACCACTAGCTTAGGTCATATCCTGGGTGCTGGGGTAATCCTGGGACTCAGTGGGACTGGCGCGATTTAATTTTCTATCCAAGTAGGGGCGAACAGCCGTTCGCCCCTACAGATGCCATCATAACTATTATTTTAAAGTCGGTTGCGCTCTAATTTCTGCCCACTCTTGTGCCGATAAGGGTTGTATCTGCATCTCTATCTCAAAGGTTTCGCGAGCGGCTTGGGTAAAGGTATGGACTAGATGAGAGAAACTGAGATCGGCTAAACTGGGTGGCGGTTCTGGGATCGATTCAGAAAAGATTTGATGCCAAAGTTGGCGATCGCCATTAAGACGCATAGAGCCATGTTGCAAAACCGTTTTACTCTGCCAAACCTGAGCGCTACCAATCAGTTTATAGCCCGAATCTAAGACTAAATCTGCTCCTGTCGCTGTGGCAAAACAATTGGGAACTTGGGCATAACCGCGACCAGCCGAACCATAGTGCAGTTCAAAACCGAGCGATCGCCACCCTCGGATCAGAAACTCACAAATTTTTTGATAGGCTGCCACTCGATTGGTAAACCGTCCAGAATAGACCACCGCATAGGTTAAATCTCCCTGATGGAGAACTCCGCGACCTCCTGTAGGTCGCCTCACTAACTCTATGGGTTTTCCTTGCCACTGCAATCCCTGCCAAGATTCAGGCCAGCGTTTCTGGTGATATCCCAGAGAGATAGCCACCGGCTTCCAGGTATAAAACCGCAAGCTAGGCGGCTGATGGCCCTGTTGATGTTGTTTCCAGAGCCAGCGATCGATCGCCATTTGCGATTCTCCCGACCCCTCAATCAGGGGAATAAACCGCCAACGTTTAACCAACCCTACTGTCCAAACTCAGCAATTAGTGCATCATCATTATCATCAGCGATATTAGCTACCAAGGTTATCGCTCGCGCAATTTCCCCAGGGGATAATTCCGCCACTGTGCGCGTCGCGACCACCACGACTCGGTTATCCACAATCGCAAAATGGGCCTCAAAGGTTTTCAGCCAATTCATTTCCAACAACTGACGCATCAACTTGGCTTCCTCTTTAGCCGGTAAAGAGAGAACATAAGACCACACGGTTAAGGTATCATCATCCGTTTGACCCGTCAGTTGCACATACACCTCAACCGAGCCATATTGGAACTTCCATAAATATCCCTCCTGGGGATCGTGGCCCGCTTGCACCGTCTGACCTTCAGGGATCATCGTGCCGATCACCCCTTCGATCTCATGGGTATAATCGGGAGCCGTTGGTTCTAGCTTTTCTGTAACCGTGTTTTCTACCACTGAATCACTCATCTTCTTTGATTGTCTCAGAGCTTCCTGTACTTACCCATTATTGCAAAGTCTGTGGATTCAGGGGAATGATAGGGGCGATCGCCAAACTCGTACCTGCATCCTCAACAATCTGCTTAATTTTGATTAACAGTTCTTCTTGAACACTGAGAAATTCCTCCTCATCGGGAGTATTGACATACACAAATATTTGCAGATCGATAGAACTTTGGCTATATCCAATCAATCTAACGCTGATAGAGTCTTGTATCAATTGGGTATGGTTTCTTAGCAAAGAACGGCATTGATTCAAAATTGTTTCAAGTTGATCGGATTGAGTTTCATAAGACAAGCCTATTTGATGATTAAATAGTCGCTTTTCAAATCGACTCAGATTAATTAAATCTAAATCCAAAAACATTGAATTTGGAATATAAATCAATTCTCCATTAGTTCCACGAAGGCGTATAGAGCGTAGTCCAATTGATTCAATTTTACCTGATTTATCACCAAATCTACACCATTCTCCCGACAGAACTGGTTTATCAAGAAATAAAATTATACCGGAAATGATATTTTCTAGAGTTGTTTTAGATGCCAAAGCTAGGGCAGCACCACCAAGACCTAAACTAGCGATTACAGGCAACAAGTTTATCCCAATCTGCTGAATGCCGAACAGAAAGACTATTGAACTGACAATAAAGCTAATGAATTCAATAAAAATATTAACAATCCTGACATTCATTTTTGAATCCTTCAGAGATATATAGTTAATAAAAAGCTCTCCTATCACATTTACAAATAAGAATACGATCCAAGCTGTTATCAACCAAACAAAAAAATACAATGAACTTATTGTAAACAGTAAAACCCCTCCAGTTATATTAATTTGATCGTCAATTACATGAGCTACAAACAATGTCAAAAATACGCTGAACAATGCTGGAGTGGTTATAAATATTTTCCTGTACATCGGGTTTATATTTTCCTGCTTGTTTTGAATTTTCTTAAAAACAAATAGGCTTAAAGAAGCATTCAAAATTAATAGGAATACCATGGCAATCCACTGCCATAGAGTCTGATCCCAATAAACCCGATGTAATCCATTAGGCAACCAATGAAACCACTTAGGAGGAAGCAAACTGCCAGGAGTTGCTCTATAGAAATCATAAAATCCTACAGTAGCTCCAGGTTGATAAGGAAGTTCCTGTACTTTTTTATAAAATTCAGAAGCGCGAGATATGGTTTCTGGAGAAAACAAGAATTCTTCGGCTCTTTCTCCTTCTTTAACTTTAGCAATTTCAATTTCAGTTCTAGGAATCGTCCAAATCGATATATCTTTGGAGTTAGCACTCTGGTTAGCAGCAAGCATTTCATCAGAAATCTTAATTCGATCGAGAACTTCTTTAAGTAAAAGTGTTTTTTCTATGGCAGCGTCACGCCTTAACCTTTCCGGTATTTTACTGAGATCTAAACATCGGGAAGATCGCTCAAACAAAATTTCTGCCACTTTTTCTTGTTCACGAACAGATTTGGAAGCGGTGAATCCGGGTTCATTTAAATATTGTTGATAGGCTGCCATTAAGACTTTATGAGAAGCATTCATATTATCAATGAAGCTTCTCAGAGTTGCTTGAGGAGTAGAAGTGTCTGGGGGTTCCAAGGGATTCTCGATAACAGGAACTCCCAAAGCGGAAATTTGTAAGACAATGGCTAATAAACAAGAAACTAGGGAAAGCCAATAAGGTCTACTTCTTGACCCAGACCCAAATCTGAAAAGACTTTTGAGCATGATGCACACCTAAATTCAAAAGGTTCCTGAAAAGACTCGGTATTGCATTAATAGCAATCCCTAAGTGATTATCGACGATCATCCCTCACTAATCAAGTCTTAACTGCTCAGAAGCGTTGGGGGCTGTATCCTTCTTAGCAACCCAATACTTACTGAGGTAGTGCGTTTGAATGTCAACTTCTGTAAATCCAGCTTTTTGAAGACGATCGCCTAAATCATCGGTTAGGTAATGTTGATAGTAGGGTTCATGAAAGGTTTGGGCAAACCAATTTAATACCGGGGTGATTTCTGGGCTATCGTCTTTCTGGATGGAGTCACAAATAACCAAGATTCCGCCTGGTTTCAGGACTCGAAAGCATTCATCAATCACCCGTTGGCGGGCTTTATAGGGTAATTCATGGAATAAAAAGACGCTGGTGATTCCGTGGAAATAATTATCAACATAGGGTAATTCTTCCCCATTGGCTTGCAGGAGTTGGGGGAGTTCTCCAGGTATTTTTGAGAGCAATTGATTGGCTCTGCGGAGATAATAGGGGGAGAGATCGACACCATACAAGGAGGCTTGGGGGCAGGTATGACGGATGAATTTCAGGGTGCGTCCTGTGCCGCAGGCAACATCGAGGATTTTGGCGGGTTTGGGGGGAGTTTGCCAGTCAGAGATTGCTTGCTTCAGGGGCGCTAAAACCCTGCGTCGCATGGCATCTGCGGCTCCATTGAAGAGAATATCGACTTGCAGATCGTACAACTCGGCGGAGCGATCGCTCAAGTAACCATCGGTCTGATAGTGGAAATTTTGCAGATAATACCGAGGATAAGCGGAGCGATCGAGATCTGAAGAAAAAGCTTGATACTCCTTATCATTCTTCCGTCTCCAAGTCCCAGGCAAATCGAACCAAAGCATGGGATAAGTGGATAATAAGTATTGCCAATCTTCCTCAAATAACAACGCCATGGGATAAACCCCTAACGTTGCATCTTGCCAATCGACGCTTAACAAAGCATCCAACCGTTGTTGAATAATGCTTAATACTTGGGCATCAACAACAGGCGTAGAAGTCCCCGCCCGATCGATGAATAAAGTAGACAATTGATAGGATAGGCTCTTGTGTGTCAAGCTCAATGCATTCTTGGTTTGTTGCCAGCCTTGATAGGCTAGTTGAGCCAAAGGATTAACCATTAATGTTAGGAATAAACTCACTTTACTTGAATTAGTTTAACCCTAAATAATATTTTTTTCATTAAAATAGCCACCTATTCTAGGCGGCTATTGCATGGGGAGATAATGATTAATGGACTAGAAGAGCATCCAAGGAGAACCCATCTCCTATTCTAGACATCTCTTCTAGACATCATAGTACAGCCCAAACTCATAGGGATGAGGACGTAAGCGCATGGGGTTGACCTCATTATCGAGCTTGTACTCGATCCAATTGGTAATGAAATCTTCCGTAAACACTCCACCAGCCGTTAAGAACTCATGATCGGCTTCGAGAGCTTTGAGCGCATCGAGTAAAGAACCAGGAGTCGAAGGAATCTTAGCCAACTCTTCAGGAGAGAGGTCATAGATATCCACATCCAAGGGTTCACCGGGATCGATTTTGTTTTTAATGCCATCAATTCCAGCACAGAGCATCGCTGCAAAAGCCAAATAGGGATTACAGGTAGCATCAGGACACCGGAACTCTAAGCGCTTGGCTTTCGGATTGGTTCCCGTAAGCGGAATGCGGATAGAAGCAGAACGATTTCCTTGAGAGTAAGCCAAGTTCACCGGAGCTTCAAATCCAGGAACCAAACGCTTGTAGGAGTTAGTGGAAGGATTGGTTAAAGCCAACAGAGCGGGAGCGTGCTTGAGGATACCGCCAATATAATGGAGAGCCATTTCGCTCAGATTGGCATAACCATCTCCCCAGAACAGGGGCTGACCATCTTTCCAAATCGACTGGTGGGTATGCATCCCAGAACCATTATCATTAAAGACGGGTTTGGGCATGAAGGTTACGGTTTTGCCGTAGCGTTTAGCGACGTTTTTGATCACATATTTATAGGTCATCAAATCGTCAGCCGCTTTAATCAGTTTCCCAAATTTGAAACCGAGTTCATTTTGGCCTCCTGTTGCGACTTCATGGTGATGTTTTTCAATGGGAACGCCACATTTCATCATGGTCAGCAACATTTCTGTCCGCATATCCTGCATGGTATCGGTAGGCGGAACGGGGAAATAACCTTCTTTGTAACGGGGTTTGTAAGCTAGGTTACCACCGGGTTCTTCCCGTCCGGAATTCCAACGCCCTTCAATCGAATCGACGTAGTAGTACCCAGCGCTTTGGGTTTGGTCGAAGCGGACATCATCAAAGACGAAAAATTCTGCTTCTGGCCCAACATATACGGTATCGCCAATACCGGTAGCTTTGAGATAATCAACGGCTTTTTGGGCAATGGTACGGGGGTCACGGCTATACCATTCTCCGGTGCGAGGCTCTTTAATGCTACAGATGACGCTTAATGTCGGTTCAGCCATAAACGGGTCAATCCAAGCGGTAGTCGGATCGAGAACCATGGTCATGTCAGACTCGTTAATAGCTTTCCAACCCCGAATACTAGAACCATCGAAGGCTACACCATCGGTGAAGCTTGTTTCGTCGATTTGATCTTGATACAAGGTTAAATGCTGCCAGATCCCAGGCATATCGATAAATTTCAAATCGATCATCTGGATCTTGTTATCTTGAACGTATTTCAAGAATTCTGCTGCGTTTTGGAACATGGATTACTCCTTAAATTACTCCTTATGAGTTGGTATTGAGTCAGTCTTGAGGTTCAGAGCGCGAGGTTCCTTAAGGTTGATACCTGCGTTTTCCGCTACCTGAAGAGGAAAATTGACAACCAGTTAGGTCTGGAACGGAGATTGACCAGACGTTGGTTATATCCATCCTCTGCCTTGGCGATCGCCGTTCTGATTTTCTAGCTGATCCATCCTAGGGATAGGTGTCAGCCAGTTTTGTATTGACCATTACTAAAATGTTTCAACAGCTATGGGTTTTTTTTTGTAATGTCTTAACAATTATCAGGGGTGGGGAGCATCAGCTCTGAATCTGGACGCTCCCTTGGCAGTTTGGGGCACTCTCCTAGACATGAAGGCTGAAATGGGGATGCGTTTTATAGTAAACTCCAAATTGGATATTATGCATTAGATCCCCTTTAATAACGAATACGCTGTGTTGGGAGAGTAATACAAATGCGGGATGCAGTCACAAGCTTAATTTCAAATTACGATATTACAGGTCAGTATCTAGACCGCAATGCCCTAGACCAAATCAAATCCTATTTTGAGAGTGGTCTGGCTCGGATTCAGGCGGCTAATGTGATTACGGGTAATGCTGCCAGTATTGTCAAACAAGCGGGTTCCCAATTGTTTGAGGAACTGCCTGAGTTAATCCGTCCCGGTGGTAATGCCTATACGACTCGTCGCTATGCGGCTTGTCTGAGAGATATGGATTATTATCTCCGCTATGCCAGCTATGCTCTAGTTTCTGGTAATACAGATGTTCTAGATGAGCGGGTACTACAAGGATTACGCGAAACCTATAATTCTCTGGATGTTCCCATCGGGCCAACGGTTCGAGGGATTCAAATTATGAAGGAGATTGTCAAAGCACAAGTGGCAGAAGCGGGTATTGCAGATACGGGTTTTGTGGATCAACCGTTTGACCATATGGCTCGCGATCTGAGTGAGAAGAATCTGTAACTTTTAGTTTTGAGTTTCTCCCTAGTAGGGGTAAGTGGTAACACTTGCCCCTATTTGCTATTGTGGATTTCTCTGGATTTCTAATTCATATCAAGTTCGCTTATTCATGTCCGGGAAGCGGAAATACCCTAATTAAAAATCCAGGGAGCAAGATGCTCCCACTCCAGTCATATCAAAGAATTCGAGGAGTGCGGGCATCTTGCCCGCTTCTTAACAAATTTTCATGTCCGCTTGCGGAAACCGGACTTGATATCA
>NZ_JAQOSP010000082.1 GCF_030068475.1 Roseofilum acuticapitatum BLCC-M154 | reverse complement strand
TTTAATTTCTTTTCTCTCTTTTCATGGGTCATATCAAGTCCGGTTTCCGCAAGCGGACATGAAAATTGGTTAAGAAGCGGGCAAGATGCCCGCACTCCTCGAATTCTTTGATCTGACTGGAGTGGGAGCATCTTGCTCCCTGGATTTTTAATTAGGGTATTTCCGCTTCGCGGACATGAATAAGCGAACTTGATATCATTGGAGCGGGGAGGGTGATAGATCAATAGAACACCCTACTGGAAATACATCCATGAATTCTAAACTATCATCCCCCTTCTCTGATGAGCCAACCTCTATCGCCCTGATCGGCGGGGGAGTATGGGGGCAAACCCTAGCCCAACTAGCCCGCGATCGCCACCATCAGGTTAAAATTTGGTCTCGTCGCGCCCCTCTCCCCCTCTCGGAAGCCCTTACTGGCGCTTCCCTGGTTCTCAGCGCTGTCTCCATGAAAGGCGTTAAACCGGTTGTAGAGCAAGTGCAAGCCTGTGGACTTGAGCCTTCTACTGTCATCGTCACCGTCACTAAAGGCCTCGATCCGAGCGATCGCATCACCCCCTCCCAACTCTGGCAACAAGCCTTTCCTCACCATAGCGTCGTCGTTTTAGCCGGCCCCAATCTCTCCAAAGAGATTAATCAAGGGCTTCCTGCTGCCACCACCGTTGCCAGTCGAGACCCCCAAGCGGCCCAATGGGTGCAACAGGTCTTTTCTTCCTCCCGGTTTCGGGTCTATACCAACGACGACCCCCTAGGGGTAGAGTTGGGGGGAACCTTAAAAAATGTTTTGGCGATCGCCGCCGGAGTCTGTGACGGCCTACATCTAGGAACCAACGCCAAAGCTGGCTTACTGACCAGGGGTTTAACCGAAATGATCCGCATCGGCACTCACTGGGGAGCCAAACCCGAAACCTTTTACGGCCTCTCCGGTTTAGGAGATCTCTTAGCCACCTGTAATAGTCCCCTGAGCCGTAACTATCAGGTCGGCTATCAACTGGCCCAAGAAAAACCCCTATGGGAAATTCTCGACCATCTGGAAGGAACCGCAGAAGGCATTAATACGACAGAGGTTTTAGTTCAACTGGCCCAAACTCATCACATTCCCATCCCCATCTGTACCCAGGTTGATTTATTACTGCAAGGGAAAATCAGCCCCCATCAGGCGGTTCATGCCCTGATGTTAAGAGATATTAAGCCGGAATCCTGATTTTAGAGCGTGAAATTAGAAGAAAGACCATGGATGTCAGATCTCGGCTACCCCAATCTGGATATGGCTTTCACAATTGTGAACATCTTTGCCTCTGAGCCTACTTAGTGATAAGGATTAATGCGGCCTTTGACCCAAGTCACTTCCCTTGAGGTAACCTCTATCTATAGTAAGGTAGACTGGCAAAAAACATAGGATAGACAGCCAGCAAGATAAACCAATCAGGGTGCAGAATCTCATAGTCCATCTGAATTGATTCCGCTAATAAAAAAACATGAAAACCTATTGACTGACGGTGAAAAACAACCCAAAACGGCTGAACCGTTAGGAATCCGTAAGTACAAAGCCCTTACCCTAACCTCTGAGTGATTGAGAAACTGAACTTTTCTGAATCTGGCCCCCAGTCTGGCTGAGACCCTTGAGAGTCCAGTTAACTCCATCCCCACTCAGAAAACTGAATCAAGTTGATGAAATCCCAGGCTGATAGATTTCTAAAAATAATCTAAAGATTCTGTAATTCATCACCCCATTGGGGAACCCTAATCGAATGGGAACCCTGTAACTGCTTCCCTTTTATGACTTGGAGCAACTGAGACGATGACTACGCCAGTAACTGCTTTTGGCCCAAACCCTGAATATGATGAATCATCATCCCCTACCGATGAGCTAGAACAATCCTCAGACTTCCCTTCCCAAGAGGACTTTACCTCTCCAGAGATGGTGGCTGAATTAGAAGTGGAGTCTACGGAGTCCCGTAATCCGTCCACCTCAGTCAACCGTCGGACGACGGATTTAGTCCGGTTGTATCTCCAAGAAATTGGCAGAGTCCACTTGCTCGGTCGCGATGAGGAAGTGGCAGAAGCTCAAAAAGTCCAGCGCCATATTCAACTGATCGAATTGCGAAATAAGGCGGCAGAATCAGAAACGGGGCCCATTCGAGAGTACGTGCGGTTAATGGAAATTCGCGATCGCCTAACGGCCCAGCTTGGCCATCGACCCAGTTGGGAACGCTGGGCGGAAGTGGCCCAAACAGATGTAGCGGCTCTCAAATTGGCTTTAGTTGAAGGTAAAGCTCATTGGGCACAGTTAGCCGGACTGACAGTTCCTGAGTTAGACGCAATTCAATCAGCCGGGATTAAGTCGAAAGACCACATGATTAAAGCCAACTTGCGCTTGGTGGTCTCAGTGGCTAAAAAATACCAAAATCGGGGCTTAGAGTTGCTGGATTTGGTTCAAGAAGGAACTTTGGGGCTAGAGCGAGCGGTAGAAAAGTTTGACCCCACTAAGGGTTATCGCTTTAGTACCTATGCCTACTGGTGGATTCGCCAAGGGATTACGCGGGCGATCGCCACTCAAAGCCGAACCATCCGC
This sequence comes from Roseofilum acuticapitatum BLCC-M154, assembly GCF_030068475.1. Lineage (GTDB taxonomy): Bacteria > Cyanobacteriota > Cyanobacteriia > Cyanobacteriales > Desertifilaceae > Roseofilum > Roseofilum acuticapitatum. Next base: position 31,350 of record NZ_JAQOSP010000082.1, on the reverse strand, counting down.
CTACCCGTTCACATTACAGAAAAACTGAACAAGATCAAAAAAGCCCAACGTAAACTGGCCCAAGATAAGGGACGCACCCCCACGATTGAAGATTTGGGGGTAGAGCTGGATATGACCCCCGCCCAAATTCGAGAAGTGCTGTTGCGGGTTCCTCGCTCGGTATCCCTGGAAACCAAGGTGGGTAAAGATAAAGATACGGAACTGGGCGAACTGCTGGAAACTGACAGCATTTCCCCCGAAGAATCCTTAATGCGGGAATCCTTGCAACAAGACCTGCGCCATCTGATGGCTGACTTAACCAGTCGGGAACGGGATGTGATTCAAATGCGCTTTGGCCTCGGTGATGGTCATCCCTATTCCCTGGCCGAAATTGGCCGGGCTTTAGAACTTTCTCGCGAGCGCGTGCGGCAAATTGAAGCTAAAGCCTTACAAAAGCTACGCCAACCCAAACGCCGTAACCGAGTTCGGGATTATCTCGAATCCCTTAGTTAATCTCTCCCTGTCGTCAATAGTAAATGGATCTTGAACTAGCCGGGAAATGGGTTTTCCGGCTTTTTCTTTGAGAAAGTATTGACAATTATTTTCAATAAAGTTAGATTAACTCTTGGTGTTCTCCGAGTAAAGATGCGACAGAGAAGAGTGAGGTATCTTCTTCTCTGTCATCTGTTCCTTTCCGTGAAGGTCTCGATCGGTCTGGCTCTAGCTGATTAAGAACTCTTCTCAAAAGATACCTAAAAACTATGCTACTGTAATAGCAGTTTTAATCGATTGAACGGTTGAAGGACAAACCATGTCACAGTTGGTGGTGTTAAACCTAGAAGAGGTGAGCAAGCAATTTGATCCCAAGCGAGTACCTGTCGTTAATCAGGTGAGTTTCACCTTAAAGCAAGGAGATATTTTAGGATTGGTGGGGCCTTCAGGGTGTGGTAAAACGACCTTACTGAGGTTGATCGCTGGATTTGAGCAACCGGTTGGGGGCAAAATTGAGTTACTCGGACAAGAGGTGGCAACCCCTAAGCTTTCCGTTCCTCCAGAGAAGCGAGATGTGGGCATTGTGTTTCAGGATTATGCCCTATTTCCCCATTTAACGGTGGCAGAAAATATTACTTTTGGTTTAAAGCATCGTCACCGATTCAACAAAGGGAGTGTGGAAAAACGACTCCAGGAGGCGATCGCCCTCGTTAGTTTAGAAGGACTACAAAACCGCTACCCTCACCAACTCTCTGGAGGACAACAACAACGAGTAGCCCTAGCTCGCGCTTTAGCACCAGAACCGACGCTGATCCTCCTTGATGAACCCTTGAGCAACCTCGACATTCAAGTACGGGTGCGTCTGCGATCGGAAATCCGCCGCATCCTCAAAGCCAGTGGCATATCAGCTATTTTTGTTACCCATGACCAAGAAGAAGCTCTGTCTATCTGTGATTGGGTAGGAGTGATGCAAAACGGACAACTTGAACAAATTGGCCCTCCAGAGTTGATTTACCGTAACCCCCAAACTCGGTTTGTGGCTGAATTTGTCACCCAAGCCAATTTTATCCCGGCTCGTCGGAATGGTTCCCAATGGGATACGGAAATCGGGTCATTTTTTGTACCTGATTCAGACTCCTTAGAGCAAGGAGATTTAATGATTCGTGAGGAAGACCTTCAGCTTAAACCGGATGAAAATGGAATCGCGAAAATTGGCGATCGCCAATTTCTCGGTCGCGAACATCGTTATACCTTACACACCCTCTCTGGACTCGAACTCAAAGCCAGAAGCAACACCCTTCACCCCCTACCCATCGGTGCAAAAGTCAACTTGCAAGTCATGACTAAAACCTGGCAAATCTTCCCAAGATAATCAGCAATCAATAGCACTCATGCTTAGGGACTAACTCCAAATGGCATCCGGTTGAGGCCAATCAATAATTGTACTATCTAAAATTGCACCCACAAAATTAGCTCCTTTTAAGTTAGCCCTCTTTAGATTTGTCCCCCATAAAACTGCATTTTGTAAATCCGCATCCTGAAGATTAGCTTCAAATAAAAGCCCTCGTTTTAAATTAGCCTCACTTAAATTAGCCTGACTCAAGTTAGCCTGACTCAAGTTAGCCTGCTCTAAATTAGCTCCCTTCAAACTCACTCGACTCAGAGAAGCTCTCATCAACTGAGCCGATTTTAAATTAGCACCATCAAGAATCGCCGATCGCAACTGGGCATCCTTCAAATTCGCCCCCACCAAACTCGCCTGACTTAAATAAGCGCCACTTAACTTACTGCCCATCAAATCAATGCCATCCAAATTCATCCCTTCCAGATGCACCCCATTCAGAAAAGCATAACTCAAGATCGTCCCATTCAATTGGGCATCCTTTAATATGGCTCCACTTAAGCGAGCGCCAGACAAATTACTCCAATTGAGATTAGCTCCTGTCAAATTGGCCGATCGCAAATTAATCCCACACAAATTCGCCCCACACAAATTCACCCCCCTTAAATCCGCTCGATATAACTTCACCCAACGCAATACTGCCCCACTTAATTTGGCCCCAGACAAATTCACCCCCGTCAAATCCGCACTCTTTAAATTCGCCTTGGTTAGATCGGAATTTTCCAAATTAGATTGATGCAACTTAGCAAAGGTTAAATCTGTGCCATACAGAAAAGCATCCCGAAGATCCACAGCGTTTAAAATAGCTCGACTCAGGTTGGCTCTGGCAAAAGACACCCCCCGTAAACAAGACCCACTTAAATTAATGCCAGATAAATCCGTGCCCACAAAATTCCCTCCTTGAATCACCCGATCCCGAAAATTGCGTTCTCCTGCTCTATAGCGGTTGAGTAACTCCTCACTGTCGATCATGTCTATAATCCCTATGCTGAATATTCATTTTTCTGCTGTCTAGTTCTATCGATCCCACCCATAGCGCGAAGCCTTATATCTTTTATAATCCTGATGTCCTTCATTGATGCGATCGCCCATTTATGGCTTTACCCTTAACTGCCATTTACCCAGGAAGCTTCGATCCCATAACCTTGGGCCACCTCGATATTATTGAACGAGGTTGTCGCTTATTCCACCAGGTCATTGTGGTGATCATGGTTAACCCCAATAAAAATCCCCTATTTTCAGTTCCTAAGCGTATCAGTCAGATCCAAAAAGCTACTGAACATTTAACGAATATCAAAGTTGACAGTTTTGATGGTCTGACCGTAGACTATGCTAAAATGCAACACGCTCAAGTCTTGTTGAGGGGTCTAAGAGTAGTATCAGATTTTGAAAAAGAACTGCAAATGGCCCACACCAACAAAACCCTCCTAGACGAAATCGAAACAGTATTTTTGGCAACGTCTACCGAATATGGCTTTCTGAGTAGTAGTCTGGTTAAAGAAATCGCCAAATTTGGCGCTTCCGTCGATCACCTAGTTCCCCATCACGTTGCCCTAGATATCTATCAATGCTACAACAAGACCCCTCCCCCATAAACTCAGAACGTGAAAGCATCCCCCAACCCCAGGATGAACCTTCTATCAACGGAACCCATGGACTCAATGCTAAACCAGAAGTGGATATTCAAGAGGAATTAGAGCGCCTCAAGGAAATGATTTTGATGAGTACCCAGATTCCTTGGACGAAGTATACCTTTGTGGATGAAGACCAGTTATTAGATCAAATTGAGTTAATTCAGTTTCATTTACCGAAGGTTTTTGAGCAAGCGGTGACTTTGGTGAGTAACCGGGATGAAATCATGCTGAAAGCGAAACGGTATGCCCAGGATCTCATTAGTGCGGCGGAACAACAGGCTAGTGAAATTTTAGACGAAATGAGTTTAGTCCAGCAAGCGGAACAGGAAGCGCAAGTGATTTGGCAACAAACGCTACAGGAGTGCCAAAAGACGAAGGAAAATTTACTCTCTGAATTGCAGGAACTAGAAAAAGAGTCTACACAAGATTTAGAACTTCAGCGCCAGAAAATCCTGGAAGAGTGTGAAATAATTCAAAAAGGAGCCGATGATTATGCGGATCGGGTTTTGCAGGATCTGGAAGGGCGTTTAGGGGAGATGTTGCGAGTGGTTCGTAATGGTCGCGAGCAACTCCAGTGAATTCACTCCATTGAGAGTATCAAGTAATTTTATGTCGGAGAAATTTCGTCGCCAACTGCGTGAAGAGGCTGGGATTTGGAAATCGGAAGGGTTGATTTCTGATGAAGTTTATACCCAGTTATCCGATCGCTATCAATTCGATCGCCTAGAAGAAGCTGCGAGTAACCGGTTTATCGCCGTGTTGGTGGGTTTGGGGGCAGTATTATTGGGCTTGGGGGCGATCACATTTGTAGCAGCGAATTGGCAAGGCTGGCCGCGATCGCTCAAAATCATCCTATTATTGTCCAGTTTAATCACATCCCATACTCTGGGGTTTTACTTATGGCGCTTTCCTAGCGATCGCTGGCAACATCGATTTGGTCAAGGATTATTGCTCTTAGGAACCCTACTCCTAGGCGCGAACTTGGGATTAATGTCCCAAATGTTTCATCTAGATGGGCCCATTTATCAACTCTATCTGATTTGGGGATTAGGCGTAACCGGTTTAGCCATTAGTTTGCGAACAACCCTTTTAGGCTTCGTTTCCCTAGTGTTAATGGCTCTGGCTTATGGATTTAGCCTAGATGATTGGTTAGCCCCAGGAGGCTTACCCGGCATTGCCGGAATTTTGCAACACGCTCCCTTAAGCACAGGAGTAGTCGGAATCATTTTAGCCCGTTGGTGGAATTCACGGGTCATTTTTGCCTTAATGATGGTTGGGTTTATCCCCACGGTTTGGATACAGTTGGCGGCAATTGGCGTGTGGACTGTTCCTGTTGTCGTTAAAGTCGTATTAGGGTTAACTTTGCCACCTGCATTTCTGTGGAGTTATGACGATCGCGCGATCGCCTTTGGCAACTTCGATCATCGCCCCTTTCAACCCATTGCTCGCAGACTCGCCCTACTCCTCATTGCCCTCCAGTTATACCTATTTTCCTTCCATGGATGGTGGAATGATTGGGGAAATTGGGGCAACATTGACAACACCCTAGGGGGATGGGGCTTAAGCCTCGATATTTTAGCCCTAGTGGGCTTGAGCCTATGGCAATGGTTTCAACTAGCCAAATCTCGGCGATCGCCAAACCAATGGCGTTTAGACAGCTCTAGCCTTCTTATCATAAACCTTTTAGCCATAACCAGCGCTCTCTTCCTCTGGCACAGCCTCATCTATCCCTTACCCATTTTTGCTCCCCTAACAATCAATATCCAAATCTTTCTACTCGCCATCACCTTCATTCGTCGAGGATTGAAATGGGGAACAAGATTAGGATTTTGGAGTGGATTAGTATTCCTGACCGGGCAAATTATCAGCCGCATGTTAGAGTACGATACAGGACTACTCTTAAAATCAATCGTCTTTATCCTCTGCGGATTAGGCGTAATGGCAGCCGGATTCTGGTTTGAGAAACAGCACCAAAAAACTTAACATCCCTCATTACTCATTTCATGTCTCCCTCTACCGTTTCTGACTCTCTGCAAACCTCCCTAAAACGCCCTCAAATTCCCTGGTGGCGTTTCATTCTTCCCTTAGCCCTTCAGGTGGGTTTAGTCCTAGCCATTCCCGGTCAAGCCTTTTACACCAGAGTTACTGGAAAAACCGTCATTTTGCAAACCCAACCCGTCGATCCCTACGATTGGCTACGGGGCTATTCCCAAACCCTAAGTTATGATATTTCTCGCTGGGAAACCCTGCAAAATCTTCCCGGATGGAATCAGTTATCCACCACACCCAACCAACTCAGTCGCGAATTTTATCTCATTTTAGAACAACCACAAACAGAACACCAGGGAGAATTACCCGCACCTTGGAAAGCCATTTCAGTCAGTGCCAGTTTACCCGAAAACTTACCCTCCAATCAAATCGCCTTGAGGGGACGAGTCAATCAAGGCCAATTGGTTTATGGCTTAGAAACCTATTATATGCCAGAAGATCAACGTCAAAAAATCAATGATGAAATCAACTTAGCGCAACAACAAGAAGGGCAACCCTTTGTCGTAGAAATCAAAGTCGATCATCGCGGGCATTCAGTTCCCATTAAACTCTGCATTAATGACCAATGTTATCAGTTTTGAAGATTAGGAATTTTCATATCATGTTCAGGTCATCCATCAAAATCTTGGTATAATTAGTCTTTAACCGAATTTTGTATCCTTATCTACTGAACTAGGAGGTTCAAGCCTATCCTCAGATTTAGGGATATAAGATCCGGTAGGAGTAGTACACCAAATTTGCTGAGGAATACCTAAAGCAATCCCCGCTTCATCTAAAGACTTCTTAATCCGTAAACGAAATGTCCGAGACACCGCCCATTGTTCGCCAGGAACAGTTTTAATCAAAAAGCGAATAATGGTTCCTTCATGGGAAATATCATCGACTCCTAAAATATTCACCGGTTCTAAGATTTTATCTTTCCATTCTTCATCCTGTTCCAGTTCATTAGAGACTTGCTTAATGATTTCCATCGCCTTTTTCAAATCTGCACCTAAAGCAATTTTAATCGTTAAATTACTTCTTGACCAATCTTTGGTACTGTTAATCACTGTGGAGACTTGACCATTGGGGATAATGATCAGTTGACCATCTAAATTCCTGAGATGGGTAACATAAAGATTAATCATTTCCACTGTACCCGAAAAATTATTAATCTCAACAAAATCTCCCTGGGCATAGCGATCTGTCCAGAGGATTAAAATTCCATTGAGCATATCTTCTAATAAATTTCGCGAAATAAATGCCAAGACAACTGTTAAAACGCCGACACTGGCTAGAACATTAATGTTCACGCCTAACAAATTCATCGTGATATAAATACCCAAGGCACTAAATAACGCATGTTTACCCTGTTTTATGGCTGGAGAATAGGTTGTAACCCGCAAAGTATAACGATTAGACGAAGGATCTATTTCTTGTTTTTCTTTAGCCCACTTATTTAATGTAGAATCAATAATAATGTCGCAAAACTTATCAATTATAGTAATTGAAATCCAAAGAGTCGGCAGTAAAATGGCTTGAACAATAAAGGCAAAGGTTAAAAATCGTGTCGTTCTAAATAGCCCAAACGTCAAAGCTAGACTAACTAACAAGACTGAGGGCTGCAAGATCAAAAAAATTCTTCTAAATAATTCAATTAAATTTTGTGTTTGCTGGATGAAAAATATTTGAGAAGAAAGCTTTTGTCTGGATACCTTAAGCGGGTTTAATCTAAAAAAGTATTTAAATCTTAAATGTATTTTTTTTAACTTTTTTTTATTGATCTTTGGTCTGTGACTCAGATTAATTGTATTAGCAGAACTTTCTGATGGTAAATCAGAAAGTTGGATGGAGCTGGTGTCAGCTTCTTTTTCTAGGGTCTCTCCAGAATTTTCCTGGGCATCAACTTCAAGAGATTTTATTAATGTTTTGATCTGGTCTTTAAGCTTTCTTCTCCATGTAGTTAGTTTTTCTCTAGCACTATAAAGTAATACAAAGATAGTGAAGCTTAATATCATTATCAGAAAGGCTATTTTTGAACGAATCCAAGGATATTTGGCATCAAATTCTTTCCCCCATAAAATTTCGCTAAATGCTAATTCTAAGTTAGCACTCCAAATTTCTCCTAATTTTTCAATAGAAGTAAAGTTAGCTCGCGAATCAACATCAGTAATGGTAACTACTGTGGCCGATCTGAAAATTCCCAACTGAGGCTGAGGAGGTGCGTAAACTACAGTTTCATTATTGTTGATCCCAACAGCTAATCGTGGTGTGAGTGGATGTTTAGGTTTATTTTGATTCCAAAACCACCAAAAAGTCCAGTTTTTGTCATCAGAGCTGTGAGGAAATTCATAATTTTGAGTAGTTGCGTTAATCCCTCTATTGATTGAAGATTGTACTAATTTTGCTCTTTGCTCAACCTTGATGATGGCTTCATCTGATCTTTCAGATTCCAAATCAGACTGAACCGCAAGTTTTAATTCTCCTGTTAAAACTTTGGTGCTATAAAGATGAACTTCACTGCACCAATATCGTCCACAGGGTTGAGCTTTGTTGAGATCCCACCAAGGGGTGTTATGTTCTGGGATAGTAATCGGTTGCTGTGTTAAGAAAGGCAGTTGAGCGATCGCCGTGGGCTGAATAGTAAGAATTAAACCCACGGCTAGACTAAAAATACCAATAAAACGAGCTGTTTTCATGAATTGACTGATAGTGGACATTCAAATTGAGATTCTGGATTGCCTGTACTGATATATCCAGCGATAACTCGACCCAATCCACAGAAAATTGTAGCGTAGTATTGGCTAATAGAATCTCCTTCAGGCGCTAAGGTATCGATGCCAATTCCGTTGCGTCCCTTATCTTTTCCGGAACTATGAATATATTGGTGATTGCCTAAATATAAAGCGACATGGGTAATGCGTTTTCCAGAGGAGAAAAAGAGGAGATCGCCGGGTTGTGCTTCTTCAATCGAAAGGGGTTGAGTAAAATTATGTTGTTGATAAGCATCTCTGGGTATCCAGATGCCAACGGAGGAAAAAGCGGCTTGCATGAGTCCGGAACAATCGTAATTGGGGGGGACGGTTCCTCCCCAGAGATATTCATTCGGTTGATTCATGGCGTTTTGAGTGTAGGCAATTACGCCATTAATTCTCTTTTCAATTTCGGCGCGGATGAGGGAACGGGGTTGATAGGGAGCCAGAGCCAAATCGATTTTATCGAGGTCGTTTAAGGATAACCAGCAGGAATAATCGTCTTCACAGAGGAGGATGGGAAGGGCGTTGTTTTGGGGAGATCCAAGAACGTGAAATTGGCGATCGCCAGCCCCCTGCGTCGCTAACTCTTGAGCTTCACAGGAGTTGTATAAATCTACATTAGAGCGAAATTGATAGGCTTGGGTCGTGGTTAGTTCTTCAAGAGCGATCATAATTGTTAATTGTTAATTGTTAATTGTTAATTGTTAATTGTTAATTGTTAATTGTTCATTATTCATTGTTCATTGTTAACCAGGCGGTTAGGGCGATCGCCAACGCATCCGCCGCATCATCTGGCTTGGGAATCTCTTCTAGGGCTAACTCTAGCATTACTGATTCTTGGACTTCCTCCTTATCAGCCCTGCCATATCCCGTCAGAGTTTGCTTGACTTGGGCAGGAGTATATTCAACCATAGGAATCTGGTGTTGAGCCAAAACCAGGAGCAGAACCCCTCGCGCTTGAGCCACCAAAATCGTATTGCCCATACGATAGAAAAACAACTTTTCGATCGCCGCCAAATCCGGCTGCCACTGGGTGACAATCGCTTGCAGGTCATCATAAAGCGTACAGAGGCGATCGCCCACCGCTTGGCCGCTTGGGGTCGTAATTACCCCAAAATCCAACGGCTTCAATCGCTCCTCTTGGCTTTCCTCGCATTGCTCGCAGTCCAGAATACCAAACCCCAAACGGGCCAAACCTGGATCTAACCCTAAAATCCGTTTTTGGATCATCATCAATCCCTCTCTGCTCTAAACCTTCAATGGATTTACTCTTACCTGTTTTATTGGCCTTCTATGTCGCCTGCAATTTGGGCGCAAATGATGTGGCCAACTCCATGGGAACCTCCGTCGGCTCAAAAGCCATTACCCTCACCCAAGCCGTCATTATTGCCGGTATTTTGGAATTTACGGGAGCCGTTTGGTTTGGGGGGCCAGTCTCCCAAACCCTAGCCAGTGACTTAATTCATCTAGAAGAATTTGCCCCCAATCTCCAACTTCTATTTCTGGGGATGGTTTCCGTTCTCCTGGCTTGTGGTTTGTGGTTACAAATTGCCACCAGCTTTGGACTGCCTGTAGCTTCTTCCCATGCTATCGTGGGGGCGATCGCCGGATTCAGTGGAGTCGCCATCGGGCCAGAAGCCATTGATTGGTCTACCCTGGGGCGCATTTCCCTCGTTTGGGTAGTTACCCCAGTGATTAGCGGCAGCCTAGCACTGGTCTTTTACAATCGCCTCAAAGCCGGGATTTTAGACCACCCTCAAGCCAGGTTGAGAGTAGAAGAATGGATTCCCTGGATTTGTACCGGTTTGTTGACTATTTTTGGGGCGATCGTCTTACCCACCCTCTTTTCGGGTTTCTCCATTCCCCAGATTCCCAACCATACCGCCATGATCGGCACAGCCGCCCTAGGCACTGTAGCCCTAACTGCCCTCACTTGGCATCGCTTAAGTTCAGATCGATCCCTAGAGAGCATTTTTGCCCAATTTCAGGCGATCAGCGCCTGTTTCGTCGCCTTTGCCCATGGTTCCAATGATGTGGGTAATGCGATCGCCCCCTTAGCCATCATTAGCCAAATTCGAGAGGGTGATATTCTCATTCCCGGAAACTTCCAAGTCCCCCTCTGGAGCTTAATCGTTGGGGCGATCGGGATTGTCTTCGGACTCGCCATTTGGGGAAAAAACGTAATTTCTACCGTCGGCGAAAACATTACTCCCCTCAAACCCAGTGGCGGATTTTGTGCCGAAGTAGCCACAGCCACCACCATTTTACTCGCCTCTCGGTTTGGCTTTCCCGTCTCCACCTCCCATGCTCTCGTCGGTGCAGTCGTTGGCATCGGTTTAGTGCAGCGATCGCCCTCTTCCCCCCTAAAATTCAAAACCCTCAGAGAAATTGCCCTAGTTTGGGCGATCACCCTTCCCCTCACTGCTAGTATAAGTGCTACTATCTTGGCAATAGTTCGCCTGTTTTCGGTTTTGCCGACATGAATGGGCATAACACCCCCCACAGATTACTTCCCCTGTGGGCCATAAACTCCTGGGTGCAGTGACGGGTTCTGTTATTAAAATTGTTAAATTCCTAGCAAAAATCCTCCGTTCTCTCCTTTGGATCGATATGCTTAAAGCAACATCAGGCCTTATTCCTTCTGGAAAGTGGCTCAAACCCCTACCCGTCGTCTTTCAAGTGAACATCAAATGGACAATACGGACTCAAGAGACTCTAAGGTGAGAAGTGCCGAAGAGACCTTAAGGAAAGTTAATCAAGACCTCGAAAGGCTACAAGAGGAGTTAGCTCATCAACTCAATCAGGATGGCCAGCCCCTCGGCGATCGCGGCGTTAAACTACTAGAGGAAATCAGAACTCTAGAAGGTTTAGCCCATCGTTTGCGATCGCAAATTGAGAGCAAACACCCTATCGTCAATCCGATCCCGACTCCTCCTGCACCTGCGGCACAAGAAGAACCGGTTAGCCCAAAACCCAAGCCGCAGCGCAAAGAGGGTCAAGTGGTGACGGGTTTACTCTTAGCCTTCTTATCCGCTTGTGTGCTTTCTTTATTCAACGTCACCCTGAAAATTTTATTAAAGCTTTCCCCCGAACCGCGACTGGTGTTAGGGCTATTTCCAGTGGATGGGTTGATTACTCCAGGGTTAGGCAATTCCTTGCTCATCCTGTTTTTACGCATGATTGTGATCATGTTGGTCTTCCCTATCTTGGCCACAGTTCTCTATCCTTCGGTTTGGTCAGACCTCAAGCGCTTTATCGAGTCCAATGATTATGACCATATGCTGAAGGTGGTGGGTAGTGGGTTCTTTCTCTTTTTGTCCCAAGTCTGTATTTATATTGCCATTGGTAATATTCCCACAGGGATTGCGATCACCATTTTCTTTATCTATCCGATTGTCACTGTGTTTGCCTCTTGGGCCCTATTTGGCGATCGCCCCAACCTAGCTCGCATTATTGCCATGATCGTTATCCTCGCTGGAGGGATCATGGCCCTGCCCCAAGGAGGGATCGAGGGCAATACAAACTTGGGGATTTCCGCCGCGATCGGTGCTGGGGTTACCTTTGCCGGTTACGTGCTTTTAGTGGGCATGGGAACCAAGAAATTACACCCCATTCCCTTTTCTCTCGTCTCCTTTGCCGCCATTTTCGTCTTTTCTGGAATTTCCCTCCTGTTTCCCTTACCAGAAGGCTTGGGCGTAGTTATTGAACCGAATACTCAAATGGGTCTGCTGATTGGCGGGACGATTTTGGGCCTTCTCACCCTGGGTAGCTATTTACTCAATAACTTTGCTATTCGCTTTGCAGGGCCCGCTTTAGCCTCTATCGTGGGAGCTAGTGGCCCCGCACTGACCGCTCTGTTTAGCCTATTTTTGATAGCTGAGGCCCTCAGAACTCAGCAATGGATCGGTTTAGGATTGGTGAGTTTAGGGGTGTTGGGCATGAGCTTAGAACGCATGTTAGCCCCCAAAAAAGCCTAAAATGACCCCATGCAGGAGAATTTACGGATGGGAGAAGCAGTGAAATTGTGGATTGCTCACCCCCACCTCTCCCATCTTATGTGCATAATGATAATTATTAATTGGATCGACGAAAGGTGCAGAGGTCTCCATGAGTCTTGAAAATGACCAAAAACAATGTTTAGAAAAGCTCGTTTGGGCGATCGATCGGTTAGGAGTTAAGGTTGAGCCAAGTAAGCTTTCCGATATTGCTAACCTGATTGTGCAAACCATGACGGGGCCTTGGCGGTATTTCCATACGCCAGAGCATATTTTTGAAGTTGGGGGAAATGAAGATGCGATCGAAGTTTTGGCGGCCCTATTTCATGATGTGGTGTATGTGCAAGTTGATAAGAGTGTAAATTTCAACCTAAGTTACTATATTAGTCCCTTTATTCGTCAGGTGGGAGAAGACCTAATTATCCTAGACCGGGATAAGTTGCCCAAAGATGGGATGTTTGAAATGGTTTTGGATTTATTTAACTTCCAAGCTGGGCAAAAGTTGTCTCCGATAACAGGGCAAAATGAATTTCTTAGTGCCCTAGTTGCCGCTAAAGTCTATGAGGATTTCCTCAGTCCGGGTCTAATTTTGCAAATAATTGCTTGTATTGAAGCCACTATTCCCTTTCGCTCTAAAACCTCAGAAGGGTTAAGTAGTAGCGAAGTCTTATACAAAAGATTAAGGGAAGTTAACGAAAAATATCAAGCTGGACTCACGGAACAAGATATGCTCGATACCGTGTACAGCTCGGTACGCATGTCTAACCGTGATGTAGGCAGTTTTGCTTATGAGAGTGCGGCCCGATTTTTAGATGGAACCTGGAACTTATTGCCAGAAACCAACCATCACCTGAAAAACTCTAATTCTTATACGGTGAGTCAATATCGCACAGCTTTACAGAAAATGGAAGGTTTCATGAACTTCTTGAAACCGGAAATTATTTTCCATGAGTTTCGCAATGTACCTGAGCCTTCGGAGTATAAGCTGTTGATTGAGCGATCGCAACGGAATATGGATGTCGGTCGTCTCTATCTCGGAACAAAACTCCTCTCCATCGCCTTCCTAGAAGCCCTCTCCTTACAATTTGGTAAAAATATCCCCATTTCCACCATGATGGGCGAAATGCGTACCGAAGGCAGTGTGGGAGTCGTCTTAGAAGAATTGCTTCCCCCTGTGTCTAATCCCCATGAACCCGGAAATGCACTCGAAAAAGAAGTTCTCACCCTCCTAGAAAAAGGACGCTTAAAAGATTCATCCTACGACCTGAAAAATTCCCCCTTGAGTACCTTTATGGTCAAATCCATGGGATTCGATCAGATTCGGGAACTCACCCTTCAGGCTAAAGCCTTTTTCAAAGGAGAACTCAAAGCCTCTGACTTTTTAACCCAGTTTCCCTCAGATGTGCTGCAAATTGTGATTGAAAAACTTTTAGAGTTATTTGAAGCACGGAAAACTGCCTTGCGAGCAGCCCTTCCAGAAGCCGAAGTTTTGCCTGTTCGCTGATAGATAGAGGGGGGGGAGAGAGATCTCCCTCATTTTTTTGGGTAAAATCAAGAATTAATCTTGCGTGAGGATGTGACGATCGCTCGCCCCTTGACGGGAGCGGAAGGGGGCGGAAGTTGCGATCGCAGCCACATTTTCACCTGATACTGAAGTCGATTCAGTAGCACTTTCCACGCTGGATCGGTGGAAGGAGCGGGAGGAAGTAGGGGTAAAGAGGGTTGATAGGGTTTGATATAGGCGCGAATATGAATGCCTGAATAAACAGTAGGATCGCTACAGTGGGGACATTCCAGACCCTCAAATATCACTCGACCTTGTTTTTGTGCTAGTTTTTCCGATCCCGTTAAATAGGCAAATAAATCTTGAGGGGAAAGGGTTTGTAGGGGACGTTTGCACCCGCTACACCAAAATCGAGGATGCGATCGCACTCGTTTCATCACTGCGGTAGAAAAAGGAATACTGATTAACCCACCGCAAATAAAAGCAGCTAATGTGGCCAAACCCGAAGGCCCCGTTATCGACTGTACCAAAATAAACACTAGGGGGAGAGCCACTAACGCCGTACACCACAGCACCACCTCCGCTAAATCAGAACTCAAAAGAACAAAACTGATAAAGGTAACGATACACCCGATCATCACTAAAATCGCCACCCCCACATAAGCCCTGGGAGAAACGGCTGCGACCAGTAACATTAAAGAGGAGACTAAACAAAACGACCCCCAATAAACCTGTTGATACACTTGACTATATTTCGGTGTGCCTTTATAGGGATACCAGAAAAAATCAATCGGCTTTTGGGAACGACCTTGGGGTTTAATTAGCACCGGAACTTGACTCATACGATAGGCTTTAAAGTACATGAGTGCGGAAAGCAAAAATCCCAAACTGGTCACCAGGCTAATCATAGCCAGTTCTACAGGAATGGTGGCCATTAGGTTAGGGTAACTCTCAAGTCTGAGTAGTCCGGTTAAACTGAAATCGGTCATATGAGGATTTGGGTTAAGAAGATCTCTGGAGGGTGTAGCTGAATTTTAAGAGAATTTGGGGATCAGTGCCAAATTTTCATCCCGTTTTGCTGTTAATTTCTGGGAGGTTCGATCGTGGCTGAATATCCTATTCCAACTTTTTTTAACCCCGATAAAGTATCTCAAGTTTGGCGAGTGCCTTATCAGGAACGAGCAGAACAAGCCCGATCTTGGGCCCAAGAGCAGGGAATTTTGCCCGCTTCTCAGGATCGCTTGCGGGTTTGCCTCTTGGCGATCGATGTGCAAAATACCTTTTGTTTACCGGAGTTTGAGCTGTTTGTCGGTGGTACATCGGGAAATGGCGCGGTGGAGGATAACCAACGCTTGTGTGAGTTTATTTATCGTAATTTGGGAACTCTGACGGCGATCGCCCCTACCCTAGATACCCACACCGCGATGCAAATTTTCCATCCTCTGTTTTGGATTAATGAGGCTGGAGAGCATCCTACCCCTGCGGTAACCAACATTACCTTAGAAGCGGTTCAGGAGGGTCAATGGAAAGCGAATCCTGCTGTAGCCCATAGTATCATGGGTGGCGATCGCGAGGCGCTACAAGCCTATGCCTTGCATTATGTGCAAACTCTCAGCGATGAGGGCAAATATCCCCTCACCGTTTGGCCCTATCATTCCATGTTAGGAGGCATTGGCCATGCCTTAGTTTCCTCCGTCGAAGAGGCGATTTTTTTCCATAATTTGGTGCGCTATAGCCAAACCTTGTTCGATCTCAAGGGGAGTCATCCGTTAACCGAGAATTATTCGGTGTTGCGTGCAGAGGTGTTAACTGGGGCTAATGGGGAGAAAATCGCTTCTAAGAATGAGTCATTTCTGAATACCCTCTTGAGTTTCGATCGCCTGATTATTGCGGGTCAAGCCAAAAGTCATTGCGTCGCTTGGACGGTTTCTGACCTGCTGACGGAAATTTTAGCAGGCGATCGCCAATGGGCGCAAAAGGTCTATCTCTTAGAAGACTGTACCTCTCCCGTAGTTGTCCCTGGAGCCGTCGATTTTACAGAACAAGCCAATGCTACCTTCGCACGCTTTGCCGATGCGGGAATGCATCGAGTCCTGTCTACCCAACCGGTAGACAGTTGGCCCCAGTGGTAATATCAAGAGATTTTAGCAGTGCGGACATTGCGATCGCCCTTTAGCAGAGAACCGAACTTATTTTCTTAATTTTTTCGCTAATCTAAGAGTAAGAACAAGCAAAAACAAAATCACCCAAGGGTTGTTTCATGCCTCTATGATGGTTATGCTACTTTCTAGAATTCTCTTGATGTTTCAGCCGATTCCTAAACTTAGGAATCGGTTTTTTCTTGTCCTTCATTCACAAGTTCGGACACTTCTCTAAACCCAGGGAGAAAAACCGAACCTGACATTTAGAAAAAGTTTGTTAGATTGAATTCATCCAACCAATATAAGTCTTTTAGGAGGTTAATCTTATGCCTTTAGTTCGTTGGGAACCTTTCCGGGAAATCGATACCCTACAACGGCAAATGAATCGCTTATTTGATGATTTAGTCCCCAAAGAAGCCCTCTATAATCAAGGCGCTTTCTTACCGGCGGCTGAACTGCATGAAACCCCTGAAGCCTTTGAAATTAAACTAGAAGTGCCAGGCATGAAACCGGAAGATCTCGACATTCAAGTAACGGCTGAATCCATTTCCATCTCCGGCGAACGGCGCAGCGAAACCAAAACCGAAGAAAAAGGAGTAACTCGTTCTGAATTTCGCTATGGTCAATTTCAAAGAATCATCCCCTTACCCAACCGCATTCAAAATAACCATGTCGAAGCAGAATATAAGGATGGAATTTTGCACTTGACCTTACCCAAAGTCGAAGAAGAACAACACAAAGTGGTCAAAGTAAAAGTGGGTTAATTCTCACCAAACTTTACCTTCAATAGCTGATACAGCAGTTTTCGCTGATGTGCGGTACATTTCGATCCCCCCAACCCTGCTTTTTAAGGGGGGCAGTAAAAGTCCCCCTTTTTAAGGGGGATTTAGGGGGATCTTGTGGGCTATACCTGATTACCACGTAAAGTGCTGTAAATAGATTTGATACAGCGCAAAGCGCTGTATCGGTGGACAGTAGGAAAAGATCCCCCCTTGCCCCCCTTAAAAAGAGGGGGGAATAGGAAAGTCCCCCTTTTTAAGGGGGATTTTCCGCAAGCGGACATGAAAGGGGGATCAAGATGTCTCACATAAAGCGCGAAAACTGCTGTATTACTCATTCCATCCCCACCAAGGACTGACCTCTATTCCTCCTCTAGGCGTAAAAACAACTCGAAAAGAATCCAAGCCTTGCTCTTTAGCATCAGAAACCGAATCGAGATCTGATAATGGGGTAACATTGACCCAATTTTCAGCTTCTGGAGAGCCAGGACTATAGCCAGAAATCACCCCTTCAGAATTAACAAAAACGCGATAAGTTAGCTGTTGATTAAATGGGGGATTGGTTTGCCAAGCTTGATCCAGTTGAGTATACACTTTTTGATTTAAATTCAATTTAGAGAGAGCCATAAATGGGAGAGGTGCAAAGGTTTTCACTGCGCTCATGGCTTCCGGTTCTGGATGCTCGATTAAAACCCATTGGGTTAAATCCAAAACCGAGTGACTTACCCAAGTTGTCTGCTCATCAGACATCAAATAAAAATGTAATTTATGGGGATTTTGGAGATCTCGATGAATTGCGAAACCGTTAATACCAATATCCTGGCGGTAATTCATGACTAAATTGTAGCCATCCAGCATGACGCTGAATAGAGGACTCTTTTGGGGTGGATTTTGTTTCAACTGTTCATAATTTTGCTTAAATGGGGGGGCAAACCCAAGGGGGATATAGAGTCCTCGATCGTAATCATCGATGGAAAGTTGGGGAATATTATGCCAATCGAGTCCACTGACGATTAATTTCCGAATTTTCCCAGATTCACTCTTGAAAATTAATTCTAATTCTAATAATTCTTCATCGGCTAAAGGAGACTCAATAGTTTTAGCGCTGGCACTTTGTAATTGGGCAATCTGAGGATAATCGGTTGTTGAGATCCGATCTTGGGTATGAATCAGATACTGACGTTTAACGGTTCTGAGGGCTTCTAGATTAAAGGGCATTCCCCGATAAAACTCAAATCCTGGCCAATTTTCTAGGGAGGGTGCATAATGCCAATAGGAAATATCATTGAGTTGACTGATTAAGCGACTGTAGGCTCCTTTTGGAAAGTTAAAAGAGCCTTGATAAATTTGTTGTTCTCCGTCTGGGGTTTGGGCAAAAATGGCTAATTCCCAAAACCCTGCACCTAAAGCGCTATTGGTTAGAGCGATGGAGATATCTTCAGAACGATAACCCATGAATCTATGGGGGATATTAATTTCTGGGGAACCGGCGGGAAAAATCACCTGTTGCTGATTGAATTCCCTCTCAGTGAGAAACCATTGGGTTAATTCCGGGTTACCGCGAATGATATCCGGGATTTGGGGAATCATTAATTTTATATCAATATTTTGTAACTGAATGGGGATAGATTTTCCTTTGTGGCTGATTTCAAATTGGATATGATAGAGGGAATCTTGAGCTGGATAAAAACTAATATTTTCGCCAACCCGGTTAGAGCCTGTAACGGTTTGAGTTTTGAGGGGAATCTGAGTTAAGTTAGAATTGCCGTAGCGCAGATAGACCGATCCGGCGATCGCACTTAAACTGAGTAAACTAGCGCCGATGACTGCACCCATGACTCTAGAAGGTAAGTTCCAGACATATTGAACCGCCTGGATTTGTGGAGAAGACTGAGGTACGGGTAAACTGGTGGTCACGATCGAATCCTCCGCATCATGCAAACCGATATGGGATAAGTCAATCCTAGAAATTGTGATCGCCGATCGACTTGGATCAAATCACCTAAATTCACCCGCTCCCTAGAACCAATCTCAGTTAGTTCTATAGAACTATAAAGATTTCACATAAGTGCAGACCTTAGATCCTCGGTTTTGTGAAACAGTTCGCTTAAGATCATAAAGAGGTTCACAGAGCATCGGGGGAAGCCATGGGACGTTTTTTAGGATGGAAATCTTATGTTAATCATCCATTTTATCTTTTACTGTACTTAGAATGGATTTTACTGGGCATTGCCGTATTAGCTACCTTTGCTCCCCCTCCCCATGTCTTTCCTGCTACCCCTCCCTATGGTTTAGGAATGTCTATACCTCCTCCTCGTCCTCGACTCCCTCCCACTCATGTAGTCAATCACATCGGATTTATTCCCGGAATTCTGGCGAGTATTACCAGTTTGGGGTTAATGGGTTTACGTTTACCCCAAGTCCATGATCCCTTAATTTATAAAGTCTTGTATACCGCTTTAGGCTTTGGCTTGAGTGGGTTAGCCGTTCTTTTTGGGGGACGGGGAGCCAATTTTTTCTCAGCTCTGTTGTTAGTAGTGGTGGTTCGAGGGTGTTTACTATTTCCTTGGCATGGACGGGCGATTGTAGCGCTCGTGGCTTATGTTTCTTTTTTAGGGATGTTGGCGGGAACCATTCTCAAAGGCACAGGGTTTTGGTACTACTTGTCTCGTATGTCTCATCAGGTTCATGAACCATCGGATCTGATCGAGTTTTTGTCTCCTCAGTGGCAAGGATTTATTCTCCATTTAACCGTGAACTCAGCCCTATTATTTGCCTTGGTTTTAGTCTTTATGCTGTTATTGATCGGGGCACTCCTCAATGAAAAACAAAGTCGGCAAGATTTAAAAATTGCCCATCGGCAACTGCGCCAGTATGCCCTCTTAGTCGAAAATCAAGCGGCATTGCAAGAAAGAAATCGCATTGCCCGTGAAATTCATGATTCTGTGGGTCATTATCTAACGGCTCAGAGTATTCAGTTAGAAAATGCAGCCGTATTTTTAGCCCAAGATCCGCCCAAGGCTCAGGGATATGTGCAGGAGGCCCAACGGTTGGGGAAAGAAGCCCTGAAAGATGTGCGCCATTCCGTTTCTGCTCTGCGAGCCGATCCTTTGAAGGGGAAAACATTGGAAGCCGCTTTACAGGAGCTGTTACAAGAGGTGAAGCAAACCACCGGAATTCGCATAGAGTCAAAAATTAAGCTCAAGTCAGCTTTATCTAAGAAATTTTCGACGGCATTGTATCGGGTGGTACAGGAAGCCCTAACCAATGTCGCCCGTCATAGTCAGGCAACGCGAGTAAAGGTATATGTGATGGAAGTGAGTGGAATGGTGTGTTTGCGTTTGCAGGATAATGGCCGGGGATTTGAGCGAGATCTCAATTCTACCGGGTTTGGGTTGCAAGGAATGCAAGACCGGATTCAGGCGATCGCCGGCCGCTTTGAGATCAAGAGTCAGTCCGGGAAAGGCTGTCAGGTTGAGGCCGATATTCCCATTCATTAATACCGACGCAAAAATTCTAGGGGTAAACCATCCATATCCGCAATAAAGGCTACCTCATAAACGCGATCGCCAATCCTTTGTTGCATCGGCTCTAACAACACCTTTAGAGGAGGCAGACTCGGACAAGCGGCCACATTTTGCTGCAAATCCTGTAACCAGCTTGGTAAATCTGAGACGGAATCCGTTAAATCAAAGGATAAATGATAATACCCCGTGTAATGCTCATCTCCAAAGGCATCCGCCGCCGGACGGGGTTCCGGAATTTGGATCAATTCAATCCGTCCTCCTAACCCTTCCAGCCAACAAGCTAAGGTCATCCCGGTGGTAAAGCGCTCCGTGACTTCAAAGCCAAGAATCTGATAAAAGGCGATCGCCTGATGGATATTCGCTGTACGAATCGAAACATGATGCATAGGAATCTAACTTACTCAAACAAACGGAAATAGGGATAACGCACAGGTGCGCCCGGTTCCTTCTCCAAATCAAAATTAATCACCTCCCAGCAGCTTTCCTCCGAGGTATCGGGACTGAATTCGACAGGTAACCCATATAATTTCGGGGTTTCAGCATCCTCACCACTGCGCCAAGCTGAATTACGCTCTAGATAAGCATGAATTAACTCCTGATAGCGACGAGCAATAATAATCTTCGTAGCTCGATATCCTTGGGTATAAAGCCGGTCTAAAGCTTCATGAATCTCAAAGCGAATCCCATCCGGATGGGTATGTTGTCGATACCATTGGTCTTTCCAGAGTCGCCAATGACGGCCAGACTGAATATGAACTAACTCTTTCGTTTTCGGATCGGACTCAAACGCGCCATGACGAGGACAAAGATAGGTATCCGTCAACGTCAATGCTGGAATCGTTTGACGACAGTGAGGACACTGTATCTCTGGCCCGAAAACGGGATATTGAAACACGGGGTTAATCATGAAGCGTTTTTCGCCAGAACAAATCGCACTTTGTGATTGTATTATAACCAGGAGAACTTTGCTGGCTTCTTCTTGGCTCAAACTCCTATGAATTCCTCAGATGCGACATTTCCTGCCTACTTGCAACCCCCAGATACATCCTCGGCGGCATTTATTGCCCCTAATGCTACCCTGGTGGGGGATATTACCTTGGGTTCAGGCTCTAGTGTTTGGTATGGGGCAGTGGTGCGAGCAGATGTGGAGCGCATCAAGATTGGAGCTTATACCAATATCCAGGATGGGGCGATTTTGCATGGCGATCCCGGTCAACTGACGATTCTAGAGGATTATGTGACGGTGGGTCATCGAGCGGTGATTCATAGCGCGAAGATTGGGCGCGGTGCGTTAATTGGGATTGGGGCGATCGTTTTGGATGGGGTAGTAGTCGGTGAAGGGTGTATTGTGGGAGCAGGAGCGGTGGTGACTAAGGATGTGCCTCCGTTTTCTTTGGTGGTGGGAATGCCAGCGAAGAAATTGCGGGAGGTTTCCCCAGAGCAAGCGGAGGATTTGGTTAAACATGCTCAGAAGTATTATCAGTTGGCTCTGGCGCATCAGTTGTCATTGCGACCTCCAGAAAGCAATCGCCAAGACTAGCGAGCCTGAGAGTGGGGGCCGAAAGTATAGTATTATGGATTCTCGTCTCAACCGATGGTAATGGTGAGGGAATCATGAATCTAGCCCCGATCGCCCAATGGGGTACAAGAATCTTTAAACTCTCTGTGCTGCTAACCTGTGGATTGCTACTGGGGTTAAGCGGATGTAGCCGATCGCCTTTTTCGGCAGATTCGCCAGCCGTGGAAGCCTTATCTGCGGCTCGGTTTGTTTCTAAACAAGCGCCAGTGGTGGTCTCTCTATCGGAGAAACCGGAGCGGGTATTATCGGAGATTAAAGGATTCGATCGAGGGGGGGAACTGCTACAACATACCCTCCTGGATAATACGGGTTTAGAGTATCAGCAGGATATTCAACCCTGGCTCGATGGGGGCGGCATTTGGGCGATGACGAGTACGGATGTGGATCGTCAGGGGGATAATGGTCAGCAACCGGGTTATTTGGTGGTGCTACCGACGAAAAATGCCCAACTCTCCCAGGAGTTGCTAGAAGTGTATTGGCAACGGGAGGCGATCGCCGGCCAAGATTTGGTGTTTGAACCCTATAAGGGCACACAGTTAATTTATAACCGGGAAGGAGAGGGGATTTCTACAACCGTGGTGGGGTCGCGGTTTGTCCTCCTTGCTAATCATCCGAAAGTTTTACGGGAAGCGATTAATAATGTGCAAGTGGCGGATCTGAGTTTAGGTGCAACCCCAGAGTATCAGCAGTTACAAAAAGAGAATAGCAACCGAGGGACGGCGATCGCCTGGATCAATCTGCCCAAGTTCAGTCAACGGTTGGGTATGGCAGTCGATCATCCCGTTTATCAAGCCTTGGGAATGAATGTGCAGTTGCAGCCCCAAGGCATTTTAGCCCAAACCCATTGGTTAGCCACCGATCCAACCGGGCTGGAAACTGGGGAAGCGCCCTTAAACCCATCTTCTCTTTTAGCCTATCTGCCTCCGAGTAGTTATTTAGCTATTGATGGGGTAAACTTGCGCCAGTTTTGGCAACAGCTACAAACAGAAACCGCCGGTTATGGGCAGATTTCCGAGATTATTCGCCAACCCTTGCTCGACTGGGGAAAACAATGGCAATTGGATGTGCAAGCCGATATTCTGGATGCTATTGAAGGAGAATATGCGATCGCCTTCTTACCTGATGAAGTCGAGGGAGATTTAGATTGGATTATCATTAGCGAAAAAACCGGAGAGAGTTTAGTCGAGCGTTTAGATCAAATGGCTAATGAGCAAGGCTTGAGCATTGGCTCCTTTCAATTAGAGGATCAAACCCTAGTTGCTTGGACAAAACTGATCGCCGATCCGATAGTAGGTGCAACAGAAACCGCGAAAAGTCGCTTATTAACCGCCAAAGTGCAAGGGGTACATACCACCCTCAACCAGTATGAGATCATTACCTCATCCATTGCTGCCATGGATCGGGTGCTGAAAGCCAAAACAAGTGGAGCTTCCCTAGCAACCGATGCTCTGTTTCAAGAGGCGATCGCCTCTTTACCAGAAGCCAACTATGGCTATTTCTTCCTGAACTGGCGATCGGCTCAAAAACCCCTTGAACGTCAAATTCCCCTTTTAAGGCTGGTAGAATTGGCAGGAAAACCCCTCCTTGACCCCTTAGAATCCGTTGCTGTAGCCAGTTATGGTCATTCAGAACAGCCCCAAGTCGATATCTTCTTCAATTACACTGGGAGAATTTAGAGACTTACAGCAATTTTCGCTGCTATGCGGTACATCTCGATCCCCCCAACCCCCCTTAAAAAAGGGGGGGCAGTAAAAGTCCCCCTTTTTAAGGGGGATTTAGGGGGATCTTTTGCCTGTAGCTCATTACCGCGCTTTGCGCTGTAACTGCTTTGATTTGTGGAGATCGATCCAATCGAGCAACTCTTGAAACTCAAAATTATCCACAAAATATTTCAAATATTGGGTAATTTTCCCCTGTTCAGAACCTAATTGGGCCAGGGCTTTATACATCTCGTCCTGCATTCCCATAATCACAATCTGTTCAAACTCAATCAGCCAAGTTAATGAGAGATTTTCTAGGTCTTGATCGGTTAAAGGTTCAGGGATTAATAATGGACTTTCTTCAGTACCATGATAGATAAATTCAACCTGAAGATAATGTTCTAAACATTGGCTAATTTCCAAGGGAAGGAAAGGCTTAGAAATGACCTCATCACAACCGGATGCTATGAGCGAATCTCTCTGATGATAAAAAGCACTAGCAGTAACGGCAATAATAATCGGTGACTTATTTTTTGCCCTGCTTTTAATCTCGCGAGTCGCTTCTTCCCCTGTCATATTCGGCATCCGAATATCCATAAAGATGAGATGGGGTTGCCAACTTTCCCAGATGGCGATCGCTTCTGCTCCATCCTGTGCTTCTTGGACTTCAAAGCCCCACTTTTTTAGCACAGAAATCAGTAAAAGTCGGTTGGTTTCATGATCGTCAGCAACTAAAATCCGGTAAGGGTTTTGATCTGGAGCTAACTGGATTGCTTGTGGGGATGATGGGGAAATAGAAGTTTGATCCTCTATGGTTTCCTCAATATCTAGCTCAAACTGAAACTCAGTACCTTTATCGAGTTCACTTTTTACCCTTAAGGTAGAACCAAGCATCTGGACAAATTTTTGACTGATGGCTAACCCTAAACCGGTTCCTTCTTGACTCTGGCGACCACTTTCAGTTTGTGAAAAAGGTTGAAATAGATGCTGCAATTCCTCTGGTTTTATGCCTACTCCAGTATCGGTTATGGTAAATTGAATTGTCGGTTTGGAGATCTTGGTAATCTCTAAACTCACTCGCCCCACGGTCGTAAATTTGAGGGCATTATTGAGTAAATTAACTAAAATTTGTTTGAGTTTTACCTCATCGGTTTCAATCCATCTAGGGACATCAGGGGCTAAGTCTATCCTTAAATCTAGCCCTTTGGCTGCCGCTTTTAAGTGAAATAAATTCTTCAGATCTTCAACGAGGTTAGATAAATTGACCAAAGTAATATTAAGGTTTAGAAGACCGGCTTCAATTTTAGAGAAATCGAGAATTTGATTAATTAAACTGAGTAAATAGGTTCCACTGGTTTGAATTAAATGTAGATGGTGGCGGTCGTCATCAGAGAGATTGGGACTCTGTTGTAGTAGGGTGGGATAACCGAGAATAGAATTCAGGGGAGTCCGCAGTTCATGGCTCATATTGGCGATGAATTCGCTTTTAGCATGATTGGCGTTTTCTGCGGCTTCTTTGGCTATTTCCAGTTCGGCATTGGTTTGATGGAGTTCTTGGGTGCGTTCAATGACTTGTTGTTCTAGGGTTTGGTTGTAGTTTTTGAGGAGAGCTTCGGCTTGTTTGCGATCGCTGATATCTTGAAACACATTAAGGGCATAAGTGACCTCTCCCTCTAGGTTGCGGAGGGGAGTGGCGTACACTTCTATGGGGATACGCATTCCGTCAACCTCAATTTCCAGGTCATTGGCATAGACATTTTCTCCCTGAAGAGCGCGTATGAGAGGCAGTTGCTCTGAAGGATAGAGGGTGGAGGTTCCCGCTTGATACACTTGGTAGACTTCGCCGATTTGCTCTAGGGTACTATCGGGAGTGTACCCTCTCAAGACTTCTTGCGCTTTGGAATTGACTAATATCAGTTTTCCTTGGGGATCAAATACCATTACCCCTAGGGGCAAACACTCAATAATAATCGCCAGTTCATGTTCTTTCTCGGCAATGGTTTGGAAGGAAGTTTGCAGTTGTTCCTGCATCTGGCTAAAGGCACGACTGAGGTCATGAACGACACCCAGACCACTGATGGTTACCGGAGTATCGAGATCTCCAGAAGCGATCGCCTGGGCACTGTTCTTTAAGCAGACTAGGGGTTGGGAAATCCATTGAGCGATCAGACCTCCAGCAAGTATTGAAGTGATTAACGTGAGACCACAAAGGGCAACGGTGCGTCGCACATTAGCTTGAATCTGGCCCATAAACTCCGATTGGGGAACTAGGATCGCCAATTTCCAACCCTCTGGCAGGGCTGAAAGAGAAGGGTTTCCTTGAATTTGGATATCTTGCTCGGAGACCATGAGTTTTTCAACATATAAACTATAGTCTTTCCAGTTGCCCCCAGGTGTTTGGATCGCCAATGGAGAATACAGAGGAGCGTGGGCTTCGATGTTGGGTTGTTGCTCTTCTAAGTAACGTCCTGTGGCAGCCACAATGGGATCTTGACTGGCACTGGGAGCAATCTGTTCAAAACTTCCTCGAATCGCCCCTCCTTTGGCGTTCTGCTCAAAGGTGAAGGGCGGATCGTCCGTAGAGCTGGCCACCATTTGTCCTTGGCGGTCAAGAATCACAACTCGACAGCCTTCACAGAGGGTGAGGGATTGGAGAAACCTTTGGATACGATTTAAGTCCAAGTTGATGGCAAAGATGCCCTGGAGTTGTTGATTTTCGTCATAGAACGGAGCATAAGCATTAATGGCTAATAGGATACTGTTGCCAATTTGATAGGGTTCTGACCAACCGGGGGCGCGATCGCGCTCTACTGCCTTGTACCAAGGTCGCTCCTTGACAACAAAAGGAGAAATGACTTGAAGATGCTCTTCTAATTCTCCATTCTCATCGATAAAATTAACGTTGATTTCATCCCGTCCAGCCAGAACGTAAGCCTGTTCAATCCGCCCCAGTTGAACGGAACTATGGTGCATCGCCCGAAATTGTCCGTCTGGCAACGCTAACATCACGCTGGTTGCCGACTTAAAGAGCTTGAGTTGTCCCAACAGATGGCGATCTATGTCCTCCGGGTCATTCAGATTCAGTTGCCCTTGCTCCACTGCCTGGATACTAATCTGGTTAATTTGTAGGAGATTGGAGAATTCACTAATCAAGTAAAGTTTGACCCTAGCCGCTCTTTCCTCTATAAAGTGTTTTGCCACATCATCAACGCTTTTTTTACCGCTCTGATAGGACAAATAGCCGACTAAACCGACTGTACCCAAGAGTTGCAGCACAAAAGGAACAATCAGAATAGCTTGCAAAGGGATGTTGTTGGAAATTTTACGCCACTTAGACAATAGTAATTTCACTAATTTCAAACACCCAATCTTTAGAAAACAAGTTAGCCACGATTGAGAACACTATAACACTGTTGATGGAGGGCAGACAAAACAGGAGATAGAGAATAGCTTTAATTGTTACTCATTACCCATTACCGCGTAAAGAGCTGTAACTTTTCAATCGTTGTATTCGGGGGTTAAGTCTCGAAACTTAAACTCTTGAGCGCTGGGATGGCAAGAAACACATTGATTGAGCTGAATGCGTTCCTTAAACTCAACTTGGGGATGAAGCGCCTTAAAATAACGAGAATTCCGCAGTCGATAGGGGGTTGTTTCATCCTTGATTAAGGGACGGGAAAAGACTTGAATATAATTCCAAACCAATAACCGACTGGGGTCGAGTAAGGGTTTAATAACTACGCCATAATGTTCTTTATCTTGAATGAGTTGTCGCCAAGTCTCCGTAGGCATGACGGCAGGAGGAAGGGCGAGGTGACAACTGCCACAGTTTTCTCGGTAGAGTTCTGCTCCGAGTTGATGCTCTTCGGGGACGGGATCGACTGATTTCACTGAAGAGAGGGAAAAGGCGGCTTGATTAAGGGTCGATAATCCCCATCCTAATGTTACCGACCAGAGGAAAATCAGGCTAATGAGGATTAGGGGCGATCGCCGCTTTGAGTTAGGGAATAGGGGGTGATACTTACGTTTCATAATGGCTCTGGTTAGCTAATTGTAGGGTGGGTAAGGGGAAATTCAATTAAATCAAATCAATTAATAGGTTGCAAGTATTGATTCAATCTGTACCTTCAAAGACGGCAAATTGTTCTCCACAATCTGCCAAACCACTCTAAAATTCACTCGGAAATATTCATAGACGACCAAATTCCCGAAATCAATAATATCCTGCCAAGGGACTTCAGGAAATCTATTTTTTAGGTTATCAGATATAGCACTCGCCGCCTCACCGATTGTTTGTAGATGAAATAATACCCAAGTTTGTACCAGTTCATCCTCAAAAAATACCGATTGACCTCGTACTGTGTACTTTTCAATTTTAGCGATGCCTTCCTGTATGTCTTTCAAACGTTCCAAATCGCTTCTCATAGCAAAATCGCCTCCTCAGTCAATTTTCTTCTTCAAAATCTTTTAATATCCGTTCCACTTGTCCCTTTAAAGCAGGCAAATTATTTTCAACAGCATCCCAAACTCGTTGTAAATTAATCCCACCCAAATAATCATGTACTAAAACATTCCTAAAACCAGCCAAAGCCCGCCAATCCACATTAGGTGCTTGAGCTTTTAACTCATCAGAAAGCCTCTGCGTAGATTCTGCCATAATCTGTAACCGACGCAATACCGCATCTTGCACCAAAGCATTACTCAAAAAATCCTTCTGTCCTTGAGTCGTGTATGTCTGGATTGCCTCGATACATTCCATAATATGAGTCAAATAAATTAAATCCCTATCACCACTCATAAAGGTTGTGCCTCTGCCAAAATGCGATCCTTAATCAAAGCACTAATGCCATCTTCAGTAAGCACGTCAACCCGCCGCCCTAACAAATCCTGTAAATCCATCAACAATCCTCCTGGAAACCAAGCTGTAGTCCTGGTTGAGTCATAATCAATTAAGAAATCAATATCACTCTCCTCTGTCTCCTCTCCTCGTGCTACTGAGCCAAATACGCGCACATTAAACGCGCCATGCTTGGCAGCAATTTCTAGAATTTGTTCCCGTTTTTCTTGTAATAAATCCTGTAAAGACATTCTTCTATCCTCCCTTCTATCCCTTTAAACTATAGATCGAGTGAATGAGTCAGTCCTATCTAGGTTAAAACAGAAAATACCGTTGAGCCATGGGTAAAACGGTGGCGGGTTCGCAGGTGAGTAATTCTCCGTCTGCACGGACTTCGTAGGTTTGGGGGTCAACTTCAATGTGGGGGAGAGCATCATTGAGCTTGAGATCCCCCTTGGTTAGTTGCCGGGTGTTGGCTACCGCTATGGTGGGTTTTTGTAGACCGAGTTGGCTGGCAATATCTCGCTCTAAGGCTGCTTTCGAGACGAAGGTGAGGGAGGTGGCTGAGAGGGCAGAGCCAAAGCTGGCAAACATGGGACGCATGTGGACGGGTTGGGGGGTGGGAATGCTGGCGTTAGGGTCTCCCATCTGAGCATAGGCGATCGCACCCCCCTTAATCACAAGTTCCGGTTTTACACCAAAAAATGCGGGTTTCCACAGACAGAGATCGGCTAATTTGCCTTCTTCTACTGACCCTACCTGGTCAGCAATTCCATGGGTAATGGCGGGATTAATAGTATATTTGGCAACGTAGCGTTTGGCACGGGTATTATCATTGCGGCTGCTATCTTCCGGTAAGGGGCCGCGCTGTACTTTCATTTTATGACCGGTTTGCCAGGTGCGGATAATTACCTCGCCGACTCGGCCCATGGCTTGGGAGTCAGAGGCAATCATGCTAAATGCGCCCAGATCGTGCAAAATATCCTCGGCGGCGATGGTTTCGCGCCGGATACGGGACTCGGCAAAGGCCACATCTTCGGGAATGGAGCGGTCAAGATGGTGGCAAACCATGAGCATGTCGAGATGCTCTTCGAGGGTATTCAGGGTATAGGGTCGGGTGGGGTTGGTGGAGGAGGGGAGAACATTGGCTAGAGAGCAAACTTTGATGATATCGGGTGCATGGCCTCCCCCCGCGCCTTCCGTGTGATAGGTATGGATGGCGCGATTTTTAAACGCTTCGATGGTGGTTTCTACGAATCCGGCTTCATTCAATGTGTCGGTATGAATGGCGACTTGCACATCATATTCATCGGCTACAGATAAGCAGGTATCAATGGTTGCGGGGGTAGTACCCCAATCTTCATGGAGCTTTAAACCCATGGCTCCGGCAAGCACCTGTTCTCGCAGTGCTTCGGGTTGCGAACTATTGCCTTTACCCAGAAAGCCCAAATTCATGGGGAAGGCTTCGGCCGCTTGCAACATGCGGTACATATTCCAGGGGCCGGGGGTGCAGGTGGTGGCGTTGGTTCCGGTTGCGGGGCCGGTTCCGCCGCCGAGCATAGTGGTAATGCCGGAGGCGATCGCCGTTTCAATCTGCTGAGGACAGATAAAATGAATGTGGGAATCAATGCCTCCAGCCGTGAGAATCATCCCTTCTCCCGCTACAGCTTCCGTACCGGGGCCGATAATGATGTCCACCTTGTCTTGAATGTAGGGATTTCCGGCTTTACCAATTTTGTATATCTTGCCGTCTTTGATACCAATATCCGCCTTAACAATGCCCCACCAATCTAAAATCAGGGCATTGGTGATCACCATATCCACCGCGCCATCGGCATTGGTAATGGGAGATTGACCCATACCGTCCCGGATCACTTTACCACCGCCAAATTTTACCTCATCGCCGTAAGTAGTGTAATCCTGTTCGACTTCGATAATTAATTCTGTATCCGCCAAGCGCAGGCGATCGCCTACTGTGGGCCCATAGGTTTGTGCATATGCGAGGCGATCCATCCGATAACCCATAATCCTTTCCAGACTAGCTTACCCATACAGAGTCTATAATACTGTAGATATGTCCTAGTAACTACACGACCCAAAAAAACCGTTGAGGTAAAACAATGCAAGCGTTTGAAATGATGGCAAAAGTCGATCAAAACGGTCAACTGTTATTAGATCAACCTTTAGAAATTCGATCGGACAGTCGAGTGAAAGTTATTCTGCTGGTATCTGATGATGAAGAAGTCGATCCGGATGATACTCCAGTCGAAGAAATTCAAGCGAGTTTGAGACGGGCCTTACAAGAAGCCAAAGAAGGGAAAACTAGACCCATTTCTGAACTGTGGGAGAGAATTGATGACTAATGATTTACCTATTTCCGTTAAATTCACTGATGAATTTGAGAAAAAAATCTATCGGCTATCCAAAAAATATCGAAGGATTAGGCAGGATGTTGAGCCGATTATTGCCCAACTTGAGGAAAAGGTTATATTAGGCGATCGCATCGTGGGTTTTGGCTCTAATCTTTATGTTTACAAGGTGAGGGTGAAAAATAGCGATATTCAAAAAGGCAAAAGCGCTGGATATCGCATTATCTATTTGCTGGAGTCAGAAAGGAGTATTTTATTGTTAACGATCTATAGCAAGTCAGAACAACAAGACATTGCAGTGGATCAAATTCAATTTATTTTAGATGATTTTTATGATTCTGAATAAATGGCGATCCATCCGATAACCCATAATCTTGTCCAGACTAGCTTACCCATACAGAGTCTATAATACTGTAGATATGGAATTTTTCTCTAACCATTGAGCTAAAGACTCTTGATTTTCTTCATCTGTCGCTAATCGTTCCATTACAGCGCTTTGCGCTGTATCGGTGGACAGTAGGAAAAGATCCCCCCTTGCCCCCCTTAAAAAGGGGGGAATAGGAAAGTCCCCCTTTTTAAGGGGGATTTAGGGGGATCAAGATGTCCCACATAACAGCGAAAACTGCTG
>NZ_JAQOSP010000081.1 GCF_030068475.1 Roseofilum acuticapitatum BLCC-M154 | reverse complement strand
ACGAGAAATCATTAAACTGCTTCGGGAAAAACCAGATCCAGTTTTATTACCTGACATCTTTGCACGCATTTACTCCCTAGGTCGCGTTCACAAGGCTCCGGGTTCTACCGCTTCCCTCTAAAATTGGCGAAGGTATTGTTGAAGAAACCGGGTTTCTGGGTTTATCACCTTAATTGAGGATACCCAAAAATCAATTCTCTATTCATGTCCGCGAAGCGGAAACCCGCCCCCACCCCCGCGAAGGGTTGGGGGCAGGTTCACAACAGTTATTGGTGGGAATTGGGGGATATGGGTGAACCTGCCCCTACCAACAAAATTGATTACCCATTATCCAACTTCAACACCGCCATAAACGCGGACTGAGGCACGTCTACTGTACCAATGGACTTCATGCGCTTTTTACCCTTGGCTTGTTTTTGCAGTAGTTTTTTCTTCCGGGAAATATCACCGCCGTAACATTTTGCCAAAACATCCTTACGCAAGGCGGGAATATGTTCGCTGGCAATGACTCGTGAACCAATGGCGGCTTGAATGGGAACCTTAAATTGATGGCGCGGGATTAATTCTTTCAGTTTTTCGGTTAATCCTCGCCCCACATAGTAGGCTTTATCTCGATGGACAATCATGGCAAGGGCATCAACGGGATCGTTGTTGATCATGATGTCTAAGCGTACCAAGTCATTGGTGCGATAGCCAATAAACTGATATTCCATACTGGCATAACCGCGAGATCTGGTCTTCATCTGATCGAAAAAGTCAGTTACCACTTCCGCTAAGGGCAGCTCATAAATTAAGGTAGTGCGACTCTGGGTTAGATATTTCATATCCTTGAACACCCCGCGCCGGGTTTGGCACAATTCCATCAATGTGCCCACATAGGTTTCTGGAGTAATAATATCAATTTGTACATAGGGTTCTTCAATGCTTTGCCGTTCGTTGGCTGCGGGCAGAGTGCTAGGATTATCGATTGTGACCACTTCTCCGGAGTTGAGAACCACCCGATAAACCACGGAAGGGGCAGTAATAATCAAATCCAGGTCATATTCTCGCTCTAACCGTTCTTGGACAATTTCCATGTGTAATAATCCTAAGAACCCACAGCGAAAGCCAAAACCCATGGCGCTAGAGGTTTCGGGTTCATAGGAAAGCGCTGCATCATTAAGCTTGAGCCTCTCCAGAGCTTCCCGCAGTTCGGGAAACTGGTTGGCATCGGTGGGAAACATGCCACAGAATACCATGGGGTTGGCTTCTTTATAGCCCGGTAAAGGTTTCTCGGCAGGTTGAGCTTTGAGGGTAATGGTATCGCCCACCCGTGCATCTTCTACGGCTTTAATGGAGGCGGCTAAATAACCGACTTCTCCGGCGTGCAGTTCTTCGACTTGCACTTGGGTGGGGGAGAGAACGCCTAATTCGTCGATGTCGTATTCTTTACCGGTTGCCATTAAGCGGATGCGATCGCCTTTACAAACCTTACCATCGACCACCCGAAAATAAACGATCACGCCCCGATAGCTATCATAATAACTGTCAAAAATCAGCGCCCGTAGGGGCTGCTCCGTCGTGTCTTCTGGAGCCGGAACCCCCTGAACAATGGCTTCTAGGATGTCTGGAACACCGATCCCTTCCTTAGCCGAAGCTAAAATGGCTTGACTACAGTCTAAACCAATCACCTCTTCAATCTCTGCCCTCACCCGCTCCGGTTCTGCTCCCGGCAAGTCAATTTTATTCAGAACGGGAATAATTTCTAGATCGTGTTCCAGTGCCAAATAGACATTTGCCAAGGTCTGGGCTTCCACGCCCTGAGAGGCATCCACCACCAACAGCGCCCCCTCACAGGCAATCAGCGATCGCGATACTTCATAAGAAAAATCCACATGGCCCGGAGTATCAATTAAGTTTAGAACATAAGTTTCCCCATTTTGGGCCTGATAATTCATCCGAGCCGCCTGGAGCTTAATCGTAATCCCCCGCTCCCGTTCGAGATCCATGCTATCGAGGAACTGGGCTTTCATATCGCGATCGGCAACCGTTCCAGTAAACTGGAGGAGGCGATCGGCCAAGGTAGACTTCCCATGATCGATATGGGCAATAATACAGAAATTACGAATATGAGAGACTTTAGCGTCGGTCATAAAGTTAAATTTGAACCTAATTGAGTGAAACGTGCAGTTAAAATAGTCGCTCCAGTTCAGACCCACTTGAGGAAACAAGCGGCCTGTAGGATTGGATCGGATAGTTAATATATTTTAACCTAGTCCGGGAGTTTAGGGGAATTCACCAGCCATCCTCCACTCATCATCGGATCGCGCCATGTTAAACTAAGATAAACCCTACGTGCTTTAAAATCGGCCCATGCTGTAGTGTTGTAGACCTAACCCCCTTTTTAGGTCAGACCCTACGTCCTTAAATGAAACTGAACCAAACAGATCCCCTTGACCGGGTAACCTGTCGTTTTTTTTCTTTCAGTCCAGTTGAAAAAAAATCGAAAACAACTAGGGAAAAAACAAAATTCTGATGTATATTGAGGCTTAAACTGAAACCCATGAATGACCCCACCCTTTCTTCCGAACGCCAAGTCGATAAAGTCGAAATTTCCATCGCCTTAGATCCGGAATTGCTCGAACAAATTCAGCACTTAACCAACGATCCTTCGAGAATTATTGAAACAGCAATTCGTCAATGGCTCAGAGGTTCAAACCAAAGAGATGATGAACTCACCCGCACTCTAATCAAAAGCCCTCCCTTGCCTCCGAGGGGCGAATGGAACGACTAAAAACCTAACCTTGCCAGAGATCCAAGTTATCTCCATGGAGACTACTAACTCTGAGATTTCCCATAGGCTTTTAGTGCCCTACTGTTGCTCCCTTCCGGCTCAGATGCTAGACCTGTGAATATCATCTATTCAAAATTCACCGAC
This sequence comes from Roseofilum acuticapitatum BLCC-M154, assembly GCF_030068475.1. Classification (GTDB taxonomy): domain Bacteria; phylum Cyanobacteriota; class Cyanobacteriia; order Cyanobacteriales; family Desertifilaceae; genus Roseofilum; species Roseofilum acuticapitatum. The sequence continues at coordinate 66,337 of NZ_JAQOSP010000081.1, read as the reverse complement.
ACCAACTCATGAATGCTTCTTCCCATGCATCCATTTCCACCCTAAATGACACCAGCCTTTCTAATTCTTCAGAGAGGGTACAGGCCAAACCGTCAATTCTGTTAGGGTTAGGGGCTGAATTAAGCTTTATTCATAATACTTCTGGTGAGTACCTGGCTTTTAATTGGACTCAAGCAGAACGCTATGATTTAGCCCCTGAAAACTTAGTCGGGGAATTGATGGAAAATACCCTTTATCCTATTCCCATCGATCCCTATTTGGATCGAGTGCGTCAAGTCTTGGAAAATCAATTACCGGAACGTTTTAGCTATCCCTTTCGGTATGGGGAATATTACTTACTCTTCGATCTGGTCGTCACTCCAGTGCTAACGTCTCCATTAAAAGCTAATCAAGTGTTAGTGCTGGGGAGACTTTTGTCGAGCGCTGTGGGATCTCAATCCTTTGCCAGTAGTCCGTATGTGCTACAGCAGGGGGAAAATAAAACGACCGATCATTACCAGACTCTGCTGACGCGAGTGACGCGCAAAATTAGACGGACTCTGGATCTCGAAACGATTTGGAAGCAGACGGTGGAAGGGTTAGGGATTGCGTTGAATCTAGAAAGCTGTGCGATCGCCCAAAAATGTCTAGAGACCGAAAATCTGAAAATCGTTGCTCACTATAGCCATCAAGGGAGCGGATCGCAAGTGGGGAGCTTGATATCCTTAGACGAGAATGCCCCCTTGATGGGAGCCTTATCGAGTCTAGAACCCTTAGCTTGGGTAGAAGAAGAGGGGAAGGAGTCCTCAGAATCTCGGTTAGCGGTAGCCACCTGCTATCAGGATCAACCCAATGGGTTACTGATGTTATCGCCTCCCGTGCGCTCCGATGAGGCTGAACCCTATTTGTGGTCACCGGAAGAGATCGAGCTGGTGAGGGAGTTGGCCGATCAGGTGGGAACGGCGATCGCCCATGCGACACTCTACCAAGAACTCGAATTAGCCAGAGAACAAGCAGAAGAAGCTTCACGACTCAAAAGTGAATTTTTAGCCAATACCTCCCATGAACTCAGAACCCCCCTTAATGGAATCATCGGCTTTCTCAAGCTGATCCTGGATGGAATGGCTGACGATCCAGAAGAGCAACTCGAATGGGTTCAAGAAGCCCATAAGTCCGCCTTACATCTGTTGAACTTAATTAATGATGTGCTGGATCTGGCTCGCATTGAAGCCGGAAAAATGCAGATCGAGCTAAGTCCAGTCAATTTGGATGAACTGTTAACCAACCTAGAAAACTTTACTCGACCCCAGGCGGAAAGCAAAGGATTAAGTTATGAAGTCAGCCGCACCCTAACCCGCGATGAAGTGATGATTACGGGGAATTATCAGCGCCTGTTACAAGTGATGTTGAATTTGGTGGGTAATGCCATTAAATTTACCCATGAAGGCGGAATTACGATTACGGCGGAAGCGATCGCCAAGAAATTTCATGTCGGAGATCGCGACTATCCCGGCTTCGTCAAGGTGAGCGTCGCCGATACCGGTATCGGTGTCCCCTTAGAGAAGCAAGAACAATTGTTTCAAAACTTTTCCCAAATTGATGGCTCTCGCACCCGCCAATATGGAGGAACCGGCTTAGGATTAGCCATTTCTCAGCGCTTAATTGAGGCCATGGGCGGTGAGGTGAACTTCTTTAGTATGGGAGAAGGACTGGGATCGACAGTCACCTTCACAGCTCCCTTGGGACAATTACCCGTCATTGTTAAGGAGTAATTTCTGTGGGAGACGGGGATCGAATCCATCCGCGATCGCCGAGAATAGTAAAAAGACTGATCGATTCTTCCAATAAGCAGGCATGGCCGCTATAGGGTAACTTAATCACTTGAGCATCCGGAAGCTGTTGTTGCAAATAGTCAGCTTCGGACATAGAGGGTAATAGGCGATCGCTCCCACTAGCTAAAATCAGCGTCGGTTGTACGATCCCCTGGAGATCTTGGGGATTAATCGTAAACTGTCTGAGTAAAGATAATCGCCAAGCCGAAGTATCAGCAGGCACATCACAAAGGGCAGACCAGAGAGCCTGACGGTCTTCAGGAGCGAGGCGAGGCAAAGCAGCCAGTAAAAAATAAACAGCAACACTGCCCAAATTATAGAGGCGATCGGGAATCCAAGGCACAATCGACTCCCCCAACGCCATCCAAGGACGACGATGAAAGGAAGAAGCCGGATTGACCAAAATTAAGCGGGAAATTAACTCCGGTGCTTTCAGAACCGTTTTTAGGGCCAAACAGCCCCCAAACGACTCCCCACATAAATAAACCTGCCGGTTGACTCCGGAGACCAATTGAGCTTCAATAAACTCGGTGAGGCGATCGCTCAACCCATCCCAATCCAGGCGATTCTCAGAAGGAATTCTCATCGCCCGCACCTCAAAATCCCTTTGCAACCCTTGTGCCTGACGAGCAAACAGCGATCCCCAACCATCCATACCGGGCAAGAAAACCCATAGATCCGCCTGGGGGCGAACAGGAGTCAACTGAAGAAAATGAGGACAAAGATCAGACATAGGAGCCAATGGAAAATATAACCTTGGGGATTTAAGATCGATAACCATTGCACCGATCCCGAAAATAAAATTAACTCATCCTGATTATAGATAATGCCCTTTTATTCTGTCTCTGACCATTGCCTGGAACATTGCCTATTCTGCCATCCCTTGAAGCCTTAAGGAGCAATCGATTCAATTTCTCGGAAGTCTGTTATCTTAGTTTCACCTCGAATTGATGAGCAATCAAGACAAACCTGAGCAACTAAGGCTACAATCAGAATCAATTCCCCTTATCGATCAGTTGAGTAAAATCCTGAGTAAAATCCATAAGACAACCTAACGGGTTGATTTGACAAAGCAGGTCATTAAAAACGCTAATCATATTTTCTATGAACTCTAACTATCCAGCAAAAAAAACCTTTACCATTACAACTCCTCTATACTACGTCAATGACTTGCCCCATATCGGCAGCGCCTATACCACCATTGCCGCAGATGTTTTAGCCCGCTACTGGAGACTTCGGGGGGAAGAAGTCTTGATGATTACCGGAACCGACGAACATGGCTTAAAAATCCAACGCACTGCTCAGGAGCGAGGGAAAGACCCCCAAACCCATTGTGATGAAATTGTCGAGGGTTTTCAAACCCTCTGGCATAAGCTTAACATCCAATACGATCGCTTTAGTCGGACGACGGCCGCTAAACACCATCAAATTGTACAAGAATTCTTCACACGAGTTTGGGAGAATGGGGACATTTATCAAGGAGTGCAAAAAGGATGGTATTGCGTTTCCTGTGAAGAATTCAAAGAAGAACGAGACCTGCTTGAGGATCGCCGTTGTCCCATCCATCCCAACAAATCTACAGAATGGCGAGATGAAAATAACTATTTCTTCCGCTTATCCAAATATCAAGACTCCTTAGAAACCTTCTATAGTGAGAATCCGGACTTCATTCAACCGGAAAGTCGCCGGAATGAAGTCCTGAGCTTTGTGGCCCGTGGGCTGCAAGATTTCTCCATCTCGCGAGTTAACCTAGATTGGGGTTTTCCCGTTCCCACCGATCCCGAACATACCCTTTATGTTTGGTTTGATGCCCTATTAGGGTATATCACCGCCTTACTCGATCCGGAAGACTCTCCCACCTTAGAGAATGCCCTCGCCAAATGGTGGCCCATTCAAACCCATCTGATTGGTAAAGATATTCTGCGCTTCCATACGGTCTACTGGCCAGCAATGCTGATGTCTGCGGGTCTACCTTTACCCGGACGGGTATTTGGCCATGGCTTTTTGACCAAAGATGGCATGAAGATGGGTAAAAGTTTGGGCAATACCTTAAATCCCTATGAATTAGTGGATCGCTATGGAGCTGATGCGGTGCGCTACTATTTTCTTAAGGAGATTGAGTTTGGTAAGGATGGGGACTTTAATGAAACTCGATTTATTAATGTTCTGAATGCGGATCTAGCCAATGATTTAGGAAATCTGCTGAATCGGACTCTAGGGATGGTGAGAAAATATGGTCAAGGTCAAGTTCCGGCGATCGCCCCTAATGACATTCCTGATGATAATCCTCTGAAAACCCTAGGAAGTTCCTTGAAGTCAAAAGTAGATCGGCACTACAACGACCTGGCTTATTCCCAAGCCTGTGAAGCCATCCTCGACTTGGTGCAAAGCAGTAACAAATATATTGACGAGCAAGCGCCCTGGACGTTGTATAAACAAGGGAAGCAAGAGGCATTAGCAGAAGTTCTCTACTCGGTTCTAGAATCCGTGCGTTTAGCAGCTTATCTGCTCTCACCGATTATTCCTGACATCAGCACCGCCATCTATAGCCAATTAGGCTTTAGCATTGATTTTAACCAGGTTAGAGACCTTCAAAACCCAATCTCCTTTGAACGTCATGCCCAATGGGGCATCTTACCCGGTCAGCAGACTCTAGGAACACCCAAACCGGTTTTTCAGCGTCTAGAGTTAATCGAAGCTTAAGTTTGATATAATGACAACCTTTACTTTCTCTTTCCAAACCACCATAAAACCATAAGATTTTAATAACTGAGGTATAACAATGATGTATGAACCGATGGAACAAAATCAAAGTTTCTGTACTCCCGAACAAGTGCTGTCCAATCGGGGAACCGTGGCCATTTTTATTGATGGTTCTAATCTCTTTTATGCTGCCCTGCAATTGGGAATGGAGATTGATTACACTAAGTTATTGTGCCGCTTAACCAATGGTTCTCGCTTGTTACGGTCATTTTTCTATACAGGAGTCGATCGCACGAATGAGAAGCAGCAAGGATTCTTGTTATGGATGCGTCGCAATGGCTATCGAGTGATCGCTAAGGATTTGGTACAACTGCCAGATGGCTCGAAAAAAGCCAATTTGGATGTGGAAATTGCCGTGGATATGATGTCTTTAGTGGGCTGTTATGATACGGCGGTGTTAGTCAGTGGGGATGGGGATCTGGCCTATGCAGTGGATTCGGTGAGCTATCGGGGGGTACGGGTCGAGGTCGTGAGTTTGCGATCGATGACCAGCGATAGTTTAATTAATGTAGCCGATCGCTATATCGATCTCGAAAGCATTAAGGAAGATATCCAAAAAACACCCCGGCAAAACACTTATTCCTATCGCCCCTTATCCAGTTTAAGTCTGATGGATGAACGGCAAGAAAAACGCTAAGGTTATGGGCTGTACATGGGTTATAGATCCTGGAGCATGGGAAAGAAAACTGGCGATCCTCTTAAGATGAGAGTCAAAACCAGTTTAGGCTTAATTTTGGCGATCGCCTTATCCGCTTGTGGTGGCTCGAATACACCCGATCAACTGGTGCAAGCAGCATCCGATGCTGAAGACTCAGATGCCATTCAACTGGTCTTTAAAGATATCACCCTAGAACAGGGCGACGATCAAGGTCAGTTATTGTGGAAAGTCCATGCCAAATCGGCCACCTATAGTGAAGACCGACAAATTGCCACGGTCGAAGAACCATTAGGAGAATTGTATCAAGATGGGAAATTAGTCTATCGGGTGGAAGCGAAGCGGGGAGAAGTTCACCAAGACGGCAATTTAATTTTACTCAAAGATGGCATTAAGGCGATCGCCGTTGAAGATGAAGTGGTGTTAGAAGGGAATGAACTGGAATGGCGACCCCAGGCGGATGTCCTAGTTGTTAATAATACGTTGACTGGTTCCCATCCCCAGGTAGAAGCCAAAGCCGAGCAAGTTAAAGTCTATAGCCGCTTGCGGCAAATGGAATTGATCGGTAAGGTAGAGGCGATTACCCATAGTCCTCAGTTACGGATGAATACCGAACACTTAGTCTGGCTGATGAAAGATCGGAAAGTGGTGGGATCGATTCCAATCGAAATCAAACATTATGAAGGAGAAGAAGACAACAAACAAAAGTTAGCCGAGGAACCAGAAATGCCCCCTAGCCATACGGCTTTAGCTGGAGGAAGTATGGTGGATTTAGAGAATGAATCGGTGACCTTAATGAATCAAGTCACCTTAACCGCAGCCAATCCAGCGTTAGAAGCTAAAAGTGATTCTATGACTTGGGATTTGAAATCCCAGTCTGTTGGAGCCAATCAAAAGATTACCCTAGACCATTTGGATGAACAACTGACCTTAGTGGGCGATCGCGGTACGGTAGATTTAGCCAATCAAGTTGCCTATTTAACCCAAAATGTCCGGGTAACCGGTGGACGCAATCAGTCGGATCTCTCGGCAGAAAATGTCACTTGGTCTTTTGGAACCGAGGAGGTAGAAGCAACGGGTAATGTCACTTATCGCCAAGTCAATCCCCCTTTATTTTTGCAAGGAGCGAGAGCCTTTGGTCAGTTAAAGGATCAAAATATAACCGTGAGTAGTGGCGATCGCACCAGAGTCATTACTGAGATTATCCCTTAGATTACTAAGTAATGAGTAATATTAAATCCGGTAAATGGTATAAACTAGCGGGCAATATGCCCGCACTCCCCCATTCCCCCAATACAGCGCAAAGTGCTGTAGATCGCATCATCGCCGAATCAAAACCGCCATTCCTTTATGCAGTTTCCGTTGCAGAGAAAAAGGTAAAGAGCCGGTCAATTTTTCCATGCCATCCACCACCCCTTTAGGTAAAACCTTTAACAAATATTCTAGTTTAATATGGCCATTAGTTAAGGAATTGGTAAACAGGCGAATTTCTTCTATTTCTAAACCTGCTTGCTTCACCAGAGGCGGAATTTCATCCGTGTGCAACAGAAAAATATGACCATCAGAATTGGGGCTAAATTGCTGTTCTTCGTACAAAGAGGGATCGGGACAATCGGAAAACTTGGGTAAATTATGGCGAATATATTCCCCATTGGGGGTGGTCATCACAATATACCCTCCCGGTTTTACCAATTGGGAAATTTTTTGCAGAAATTGATCGGGATGGGCCACATGCTCAATAATCTCCGTAATCAAGACCACATCAAAGCAAGAATCAAACCCTAAATCAAATAAATTACCGGGAGCATACTCAATATCTCCCTTTTCATACTTCATTTTCACGTAATCGACTAATTCCGATCGCAGGTCATTCCAAGTCACTTGGTAGCCCAATTCCGCCAGCCATAGACTATAATTGCCCTGGGAAGCCGCCACATCTAAGACTTTAGCGCCAGGTTGGGCCACTTTTTGCACCAAATCAATGACCACCTGACGACGATTCTGGTAAGCATAGGTATGACCGAGAACCCGGCGATCGCCATAAATTTCTATCTGGTCATAGTAAAATACTTCTTGCCAACTGGCGGGGGATTCTGGGGGAATTGTAATCTGCTTCATGGCTGAATTTTTCCTCGGTTATGGTAGAACGGATCGGTAGAGTCCTCGACGGTAATTATATGAAAATTCTGATGCTTTCCTCCACTTTTCCTTACCCCCCTAGTCGGTCAGGGACAGAAGTGAGGACATTTAATCTGCTTAAATATCTACAAAAAGATCATCAAGTAACTGTAGTTGCCCAGCGATCGCCCGATGTTACTGATGAAGATATTACCGGCTTACAGGAGCAGGTCAGCGATCTGAAGATTTTTCCCATTGTCGCCGATGAGCGCAAGGGGGCGATCGCCAAAGGAAAGCGCCTATTCTCCTCATTCTGGGAAGGAAAACCCCAAAATGTGATTCACCGTTACTGCAAAGACATTCAAACCCTGGTTCTTGAAGGGGTCGATCGGGGCAAGTATGATGCCATTACCTGCGAACATAGTGCCAACGCCGTTTATTTACGTCCAGAGCTAAAAAATCGAGTGGGTATGGTGGTTAATGTCCATAGTTCCATGTATTGGGGAACCAGAAATGCCATTGAGATGGGAGCTTCCGAAAATCCATGGCGCGATCGCCTTTATTTACCGGTTCTTTATCGCTACGAAAAACAATACTCTCAAATTACCGATAAACTGGTCGTCACCACCATGGACGATCAAAAACAACTGCAAATTTTTGCCCCTGCTGATAAAATTGAAGTGATTCCCAATGGTGTCGATCTAGACTTATTTCCCTGTCGAACCCAAGATCCTGGGGGCTATACCTTAGCCTTTGTGGGTTCCATGGACTTAACTCACAATATGGATGCGGCGATCTTCTTTGCCAAAAAAGTCTTCCCCCAACTGCGTCAGCGCTATCCTGAAGTCAAGTATCGCATCATTGGCAATCGTCCGACTCCTGAAATTAAAGCCTTAGCTAATCAACCCGGTGTAGAGGTGACGGGAAGAGTCTCTTCCATGGTGGAAGCGCTCCATCAAACCACGGTTTGTGTGGTGTCTTTACAAACCGGTTTTGGCATTAAAAATAAGACCCTAGAAGCCATGGCAGCAGGTGTACCCGTGGTGGGGAGCGATCGCGGTTTAGAAGGACTCGATGCGGATGGCGTTGCTCTGCGAGCCAATAGGGTAGAAGAGTACATTGAAGCCATTTCCCAATTGTTAGAAAACCCCCAACTCAGAGCCGAACTTTCTCAAAACGGGCGCACACTCATTGAAGATCGGTTCACTTGGGAACAGATGGGCAAGAAATATGAAGCGGCTTTAGAAAACGCTTGCCCAAGTTGAGGGGAATGGGGAGGCGCTTCGGAGCATCAGAAAATATTAGGTTATCGGCGATCGCAGATAACGATTATTCCTTGTCCGGCGGCGATCGGGCAAATTGCGGGAATCCGAAACCGTTGCGACTCTACATTCAACCGTAATGGTTGCTCCTGCATGGTCATAGGCCAAATTCTGGGGGATGAAGGCATCGCGAGGGCTAAACAATTGCAACAGCACCCAAGAATAGGCAATCCACAAGAACAGGCCAAAGATCAACCCATTAAACTCTACCATCACTCAACTCCCTCATTGCCGGATGTTCAAGGCTATTGATGACTCATTATAGGACTTAATCTACCCTTAATTAACTTATTTTTTTTACGAAATATTACAAAACCATCAATGAAAGCCATATAAAGCAAGTCTGATGAGTTAAATTAAGACCATATATATATTTGCACTTACCTCCTGGATCAATCCCTATCCTGGAGATCAATATTCTGATTTCAAATTCTCTCAACTTTCAGGTTTTTACATATGGTCTTTGACCCGGCAAACCTCCCCTATTGGATCTTTCTCGGTTTAGGAGTCGTGCTGTTTCTGCTGGTCATTTTTTCTGGAGGTGGAGACAATGATGCTGATGTTGATGGCGATGTAGACATTGATGGAGATTGGGATACTGACCTAGATATAGAAGTAGACGCAGATGCTGATGGTGGTTTTACCGCTCTACAAGCCTTGGGATGGTTAGGCTTAGGAAAAGCGCCCCTATTGCTCTTATTAGCCATTGATTTTAGTTTATGGGGACTTCTAGGATGGGTTCTTAACCTGCTCTTAGGAATTCCAACGGGGCTGTTAGGCAATGCTGTGTTAATCGTCTCCTTAATGTTAGGCCTATTGGGCGGTAGTATCATCTCTCGGCCCATTGGTAAACTGTTTGCGGCATTTGGAGAAGATACCCGTGGCGATCGCCTGATCGGATGTACCGGAACCGTCGTATCGGTGAGTATTCCCCAACAGCCTACCACCCAAATTGGGCAAGTCGATGCGATCGATCCCGCCCATAATTTAGTTAGTATTAATGTGCAACTTCCCGACTGGGCTACTCAAATTCCTAAACGGGGCGATCAAGTGATCGTTATCGAGTATTGCGAACACTTTTATTTGGCTGTAAGTAAAGATAGCGTCGATCAAAAACGCTGGTTAGGCTAATTGGATACAGTTTACCCTTCTGCCCATTACCCATTACCGATCATGAAACAAACCATTATTGAACAACCCACCCAACCCCTACTCGCTCAAAATCCCCTGCCCCAAATGGGATCGGTGGGGATGCTTTTAGTCAGTGGTTCCCTAGGATTTGTCTTCTTTCTAATCCTAGGAATTATCGCTTATACCAGCGTTTACAAGATCACACCAAACAACGAAGCATTTGTTCGTACAGGGGGCGTATTTATTAAACAAAAACGGGTCTTTTTAAACGGGGGCTGTGTGGTAATTCCCGGCTTTCATGAAATCACCCGCGTGCCTTTACGAGAAATTTCTATCGATGTGGAACGCACCGGGAATTTAGCCGTGCGGACTCAAGATTATTTACGGGCAAATATGCGCGTCACGTTTTATGTGTGCGTGAGTGCCAATCAACAGGATGTTTTGACGGTTGCAGCTCGGTTGTCAAAAGAAGGAATTATTTCTGCTACCGATATTAAAGAAGCCCTCGAAAAACGGGCAGATGATGCCATTCGTGCGGCGGCGAAAAAGAAAAGTTTAGCGGAAATTGACTCAGACAAATTAGGGTTTGCTGATGAAGTCTTGAACCTGATTCAACAGGATTTGAAAAAAATTGGTTTGACCCTGAATAATATTGCTATTTCCGAGATTGAAGAAAGCGATACCTATGATGAAAATAACTTCTTCGATGCTCAAGGCGTGCGCTTGAGGACGGAAACGATTCAGAAATCCATTCAGCAGAAGCGGGAAGTGGAGCTGAAAACCAAGGTTTTGATCGAGCAGAGAGAACTGGATGCGGAAAAACAATCCTTACGCATTAAAAAGGAAAAAGAAGAGGCCAATTTAGACCAAAAACTGGAAGTCGAATCGATGACCGCACAACGGGAGCGGGAGATTCAGGAGTCAAAAGACCAAGAGTTGGCCAAAATTGAACGCAATAAATTGTTGCAAACTAAGGCAGTTGAAGAAGAAAAGATTCTGCAACAGTTGTCCGTTCAACAAAGTCAAATTGATGCCAATATTGCCTTAGAAGAGCGCAATAAACAGTTGAAAATCGCCCAAGCGCTGCAAAAACAAGAATCTGAGGTTGCGGAAATTAACCGTCAGAAAATGGTGGAATCTTCCCAACTTAAAGCCAAGATTGAAATTGCGGCAGCAGAACGAGAATCGAAGATTGCACAACAGGAAGCAGCGATCGCCATTGTCGAAAAAGAAAAGCAACGGTTAGCCGCCGATGCCGAACGTGCCCAAGCCGAAGCTGCCGTCATTACCGCCCAAGAAATCGAACAAGCAGAACGTGCCCAACGATTAAGCGCGATCGAAGCCGAAAAAGAAGCCCAGAAACAGCGCATTTCCGAGCAAAACGTGGTGGAAATCGACGTTTTCCGTCGCCGTCGGCAAGCCGAAATTGCCCGCCAAGCCGCCGAACTCGAAGCCGAGTCCATCCGTACCCTAGCCGAAGCCAACCGGGATAGAGCCTTAGCGGAAGCTGAGGGAGAAAAAGCCCTCATTGAAGCCAGAAATGCCCTCTCCGATGCCAAACTCTCCGCCCAACTGATCTCGGAAATTTGGCCCACTCTCGCGCCCCATGTACCTGAAATTGTCAAAGCCCTCACACCCCAACCCGGTATCTTGGGCGATACCCGCATTTATTCTTTCCCTGGAGCCAATGGCAACAATGGCAGCAACGGTATGGGCGACTTGAATAAACTGCTGATGTCCACCAGTGGCTTATCCTTAGTCAATGCCCTGATGGAAGAGGGAAAATTGGGGACACTGCTGCAACAAATCAGCCAAATGGTGCGTAACCCCAACCCTCCAGAAGCAACGAGCCAAAACTCCCAACCCAAACCGGAAGCATCCAGCCATGCTTCAGAGAAGTCCTCAAAGGCGATCGCCCCCACCAAACGGCAACCGGTGAAACCCCCCTCAGTTCCAGAAAATCCCACCGCCAGTTAAACTCAACCCAGGGCAGTTCACCTGCCCTATCTCCCCATCTCCCCATCCCCCCATCTCCCCATCCCCCCATCCCAAACCCACCCCTTTTTAATTTCCGAATGAATTTGATAGGCTATTTAAATATATTTTGGGAAACGCAAGAGAGACAGTGGATATTCAAATTGGACGGGGAAAAACAGCCCGCAGAGCTTACGGAATCGATGAAATCGCCCTAGTACCGGGTCTTCGGACACTCGATCCGAGTTTGGCCGAGACCACCCTCACCTTGGGGGGAATAGAGCGGGAAATTCCCATTATTGCCAGTGCCATGGATGGGGTTGTGGATGTGAATGCGGCTGTGGCTTTGTCTGAGTTAGGCGCAATGGGAGTATTGAACTTAGAAGGAATTAATACTCGCTACGACGATCCCAACCCCGTCTTAGACAAAATTGCCTCGGTAGGGAAAGATGAATTTGTATCCTTGATGCAACAACTCTATGCCCAACCTATCGATCCAGAACTGATTACCAAACGGGTTAAAGAAATTAAGGAGAAAGGCGGTATTGCGGCTGTCAGTGCCACCCCAGTAGGAGCCATTAAATATGGTCAGGTGGCAGCCGAAGCGGGAGCCGACCTGTTTTTTGTCCAAGGGACTGTAGTCTCTACCGATCACCTCTCTCCAGAGTCGGTTACTCCTTTAGATTTGGCAAAATTCTGTGCAGAGATGCCTATTCCGGTGATTTTAGGCAACTGTGTCACCTATGATGTGGCTCTAAACCTGATGAGGGCGGGTGCGGCTGGGGTATTGGTGGGTATTGGCCCGGGGGCAGCCTGTACGTCGCGGGGGGTTTTAGGGGTGGGTGTGCCCCAACCGACGGCGATCGCCGACTGTGCCGCCGCACGGGACACCTATCATCAAGAAACCGGCAACTATATCCCCGTCATCGCCGATGGTGGCATTATCACCGGTGGCGATATTTGTAAATGTTTAGCCTGTGGTGCAGATGGAGTCATGATCGGCTCTCCCCTTGCCAGAGCCAAAGAAGCTCCCGGCCGAGGCTATCACTGGGGCATGGCCACCCCTAGCCCCGTATTGCCCAGAGGCACAAGAATTCGGGTTGGTAGCACCGGAACCCTAGAACAAATTTTGCGCGGCCCAGCCCAGTTAGACGACGGAACCCATAACCTCCTGGGTGCGATCAAAACCAGTATGGGAACCCTAGGCGCTCAAACCATCCGCGAAATGCAGGAAGTGGAAGTGGTAATTGCCCCATCCTTGCTCACCGAAGGTAAGGTTTATCAAAAAGCCCAACAACTCGGTATGGGCAAATAGACCCAAATTTTCTCAACAGTCAGAAGTCTGAGAAAGATTCCTACGATTTGTACAGAATTCGGGGAAAAGTGAAATCTGTTGTTTACAATAGGGAATAGCGGAGACGCATAATGTTTCCGTTCACTCCTCACACCACACTCCGCCTGAACAGTTTGTTCGGGCGGTTTCTTATTTAAAGCGATCGGTCTGTTATGATAGAATTCCTAATGTGCAATGTAGGATAAGGATTACCCCTAATGGCAGCAGCACCAGTTACAGATAAAACTTTTGATGGGGAAGTGCTTCAAAGCGAAATTCCTGTTTTAGTCGATTTTTGGGCCCCCTGGTGTGGCCCCTGCCGCATGGTTGCGCCTGTGGTTGAAGAAATGGCGGAACAATTTAATGGACAAGTCAAAGTGGTTAAAGTCAACACCGATGAGAATCCACAGGTGGCTAGTAAGTACGGTATTCGCAGCATCCCTACGCTGATGATCTTTAAAGATGGTGAGCGTGTGGATATGGTTGTTGGTGCAGTGCCAAAAACTACTCTGATTCAAACCTTAGAAAAACATCTACCTGGCGGTCAGAGTGCCTCTGAAGGTGAGAAAGAGTAAGCACTAAACCCAATACAGAATCAGTCAAGTAAAGAAAACGGGCTTTTCTAAGGTTGTAGATCTTCCGAAAAGAAAAGCCCAAGTATTGATTAGGCAATCGCTCCAACTCGCGATCGCCCGATCTAAAACCATAAGGGTTAATTGACCTAATCCACAATAGAGCAGAATACGGCAGATTAGGTTTCTTGGGTCAAAAACCTAAGCTCACTCTACTTACTCCTGTTTACTCACAACAGTCAATTGCGGATGACTTTATCCACTCCAGATCCTGGCGCTACACTGAAAGCGGATTTGCTAGAACTTCTGGCACAATTGCCGAGTTTAGAACATGGCAAATGGGTCGAACAAGCTCTGATCGGTATCCTGCGAATTGCAGCAGAAGAGATCGACCGTTTAGACTGGAAGATTTTAACGGGTTCTCTACAGGATATGGAACGAGCCTTTGAGATCTTTTCTGCCTATCGCCATGTGCGTAAAATTAGTATTTTTGGCTCGGCTCGCTTACCGTCCGATGCTCCAGCCTACCAGATTGCCCTAGCGTTTGCCCGGCAAGTTGCCCAACAGGGATTTATGGTGATGACGGGAGCTGGGGGCGGAATTATGCAAGCGGGGAATGAAGGCGCGGGTTTAGAGCAGTCTTTTGGGCTAAATATTCAGCTTCCTTTTGAACAGGGATCGAATCCTTTTGTGACAGAAGATAAACTGATTCAGTTTAAGTATTTCTTTACTCGCAAATTATTTTTCTTGCGGGAAACGGATGCAGTAGCCTTGTTTCCTGGAGGGTTTGGGACTCAGGATGAAGCGTTTGAGTGTTTAACGCTCTGTCAAACCGGAAAAGCGGGGCCAATGCCTTTGGTATTATTGGATCAACCAGGTGGTCAGTATTGGCACGGATGGCAAAAATATGTGCAGGATCATCTCTTAAGCCAAAATCTGATTAATGGAGATGATTTGAGTCTGTATACGATTACGGATCGAGTGGATGTAGCGTGTCAGGCGATCGCCGAATTCTATCGAGTTTATCATTCCAGTCGCTATGTGCGCGAGCAGTTTGTCATGCGCTTGAAAACTGAACTCTCGGATGCTGAGGTAGAGGAACTCAATCAAGAGTTTAGGGATATCCTGGTTAGCGGTAGGATTGAGAAAACGAAAGCTTTACCCGAAGAAAGGCTCAGTGATGTCCATGACTTGCCTCGATTGGTCTTACACTTTAATCAACGGGATCATGGGCGACTCTATCAGATGATTCATCGGATTAACCAGATGGGTCAACCTTCGGAGGCTCAAAATCATCCAGAACGGAAGTAGATTCAGGAGGCGATCGCCCGTTTGCCTACGCTCTCAGCCAGAATACACTAAAATAGAGCAAATTAGCTTATGCTCAGAATTTTAGAACGGTGAATAGTTCTCCTTCCCCTACCGACCTTGACCTGAAACGCTTGTTCTCATTTGAACTCGATGAGTTTCAACATCAGGCGATCGCCGCATTGAATGCAAATAAGTCTGTGGTGGTGTGCGCTCCCACCGGATCGGGTAAAACCTTAATCGGAGAATACGCCATCTATCGCGCCCTGTCACGGGGAAAACGAGTCTTCTATACCACTCCCCTGAAAGCGCTCTCCAATCAGAAATTACGTGATTTTAGTCAGCTTTTTGGTAAAAAAAATGTAGGATTGGTTACAGGAGATCTATCCTTCAACCGAGAAGCTCTCGTAGTAATCATGACCACAGAAGTGTTTCGCAATATGCTCTACGGAACTCCAATCGGTCAAATTGGCACATCAATTAAAGGGGTAGAGGCGGTAGTTCTTGATGAATGTCACTACATGAACGATCGCCAACGGGGAACCGTTTGGGAAGAGTCCATTATTTACTGTCCTCCCCATATTCAACTGGTTGCGCTCTCGGCCACCGTAGCCAACAGCGACCAGCTCACGGACTGGATTTCCCAAGTTCACGGCCCCACAGAACGCATTTACTCAGACTTCCGTCCCGTCCCCCTACAATATAACTTTTGCAATATTAAAGGGATCTTTCCCCTGCTGAACAAGAAAGGGAACGGCATTAACCGCCTGTTGCTGAATACAAAATACAAGGGCAAAAAACCCCCCAAAGTTAAACCCAAGGATCAAGTCCCTAGCTTATTATCTGTGGTGGCTCAACTCCAAGAGCGGGATATGTTACCGGCAATTTACTTTATTTTCTCCCGTAAGAGATGTGATGAGGCGGTGGATCAGACCGTTGGACTTTCTCTACTGACCTCTGAAGAAAAGCGGCAAGTTGCAGCTCATCTAGAGCTGGCGCTACAGAAGCATCCTGAAGCCATTCGCCGCTCCCAGGTGGAATGTCTCTATCGAGGGGTAGCCGCTCACCATGCGGGGTTATTACCGGCTTGGAAATCTCTTGTAGAAGAACTCTTTCAAAAGGGATTAATCAAAGTCGTATTTGCCACGGAAACCCTGGCGGCGGGGATTAATATGCCCGCTCGCACCACCGTCATTTCCAGTTTATCCAAGCGTACCGACCAGGGCCATCGTCTGCTCAACCCCAGTGAATTTCTGCAAATGGCTGGACGAGCCGGACGCAGGGGAATGGATAAAATTGGCCATTTGGTGGTTGTAGAAACTCGGTTTGAAGGAGCCAAAGAAGCAGGCTATTTAGCCACTGCCGGGGCCGATCCCTTGGTGAGTCAGTTTACCCCTAGCTATGGGATGGTACTAAACCTGCTGCAAATCCATACCCTAGACGAAGCCAAACAACTGATCGAGCGCAGTTTTGGTCAGTATATGGCGAATTTAAGTTTAATTCCCCAACATCAGGCGATCGCCGCTCTGCAAAGTGAACAAAAGCAGATTTACTCCCAACTCGCTCCCTATGGCGACCTAGAAACCCTCCAGGAGTTGGCCAGCAGCTATAAGAAACTGCAAGAGCGCCTGCGGGAAGCCAAACGACTGCACAAAACCTTGCAAACCCAAGCAGAACGGGCGCGAACCAAGGATTTGGCGGCGGCGATCGATTTTGCCGTCCAGGGAACCCTCTTCAGTCTCAAAGGTAAGTATATTACGGTTTCTGAGCCAATTTCCGCCATTTTGGTCAGAAAAGTCCCCGGCAGCGGCCAAGCCCCCTATTTGGTCTGTTTAGGAGAGGATAATCGCTGGATGGTGGCGACCTATGGGGATGTGGTGGGTTTATATGGGGATATTCCCCGGTTTAAGGTGGTTGATGGTTGGCAACTGCCCCCAGAGTTACAGTTAAAACCGGGAGAATGTCGCAAGAGTGGAGCAGAAACGGCAGCCACAGCCAACCAAATTCCCCAGCTAGAACCGACGTTAGCCGCTCCAGAGGTCGATGAGCAACAGTTGCAAGTCGATCAGATTACCAGTTGGATTATGGAGCATCCCGCCCATCAGTGGCCAGAACGGGGTCGGATTCTCAAGCAGATTTCTCGTGCTGCTAGACTGGAAACAGAAATTGGCGATCGGATCAGCAAATTCGAGCGCCTCAAATCTCGCTATTGGCAACAATTTCTGAATTTAATTGCTATTTTGAAAGCATTCAATGCCCTTGATGATAACTTAGTTCCCACTCCCCTAGGTGAATCCGCAGCCACCCTGCGAGGAGAAAATGAATTATGGCTCGGTATCGCCTTAACCTCTGAAGTCTTTGCCCAATTAGAACCCCATCATTTAGCCGCCGCTTGCGCTGCCCTAGTGACCGAAACCCCCCGGCCTGATACTTGGGTAAACTATCATACCTCGCAACCCGTCATTGAGAGCCGATCAAACTTAAAACCAGTGCGTCATCAACTGATTAAGCAACAATGGCGCTTTCTGAAACAAGACGAGGACAAGGACAAAGACAAAGACAAGGACGAAGACAAAGACAAAGACGGAAAATATCAAACCCCGCTTCTGCCGGTTTGGTTAGAGTATGAACTCATTGCTTTAGTGGAACAATGGGCCCAAGAAAAGGATTGGGCAGAACTCTGCGAACAGACGAGTTTAGATGAAGGGGATATTGTCCGCTTACTGCGACGAACCTTAGACTTATTATCCCAAATTCCCCATGTTCCCCATATTTCCGATACCCTCAAGGATAATGCCATTTCCGCCATGAAGTTACTGAATCGTTTCCCGGTTAATGAAACGGCTTAGGGATTGAATTGGAATAAATAGATGGATATAGTCAATTCGATTAACAGTGATATCATGTCCGGCTAAACAGTTGTCATGGCGACCTCCGGGAAGCATTCGCGCTTCGCGCATACTTCGTAAACGCCAAGACTGCCTAGATTATGAGATTGCTTCACTCCACTGCGTTCCGTTCGCAATGACTGACTATATCAAGTCCGGTTTCCGCAAGCGGACATGAAAATTTGTTCAGAAGCGGGCAAGATGCCCGCACTCCTAGAATTCTTTGATATGACTGGAGTGGGAGCATCTTGCTCCCTGGATTTTTAATTAGGGTATTTCCGCTTCGCGGACATGAATAAGCGAACTTGATATTATTCCCATTCAATGGTTCCGGGGGGTTTAGAGGTAATGTCATACACCACCCGATTGACCCCTTTGACTTCATTGACAATGCGGTTAGAAATGGCTTCTAACAAATCGTAGGAAACTCTAGACCAATCGGCGGTCATGCCATCTTCACTGGTGATAAAACGCAAGACTACGGGGTGAGCATAGGTGCGCTGGTCTCCCATGACTCCGACACTGCGAATGGGTAAAAGGACGGCAAAGGCTTGCCAAAAGTCATGGTAAATACCTCGGTTGCGAATTTCATCGCGGACAATGAAATCAGCATCTCGGAGAATATTGAGTTTCTCAGAGGTGACTTCCCCTAAAATGCGAATGGCTAAACCGGGGCCGGGAAAGGGATGACGTTGAACAATTTCTTCGGGTAAACCGATGGAGCGTCCAAGTTTACGGACTTCATCTTTGAAGAGTTTTCGCAGGGGTTCAATGAGTTTAAATTGGAGGTCTTTGGGTAATCCGCCGACATTGTGATGGCTTTTGATTTTTACGGCCACCCGTTCGCCGGTTTTGGGGTCTACGTTGGTATCGGCCGATTCAATTACATCGGGGTAGAGGGTTCCCTGAGCGAGATAATCAAAGGGGCCGAGGCGTTTGGATTCTTCTTCAAAGACGCGGATAAATTCATGGCCGATGCGTTTGCGCTTGACTTCGGGATCGGTTACGCCTTCAATGGCTTTGAGGAAGCGATCGCGGGCTTCGATATATTCCACATTAATATGGAACTGCCCCTCAAAAAGTTTGAGCAAGGATTCGGGTTCCCCTTTTCGCATGAATCCTTGGTCGATGAACATGCAAGTGAGTTGATCGCCGATCGCCTTATGGAGTAAAAAGGCTAGGGTAGACGAATCCACGCCTCCAGAGAGGGCCAGTAATACCCGTTGTTGTCCCACTTTAGCGCGAATTTCCCGAATGGACTCTTCTACAAAGGCTTCCGTTGTCCAAGTAGGTTCGGCATCACAGATATGATAGACAAAGTTGCGAATTAGGGCGATACCGCCAATGGAGTGAACCACTTCCGGGTGAAATTGCACGCCATAGAGTTTCCGTTCGTGATTGGCGATCGCCGCACAGCGCGTATTATTGGTATGGGCAAGAATTTCAAAACCTTCTGGCAGTTTCAAACAGGAATCCGCATGACTCATCCACATGGTGTTACCCGTATCCACATTGGTGAATAAATCTGTGGGATCGTCAATAAACAGGGCCGCTTTTCCATATTCACCCCGTTCTGCTTTTTCCACCTTACCGCCCAATTGTTGCACCATTAATTGCATCCCATAGCAAACCCCTAAAATGGGGATGCCCATGTGGAAAATTTGGGGATCGCACTGGGGCGCTCTGGGATCGTAAACTGAATTGGGGCCACCGGAAAGAATGATTCCTTTCGGATTAATCTTTTCAATTTGCTCTACAGGGGTTCGATAGGATAGAACTTCTGAATAAACTTGGGTTTCTCGAATTCGACGGGCAATCAGTTCAGAGTATTGGGAACCGAAATCGAGGATAATGATCATTTGGCGATCGAGTCCGCGAACGGGGGTCGTTGGAAGAGTAGTTTCGGTTTGCACAGTCATAAGAAGGGGTCGATGCGATGAATAGAAGACTTGTAGGTTTTCGTAGTCCGAACTGAAGGCAAGTGCCCGCTCGTCGTAGGGGTGAATAACATTTGATCTTATTAGGGTATCACAGGATCGCCCATCTAATAGTTAGATTTTCACACTTTGGAGAATAATCTGGCGATCGCCATCAAAGAGAACGGAGTGAACCGTTACCTGTTGCTGGGTTTGCTTGGTGATATAAGCTTGCGATCGGCGATTGATTTGGGTCACGATTTCACTATAAACTCGCTCGACCCAGTTTTCTCCTGACTCCTTTTGCCACTGACGCAGTTTTTCTAAGCCTTCTTGTACGGTGTTAGCGCTGAACAACTCGGTTAACTTGTCCCCTGATAAGCCCACCTTAGCGGCATAAGCAGTTAAAATTTCTAGACGACCATCGGCTAAATCGTGGTGTGTATGGAAAATGCCTCCCGCTAACTTAATCAGTTTGCCATGATAGCCCCATAAGACAATTTCTTTGATCTGTTGCGCTCCTGCTTCTGCTAACATGGGCCCGAGCCAATTGGCGGTTTTGACGATTTGTTGGGGATCGATGCCTTTTTGTTGGGCTAAGGCTAACCCATTTTCACCTAAGCAGAAGAACAGGCGATCGTAGTGCTGGGCTTTTTCCTGTAAAATTTGCCGAAATTGGCTTAACTGTTCGGGGGAACTTAAGGGTTGAGAAATGCCCGTGGTTCCCAATAAAGATAGGCCTTCCACAATGCCAAAAGCTTCTAGAGAAGTCCGTTTGGCTAAAGACCTCCCTTCCGGAAGCACTAAGGTAATGCGAATGTTTTGATCGGGGGATAATTGCGGGTGTAGATTGTGATGGAGTACCTTCTGAGCGTAGCGATAAATGGCGGCTTTTCCTTCATTTTCGGACTGTTTGCCAATGCCTTCTCCCCCTACAATTTCGATCTGATCTTCAGAGTCTGTTCTGGGGACAGTTTCCACTAATGCCCAAATGGGAGTATAGCGCGTCAAATCCAGATTATCACCGGGATCGCTATGGGTGATTCCCAAGGCCATTCCAGGGCGAATTATGGAGACTTGGGCGATCGCCACCTGGACAATTTGGGCGGGATCGATTAAATCTAGGGATACGCTCTCGATCTGCTCTTCCCCATTTAAGCATTTCAGGGCGGCTACGGCGGAAGCGGCCGCAAACACGGGTAGGGTATATCCAGGACGCGGTGAACTCAAATCGCTATGTTGTTGATAAGGATTGAAATTGATTTACGGTGTTGATCGGTTTATTAAATCCCCGTAATAAATAAGAACTCGGATTAGGTGCAGCTTCAAGGTTAAATAGCTGTCCGAGTGTTGAAATCTTACTCTCACAAGGATTACAGAGAACGGAGAGAGAGGGATTTGAACCCTCGGAAGGTATTAATACCTTCAACAGATTAGCAATCTGCCGCTTTCGACCACTCAGCCACCTCTCCAAGGTAAGCATTAGCAATCATAACAAACTTCGTTGAGAAGAGCAAGAGCATGGAGGCTTTTTTTCAATCAAATCCCCGCTCCTGCAAATGGCGCTTCCAGTCCCAATGGTGGAGGAAAAAGTTTTTGGTTTGTTCATATCCTAAACAATAAAGCTTGACTTTTTTGGCAGAACTGAGGCCGAACTCAGTGGTGGTGACTTCAGCATCAGTGACATCAATGTTAATGACGCGGCCTTGGTCACCGTGGCGTTGATGGTAGCGGTCTCTAGCATTGGCCATTGCCCTAAGAGAAGCGGTAAATAGATCGAGAGCATTGTTAATTTGGGGTGGGTCGAGGGTTTGATCGATTAAGCGAAATCCAAAGGTTGGCCATTTAGGGGGGTTGAGGGGATCGCCCGCAGGACGGTCGTAAATCCACAGAGGGAAGTTACTGAGTAAACCGCCATCGAGAATATGGGCATCTCCAAGTTGTTCGGGTTTGAAGAAGAGGGGAATACTGGAGGATAGGCGAACGGCTTCAGCAATGCTAAACTGCCGATAATCAGTGAGATTATGCTGTTTTAGCATGGCTTCACGACTTTCTTTTTGTTTTGGCGTGAGGCGATCGAGGTTGGGGTTGAGGTCGTCGGGTAGGACGAGCATTTCCGAGTGGGTGATATTGGAGACAACGACCTTTAGCTCCCGTTGAGGATCGGGAATTTTAATGTCGGCAAAGGTTTTAATCCCTCTGGGTTCAATGGTTTTGGCGATCCAGTCCCGGAAGGGATCGGAGGAATATTGACCGAGTTGTTGGGTTAAGAGTAAGGAAATAATCATCCATAAGGGTGCTTGCAGGTCATTACTGGGATCGCCGTTGAAAATGAAGGGGCTGGTTTTTTTCGATAGGATGCGATCGTAGTTGATGGTGCTGAGAATGGCTTCGAGTTCATGGATGGGAAAATTAGCGGCTAAGAGGGCTGCGGTTAGGGAACCGGCGGAGGTTCCGGCGAGTTTTTTCCAGTGAATGTGTAGATCTTCACAACATCGCAAGGCTCCGAGCAGGGCAACACCCCGTACTCCTCCCCCTTCAAAGATGGCATCGGCGCAGTAATGACCGTCTATGGGTTCGGGAAAACGACTCCAAATGGATTGTTTTTCTTCTGGGGTGAGTCGGAGATTTTGATCTTCGAGAAGTTGGGGATTGATGTTAATAAATTCCATGTTCAGCTTCGGAGATCGGGGTTTGAGAGGGTGCTGTAAGAATTGTAGAGTACGATCGCCAATTCTCTCTACATAGGATAGTGTACTGGGTTAAACTCAGCCAGAGGGCGAAACCTCTCATAATATCGGGTTCACTGGACTGGAGTTTAATAGGGGTTAACTTCGGCGTAGTCGGGTAAGGTTGTATCGATGGGTTTACCGTTACGCAATACAATCCGGTCATGTTGGGAGCGGGCTAAAAGTTCGGTAAAGTGCCGTCCTTTGAAGAGTATTAAGTTAGCAGGTAAACCGACGGCGATCGCCACAGGATACGGTAATTTCATGATTTTACCGGGAATTGTGGTCACGGCTTGGGGCCAGTTGCCATAAGGAATATCTAAATGGGCAATTCGTACCGATTGATTAAAGACTTCTAGCACGTCATGATCGCCAAAGGCAAAGAAGGGATCGCGACAATTATCGGAGGCAAACATGACGGGAATGCCCATAGTTTGCATTTCCTGAACTAAGGTTACCCCACGATGGGTGGGGGTTTTGCCTGGTTGTCGGTCTTGTAGGTACAGGTTACACAAGGGTAAGCTGACAAGGGCAATGTTAGCGGCTTTTACTGCATCTAGGGTTTGTGTAACGATTTCTGGAGTTTGTACCGATAAACTGCAACAATGACCGCAGGTAATTGTCCCTTGAAATTGATAGTCCAGCGCTGTTCGTGCTACGTGATAAAGGGTACGCGCTTCTACATTTAGATTTTCATCGGTATGGAAATCTAGATCTAAATTGCGCTCTTTTGCCATAGAAAATACAGAATCAAGTTGGCGCGAAAAATTAGGATTCATGAGGGGCATTCCGCCTAAAATACCGCCGATTTCTGCGAGGCGATCGGCTAACTGTTGTCCTTCTGGAGTACATAATTGTTCTAAGGTGCTTAAGCTCACGGCTTGCAAGTCAATTTTCCCTTGCCATTCTTGGCGCAGAGTTTGGAAGACTTCCCAAGTGACTTCCATTTCTGCGCCCCTAAAGTCTAGATGGGTGCGGAGGGCTTGAGTACCGTGGGCATAACTACACTTGAGGGCAAAATTCATACGGCGATAGAGATCTTCGGCAGTCCAGTAAAGATGGCTATCTTGGACGGAAGCGGCGATCGCCCCCTCAAATGTACCATTAGGATTAGGGCTACGATCCCAAATATGTCCCTTATCCAGATGGGTATGGATATCCACAAAAGCCGGCCAAACTTGACCTCCTTTGAGATCGTAAACCTCATTTGAATCACTCACAAGGCGGTTACCACTGGCGCAAATCCCCGTAATCATGCCATCTTCAATCTGGAGATCCACCTGCACTAATTTTTCCGAGTCCGGTTTGGCTGTGGGGGGGCAATGTTTCGGGAGAAACAGAGACAGAGGAACATGGGCATTATAGAGCCAATAGCGGTCTTGCTCTAAGAGGGTGCGAGGAGTCATGGAGGATAGGATGCAAAGTATTTATCCTAATTTACTACCTTTCTTTCCTGGGTGACGGACAAGCCAATAAATGTGTATATTGACTTGAAAAACCCTATTAACGATCGCTCTCTCCTTTCAACTCATTCAATCTCATTCACTATGGTTAGTCCATCACCATCCCAAACCGATCCCACCTGGCTCAGTATCATTAAACTCTTACGCTGGCATAAACCCGCCGGTCGCTTTATTCTCATGATTCCCGCCCTATGGGCTGTATTCCTGGCTGCCCAAGGGACTCCCCCCTTGCCCCTAGTGGGTGTGATTATTGTCGGAACATTCGTCACCAGTGCTGCTGGATGTGTGATTAATGACCTGTGGGATCGCAATATTGACCCGGAAGTGGAACGCACCCAAACCCGTCCCCTAGCGTCTCGCGCTCTCTCAGTTCAGGTGGGAGTGGCGATCGCCATTTTAGCCCTATTTTGTGCTGCCCTCCTAGCCCTCTATCTCAACCGGTTTAGTTTCCTGCTCTGCGTTGCTGCTGTTCCCGTCATCGTCCTGTATCCCACTGCCAAACGAGTCTTTCCCGTGCCCCAACTGGTTCTCTCCATTGCCTGGGGCTTTGCCGTCCTCATCTGCTGGAGCGCCATTACCGCCAACCTAGAACCCGCCACCTGGGTACTCTGGGGGGCAGTTGTCCTCTGGACTCTCGGTTTTGATACCGTCTATGCCCTGCCCGATCGCCAAGATGACCAACGCATCGGAGTCAACTCCAGCGCCCTATTTTTCGGCGATAACACTCCGATCGCCGTGGGAGTCTTTTTTGCCGGAACTGCCCTTTTATTAGCCCTAGAGAGCCAAATAATGGCGCTCCATTGGACATTTTGGTTAGGGTGGAGCCTGGCGGTGATTTTTTGGGCGAAACAGGTTTACGATCTCCTACAACCGGAGGTTTCCCCCAGTCTCTACGGGCAAATTTTTGGTCAAAATGTAATCATTGGCTTCATGCTCTTAGCTGCCATGATTTCCGGCACACTGTTGGGATAGCACTGGTGTGTCCCTCTTTCGCTATGATGATGGCTTGCTGTTCTATTATCCTTACCCATTGTGTCCTTATCTTTGAGTCTTGAAACCCAAGCTGCTCTTAAGTATCTGCAAGTGTTTAGTCTGCAACCGGAGTCTGTGGATCTGAGTGTACCAGAGCAACGGGAGCAACTGCGATCGCACTTAATCCATGTTGCGAGTTTAGCCGATCATCATAATTTCGGGGTGTGTGCCGATGAGGGGACGCAAGGGTTTACCGCTCTTGCCCATTATTTGAGCGCTTTGGGCTATCCGGTTCCCTTTAATCTGGTGCAACTTCCGGCGATCGATGAACCGGTTTATATTAAGTTTAATGGCCAAACCTTAGCCCATTATCACGATAGCTATACAGGAGACTATCGAGGGGTTTTAATTTCTTGTTTATCTTCTGACTACGATCAACTCAATGGAACCTTTGGTTATTTCCCCTTAAATCTCTTTGACGATCAACCCATCTCTGCTAAGTCTTAACGCCTAGTGTAGTGCCATGAGAAACCCGGTAGCCTGTTTGGGAACAAACTACCGGGAAGGGTCAACAGATTCATAAAATTTAAGCGTTTCTCTCAAAAGGTTTCCAACAAGATTAGAATTCCATCCACTCGGACAAGGCTTCACCGTTAAAGGGTTGTACGCCAACACTGGGATATTGATCGTGATTGGGACTGAAGATTTCGCCGATGGCATCAAACATATACATCACGAGATCGTTTATGGCAGAAAACATATTCATAACTGTCTCCTTTCTTGAATTGAAATTATTGGATTTATTCCTGATGTCTTGATTATAGCAATTCTCTGACAAGTGGGATCGCTACGCTACTATTCTTTATATTCTGTTGCGTTTAGTAATAATGAGTGGGGAGTGGGGGATGGGGGGATGGGGGGATGGGGAGATGAAAACCCCCCACCCGCAAAAATCCACTACAATAGCGATCGACCCCCATTGTTCATTGTTCATTGTTCATTGTTCATTGTTAATTGATACCGTGTTTCGCAAATTCTGGGCATTTTGGTTAACTCTCGCCGTGGTCGTCACTCCCCAAGCGACCATTGCCCAAACGATTGACGAGTTATGGAAACAGGGCAACGCAGCCCAGAGTGCTGGCAACTATGCCCAAGCCGAATTAATTTGGCTCAGAGTCATCCGAGAAGACCCAGATAATTCAGGCGCTCACATCAACCTGGGCAATGCCCTCAGAAACCAAGGGAAACTCACCGAGGCAGTGCAGTCCTATCGCCGCGCCCTTCAACTTGACCCCGAATTTGCCGGCGCTCACAACAACCTGGGCAATGCCCTCAGAGACCAAGGGAAACTGACGGAGGCAGAGCAGTCCTATCGCCGCGCTCTTCAACTTGACCCCGAATTTGCCGGCGCTCACAACAACCTGGGCCTTGCCCTCAGACAGCAAGGGAAACTCCCGGAGGCAGTGCAGTCCTATCGCCGCGCCCTCAGTTTACCCGATGAAAAAGCCACACCAGCCAGCGCCCATACCCTCGCTCACAATGCTCTCGGCTATGCCCTGCAACAACAAGGCGACCTGCAAGGGGCCATTGCCGAATACAAAAAATCCCTTCAAATTGACCCCAACTTTGTCGCTGCCCAAAACAACCTCCAGGAAGCCGAGCGCCTCCTGGCCCAACAGCGCACCCCACCCCCACCCAGCGACCTGGCCTATGTTCCCAGCCCAGAAGACGAACCCCTGGTCTATGAAATGCGCTCCACGGTTCGCATCATTACCGAAAACAGCCAGGGTAAAGACTATGGCACGGGTTGGATCTTCAAGCGCGAAGGGGATACCCTCTGGATTATGACCAACCGCCATGTCATTCAACACGGCAACCGTCCCAGCGAAACCATTCAAGTGGAGTTTTTCAGCACCCTAGACTATAACCAACGTACCCCCTACCCAGCGACGTTGGAACACATTACCCGTCCTGGAGACCCCCTCGACCTAGCGGTGATTAAAGTGGAAGGCATCCGAGAAGACGACGACACCATCCGCCCCCTGAAATTCCATTCCGGTGCTATTCCGCGCACCCAACCGGTGACGATTATCGGTCATCCCTATAATCTGAGCGACCACTGGAATGTGGTCATCGGCAACGTCACCAATGTTAACTTCAACAGCCATAAGATGACCCTAGACGCAAACCTCGCCTCTGGCAATTCTGGCGGCCCCATTCTCAACTCGGAAACCAAGGAAGTCATCGGTATTGTCATCCAACTGATTACCACTGAAGGTATCGACACCGACCCCAATATCGCCACACCAGACATCCCCGAAAATCCTATCGCGACGCGGGGTTTCGGTTTCGGCCACCCCATTGATTCGGTGGTTGAACAGTTGCGGCGCTGGGGGGTGATGAATTAAAAATTAACAATGAACAATGAACAATTAACAATGGATTCGTAGGGGCGGGTTCACCAATCCTTTTCAAAACCTACCAATAACCTTTGTAAACCCGCCCAACCGGACATCAAGGGGTGGGGGCGGGTTTAGTTCATTGATGGCTTGGTGTTCTAGATTTGGGTATAACCCGCCCCTACAGGACGATCGATTAACAGCGAAACCCGCCCAACTGGTCTACACTAATTCATTATTCATTGCTCATGATTATGGTTGTTGCCTCTCAACTGTCTCTCGAAGCCTTTCTCAACCTCCCAGAAACCCAACCCGCACAAGAATATAGTAATGGCCAAATCTCTTCTAAACCCATGCCTAAAGGACGACATAGCCGGTTGCAAACGGGTTTAGCTACGGCACTCAATCAGGTGGCAGAACCGGAAAAGATTGCCCTGGCATTTACTGAACTGCGCTGTACATTTGCCGGTCGTTCTCTGGTTCCTGATATTAGCGTCTTTTCCTGGCAACGCATCCCCTTAAACCCAGAAGGAGAAGTTACCGATACCTTTACTGCTGCCCCCAATTGGGCGATTGAAATTCTCTCCCCTGAGCAAAGTTCTATGCAAGTGATTGAAAAGATTCTCTTTTGTCTCAATAACGGTACAGAGTTAGGCTGGTTAATTGATCCAGAGGTACGTTCTGTGATGAGCTTCAAGCCTCAACAACAACCCCAAGTTCACCAAGGGGAAGCTATTCTCCCCACCTTGAGCATTTTACCGGGGTTTCGCCTCTCCTGCGATGGTTTATTTGGTTATTTAACATTATCCTAAATCTGAAAATGAGAAAACAATCAGGATTCGTAGGGGCGGGTTCACCAATCATTTTCAAAACCCACCGATAACCTTTGTAAACCCGCCCAACACGACATCGAGACAATTCTATCCGGTGGGTTTAATGGTGGGGTGGGGGCGGGTTGAGAGAATTGATTTGTGGGTATCCTATATTTGGGTATAACCCGCCCCTACAGGATAATGTTTCTTATAATAGAATCAGTCTTGAGTGAGGCTTGAATCATGTTGATGTCCGCTTGCAGAAATACCAAAATTTTCCTAACGCTCCTATCTCTCGCGGTTACCCTCAGCGCTACACCGGCTTTGGCTTGTCCCACGGGTAACCGTAATAGTCTAGCCTATATGGATAGGGGCGATCGCTGCGAAGGCTTAGTCAATCACGACATTAGCGCCAGCATTCGCTTAGTATCCTTTACCACGGGCGCACCTGCGGCATATCCCAACCCCCTCACCCTCCGCATTCCCGGCATTAACCAACAGCCCCAATTTATCATGCAATCGTTCGATCGCGGTTACCTGCTCGACAACCTCAACCGCTTCTTGCCTATCCGCAATGGTATGGAATATAACTTAGATACCCAGCCCATTTTACAACGAGCTAGAGTTGCTCCCGATAGTCTGCGAGCCACTGCATATCTGACCCAAAAGAGCGAAACTATCTACTATCCCGTTATTCTCGACCCCTCTTCTCAACGCTACGAATTCACCCTATTTGTCGGCAATGCACGTACCACTTTCCCCACTGTACAAATTCGCAAAGACGGTAGAATTTACCATAATATTTCCCAAAAAATTCCCAAAACTGGACAAGTCCCCTTTACTTGGACATTTGGTAATGCTCCTGCGGGACGCTACGAACTCTATATAGTGATGGAACAACAAAAACCAGGACAACCTAAAGAAACGGATACCCGAATTATTCTATTTTATCATAATCCAGCCTGGTTTTAGCGCCTAATTTGAACATAACTCCTAGATGAAATCTTCCAACCGAAACCACCCCAAACAGAACGCCTCAAAATCTGACCGAGATCGCCCTATTTGGTCTCACCTTATCGATGGGCTTGCCTGGATTCTGTCGGTATTGATATATTTACCCATAGTCGGCTTTTTCAAAATCATTCTGATCCTCGCTGAAGTCTCCCCCATTCCCTTCAAACGCTTGACAAGTAAAAAAGATAAAATCGCTGCATTTATCCTATGTTCCGTATCTTTTATTATCTTGCTGACCCACTTTTTTATTCCCGGAACCCAAAACTTTGAAGCCACCTTACTCATCAGTCATATTCAATTCACGACTCCGGAACCCAACTCCCGCTTCTTGCTGCAAAATATCGACGATCTAACCTCTTTAAGTTTACAAACCTCCTCAGAAACTCTAACCTTAAGGGGAACTTTTACCAGTCCAGAAAATCCTCAAATCAACTCAATTTTAAGCCAAAAAACAGAACTCTCGTTTACCTTTTCTGAAGCCAACAGTCACCTGTTACTCTAT
This sequence comes from Roseofilum acuticapitatum BLCC-M154, assembly GCF_030068475.1. Taxonomy (GTDB): domain Bacteria; phylum Cyanobacteriota; class Cyanobacteriia; order Cyanobacteriales; family Desertifilaceae; genus Roseofilum; species Roseofilum acuticapitatum. The sequence continues at coordinate 36,655 of NZ_JAQOSP010000081.1, read as the reverse complement.
CCTTCAACTGCTCAAGGTTTAGCGATCGATCGGCTGGCTTTAAATTCAACCACTCAAGTCAATCTCAGTTATCGTTCCTATCCTCCGGAAACTCAACTGAATCTGGGGTTGAACTTTCCTACCAATGAGTCCCCCCAAAAACCGGCTATTCTACAACTCAAACTCAATCCAGAACTCTTTATTTTAGTCCTTGAAAATATCAAAATAGAGGGATTAGAAGCCCCCATCACCGAACTTCAATTTACTCCTAATGCGCCCCTCAATCCTGAATTAGCCCTGTTTTCTTCAACCCAGTTATCGCTAAATTTTAGGGAAAACATGCAGACAGAACCGGAATGGATTGGGAGAAATTTACCGGTAACTGATGTGAGCTTAAAATGGATCGATCGCGTGGGAGATTCTCGCAATGATTTCCCTCACTCTTCTATTCTGAAAGGGGAAGTCCGTATGAATGATAAAACTCTAACGATACAGGACAATCAATTTTTAACCACAGCAGATGCTCAGGATATTGAGAAATTGCGCTATTTTGACCTCAATTGTGATCCTGTAGGGCTGCAAGTTAGGTTAGCGGGGAAAAGCAAGAAGTTGACTGTAGGACTCGATCCAGATTATCCCGTACAAACCTTAAACTCCAGTTGGCTCAGTCGTTATCTGAGTCCCGATCAAATTACGGCTGCCCTATCATTTGCTGCGGCAGTCATTGGGTTTTTATTGCCCTATTTGTTTGTCACGCTTCCGGAGAATGACCCCAAAGTTCCCCCCAATCCCTGAGTAAAGGTGGTTTTTATAAAAATAGGTTGACACAATTATGGTTTAATCTACTATAATAGGAAGGGAAGCAGCCTTAAAGGAGGCGATCGCCAAAATGCAACACTCCTTACTCACCCTCAACCTCGCAGACAACAGCCTACTCACCGATCTCTATCAGCTCACCATGAACGCCTGTTACATCGGCGAAGGCATAGCAGAACACCGCGCCAGCTTTGAACTGTTCACCCGCCGTTTACCTCCAGGTTTCGGTTACCTGATCGCCATGGGAGTGCAACCGGCGCTGGAGTATCTGCAAAACCTGCAATTTACGCCCGATCAGATTCAAGCACTCCGAGCAACGGGTATTTTTGACCATGCCCCTGCCGAGTTTTGGACAAAATTAGCCCAGTTTCGCTTTACTGGCGATGTTTGGGCTGTACCCGAAGGAACCGCTATTTTTGCCAATCAACCCCTCTTGAGAATTGAAGCTCCCCTCTGGCAAGCTCAACTGGTGGAAACCTATTTACTCAATACCTTAAATTATCAAACCCTCATCGCCACCAAAGCCGCCCGAATGCGGGATATGGCGGGTGAGGATGCCTCGATCCTGGAATTTGGCACAAGACGGGCTTTTAGTCCCCAGGGGGCACTCTGGGCAGCACGAGCGGCGATCGCCGGGGGAATGGATGCCACATCCAATGTATTAGCCGCCCTAAAATTGGGTCGCAACCCCGCAGGAACCATGGCTCATTCTCTCGTAATGGCGATCGCCGCCTGCGAAGGTGCAGAAGATGCCGCCTTTCAAGCCTTTTACCGCTATTTTCCCGGCGCTCCTTTGTTAATTGACACCTACGACAGCTTGGCAGCAGCCGAACGGTTAGCCGAGCAAACAAAAGCGGGAACCCTAGACGTTGCCGGTATTCGCCTAGACTCCGGAGATCTGGTTACTCTATCCCAGAACATCCGCCAAATCTTGCCCCAAGCGCCCATTTTTGTCAGTGGAGACATTGACGAATACGAAATGCAACGCTTAAATCAAGCCGGTGCTTGTATTGATGGCTATGGAATTGGCACAAAATTGGTCACCGGTTCCCCAGTGAACGGAGTCTATAAACTGGTGGAAATTGCAGACAAACCAGTGATGAAGCGCTCCACCAATAAAGTCAGCTATCCTGGACGCAAACAAATCTTTCGGCGACTCCATGAGGGAGAATGTATCGGCGATCGCCTCGGTTTAATCCATGAACCCCCCGAACCCGAAGAAACCCCCCTCTTGCAACCCCTGCTCAAAGCCGGAGAATTCGTCACTCTTCCCGATACCCTCGATCTGATCCAAGAGCGTACCCGCACCTCTGTCCTCAGTCTTCCCCCCTCCTGTCGCCAATTAGAAGATCCCGTTCCTGTACCCATGGAAATTTCCCCTAAACTACAACAATTGATCGGGGAGATGGGGGGATAGTGAGATAGGGAGATGGGGAGCCGTCCCCGCCTCTCTACAACTGATTTGACGAACCCCAACCCCCAAGTATCCACTACAATAGCGATCGACCTCCATTCTTAAATTGTTACTTGAATCGTGTTTCGCAAGTTCTGGGTATTTTGGTTCACTCTGGCCGTGGTTGTGACTCCCCAAGCCACGGTTGCACAGACCATTGACGAGTTATCGAAACAGGGCAACGCAGCCCAAAGGGCCGGGAATTATGCCCAAGCTGAATTAATTTGGCTCAGAGTCCTTCGAGAACAACCGGACAATGCGATCGCTTACTACAACCTGGGCATTGCCCTCAAAAACCAAGGAAAACTGATGGAAGCGGTGGAGTCCTATCGCCGGGCACTGGAACTCAATCCCCAATATGCGATCGCTTACAACAACCTGGGCATTGTCCTCTACGACCAAGGGAAACTGATGGAGGCGGTAGAGTCCTATCGCCAGGCACTTGAACTCAACCCCCAATTGGCCATTGCTTACCTCAACCTGGGCAATGTCCTCAGAGACCAAGGGAAACTGATGGAAGCGGTGCAGTCCTATAACCGCGCTATTGAACTGAACCCCGAAGATGCGATCGATGCGATCGCTTACAACAACCTGGGCAATGCCCTCTACTACCAAAACAAACTGATGGAGGCGGTAGAGTCCTATCGCCAGGCACTGGAACTCAATCCCCAATATGCGACTGCTTACCTCAACCTGGGTAATGTCCTCAGAGACCAAAACAAACTCACGGAGGCGGTGGAGTCCTATCGTCGGGCACTTGAACTCAATCCCCAGTTTGCCACTGCTTACTACAACCTGGGTAATGTCCTCAGAGACCAAAACAAACTGATGGAAGCAGTGGAGTCCTATCGCCGGGCACTTGAACTCAATCCCCAATATGCCACTGCTTATTACAACCTGGGTAATGTCCTCAGAGACCAAAACAAACTGACGGAAGCGGTGGAGTCCTATCGCCGGGCACTTGAACTCAATCCCCAATATGCCACTGCTTACTACAACCTGGGCATTGCTCTCAGAGACCAAAACAAACTGACCGAGGCGGTGGAGTCCTATCGCCGCGCCATTGAACTCAACCCGCAATTTGCCTCTCCTCACATCGGTTTAGGCAGTATTTTTATAGAGCAAAAGGAATTCACAGAGGCAGAGCAGGCTTATCGCCGCGCCCTCAGTTTACCCGATCAAAACGCAATACCAGCGAGTGTCCATACCCTGGCTCACAATAATCTCGGCTATATCCTACAACAACAAGGTGACCTGCAAGCCGCCATTACCGAATACAACCAAGCCATTCAACTTGACCCGAACTTTGCCACCGCCCGCAATAACCTCCGGGAAGCCGAGCGTCTACTCGAACAACAGAAAACTCCTCCTCCTACCAGCGACCTAGCCCATGTTCCCAGTTCAGAAGACGAACCCCTGGTCTATGAACTGCGCTCCACTGTCCACATTATTATTCCTGAAAGCACTGACCCACAGGCTCTGGGTGCAGATTATGGGGCAGGTTGGATATTCAAGCGAGAAGGAGATACCATCTGGATTATCACGAACCGCCATGTCCTCCAACCCTTTGGTGCAAACCGTCCCAGCGACACCATTGAAGTCCAGTTGTTCAGCAGCTTAGACTATAACCAACGTCCCCGCTACAGTGCCACCCTGGAACATATTACCGACCCCGACGATCTCCTCGACCTAGCCATCCTTAAAGTTGAAGGCATCCGAGAAGACGACGACACCATCCGCCCCCTGAAATTCTATTCGGGTTACATTCCCCGCGCCCAAGAAGTGGTGATTATTGGTCATCCCAAGCAACTGAATGTTGATAGGGACTGGGATGTTGTTCAAGGAATCATCAGCAGTGCAGATTCTACTGGACTCAACCTAGATGCACGGCTGAACAACGGTAACTCTGGCGGCCCTATTCTCCACGCTGAAACTAAGGAAGTTATCGGCATTGTCGCCTTCATTCCTAACCAACCAGTGACCTTATCAACCACCGGCTTACTCGGCTACGGTCACAGTATCGACCAAGTTGTTAACCAACTGCGGCGCTGGCGGATGATGGATTAAAAATGAATAATTAATAATGGGTTTGTAGATAGGAGGTATACAAATGTTGCGTAAGTCTTTAGGAGTTGTAGCTGGTGCAGCTTGGTTGACGGTTTTAGGAGCTGTTGTCAGTCAACCCAGTTACGCTCAATCAGTTCAGTTTCAGTGCGTCATAGATCGTGGTTTACCGACAACCATTGCCACGAATACACAGACAGGTAACAGTATTGCTGTGATTCGCTGGCTCTCCGAGTATTTGACCGCTTCTGGGTATGATTCGATGAGGCACTGCCAAGAAGTCTCAAGGCGATTTCAATCCGCTCGTGATAGTGGACGACTCGACTATCTTACAACAGGTATTGTCAATGGTTTACCTGTAGTGTGTGCAACGACAGCGGGAGGACGTTGCGATAGCTCCAATGTTTTATTTACCCTTAAACCGGGTCAGAATGCAGCAGATAGATTACAAAGACTCTTTGATGTTCGCGACTTAGGTTCAGGCCCTCTGTATGAAAGTGGAGGTCGTCCTTATATTGATGTGTCCAAACTATTAGCGCCTTTAGACGATCCGACTAACTCAGAAATGGTGACCCCCAATGTGGAAGGAGAAGCGCAACCGATAACACAACCTGCCTCTGAACCTGTCTCCTCTCCCCAGCCTGCTCGCCAAGCCCCAAGCGTTCCCATCGAACCCTAGAGGAGTCGAGCCAACGTTGGCGGCCCCTTTTTCTAAGTTTCAGCGATCATATTTGGAGTCTAGTTTTTCTTGAACAATAGATTTATAATCAGTAGAAAGGTTGGGTTCTGCACTGATGCAACCGATCAACTCAGATTCTTTGAGAATGTCTAAGGTACTCAATTGATGATTTGGGGAGAAGTCTGAGTTTATTGCTCGTTTTTCTGGTGTTGAATAGCGCTTTTTTAATAAATCAATAAAATCCAAGAGTAAGCTTTGCGCTTCTTCAGGTAATTCATTAATGTCTGTTTGGATTTGTTCGATATCAACCATTATCTTTTCCTCAATACAAATTTTAACGTACTTCAGATTCCAAGAAATCAGTGTTAATTAGGGTCAATCTAGCCCGAAAATAGCCCCGATTTAGTAGAATGCGTTCATCAATAATCTCAGTTATAGTAATGATTGGACTGCCAGATAATTTGCCCTTAATATCAGAAATATATTGCTCTAAATTCATCGCTGTTAAGACTGTTGTGCTAGATTTAACATTTCATGATAAGTATTCCATTCAAAAAAATCACTAGAATCTTGAAGTTCTCCGGCTTGAAACTGACGATAAAAAATATCCGAAGACATTTTGTATTTATCTTCAAATTCTTTTACCTTATCTTCTAAATCTTTAATTTGTTTGGCTAGAGAATATTGGCGAATTTCACGTTCTAGATATTGCCGCTCTTCATCGGAGAGCGAAGTAATAATTTGCACTAAGGACTGAAGTAGTTTTTGATTCATAGGATACCTCATCGGTTGAGTCCTATCGCCGGGCACTTGAACTCAATGCTTCTTGATGACAATAAACAAATTCTGATTCATGGGATATGATCGAGCAGTTCTCAGATGTTAATGTAGCGATCGCAAACCTATGCAAGCAATCCTATTAAGCAGTGAAGAAGTTGCCAAACGCGCCTACCAAATCTATGAAGGTGAAATTCGCAAAAAGGTTGAAACCGAGGAAAATATTGGCAAAATGGTCATCATCAATATTGAGACCGGTGACTATGACCTGGATGAAACCGGACTACAAGCCGCTAAAAACCTTCAGGCAAAGTCCCCATACGCAAGACTATTTGGCATCCGCATCGGCTATAATGTAGCGGCTTCTTTCGGCGGTGTGATGGAGCGGGTAGGCAATGATTTCCGGTATGGTGACTGACAGACATGCGATCGTTTCATTGACCTTTCTGTTGGCCAATGGTGCAACTTTCCCGATCGATTTTGTCATCGATACAGGCTTTACAGATCACCTTTGTCTCCCGCCAGAGGCAGTAAATTTGCTCAGACTTCCGTTTTTGTACAATTTGCCTGCAAACCTGGCAGACAACAGTTCAGTTGTTTTGCCTGTCCATCAAGCGACAATCTTTTGGGATAGAGCAGAACGAGATGTTCGTGTGTTTGCGACAGGGCGACGACCATTGATTGGAACTGCACTGCTTGATGAGCAAGAATTAGTCATTCAGTTTACGGAGGGTGGATTGGTGACAATCGATGAGCTGTAGGGGCTTTCCGGCCGGAAAGCCCCTACAAGCCAACAACTAAAAATTGTGACTTTGGCATTTAGCAATCATGAGTGGGGGGATGAGCATATTGGTGCTAAAAACTATAAATGAGTGGAGTTAGGAGGCAAATAAGGGGTTTGATTTTGGTTTTCAGGCTATTTTAAGGTCATTTCATAAAAAACAGGTTGACAGTATTATGGTTTATTGCACTATAATCAGAGGAGGAGTAACCTGAGAAGGAGGATGGCGAACGATCCATTCCCCATTCCCCATTCCCTATTCCCCATTACCTTTTACCCATGAACACTGTTGCCCTTTTTGGAACTAGCGCCGATCCGCCCACCCACGGACATCGAGCCATTCTCGAATGGTTGAGCCAATATTATGATTATGTGGCGGTTTGGGCTTCCAATAACCCGTTCAAAGACCATCAAACCCCCCTCGATCATCGTCTGGCGATGCTGGAGTTGTTGATCGAAGACCTCAAAGAGGGCTATGACAATATTGGCTTGTATCCCCAATTGGGTTATTCGCGATCGCTAGAATCCGTCCATGTCGCCCGCCAACTATGGCCTGAAACCCAGTTTATCCTAGTTGTTGGCTCCGATCTAATTGCCCAAATGCCCAAGTGGTATCAAATCAAAACCTTATTGCAGCAAGTCGAAGTTCTCATTGTAGAGCGATCGGGGTATGCGATCGCCTCGGAGCAAGTGCAAGCGCTCACCGAATTGGGAGGAAAAGTGGCGATCGCCGATTTTGATGTGCCACCTGTGTCCTCAACAGCGTATCGTGAAAGAAAGGAGACCCAAGTTATTACGCCTCCCATCCAGGATTACATCCATCGGGAGCAGTTGTATCATGCCAGAGAGCCATTCCAAACCAACTCACAAAGAGCCGTTAGCTGATTTTAAGGTGGGCGTAGATAACGTCATCTTTTCCGTTGATAGCGCCCTCAACCGACTCCTCGTCCTCTTGGTGATGCGCCATGAAGACCCCTATCTCAATCAATGGAGTTTACCCGGAACCCTTGTCCGTCGCTCCGAATCCCTCGAACAAGCCGCCTATCGCATTCTCTCAGAGAAAATTCGCGCCCAAAATCTCTATCTAGAGCAACTCTATACCTTTGGCGACCCAGGACGCGACCCCAGGGAAGCTCCCGATCAATATGGAGTCCGATATCTTTCCGTCAGTTACTTTGCCCTCGTGCGTTTTGATGAAGCTCAACTGATTGCCGATGGAGTCAGTGGCATTGCTTGGTATCCCATTCATCAAGTGCCAGACCTAGCATTTGATCATAATCAGATCCTAGAATATGGCTACAGACGTTTACGCAACAAATTGGAATATAGTCCCGTGGCCTTCGATGTCCTACCGGAGATGTTCACCCTCAACGACTTGTATCAGCTCTACACTACGGTGTTAGGGGAAAATTTTTCAGACTATTCTAACTTCCGCGCTCGCTTGCTGAAGTTAGGATTCCTATACGATACAGGGGTGAAAGCCTCACGGGGAGCAGGGAGACCAGCCAGCCTTTATCGATTTGATGCACAAGCGTTCGATTTACTGAAAGATAAACCTATGGTGTTTATTTGATGAGTGCGATCGCATGACTAAAATCTACGATAACCCCGGACAAGTCCATCAAGCCGAACGGATTGAAGTTACAATTCGTTACCAGTTTAATGAAAAGGAATATCTTTGGCAAGTGCTGAAATCGGGTCGAGCCTTAATGCAAGGCAAAGCTCTCGATGAATCAGGCGATCGCCTCTTATTCCTTGGAGAAGCCGTTTTACAGATGATTGCGGCTGACTGCTGCTATGAACGACCCAAAGCCTGGATTGAATTTCTAGAGCCGAAAACCCTGGGAAAATTAGCCGATCAGTTAGAAGTCACCGATTGGATACAAATTCGAGTCGATCATCCCGAACGCTGGGGCGATGAACGATTGATCCATTTAGGACAATTCCTCAAATTGCTCACCGGTATGATTTACCTCGATTGTAATTTTTATCAGGTGCGCGATTGGTTTTTGGGGCAAGTGATTGGTATTGATAATCCCCTCATTCCCCCAGATTACCCCGGCAGTGCCGAACCCTATCGCGATTTTGTTCATTTGGGGACATCAGCCTTAAATTTAATTGCCAGCGATTATTTATATGCTCGATTTCCTGGAGTGCCCAAAGATGTATTATGTCATATTCGAGAAGGGTGCAAGGAAAAAATGCTAGATCTGGGAAAAATTGATGAAAAATCCTTGGGAAAAAATTATGTAAAAGGTAAATTTGTTTTTGTGAGAAATAAGTTAATTTCCTTGATTCAGAAAGCTGAAAAATAACTAGCTTTCTTAAATTAAATCCTATTTTCTTGTCTTCATAAAATGGTGACAACCAGAGCTTTTTTGTACCTATTCACTCTATTACCCATTCCCTATTCCCCATTCCCTAAACTATGAAAATTGCTATCGCTCAACTCAATCCCACAATTGGCGATCTAGAAAATAATGCCCAAATGATCCTGAAGTCGGCAGAAATTGCGGCTGCTCAGGGCGCTCTAGTGTTGCTGACTCCGGAATTATCTCTGTGTGGTTATCCTCCCCGTGACTTGTTAAATTATCCCGTGTTTATCGATAAAATGGGTCATTTAATTGAAGAATTGGCTCAGAAAATACCCAATGATTTAATTGTTTGTGTGGGCACAGTCACTCGCAATTCAAGAGCAAGCAAACAGGGCGGAAAAGAGTTATTCAATAGTGTGGTGGCGCTCTATCAAGGGGATATTTTAGCGGAGTTTCATAAACGCTTGCTGCCTACCTATGATGTGTTTGATGAAGACCGGTATTTTGAACCCGGTCACGAAAGTCAAGTTTTGGCCCTACATACGGAGGGCGTGGATCTAAGAATTGGGGTAACAATTTGTGAGGATTTATGGAATGATGAACAGTTTTGGGGTAAACGCTCTTATGCGATTAATCCTTTGGCGGATTTAATGGATAAAAATGTAGATTTAGTGGTTAATTTATCGGCTTCTCCCTATAGCTTAAATAAACCGGCTTTGAGAACTTCAATGTTAAGCTATAGCGCCAGTCGTTACCAAGTGCCGATTATTTATGTGAATCAGGTGGGGGGAAATGATGATTTGATTTTTGATGGTCATAGTTTGGCCGTGAATCAGACGGGTAAAGTTGTGACTCAGTTAGAAGGATTTGAGTCTGATTTTCAGGTGCTGACGTTTGATTCCCAAGAGCATGATTTAATCGGTGATGCTCCAGAAGTTTCTGAGAATGAAAATTTAGAGATTTGGTCGGCTTTGGTGTTAGGGGTTCGAGACTATGCTCGCAAGTGTGGCTTTAGTAAAATTGTGTTGGGGTTAAGTGGGGGAATTGATTCGGCTTTGGTGGCGGCGATCGCCGCAGAAGCGATCGCCCCCTCCCAAGTTCTCGGTGTCCTCATGCCTTCTCCCTATAGCTCCGAACACTCCATTACAGATGCTCTGCAAGTGGCACAAAATCTCGGCATTCAAACCCAAACCCTTGCCATTGGCGAGTTAATGAGCGGCTTCGATCGCACTCTAGACCCCCTATTTGCGGGGACAGAACCCGGTGTGGCGGAGGAAAATATTCAATCTCGGATTCGCGGAAATCTGCTCATGGCGATCGCCAATAAATTCGGTCATCTGCTCCTGTCTACCGGCAATAAATCGGAGATGGCAGTCGGATATTGCACGCTCTACGGAGACATGGACGGCGGTTTAGCGGCGATCGCCGATGTCCCCAAAACCCGCGTGTATAGCCTCTGTCGTTGGCTAAATCAGCGTTCTGGAAAAGAAATCATTCCCGAAAATATCCTGGTTAAACCCCCCAGCGCCGAACTCAAACCCGATCAATGCGATCAAGACTCTCTCCCCGATTATGATACCCTCGATGATATTCTTCATCGCCTCATCCACGATCACCAATCCCCAGAAATCATAGCGGCTGCCGGACACGATCCAGCCATCATCAATAAAATTTTACACCTCGTCAAACGAGCAGAATTTAAGCGTCGCCAAGCTCCTCCCGGCTTAAAAATCACCTCCAGAGCCTTCGGCACAGGCTGGCGAATGCCCATCGCCGCCAAAGGTATCCCCAGTTTATAATCTTCCTTATATCAAGTCCGGATAAAGGGTGAAGAAGCGGGCAAGATGCCCGCACTCCTCTAATCCCTTGATATGACTGGAGTGGGAGCATCTTGCTCCCTGGATTTTTTAATCATGGTATTTCCGCTTCGCGGACATGAATAAGCGAACTTGATATAAAGGGTGAAGAAGCGGGCCAGATGCCCGCACTCCTCGAATTCTTTGATATGACTGGAGTGGGAGCCTCTCGCTCCCTGGATTTTTTAGTTTTTCGGCGCTCTTGTTCAATACCTTGTTGTAAAACCGTTTTTCTCGCCTGTTCCAGTAATTCTCGGTATAAAGGTGATGCTTCTAGTACCGACATATCCCACCTCAGAATTTGTTTAACTAGATTGGTGTCCAATACAAAATTAGCAAAAAAACCGAGCAACGTCTCGAAGTCTTGCAACTGTATAATTAATAAATAACTTAAACACCGGCAGGGGATCTAAAGATCGGGCGATCGCCAGTTCCCTTACCGGTGCTTAAAGAAAAAAGATACTATTCTCGATTTAGAATAATCCCAAGGTCAGAGATTTATCGATAGGGAAAGCCGCTCCAACACCTAGCCACAGGGTAACCAGGGTTCCAAACAGGAACACCGCAGTCGCTACGGGACGGCGGAAAGGATTTTGGAACTTGTTCACGCTTTCGATAAAAGGAACTAGGATTAAGCCCAGGGGAACAGAAGCCATCATCACAACCCCCAACAGTTTGTTGGGAACTGTTCTCAGGATTTGGAATACGGGATAGAAGTACCACTCTGGCAAAATTTCCAGGGGAGTAGCGAAGGGATCGGCAGGTTCGCCGATGAAGGCCGGATCGAGTACCGCTAAGGCAACGATACAGCCGAGAGTTCCCACAATTACAACGGGGAAGGTATACAGCAGGTCATTGGGCCAAGCGGGTTCACCATAGTAATTATGGCCCATGCCTTGGGCGAGTTTTTCCCGGAGTTTGGGATCGGATAAGGCGGGTGGCTTTTGAATGGACATGGTTCAACCAATGAGTAAATAGGACGATTATATCGAGGTCAAGGGGTTTTAGGGTTGATATAGGAGTTCCGTTTGATTTGTGCTGCTTTGCCCTCTCCCTAAATCCCTCTCCCACGGGAGAGGGACTTTTTCCCCTTCTCCTGCGGGAGAAGGGGTTAGGGGATGAGGGGAAACTATTCACCATTCATTTCTCAGGATCGCTATAGTTCTCCCCATTCCCTAGCGCGAAGCGCTTTACAAGGGGCCAGAGATCCCTTGTTTACGAATCATTAAGAAGTGAGCCAACATGAAGACGGCGATCGACCAAGGAAGGACGAAAATATGAAGGCTATAGAACCGGGTTAGGGTGGCTTGGCCTACACTTTCACCGCCTCGCATCAGTTCTACTACCAGGTCTCCAACCACAGGAACAGCAGCAGGAACACCACTTACAATTTTAACGGCCCAATATCCCACCTGATCCCAAGGTAGAGAATAGCCGGTAACTCCGAAGGTTACGGTGATCACAGCTAGGACAACTCCGGTGACCCAAGTTAGCTCGCGGGGTTTTTTGAAGCCTCCGGTAAGGTAAACTCGGAAGATGTGCAAAATCATCATTAGTACCATCATACTGGCAGACCAACGGTGGATGGAGCGGATTAACCATCCAAAGCTGACTTCATTCATGATGTATTGAATGGAGCTAAAGGCTTCAGCTACCGTGGGTTTGTAGTAGAAGGTCATGGCGAATCCCGTGGCAAACTGGATGAGGAAGCACACGAGGGTAATTCCACCGAGACAGTAGAAGATATTGACGTGAGGAGGGACGTATTTACTGGTGATGTCGTCGGAGATGGCTTGGATCTCCAAACGTTCTTGAAACCATTGAAAGGTTTTTGAGTCTCTTACCTGCTTGGTAAACATGCGGTTAACGATCCTATCAAAGATTAATGCGCTCTTATAGAAATGTAACATAGCCAAAGTAATGATAAAACAGGTGATGGTAAAGCGATTTTTTGGGGTGGTCTGTTTTTTGGTGTTGTATCTGGCGATCGCCCTAGGGGGTTGGATCTCGCCAGCCTATGCTCTGACCCAGGAACAGAAGCTCTACAATGAGGTCTGGCGGATTGTGAATCGGTCTTATTTGGATGAGACCTTTAATCATCAAAATTGGTGGTTCGTGCGCCAGAAGGCGCTGAAAAAGCCGCTCAGGACTCGTGAGGAGACCTACACGGCCATTGACCAAATGCTGAAGAGTTTGGACGATCCCTTTACCCGGTTTTTACCTCCAGAATCCTATCGCAGCTTGCAGGTGACGACTTCGGGAGAGTTGAGTGGCGTAGGTTTACAAATTGCTTTGGATGCTCAAACGGGTCTGTTAACGGTGATTGCACCGATCGCCGGATCGCCAGCAGAAGCTGCCGGACTTCAGCCCCGCGATCGCATCATGGCTATTGATGGCATTTCTACTCGCGAGTTAACCATAGAAGAGGCCGCTAACCGGATGCGCGGGCCCATAGGAACAGTCGTCACCTTAACCATTGAGAGCGATCGCCAAGAGCGGGAAACCGTGGAGATTACCCGCGACCATATTACCCTCAATCCGGTGATTGCTGATTTGCGCTCCATCGACTCCAAATCTGGCTCCATTCCCATTGGCTATATGCGCTTAACCCAGTTTAATGCCTATGCCTCCCAAGAACTCGGCCAGGCGATCGCCCGCTTAGAAGACCAAGGAGCCGCAGGCTATATCCTCGATTTACGCAATAATCCAGGTGGGTTATTAACCGCAGGCATTGAAATTGCTCGACAATGGATCGATCGCGGTACGATTGTTTATGTCGTTAACCGTCAAGGGGTTTTAGAGAGCTTTGAAGCGACTGGATCGGCCCTGACTAACGATCCGCTCGTGGTTTTGGTCAATCATGGAACCGCTAGTGCTAGTGAAATTTTGGCCGGGGCCCTCCAAGACAACGATCGCGCTCAATTATTAGGCGAAACAACCTTTGGGAAAGGACTCATTCAATCCTTGTTTGATTTATCCGATGGTTCTGGATTAGCCGTAACCATTGCCAAATACGAAACTCCAGACCATCATGATATTAATAAGTTGGGCATTGAACCCGATCGGGTTGTTCCCTTAGAGTCCATCTCCCGCAATCAAATCGCCACCGCTTCCGATCCCCAGTATCAAGCTGCTCTAGAAGTGCTGGCCCAACAAACCCACAGTTAAACTCTCCAAAGTGAGTCAATCGCGTCTACATCATCTCAACCATTTGGGTGCTTGTCCATGGATAAACAAACCCTTTTAGACTGTTATCGGGGAGGAGAACGGGATTTTCGCGGTCTGGATTTAGCTGGGATCGATCTCAGTTACACCGATTTAAGTGGTATTGATTTAAGTCAGAGTAATCTGGCCCGTGCCAACCTCTTTCATGTTAACTTTTCCCATGCTAATCTCAGCCACTCTAATCTGGCCCATGCCGATTTAAGCTGTGCCAATCTATTTTTATCCTTCCTCAGTGGCTCGAATTTGACTCTGGCGAACCTCAGTAGCGCCTATTTATTTAACATTAATTTGGCCCATGCTGATTTAAGTGGCGCAAATCTGATTTTTGCCAATTTAGTGCAAGCCGATTTGAACGGAGCTTGCTTACTTCAGGCTTCTTTAGCTCAGGCTAATTTAAGTGGAGCGAACTTAAGTGGGGCAGATTTAAGTCGAGCCAATGTCAGTGGAGCCAACTTAATTAAAGCCGACTTAAGCGAAGCCAACTTAAATCAGACCAACTTAGGACGCTGTAATGCTGCCTATGCTATTTTTCGTAGCACCAATTTGAATGATACGAATTTAACCGATACCCATTTGGTTCATGCGGAAGGTTTAGATCGATCGTTCAATGAGCCAGAAATTTCCCCCTATCAGTGGCAAGGCTTAGAATTTTTTTCTCAGGCTGAATTAGAAATTGCCCAAGCCCTACACCGAGAGAAAGTCTTATTTTATCCCCATGTGCGAACCATTTTAGATGGACAACTAGAGCATCATCCTTATTTTTTGGTCATTGATAGGGGTAAATGTGGCATCTTGCAAATCGAATCGGAATCCTGTTATCTCGATCTGAAGCGCGATCGCCTGTTACAGAAATATGGCATCATTCTCATTGACTCCTATGCCCTGGAGCAATGCCAAAAGAACCCCCAAAAAGTCGTCCAAGAATTTCTCAAGCGTCTGAGAACTCTAGATTAACGGTTTGGGTTTCCGTTGTAGTCACCTAGGTTCAGAGGTATGATGGACTTTTCAATCCGCTTTTTAATCAGAATTTAACCTATGAAACGCCGTAAACTCTTAGCCTATACCACCACAGGAGCAGCCACCACCTTAGCTCTGGCGGCTTGTAGCGCCCAAACCACCTTAACAGAGACGAGCAGCAGTCCCACCAGCAGCGCTCTCCCCAACATTCGATGGAAAATGGCCACCAGTTGGCCCACCTCCCTAGAAACCCTCTATGGGTCAGCTAAAATGGTGGCCGAAAAAGTCGAAGCCATCACTGATGGCCGGTTTATCATCGAAGTCTTTGCGGCTGGGGAAATTGTCCCCGGACTGCAAGTTTTAGATGCAGTGCAAGCAGGAACCGTCGAATGCGGCCATAGTGCTAGTTATTACTATATTGGTAAAAATTCTGCCCTAGTTTTTGGCACAACGGTTCCCTTTGGCCTCAATGCTCAACAGCAAAATGCCTGGCTCTACTACGGCGGTGGCTTAGAGATGATGAATAAGCTCTATGCCGATTTTAATGTGATTGCTTTTCCTGCGGGCAATAGTGGCGTACAAATGGGGGGCTGGTTTAAGCGTCAGGTGAATAGCGTTGCTGACTTAAATGGCCTGAAAATGAGAATTCCGGGCTTTGGGGGCAAAGTTTTAGCCAGTTTAGGGGTAAATGTGCAAGTCTTGCCCGGAGGTGAAATTTTCCTCGCTCTAGAGCGGGGGGCGATTGATGCAGCCGAATGGGTGGGCCCCTATGATGATGAAAAGTTAGGCTTGAATAAAGCGGCCCAATATTATTATTATCCCGGTTGGTGGGAACCCGGCTCTACGTTTGAGTTACAGGTAAATTTAAACCAGTGGAATCAGTTGCCGAAAGAATACCAGGATGCTCTCAAAAGTGCCACAGCCGATACTAATATTCATTGTTTAGCTCGCTATGATACCCTCAATCCGCAGGCATTGAAACGGCTTCGGGATGGAGGCACACAGTTACAGCCCTTCAGCCCAGAAATTTTAACGGCTTGTCGTACAGCAACTCAGGATTTATTGACCCAAGAGGCGAATAGTAATGCGGCTTTTAAGGAGATTTATGAGTCTTGGCAACAGTTCCAAGCGGATATTTTTGGTTGGCACGCTGTGAGTGAGTTGGCTTACTCTGGTTTTGCGATTAATCAGTCATAGGTTGTACTGTCCTATTCAGTCCGGTGAATGGGTGATATCAAGTCCGGTTTCCGCAAGCGGACATGAAAATTGGTTAAGAAGCGGGCAAGATGCCCGCACTCCTTCTTATCTCAAATCTATTTATTTACGCTACAGATCTCTGTAGGGGCGGGTTATACCCAAATCTTGTAGACTGACAACTATTTTTGTATTCATGTCCGCTTGCGGAAACCCGCCCTCCCTCACCATGTCTCTACAGTACACAGAAAAATGAGGTACAGCAGAAAAAGATCCCCCCTTGCCCCCCTTAAAAAGGGGGGAATAGGAAAGTCCCCCTTTTTAAGGGGGATTTAGGGGGATCGCAATGTACCCCATAGGAGCAAAAACTGCTGTATACTCCAAATTAATTGACCAATTCACCATCGCGGAAGCGTCCAGAGGTGCGTTGACCATTGGGAGTAATGAGAACACCTTGCCCATGGGGAATGCCACCGCGTAATTCTCCTTCGTATCTTGTGCCATCGGGAAAGATGCATTGAACTCTAGCATCCAGTGTTTGATTAAAAAAACGACCTTGGCAACGACTCCCATCTGGGCGAACGAGGATACCTTGACCTAAAATTTCACCCTGGAAAAATTCTCCTTGATAGCGACTGCCATCCGGGAAAATAAACACTCCTCGACCATTGGGGCGGCTGGTTTGTCTTGTGGGATTTCCAGGCACTGGAAAAACTTCAAAGCTACCTTGGTAAACTTCACCGGTAGAGAATACAATTTTACCGGGTCGATTGGCTGTACCGGTTAATGTGCCATTTTGAAAAACCCCTTCAAACCGGGTATCATCTGCTCGAATAAAAACCCCTTGACCGTGGGGTTGACCATTGAGAAAATTTCCTTCATAGCGGCTTCCTTCAAGGGAAATATAGGTTCCTTGACCGTTAGGCTGGCCATCGACAAAGTTCCCTTGATAGCGATCGCCATTGGGATAACTACATTTAACCACTCCATTAGCAATATCGGGTTGGCAAGTGGGAATTAACTCTTCATCCGTTCCTAGAGTGTCCCCTGACAGTTGTGCCTGAGCAGTAGGAGTCCCCGAACCACTCACTATCATTGCTCCCAAGAGAACCCATACTATTTTTCCTAGTTTGATTTTTAGGCTTTTCATTCGCTTACTCCTCACTGAATCCGCGCTATTCCCAATCCTCAAATTTTACCGTCAGTTGGTCGGCGGGTAATCCAAAAGTATCTACATACAGCCTTCTAACAAACCCTTCTTGGCCAGGAGTAAGCACTCCATTTGGGCCCCCTACAGAAGTTGTACCGACTAGAACTCCATCTTTGGTTTCAAACCGTAACGTTAACTGTTTAACTTGAACGGGTTCATCGCTATCATTTTTAACTTTCCCTAGAAGCGTAGACCCAGTTAACTTTAGCTCACTGACCTTAATCCCACGAATCGTTGTTTCTTCAGAAC
This sequence comes from Roseofilum acuticapitatum BLCC-M154, assembly GCF_030068475.1. Classification (GTDB taxonomy): domain Bacteria; phylum Cyanobacteriota; class Cyanobacteriia; order Cyanobacteriales; family Desertifilaceae; genus Roseofilum; species Roseofilum acuticapitatum. The sequence goes on along the minus strand of NZ_JAQOSP010000081.1, from coordinate 19,100 downwards.
CTCCTCCAGGCGGAGTGGGGGCAGCAATTTCGGGTAAAGGAGCAGCACCAACTGCACGGGCCACTTCTTGCCCAAACTCTTCTAAAATTACCACCGGTTCAGCCGGAGCATAAACATTAATATCCTTCACATACACCGAACCGCCGCCAATATATTCCCCTACTCCTACATACTGACTGTCTTCACCAGGGGATTTAACAATCGCCTTAACCGTCTGTCCCACTTGTACCACAGCCGACACTTCCACCGCCCTAGCCGTATTCGGAGGGGGCGGCCCCGGATCAAAGGGCGCTTGAGCCACTACCGGTCGAAACCTCGGATTTATACCCAAATTCGGGGGCGGTTCCACTTGGGGCAGTTCGGGTATCGAGAGAGGGGCAATTTTAGGGATCGCTGGCACTCCCCGTCCAGGCCCTGAACCACCTCCCCCAGCAGCATTATTCGGGGGCGGTGGGGGCGTTGGCGGTGGGGGGGTAGCGACGACGATCTCTGGCACACCTCCTGCGGGCCCCCCTTCTCCCGTGCCAGAACCCCCAGTAACGATAATCCCCGGAGGATTAAAGGGGTCTTTTTTGCCAGTGGTATTGCCCACGGACTGAACGCGCTGTTCAGAATTGGTGGATTGTTCCAGAGCGGATTGAGGGGGAGGGGGTGCTGGAGGTTCTTCGGCTTGGGGTTCTTCTTCTGGAAAGACTTCTGCTGGGGCTTCCCCTTCTGTGGGGGTAGTTTGGGGGGCAGCCGCTACCGGTTCTGGTGGGGGCGCTTCGGCGGCAGGGTCTTCTCCTCCCCCACCAAATAAACCACAACTGGATAAGCCTAGAGTGAGGACACTCAGGAATAGGAGTAAGAAGGATGGACGCATGGAAAACCCCCACGATTTAGCACGGTTAGCTGGCGATTTGAGTTACTGGGTTAATGGTACTGCCATTTTAAGCTGATTGTTAGGGAACGACCAGAATTAAAGATCCCCCCTGACCCCCCTTAAAAAAGGGGGGGAATCAAGAAAGTCCCCCTTTCTAAGGGGGATTTAGGGGGATCGGGGCTTCAGATCTCGGTGGTCATTACTTTTTTCAACCGTTCTAGACCTTTTTTCACCTGGCGAGAGACGGTAACGGCGCTAATTCCCATCCGTTCGGCGGTTTCTTTTTGGGTGAGGTCGTAGAGAAAGACGAATTCTAGGACTTTGCGGGTGCGGTCTTCTAAGTTCACTAGGGCTTGTTGCAGGCGAATTTGGTCTTCCATGGCTAACTGGAAACTGCGATAGCGATGGTCGGGAACCAGTTCGCCTAAGCTGGTGGCTTGTTCGCCTTCGTCGCTGACGGGTGCATCTAGACTGAGGAGGGAGCGGTTTTTAGAGGCGAGTTTGACTTCTTGCCATTCTTCTACGGATAGGCCCATGGCTTGGGCGATTTCGGTGTCTTTGGGATAGCGGTTGAGTTGGACTTGTAAATCGCGAATCAGGGTTTCGGCTTGGCGCTGCATGGTGAGCCACCGTCGGGGAATACGGACGGTGTTGCTGCGATCGCGTAAATAATGTTGAATTTCGCCGCGAATGTAGGGAATGGCGAAGGAACTAAAAGCATGACCTTTACCCGGCTCAAACCGTTCAATGGCACGAATCAGACCAATACAGCCAACTTGCAGTAAATCATCATATCCTTCACTGCATTGGTGCATCCAGTGATGGGCTTCTTTCCTGACTAAACCCATATTCGATTTGACAATTTTGTTCCGCAATTCTAGGGAAGGGTTATGTTGATAAGCGGAGAGCAAATCAATATTTTCATGTTTAAGATTTTGGGAAGCTGAAGTTGTCATAATCTCAGTTGGGGTTGGGTAGATTGGTTCAAGGTTGAAAAATAAGGGGTAAGGTCATCGAAAAATACAATTAATATACCACTATATTTCTATTCTAAAGATTTTGATCATTTAGGCTATGATTTCAGCAGCGATCGGACTGTGTTCTTTATCACAGTTTCTAGCGTAAGGATTATTCGCGATCGCTTGCACCCTGTTTTGGCTCTGGGAATTGAAGGGAATAAGCTGTAGCCCTTAGTTTTTTGGTTTTCCCATCTCTAGCCTATCAAGAATCTTTACCTGAAGGCAAGTTAATTTCTCTGAAGAGCAACATAAAGAAACATATTGTATACTTCGTAAAAGTCCTTACTCCTATGCTATGACTGGTTCTGCCGTCGATCGCCCCCACATTACTGCTATTCTCGCCATGAGCGCCGATGGTAAAATCTCAGACGTGGGTCGGTCTCCGGCTCGGTTTGGCTCGGCGATTGATAAATCCCATCTAGAGCAACAAATTGCTAAAGTCGATGCGGTTCTATTTGGTGCGGGGACTCTTCGCGCTTACGGAACCACCCTAAGTATTAGTGACTCCCAACTCCTACGCCAACGCCAGCAACAGCACTATCAGCCCCAACCCGTACAAATTGTAGTCTCCCAAACGGGTTATCTAGAGGCCTCCTGTCGCTTTTTTCAACAACCGGTTCCCCGATGGCTCCTCACAACCCCAGAGGGAGCCATGCCCTGGGAAAATGAACGGGAGTTAATACCCAAATTTGACCGCATTCTCACGGCTCCTACCCATGAAGGGGGCTTTTATTGGAGTGGGATTTTTGTCCAATTTGCCCAACTGAAGATTAAGCGCTTGGCTTTATTGGGAGGAGGGGCGCTAGTGGCGAGTTTACTGGCTGGAGATTGGATTGATGAATTATGGCTAACGGTATGTCCAGTGCTTTTAGGTGGCGCAACTGCCCCTACTCCAGTAGATGGATTAGGCTTAAGTCTACCCAAATCTTTAACGCTACTCTCCGCTCACCCCGTAGGGCAAGAGGTGTTTTTACACTATCGGTTAGGGTAGGTGATGGGGGGATGGGGGGATGGGGGAATGGGGGAATGGGGAGGAATAACCCATTCATTGTTAATTGTTAATTGTTAATTGTTCATTGTTAATTAATTTATGGGTCATTCAATTCGTTGGATTTCACAAATTTCTGAAGTGCCTCAACCAGAGTGGGATGCTCTGGCGCAACCGTTGAAAACTCCTTTTTTAGAGTGGGAATGGTTGCACAATATGGAGGCTTCTGGGAGTGCTACAGCGCAAGCGGGTTGGCAACCTTGTCATTTAACGGTGTGGCGTGAGGAGACTCTAGTGGCGGCGGCTCCTTTGTATGTTAAGGGTCATAGTTATGGTGAGTTTGTCTTCGATCATCAATGGGCGGATTTGGCTTATCGTCTGGGCATAGAATATTATCCGAAACTGTTGGGGATGAGTCCATTTACGCCTGCATTGGGCTATCGGTTTTTGGTGGATCTGGCTGAGGATGAGGAGAGGATAACAGAACTGATGGTAGCGGCGATCGATCAATTTTGCGATCGCCATAATATTTCTGGCTGCAATTTCCTCTATGTTGACCCCAAATGGCGGCCGATGATCCAAAAATACGGTTTTTCCGCTTGGTTGCACCATAGCAGCATCTGGCATAATCAAGGCTTCCAGACGTTTGATGATTATTTGGGTATGTTTAATGCCAATCAACGGCGCAATATTAAGCGGGAGCGCAAAGCGGTTGAGAAAGCGCAATTAACGATGAAAGTCCATACGGGAGAAGAGATTAGCCATCATCTGCTCGCGGATATGTACCAATTTTATAGCCATCACTGCGATCAATTTGGCTGGTGGGGGAGCAAATATTTAACCAAAGCATTTTTTGAGCGCTTGTATGATGATTATCGCCATCGCCTGGTTTTGAGTGCTGCTTATCGAGAGGGAGATGAGCGTAAACCGGTGGGGATGTCCTTTTGTGTGACGAAAGGGGATCAACTTTATGGACGCTATTGGGGCAGTTTTGAAGATTTTGATTGTCTGCACTTTAATGCTTGTTACTATACGCCCATTGAGTGGGCGATCGCCAACGGAATTCAACGCTTCGATCCCGGTGCTGGAGGCAGACACAAGAAGCGGCGAGGCTTTCCAGCGACTCCCCACCATAGCTTACACCGCTTTTACAATCAGCGCTTAATGCAGATTATGAAAACCCATATCGATCAAATTAATGAGGCGGAGCAATTACAAATTGATGCGATTAATCAAGAGCTGCCCTTTAATCAGAATCAAGAATGGGTTCAAAATCCTTATTAAGGGGTTTCATGCAGTCATGGGTCGGGAATCAGTAAAATCATGCAGTATTTTAAGATCGTTCAGTTATTTTGGACAACATCCATCGCGGCTGAGTTGGAATATCGCCTCAATTTTGCGATCGCCACTTTAACCAGTCTCGGTAATCTCGTGGGCGGAATTTTTGGGCTATTCCTATTTTACCGAACCGGCTACACTTTTGACGGTTGGTCATGGGAAAAAGCTTTATTAGTCATGGGATTTTTTACCCTGTTGCAAGGCATCTCCAATGCCTTTCTTGCCCCTAATCTCAATCGCATTGTTAACCAAGTGGAAGAAGGAACCCTAGATTTTGTGTTGCTCAAACCCATTAGCAGTCAATTTTGGCTTTCTACCCGGATGATGTCCCCCTGGGGATTACCCGATGTGGCTTTAGGTTTCGGGGTGATTCTCTATGCGGGTAATCGCCTCAATTTGGGCCTATCTGACTTTATTTTCGGTTTATTTCCCCTGTTTTTCGGGATTGTGATTCTGTATAGTCTCTGGTTTCTCTTGGGTACAACTAGCGTCTGGTTTGTCAAAATTTATAATATAACCGAAGTCCTAAGAGCGTTTTTAGATGCGGGACGCTATCCGATCATCGCCTATCCTGTAGCTTACCGGGTTTTCTTTACTTTTGTCATTCCCGTTACTTTTTTGACTACAGTTCCCGCCCAAGCCCTGTTAGGGGAAATCAAGATGGTTGGGTTACTGGGTTCTTTGGTACTGGCGATCGCTCTTTTAATTTTCTCTCATGCCTTCTGGAAATTTGCCCTACGCTACTATACCAGTGCCTCTAGTTAATCCATTACAGCGCTTTGCGCTGTAGTGGGGGAATGGGGGAATGGGGGGAGCAAACAATAGACTTGGTAGAAGCTCTGAGCTGTTCTAGATATCGTTAAAAACCATCATTAATGTATCTCATAGCAGAGGAAACTGCTGTAAACATTAAAAATTATTCGGGTGGTGATAGCATGAATCTGTTGTCTATTTACAAGCATCGCCTTAATTTATGTTCTCATTTTCTGGCAAACGTCCCACAAATCTAGGGGTTAAAGATGGCAAACTCGCCCCCTGTCCATCCTCCCCCAATTGTGTTTGTAGCCAATGTTCAACCACCGATACTCAACATTATATTCAGCCTTTCTCTTATGCTGGCACTCCCTCAGAAGCGATCGATAAACTAAAATCTATTATCCAAGGAATGCCCCGAACCGCCATTATTACTGAATCAGAGAATTATCTTTATGCTGAGTTTACTAGCCAACTCATGGGCTATGTAGATGATGTAGAATTTTATGTCGATCAGACGGCGAAAGCCATCCAGGTGCGCTCTGCTTCCCGGTTAGGGCAATCGGATTTAGGAGTCAACCGCAAACGCATTGAAGAAATCCGCAGCTTGTTTAATTAAAGCACTACTGCCGTGACAACTCTAAAATGGTGGGTTACGGCGGATTGAGAGATTGCTATCACAGTCTAGGTTTTAGCCGCCTAACCCACCCTACACTAATGCCTTATTTTAGAGCGGTCACGACCCTACTGGACTGTTTTATCTAAAATAGTGCAATAGGTTTTCTGGAGTGCGAGCATCTTGCTCGCTGCCTTCCTCTAGCGAGCAAGATGTTTGTCCTGTGGACACGCTACACACTACGCACTCCTAAAGTAATGAGGAATAGGGATGAGTCACCAGTTACAGCGCTTCCTATTCCCCAACTGTGAAGCCTTCATGAAGCCTTCATTAGATCTCTCAGGAAAATCACCGTGATTTTATGCACCCCCCTGGCAAATAGCAACAAAATTTAACATAAACCCCCAAAAATGTAAAATTTTGTAAAGTTGGCATAAAAACCGCCCTCAAAAACTGAGAACCCTATAGAGGTGTCATGCAGCACCTCGATATTAGAGGTTCTCTCATGAATGGGGAAAGCATGTCAGACTGGGCAGAGTTCGACAAAATTTTAAGAGAATTGGCGATCGCCGCCAAACAGCAGCCCCCCAAAAGTCTGCACCGAAAGCACCTTTTGGAAAAACTGATCGGGATTCTGATCGGCTCCAACCGGCTGGTAAAAGCCAGTCGGAATCAATTCAGAAACCACTATGCAGAGATTGATATAGAAGCAAAACAGCAACTATTTTATCATCTGTGCCACCGAATCGATGATTACGATCCCGACAGAGGTGAAGTCTTACAATGGGCGAACTTTCTCCTAGAAAGACGGTTTTTCATAGAAGCCTCTCGTTGGGTGTTGCAAAGCGTTCCCAGGGGGGTGAAAAGACTTAGCCTTGATGACTTAGAAAAACAGTTCAATCAGCCCGAAAATCCGGTCACCTTAGAACAAATCTATCCAGAACGAATGCCCTTGCTCTCGGAACAGGTGATTGCCTGGATTCGGGCCGATCCCGATGGAGTCTTTAAGCAAACCCATATAGCAGGTAAACCGGCTGCTAATTTCCAGTTTCTTGCCCTCAGAGTCATTGAGGGTTATTCCTGGCAGGAAACAGCCGATCGATTGGGCATTTCTCTAGCAACGCTCAATCGGTTTTATCACCGGTGTTTAGATCGGTTTTCTGCCCTCATTAAACACTATATCTTGACCCACACTCTCCCTAACTCGAACGATGATGAAAATTAATCCTAAAATGGCAATCCCCTTAACCTTGACTGCCCATGAGCAGGCAGCCAAATGTGCCCACACTCAAGCCGATCCTCGTAAGGGCAAACAGATCTATCTGAATACCTTAGCGATTCAGGCGGTGAAAAGTTATTTAGAATGGTTGGATCTCGATCCCGATTGGGAAGCCTCCAACAGTAGCAAGCCCATTTTCCAATCCCTATCGGATAGTGCAGACTTGTTCATTGAGGGTAAGGGTCGGGTAGAATGCCGTCCGGTTTTGCCGGGAGAATCTAGGTGTATTATTCCACCACAAACTTGGGGCGATCGCCTGGCTTATATTGCGGTTCAACTCAATGCAGACCTCACGGAAGCTACTCTTCTGGGATATCTACCCCATGTTTATCGCTCAGAAGTCCCCTTAACTGAATTTCATGCTCTCGATACCCTCTTGGAAAACTTGCATCCGGTGAGACTTACCCAATGGTTAGACAACATTGTTGAATCCGGTTGGCAAACCTGGAGTGAATTTTGGTCAACTTTTCAACCCCAGTTCGCTTTTAGAAGCCCTAGCTCTACTGCTGCGGAGCCTACCCTGTGCGAACGGGGAAAAAAGCTCCAATTCGACCCCAACGGGGAGCCAATTGGATTATTTATCGGGATTCATCCGATGGTGAATGAAGAGTTTGATATTTCTGTTCAAGTTTATCCCCTAGGGAGCCAATCCCATTTACCCCCAGACCTAGAATTGGCAATTTTAGACGATCGCGATGAGGTGGTGATGCAAGCTTCTTCTCGAAGTACAAAATCCATACAACTCGATTTTAGTGCCGAAACGGGCGATCGCTTTGCGGTCAAAGTTGTCCTTGGCGATATCAGTCTAACAGAATGGTTTATGATCTAAAGCGAGCGCTAAATCCTGGTAATGAGTAATCAGTAATGGCAGGTTGTAAGCCTTAAAAAGCTAGACTTTAAGGGAAAATAAGGTTTATTCGTTACTCATTACTCATTACTCCTTTATGGGATCTATGACTGAAGACACCGCTTGTATCATTGAAACTTGGGATTTGAGTAAGGTTTACCGGACGGGGTTTTGGTTAAACCAGAAGATTGAATCCCTGAAATCTTGCTCTTTGAGGGTGTATCCGGGAGAAACCTTTGGTTTACTCGGGCCCAATGGTGCAGGAAAGACGACGCTCCTGAAGACGTTACTGGGAATTGTGCGCCCGACTTCTGGACGGGGGGTTCTGTTGGGTCGTCCTTTGGGCGATCGCCACATTAAGCAACAAATTGGCTATTTACCCGAAAATGCCTATTACTACGATTATCTCACCGGCTGGGAGTTCTTGCAGTTTACGGCTGGCTTATTCCAAATTCCCACAACGGTCACTCGTACCCGCATTCCCGAACTTTTGGAGCAGGTGGGATTAGATATCAAAACGGCTAAAAATAAACAATTGCGCCAATATTCCAAGGGAATGAAACAGCGCATTGGCTTTGCCCAAGCTTTGATTAACGATCCGGAGGTGGTCTTTCTGGATGAACCCATGTCCGGGTTAGATCCCATTGGGCGCTATCAGATCCGTGAGATTATTCTATCCCTGAAGCAGGCGGGAAAAACTCTGTTTTTTAACTCCCATATTTTGTCGGATGTGGAACAAGTGTGCGATCGCATCGCCATTTTATCCCAAGGGGATCTCATTTGTTGTGGTTCCTTAGATGAGTTATTAGGTCGAGTGCAATCCTACCAAGCGCGAGGTAAAGGTGGCACATTAGACGTGATTAAGCGCTGGATTCCCAATCTCACTTTCGATCGCGGCTGTTGGGTGGGTGAAGTTCAAGGGAATCCCTATGATTTTATCGCCAGTTTGCGGCTCATGGATGCTGAACTTCTGGAGTTAAAGTTAGCCCGTCAGTCCTTAGAGGAGTTTTTCCAGTCTAAGATTGAGGGTTTATCGAATATACAGACTTAATCTAGGAACAGAGCGCCTAAATCCTTAAACTGAAAGCGTAAATGGGCCGGAATTCCCTTAGTATGATTAAACTCGGTATGAGTGAGAATGGTATCTTTCCAGGTAACATCCTGGACATTAGAGCCAGTAAAATCCGCTTCCCGTAAATTGGCATCACTTAAATCAGCTCGGTAAAGATTGGCTTTAGAAAGATTGGCCCGACAGAGGAGCGCCTCACTTAAAAAGGCTCGCTCTAGATCCGCTTGAAATAACTCGGCTGAGGTTAAATTGGCCTGATTTAAGAAGGCTTGAGTTAAATCGACTCCTACTAGGTTAGCTTGGGAAAAATCTACTTGATTTAAGAAAGCGCCCATTAAATTACTCTGAAATAAATTAGCATGGGATAAATTCGCCTGAGTAAAAAAAGATTGACTTAAATGGGTGCGTCGTAAAATACCATAACTCAAATTTGCCCGTCTGAGATTGGCTTGATTGACGAATGCGCCACTCAGATTGGCATGACTTAAATTAGAGTCACTTAAATTAATCCCACTCAGAAAACTATGGCGAAGAATTGCCCCAGTTAAATCGGCTTTGCACAAAAATGCCCCATTTAAATTAACTTTTTCTAAATGGGTTCCGCTCCAATTAATGCCATTGAAATTTCCTTCTTTCAATATTGCTCCTCTGAGATCCGGTATAATTTCAGGATGGCTTTTGCGCCAAGTATTCCAAGCGTCTATTCCTTGATGAAGTAAATCTAAATGTTCTTGATTGGCCATAACAGGGATGACTAAGGAGCTAATGAGTAGATGAATTTTCCTGCTGGTGAATTTCCTTCGGATCGTGAGAAAGTGGGGTTGTATAGGAACCTAAAGGCTTGCCAGATGAGAAGTCTTTATCTTAAATGAGAGGAGGTTGGCCTTGAAGCTAACCGCTCAAGGATGGGGTTTATGGGCCCCGAATGTAAGATTTGATTGTTTGTCCTGTTGCCGATCGCCTAGGGAGGGTCTGTGACCAATTGTCCTGTTTGTGGTACAGATTATATTGAAGGAACCACGAAACTCTGTAAAACCTGTGGTTGGGATTTAACTCCAGAGTCTATTCCCGATCAAGTCCTACAAGTCTTGCTGCAACGAGAGCGTTTGCGCTTGGCCTGGGCCAAAGGGGTTTGGGCCAGGGCGAGGGAATTGGCCTCGCGGGTGAGGTTACAATCGAAACTGGGGGAATTGCAGTCTCAGTTAGAGTTGGCGACTCAAGAGCGATCGCTCCTCCAAAGTCAACTGTCTCAAGTATATTCGCAAATCGAGGGAATTAGTCCAGCCCAACTCCAGGCCTTGTTTGTGAATCAAGGGGATGGGGGAGAAACGCTGTTAGAATTGCAACAAACCCAAGCTCGCCTCCAACAGGAACTGAGCCAAACTCAGGAGTTACTAGAGTTAGCCCAAGCGCAAATGGGTTCCGATGGCTTAGATTTAATCATTGATGCCCTACAGGATGAATCCCTGGCTGTTAAGCGAGTGGCCTATTTATTACTCCAACGCAGTGCTTCACTTAAGGCTCAGGAAGCTCTAGAAGCCTTCAAACTAGAGAGTTATCAACTGTTTTCCTGTGTGTATACCGGTGAACATGATGGCCCGGTGCGGGCGATCGCCGTTTCTCCAGATGGCCAATGGGTGGTCAGTGGCAGCAATGACCAAACGATTAAAATTTGGCAGGGGGAAACGGGGGAACTGTACCGTACTCTCACGGGCCATAGTGGTTCAGTCTTGTCTGTGGCGATTTCTTCTGATGGAGAAATTTTAGCCAGTGGCAGTAGCGACCACTCGATTAAGGTGTGGAATGCAAAAACGGGTGAGTTAATGAGTACCTTAGCTGGGTATTCTGGAGAAGTGTGGACGGTAGCCATTAGTCCCGATCATCAGATTGTGGCCGGAGGAAGTGAGGATAAAACGATTAAGCTGTGGAATTGGAAAACGGGAGAGTTAACCAGTACCTTAGCTGGCTATGCGGGAGGCGTGCGCTCGATCGCCATGAGTCGTCAAGGGGATAAAATTAGCGGGGCGAGTAACGATCAGAGTATTAAGGTGTGGAATTTAGACCGCAAAGAGTTACTCTATACTTTAACTGGCCATAGCGATCGCGTGCGTTCTGTAGCCATGAGTCCGGATGGTCAACGGTTAGCCAGTGGCAGTAGTGACCAAACCATCCGTCTATGGAATTTGCAAACTGGAGAAGTTGAGCAAGTGCTTTCGGAACATACAGCGGCCGTTACTTCGGTGATGATTACAGCCGATAATAAGATTCTTGCTAGTGCTAGTGATGACGGTACGGTGAAATTATGGGATTTACAGACCGGCAATTTATTACAAACTTTTACGGATCATCTCAATTATGTGGTTGGGGTAGCCATCAGTGCTAAGGGTGACACCATGGCCACGGGCAGTTTCGATCATACGGTGAAAATTTGGCGGGTGGTGGCTTAAAACAAGGGAACATTGACGATTGAAATTAGGAAATAATGATAATGATTAATCAAAAGGAGCGTGGTTCAAGAAAAATCTGGGCAATGCTGTTAGGTTTTGGCATGATTTTAAGTCCTCAATTGGCTTGGGGACAAGGATTAGAAGCGTTGTTTCGCCAAGCGGAGGAAGCGCGGAAGGAGGGAGATTATCAAGGAGCTGAGGAAATTTGGCGACAGGTAATCGAGCAAGATCCGAATAATGCTCCGGCTTATTTGGGGTTGGGGAATCGTTTGCGCGATCAGAATAAATTGGAAGAGGCGATCGCTGCTTATGAGAGGGCGATCGCCATCGATCCCAATTATGCTTTTGGTTATGTGGGGTTGGGGAATGCTCTGCGAGAAAATAATCAGTTGGAAGCGGCTAAAGTTCAGTATGAACAAGCGATTGAGCTGAATCCGAATTTGCCAGGGGTGTATTGGAATTTGGGTAATGTGTTGGCGGATTTGGGTAATGTGGAGGAGGCGATCGCCCAATTTCGGATTGCCCTGAAGCTGAAGCCGGATTCTGTGCCGGTTTATAATGATTTGGGCGATGTGCTGCTGAGGTTGGGCAATGTGGAGGAGGCGATCGCCACTTATAATGAGGCGATCGAACTGGGATCGCAGTTTGTTTCGAGTTATGTGGGTTTGGGGAATGCTCTGAGAGAAAATAATCAGTTGGATCGGGCGATCGAAGCGTATAAAAGTGCTATTCAGTTAGATGCTTTTGATGCCTCTAGCTATTTTGGCTTGGGTGATATTTATTATCAACAAAAAGATTGGCCGCAAGCGGTGGAGGTTTACCAAGCGGGGGTGAGACTCGAAGAAGATGACCGGGTGTATACGGCTTTGGGCTATGCTTGGCAACAGTTGGGGAAATGGGAAGAGGCGATCGCCGCTTACACCAGTGCCATTAATCAAAATCCGAATGGGGTGCTGGCCCACTACAATCTCCTCGAATCCCAACGCTTATTGGCTCTAGAAGATGCCCCGAATGCTTCAGATGACAAAAATGAGGTGAATTCAGAAGAGGCTGAAACGGCTTCTCCTTTAGCCCCCATTGCTCGCATTATTACCCCGATTCCCAATGGGGTGAATATTGGAACCGGTTGGCTGGTGGAACGGACAGAAGATCGGGCGTTGGTTATCACCTGTCGGGAGGCGATCGCCTATGCTTCTTCTTTGGAAAATGATCGGATTCAGGTCGAGTTTTTTCAACCCTCAGAAACAGGCATTTTACCCCGCTATAGTGCCAAACTGATGCATATTACCCCAGAAGATGCAGCCACAAATTTAGTGGTTTTACAAGTGACGGGACTTCCGGAAACCATTCAACCGTTGGAGATGAATCCGGAATTGGCCGATGGAGAAGTAGACTTAATTGGCCATCCTTTTAATGCTAACCCTTGGCAAACCGTGAGCGGCAATGTAGATGCTGATGCTCAACCGGTTAAAATTACTGCTAATTTAGCCCAAGGATATGCAGGTAGCCCCATTCTTAATGAAGACCGACAGGTAATTGCCATGTTAGGTCATGTGGGAGCTATTGGCACAGAAACCGAGACTCCTTTTACTCCAGCTATGACAGAAACGGGAGTGGTTTATCCTATGGAATTAATTCAGGAACAATTGGAAGCTTGGGGGGTTTGGGAAAATGAGTAATTTCAATGAACAATTAACAATTATATAGTCTCCAATCACAGGCAATAACCGCGATCGCCAACTGGATATGAACTATTGGCCAGAGAATGAGGTATAGAATAATAAAACAAGAGCCATTAATTCTCAAATGACAGAACGAACCATTCAATTAAACATTCCCTTTGATTCCTTAGTCAATGCGATTACCGCCCTGGACATTGAAGAAAAAGTTTAACTTTCCATTCCCCCATCCCCCCATCCCCCCATCACAGCGCTTCGCGCTGTATATCTCATTCGCCAGTCACCTGGGAATTCTGCGTAAACTTTCTCGTTCAGGATAAGTTTTTGCTATAATGATTTCAGCCCAGAGCAATATTCTGACAATTCTCTATGCAGTCCACTAAATTACTAGAAATTGAACGTACTATCAGGGATTTGTCATTAGAAGAGCAACAATGGCTGCTTGAGCGTCTGACCCAACAAGTGCAATCTCAGACGCAAAAGAATAGAAAGTTTTCTGATAAAGCGATGCTTAAACAGCAACTGGAGATCATGGCCTATGACCCAGAAATTCAAGAAGAGCTTGCAGCTATTGATCGCGAATTTAATGGAATTGAATTGGATGGTTTAACCCAAAGATGACCATTCATAGAGGGGAGATTTATTTTGTTAATCTCAACCCAGTACAAGGGAAAGAACAAGCGGGAAAGAGACCTGTTTTAGTGCTTTCTGTAGACGATATTAACCAACTCCCTTTAGTGGTAACTGTAATTGTAGGGACAAAGGGAGAAAATATTACTCGTGACTTCCCAACTAATGTCAGAGTATCTCCAGAAGAGAGTGGACTTCGGTTAGAAACTGTTTTTCTGTGTTTTCAAATTCGTTCTCTCGATCGCGATCGCTTTCCAGAACAACCGACAGGTCGTTTATCCTATGCAAAAATGCTGGAAGTTGAAGAGACGGTTCGCTACTGTCTGGGTTTATAAGTTTACCCTTCGATCGCCAGCCTCAACCTGTGCTAGAGTAGCGAAAAATGCAACAGCACAAGCGTTATGGAAACCACCCTTGATCGCTCTCTTCTATCGGATCTCTACGATCGCGATTATTCCCTGTGGTTGGCAACGACATCACAGTTATTGCGGAATCGCCAACTCGATCGTATCGATCTAGAGCATCTGGCAGAAGAACTGGAAGATATGGGGAAAAGTGAGAAACGGGCGATCGAGAGTAACCTGGAAATCCTCCTAATGCACTTACTCAAGTACCAATATCAACCGGAAAAACAGACGAATAGCTGGCGCTACACGATTTACGAACATCGAAAACGACTCAAGAAAGCGTTTAAAGATAGCCCTAGTTTACGCGGATATTTTGAGCAAGTGTTTGACTCCTGTTACACAGAAGCGCGAACCATGGCAGCTCTAGAAACGGGAATGAACAGGGATGATTTTCCAGAGGTGTGTCCCTTTTCCATCGCCGAAACCTTAGATAGCGACTATTGGCCAGAGAATGAGGTATAGATTTGATTAATAGTCATCGGTTACTGGTGGATGTTCACCTAATTCAACCCACATTTCTCGCTTCGCGGACTAATGCTGGACGATTCATCTGTAATGTAGCGATCGCCGCTCTACCGACTTCAGTTAAATCTATCATTTCTGTCCCATCTGGACTCCAGGTAATATCAAGTCCGGTTTCCGCAAGCGGACATGAAAATTTGTTAAGAAGCGGGCAAGATGCCCGCACTCCTCGAATTCTTTGATATGACTGGAGTGGGAGCATCTTGCTCCCTGGATTTCTAATTAGGGTATTTCCGCTTCGCGGACATGAATAGTTGGTTTCAACCCGAACCAAGTGGAAGCAGTGGTAAGAGGACAGTCGGTTTCAATCCCTAATAGGGATTTATGTTGGTTTCAACTTAAGGGTACTGATTCGTTGAGTAGACCCAACGCGTTTCAATCCCTAATAGGGATTTATGTTGGTTTCAACATTATTATTCGCTTATGCACTTCTGCATTCTCTTCAGTTTCAATCCCTAATAGGGATTTATGTTGGTTTCAACAATAGCTCGATCTTGACAATTGAATAACACCGTAAGTTTCAATCCCTAATAGGGATTTATGTTGGTTTCAACGGGAAAGAAGAGACTCCAGAATACGCAAACTCTGAGTTTCAATCCCTAATAGGGATTTATGTTGGTTTCAACCGCATTCTACTTCAATAGAACCCAACCAACTAAGGATGATATTGTTTCAATCCCTAATAGGGATTTATGTTGGTTTCAACCGGGGTTTCCAAAGTCGTGGAATAACAGCTTTCTTCCACTGGAGTTTCAATCCCTAATAGGGATTTATGTTGGTTTCAACGCGGAACATTATTAGGCGAAGATTGCCTAATTTGAGTTTCAATCCCTAATAGGGATTTATGTTGGTTTCAACATTTTATGAAGTTATGCGCGATCCTTCAGAATTTGTGTTTCAATCCCTAATAGGGATTTATGTTGGTTTCAACAGTAGATACAGTTACCTGCTTGCCCATTGTCTCGATGTTTCAATCCCTAATAGGGATTTATGTTGGTTTCAACGGCGTTCTCGTTTTCCGTTTAATCTTTTCCCTGCCGAACAGTTTCAATCCCTAATAGGGATTTATGTTGGTTTCAACCATCTGAAGAGTTTGCAACACTCATTTATGTGTGTTTCAATCCCTAATAGGGATTTATGTTGGTTTCAACTAAGGATGAGAACGATCCGCAACAGACCGGATATGTTTCAATCCCTAATAGGGATTTATGTTGGTTTCAACCTGATCCAAGCATTGCTAATCCAAGCCCTGATCCTAGTTCACGTTTCAATCCCTAATAGGGATTTATGTTGGTTTCAACTTGCAAGTGCAGTAGGAATCGGCCTGTTAACACAAAGCCAGTTTCAATCCCTAATAGGGATTTATGTTGGTTTCAACCACGATATTCTAAACCATTGGGGGTGATCCACCAGTTTCAATCCCTAATAGGGATTTATGTTGGTTTCAACTCAATCCCTAATAGGGATTTATGTTGGTTTCAACTGCTGGCTCCTGAGACCCTTACTATATTTAGTTTTCAAGGTACATTTCCGACGCACACCCCTAATCATACATCACTCACCGTAAAAAAGCAAGTCCAAATCGGTGAAACCCTTACCCCGTATAGTCCGACGCTACCTTTAAAATTAAAATCGCTGTAAGCCACACTGGGCAAGCCATACAGCCATTTTAGACTCAAGGGCAATTTCCACACCCCCCCAGCGTCGGATTTTAGCCAAAAAAGATAGAGCCGTTTTCCCTGCTGGGGGGTCTTATTACTGAGCAGAGCTATGGGTTTCAAAATCACTCGCCGAGTGCCGCTCGTGCAATTGCTCCTCCTCCGGCCCCCAAGTCCGGTTGACCCTGCGTCCCCGTTGCACGGCTGGACGGGAGGCCATTTCCTCCGCCCACCGGAGCAGATGGGTATAAGACTGGGCCTCTAGAAACTCCCCTGCATCATACAGCTTGCCCAAGACCAACGCCCCATACCAGGGCCAGATGGCCATGTCGGCAATCGTATATTGCTCACCACAGATATATTGCTTATCCCCTAACTGCCGGTCGAGGACATCGAGCTGGCGCTTCGTCTCCATCGTAAACCGGTCAATGCAGTATTTAATCTTAGTGGGGGCATAACTATAAAAATGGCCAAACCCACCGCCAACATAGGGCGCTGAACCCACCTGCCAAAACAGCCAAGAGAGGCATTCTGTGCGCTCAAGAGGTTCAGGGGGGAGGAATGCCCCAAATTTTTCCGCCAGATAGAGCAGGATAGAGCCAGATTCAAAGATGGGAGTTTCGGGAGTGGTGCTGCGGTCAATCAGAGCGGGAATTTTAGAATTGGGATTAAGGGCCACAAACCCACTACCAAACTGATCTCCCTCATTAATTTTAATCGGGTAAGCATCATACTCGGCTCCAGCAATCCCCAGAGCCAACAATTCTTCTAGAAGAATCGTCACTTTTTGACCATTGGGAGTCCCTAGGGAATAGAGCTGGAGGGGATGATTGCCTACGGGTAATTCTTGCTCATGGGTAGCACCGGCAACGGGACGATTGATTTTTGACCAGGTTCCTCCGTTGTCGGCATCCGGTTGCCAGACTTGGGGAGGGGTGTAGGATGAGGGTTCGTTCATAGGTTGATGATCGAGATCGTTGTTTAAGTTCTCAATTCTTTCTCTAGTGCTTGTTGCACTTGAAAGATAGTTGTAGTCCAATCTCCCGGTTGGGTTTGGCGAAATAGGCGGACGGTGGGATACCAGGGACTGTCTACCCGCAGGATCATCCACCGCCAATCACAGCTAAAATGTAACAGTATCCAGGTAGGTTTGCCTAATGTGGCCGATAAATGGGCGATCGCCGTATCCACAGTAATCACCAAATCCAATTGGCGGACGATCTGCGCCGTATCTAGAAAATCCTCGCACTCTTGCGGGAACGGTTGCATAGGAATTTGCCCCAGTTCCTGAGAAAGATCACCTCCAGAGACTTCTTTTTGCAGGCTATAAAATTCTACCTTGTGGCCATGCAACAGAGGCAGTAACTCAGAAAACCGACAGGAGCGCAGATCATTATTGGGATGTTCCCGGTTACCTTGCCAAGCTAACCCCACTTTCAGTTTACCCGGTGTTTCTGGCAGCCTCAGAGCTTCAGGTAGATCGGGCAAGGGGAAGGGAAGGGGCGCAGGAAGGTTAGCTAATGAGGTTTTGCTCAGGTGGGGCAAGCTCATTAAGGAGGCATGTTCAGCAAAAGGGGGTAGCGTCTCTTCCCTAGTAACGATTTGCTCCACATAGGGCAAAGTGGCAAAGAGACGCTTCAGGGGTGGGCGACATTCAAGGATAATTTTAGCTCCCTGTTGCTTCACCCAGGGAAGATAACGGATCATTTGGATCATGTCCCCTAAGCCTTGTTCGCTATAGAGCATCAAGGTTTTTCCCTCTAGAGCTTCCCCATTCCAAGAGGGTTGAGTCAGGTTACCCGTGCTGAATTCTTCGGTTTTCCAGCGCCATTCATATTCTGTAAAGCCTTGTTCGAGAAAACCGAGACTCAGCAGGGCAAACGCGAGTCCGGTATGGGCTTTGGGTTCTTCGGGGTTGAGTTTGAGGCATTTCTGATAGGCAAGGGTAGCTTCGGCGATATGACCTTGTTGGATCAGGGCATGGCCGAGAGTATAATAGGCTTCGGTATAGTTGGGGTTTGCTCGTAGGGCACGCTGATAATAGGCGATCGCCTCTTGACGACGCTTGAGATTAATTCCGGTTACTTTTTCTTGCTCTTGTAGGGTGTTGCCCAGATTGAGCAGCGCTTGGGCAAAATTCGGATTGAGATTAAGAGCTTGTTGGTAATAGCTAACCGCTTGATCGAAGTCCTGTTCAGTCTTATAGAGATTACCGAGATTATACAAGCTTTCGACTTGATGGGGGTCAATGGCGATCGCCTGCAAATAAGCCCGTTTAGACTCTTCAATCTGATGCTGTTGATGGTAGAGTAACCCCAGATTACTGTAAGCTCCAGCATGACTCGGTTGTAGCTCTAAGAGAACCTGATAACAGGCGATCGCCTCTTCTCTACGTTGACTGGCACTCAAAGCATTACCCAAATTAAACCGCGCTTCAATAAAATCCGGTTTCAGGGCGATCGCTTTTTGGTAACAGGCGATCGCCTCTTCTAGCTTTCCCTGTCCCCGCGCCACGATCCCCAATAAACACAACACATTCGTATTCTCTGGTTCCTGCCGCAAAATCTGCACATAAACCTGTTCTGCTTGGGCATATTGTCCCTGTTGGTGATAAGCCAATCCTTGTTTTAATAATTCGTCAGTAGACATGAGCGTTTTAAACCATTTTCAGGGAGCATGAAACCGAGCTTTCTCACTCAAAGGGGGATGTCAGTGCGATCGCCCTTACCTCACCCTAAAGCGTATCTGGATCGATGCCCAACTCCTGAAGTTTCGCCAAAGCTTGATTCAGTTTTGCTTGCGCCTCATCCCGTTCTGCTTGTGCTTGCTCTTGTGCCAGTAGAGCGGCTTCCGGTTCCCTAAACTCTGTCCCATCGGGATAGAACACCGATAACCCATCCTCAAATAACTCAAACCGAATCTGTAACAGAGGCGATGTCCAAGGCAAATATAATGCTGTCACTAAGGTACACACTTCACCTGGATT
>NZ_JAQOSP010000080.1 GCF_030068475.1 Roseofilum acuticapitatum BLCC-M154 | reverse complement strand
TGTCATGAAAAGATAGTTATGCTATGATATCAAGTCCAGTTAATTGGTTAAGAAGCGGGCAAGATGCCCGCACTCCTCGAATTCTTTGATATGACTGGAGTGGGAGCATCTTGCTCCCTGGATTTTTAATTAGGGTATTTCCGCTTCGCGGACATGAATAAGCGAACTTGATATGATTATGATTCAGGACTTTCGCAACACCTAACTAATTGCTGTAATCAGAGTTTTTAATGCGCGGGCGATCGCTTCTTCTTCAGTCGCACAAACACCACTTGATATAGCCTGTTTAATCATTTCTTGAATATCTGGACGGGATAAAATTCGATAAGCCTGACGTTCCGCACTACGCCGTTCTAAAGTAGCCGTCAGCACCATCACATCCTCATGGACATCTTCAGAGGATAATAACTCCGCGTTGGGTTCTGGAACTTGTTTAGTCATCATTTATTTGCCGTAATTTTCTGCTAAAGTTTCAATTAGTCGATCGCTATAAAATGTCCCTTGCTGCTGGCACATTTTCAGCAACTGTCGAATCTCATCTTTTGTTAAAACTCCGTCAAGTCCCGCACGTCCGAGAACACCAGGAAATCCGGTTAAGTTTAACCCCAGTTGACGAGCAACCTGACGTGCGGCTTTCTCATCTAAAAGGATCATAGCAACATCTAGGTTTTTTCGATGCTGCATGAGAACGATCGCTTCCGCTTCCGCCAGATCATCGTGCCAATCTGAATTAGCCGATTTTTGTAATTGAGCAATGCGCTTGGCCACTACTTCTGCCTGTATTTTTTCTGAATTAGTTAGTGCTTCAACAACCACAAATCCCTCAGCAATGAGTTGATTCACTTCATCTATCCAGCCATGAACATTTAGTTCCTCTCGCTCAGATGGGGTAATATAAATTAAGGAAAAGTATCGCTTAAGCAAATCTATTCGGTCACATTGAAAGGCAGAAACCATCGGGCCAGTGTTGGAAACAACATTGATTTTATTGATTTCTGTGGTTTCAAAAATCTTAAGTTGAACCCTCTCCATTACGGACGGGGAAAAGAAGGTAAATCGATCGCCGCAAAAGACTTGCGCTTTTTCGGCTGTCGCAGAGGATACACTAACGGAGAAGGCCAATTGCCTTGGGGGATATTCAGGGGAACTTCCGGTTGCTCCGGTCGGGAAACCTCTTCAGACGAGAGTTCTTCAGCCGGTTGTTCGTCGTCAGCCGTGAATTCAGAAGCCACTGTTTCCTCTGCCGACTCGATAAAATCCTCTTCTATTTCGTCAAATTCAGCACTAAAAGAGGGCGGCTCCGGTTCTAACTCCTCTAGCTCTTCTAACGGTTCTAAGATCGCCTGAACTTGAGCCTCCTCGGAATCCTGGATTACAGGAGTAGGAGATGCTCCTATTTCTGGATTAGGTGATGATAACTCATCCGATTTGAACAGTTTTAAGTGAGGGCGATTTACCGAGGATTGAGCCATCAACTCTGGATCGGGAGTTTCTAAATCCCTCCCCTCGTTTTCCTCTGGTATCGGATTCGGCAGAGGAGTTTCTAATAAAGAATCTTGCCATTGATGAGCTGACCAAGGTTGAATCGCGATCGCTTTAGGCGTTAATCCCTGTTCAATCTTGGCTAATTTGAGATTACCTAGAGAACCAGAGGACTCATTGAGGATCTGTTCGCGATTCGAGGGAGATAATTCTAAACACCGATCTAGAGCATTTTTGAACTGTAGAGTATATCGTTGTTGACGGTGGAGACGAGTTTGTAAATCGAGGCAAAATTTATCCCGTTGACTGAGTTGGGTGGCTTGCTCATGACAGCGTTGTTGGGCGATCGCACAATCTCGTTCGAGTTGAGCCACTTGGGTTTGGCTACTGTCGAGTTGTTCAGTTAAAGTTTGCACTAAAATTTGTTGCCGTTGACCCTTTTGACTCGATTGTTCTAATTCCCGCAAGAGCCGCTTATTTTCTTCCTGGAGGGTATTAATTTCTTCTAGACGCTGGGATAAGAGAGCTTCAGTAGCCGGTTGCCGTTCTTGATAGGTTTGTAGGGCTTGTTGAGAATGGGCGAGGGCACTTTCGAGTTGACTGATGCGATCGAGCAGCGCCACATTCTTATGTAACACTTGCTCCATTTCCTGTTGCAGAGCCTCTAAAACTTCTGGAGCAATCCCTTCATTCACCGACTCTTCGATCTCTTGCCAGTTCAGACTCTCATGGGTAATGGCATCTAGATTTAGCTCTACGGAAACATCCGTAAATTCAGCCAGATGGGTTGGGTTTCCAGTTTCATCCGGTTCGATCGCCGACCGATCGGCGATCGATTCAGGAGTTGGCTCATATTCAGAGGACGAGTAAAGCGGGTTAGGTGTATGCTCTTCATTCATGGGATTGGCCTGAGAATCACGGGGAAAACTAATTACAGGATATCTAACTTTCCCTATTTAATTAAGGTATCAGGAATCAGGAATGGGGGAATCCGTAACTGTTGATTCCCCCATTCCCCCATTCCCCGATCGCCGGTACAATGGGAAAGTATGCTTGTCAACCTTGTCGAAACCGTTCCCATGAATAGTGCCTTCCTGAACCGTCTACACAGTCCAGAACGTCCCGTCATCGTATTCGATGGCGCGATGGGAACCAACCTCCAAGTCCAGAATTTAACCGCAGAGGACTTTGGAGGCCCAGAATATGAAGGATGTAATGAATATTTAATCAAAACCAAACCAGAGGCGATCGCCAAAGTTCACCGTGATTTCCTCAGTGCCGGCTGTGATGTCATTGAAACCGACACCTTTGGCGCAGCCTCCATCGTCCTCGCTGAATATGACCTAGCCGACCAAGCCTACGAACTCAACAAAGCCGCCGCAGAACTGGCCAAAAGCATCGCTGCCGAATTCTCCACCCCAGAAAAACCCCGATTTGTCGCCGGTTCCATGGGGCCAACCACCAAATTACCGACATTAGGCCATATTGATTTTGATACTTTAGAAACGGCCTTTATTGAACAAGCTGAAGGCTTATACGATGGAGGCGTAGACCTCTTTATTATTGAAACTTGTCAAGACGTTCTGCAAATCAAAGCCGCCTTAAACGCCGTAGAAAAAGTCTTTGAACGCAAAGGAGAACGCCGCCCCATCATGGTGTCCATCACCATGGAAGTCATGGGAACCATGCTCGTTGGTTCCGAAATTAGCGCCGCTCTAACCATTCTCGAACCCTACAACATCGATATTTTAGGCCTAAACTGCGCCACCGGCCCCGATCGCATGGCCGACCATATCAAATATCTCTGCGAACATTCCCCCTTCATCGTCTCCTGCATTCCCAACGCCGGACTCCCCGAAAATGTTGGCGGTCATGCCCATTACAAACTCACCCCCATGGAATTACGCATGGCCCTCAATCGGTTTGTTGAAGATTGGGGCGTGCAAATCATTGGCGGATGTTGTGGAACCCGTCCCGATCATATTCAACAATTAGCCGAAATTGGCGCTACCCTCAAACCCAAAGAACGCCATCCCGTCTTTGAACCCTCAGCCGCTTCCATTTATAGCGCCCAACCCTACGATCAAGATAACTCCTTTCTCATTGTCGGTGAGAGACTCAACGCCAGTGGCTCCAAAAAATGCCGCAACCTACTCAACAATGAAGACTGGGATGGCTTAGTTTCTTTAGGTAAAGCCCAAGTCAAAGAAGGGGCCCATATTTTAGATGTGAACGTCGATTATGTGGGTCGAGATGGGGTGCGCGATATGAAGGAACTCGCCTCCCGTTTGGTGAACAATATTACCCTACCTTTAATGTTGGATTCCACCGAGTGGGAAAAAATGGAAGCCGGGTTAAAAGTTGTGGGCGGAAAATGTATCCTAAATTCCACCAACTACGAAGATGGAGAACCCCGCTTTTTGAAAGTCTTAGAACTGGCGAAAAAATACGGCGCGGGTGTGGTTGTGGGAACCATTGATGAGGATGGCATGGCGCGAACGGCTGATAAAAAGTTTGCCATTGCTAAACGGGCTTATGACCAAGCGATCGAGCATGGAATTCCTGCCCATGAAATATTCTTTGATACTTTGGCTCTACCGATTTCTACCGGGATTGAAGAAGACCGAGAAAACGGAAAAGCAACCATAGAGTCGATTCGCCGCATTCGCGCAGAATTGCCCGGATGTCATATTTTACTCGGCGTTTCTAATATTTCCTTCGGCTTAAATGCAGCAGCGCGGATTGTCCTCAATTCCATGTTCTTGCATGAAGCCATGCAAGTGGGATTAGATAGCGCCATTGTCAGTGCCAGCAAGATTTTACCCCTGGCGAAAATTGAACCCGAACATCAAGAGGTCTGCCGCAAACTGATCTACGACCAACGGGAATTTGATGGCGAGATTTGCACCTACGATCCCCTGGCGGAATTGACCCAAATCTTTGCCGGGAAGAAAGCGAAGCGCGATCGCTCCGTGGATGAAAATCTGCCCATTAACGAGCGCCTCAAAAACCATATTATCGATGGCGAGCGCATTGGTTTAGAAGACTCCTTGAAAAAGGCTCTAGAAGAATATCCACCCCTAGAAATTATTAACGTCTTCCTACTCGATGGTATGAAAGTCGTCGGGGACTTATTCGGTTCCGGACAGATGCAACTTCCCTTTGTGTTGCAATCAGCCGAAACCATGAAAGCGGCGGTTGCTTATCTAGAACCGTTCATGGAAAAATCAGAATCGGGCAATAATGCCAAAGGAATCTTTGTGATTGCCACAGTGAAAGGGGATGTCCATGATATCGGTAAGAATTTGGTGGATATTATCCTGTCTAATAACGGTTACAAAGTAGTAAACCTGGGCATTAAACAACCCGTCGATAACATTATTGATGCCTACCGCGAGCATAACGCCGACTGTATCGCCATGAGTGGCTTGCTGGTGAAATCGACAGCATTTATGAAGGATAATTTGGAAACGTTTAACGAGCAAGGAATTACAGTCCCCGTGATTTTGGGGGGAGCGGCTCTAACGCCCAAGTTTGTCTATCAAGATTGTCAAAATGCCTATAAAGGTCGAGTGATTTACGGGAAAGATGCCTTTTCTGACTTGACGTTTATGGATAAGTTGATGCCTGCGAAAGCGGCCAATAATTGGGATGATTTCAAAGGCTTTTTGGATGAAGCTGAGAATGGAAATGGCAATGCAGTCGAGGAGAAGGGAGAAGACACAGCAACAGAAGCCAAATCCTCGGAACCAGAAGTAATTGATACTCGGCGCTCGGAAGCGGTTGAGATTGATATTCCTCGTCCGACTCCTCCCTTCTGGGGCAGTCGGATTTTGCAACCGGAAGATATTCCTTTAGAAGAAGTCTTTTGGTATTTAGATTTGCAAGCGCTGTTTGTGGGGCAATGGCAATTCCGCAAGCCGAAAGAACAATCCCGCGAAGAATATGACGAGTTCTTGCAAGAGACGGTGCATCCCATCTTAGAGGAATGGAAAGAGAAGATTTTAACGGAAAATATCTTGAAGCCCCAAGCGATTTATGGCTATTTTCCAGCCCAGTCGGAAGGCAATACGGTGTTTGTTTATGATGCCGAGGAGATGAAGGGGGGAATGGCGAAAACGGTGCGACATACCTTTGAGTTTCCCCGGCAAAAACGCTCCCGTCGCTTTTGTATTGCGGACTTCTTTGCACCGAAGGAGAGCGGGGTGATGGATGTGTTCCCGATGCACGCGGTAACGGTGGGAGAAGTGGCAACGGAATACGCGCAGAAGTTGTTTGCGGGCGATCGCTATACAGATTATCTTTATTTCCATGGCATGGCGGTGCAAACTGCCGAAGCGATGGCGGAATGGTTGCACGCCAAAATTCGCCGCGAATTAGGCTTTGGAGATGAAGAACCGGATAATGTGCGCGATATGTTCAAACAGCGCTATCACGGTTCCCGCTATAGTTTCGGCTATCCCGCTTGTCCGAATATGGAAGACCAGTATAAGCAATTGGAGCTGCTGGGGAGCGATCGCATTAATATGTACATGGACGAGAGCGATCAAATCTATCCCGAACAATCCACCAGCGCCATTATCACCCACCATCCCGTCTCCAAATACTTCAGCCCATAAGCTACCTGAATCTGAATTGGGGCAATAAAATAGTCTATTGTAGGGGCAGGTTTGAAACCCGCCCCTTGACATCCAAGACAGTATCTACAAAATGTCTCATCCATAACCATGCCTACCCTAGAAACAGCCATCAAAAAAATCCAACAACTGCCCCCTGAGCAATGGCAAAAGGTGATTGAATTCTTAGAATTCTTAGAATACCAATCTAGCCAGCAGCAAAAAACATCTAAAACCCTAGACAATTCTCAAGTGTCATTTGCAGAAGCCGCTCAAGAATTTATCGGTTGTCTCGATAGTGACTTAGAGGATTTGTCCCACAATCCCCAATATTTAGAAGAATTGGGTCAATGAGTACGAAAGTTATTGTAGATACGGGAGCTTTAATTGCTTTTCTCTTGCCAAAAGATAAATTTCACACTTGGGCAGTTACCCAATTCTCAAACATCACCGCCCCCGTTATAACTAACGAAGCTGTGATCACAGAAGCCTGTTTTCTGGCCCGAAGAATTCATCAAGGACAAGCAACGATCTTAAAATTAATTCAACAAGGACATATGGTCATCCCCTTTAGCCTAAACCAAGAGATAGAAGCTGTAAACGATCTTATGCAACGCTATGCTTCAGTGCCCATGTCATTAGCCGATGCCTGTTTAGTGAGAATGAGCGAGATATATGAAGATAGCCAGATTATCACCCTAGATAGTGATTTTCAAATCTATCGGAAACACAGAAACCAAACTATTCCAATCATTATGCCACTCAACAATTAAGAGCTTAGGGTGGGCAAGTTGAAATAATGAGTCGTGAGCGATCGCCAAATCATCTGCCCACCCTACTTGGTTCCTTTGACCTCCTTATAACCAGAAACCCAGTTTCTGAGATTAGTCATCAGTAGGAATAGTGAGCATAAGATTATTTGGGATAATTTCGAGGGCGATCGCACTTTGTTCCAATGCTTTACCCATTGAGTACGAACGCTGTAAAGTTGTGGGTAAATGCTGCTGTAACACATCCCCCGTCATATAAGATTTAACGAGTACAATGGGTTCAGGACACCAGCGATTATTTTTCCGATCAAACCAGTTGCCATCAGAGAGAGAGGCATTATAACCACAATAGGGTTCAATCAGTCCGTGGATATGCGGTTGCGCGGCGGAAAGTTGGGTAGCAGGAACGTGCCAAATCAGCGAATAGCCCAAAGTATGAACAGGGACTTGAGAAGTGGCGATCGCCTTTTCAACCATCGCAGGCAACTGCTCATGATGCACAGACAGAGAATTAGCTGTCATGTTGGCAAGAATCTCTTTAATGTGTTGCATAATCAAGTTCTGAGTTCTACAACTCAAGCATGGCAAGAAGTCTAAGTATTTGTCAGTAGACATTCAGGTAAGATCGTTAAAGATTATTAAACTTACCTTTTCTTACCCTTTCTTGAGATATCCTGGACAAGGATGAGTGAGGCTTTCTGAAAATGAACACATCCTCCAAACCTAGAGGCATCGCAGCAACTCCTGAAGGTATTCAGCGACTAAAAGACGCGAGAAAGGATCGAGGCTTGACCAATGAGAAGATTTCGGAATTGACATATACCAATACCAAATATGGTAATGGAGGTATTAGTAAAAGCTCTGTTGACAATTTTATTACCAAGAATAAAAAAGCAGAACCATTGACAGTACAAAAAATCACTGAAGTGTTAGAACTACAACCTGAAGATGTTGTCGATCCTGAAGAATGGCAGATTGTGTTTAGAGCAGTTAAGCAAGAACGCAAATCCCCCCCAGACACTGAGGTTGTACCTAATCGACTTGCACTCAGTCAGCGTGACGATCATAACTTACCTCCTCAAGCCAATCCCTTCATTGGTCGTCAAGATAAATTATGTAAACTTATGAACCACCTGTCACCAGATTATAGCAAGATTATTCAAGTTGATGGGATTGCAGGAGTAGGAAAAACTGCCTTGGTTCTAGAGGCCGCATATTGCTGCCTTGAGTATAAAGTTTATGGACAAACGCAAAATACGATCGGTCAAAAAGGTGATGTAGGCTGTGAAATCCCTTTATTTGACTTGATTATTTTTGTTTCAGCAAAAGAATCGGAATTGTTAAACGGTAAATCTATTAAAAAGCTCACAGTGTCCAGAACTCTTCAAGAGATTTATCGAACTATAGCTGATGTGTTGGACGATCCAGCAATTATTAATATGGATGTAAACAGCAACAATAATTATATTTCAATCCTCAAAAGATCTTTAAAGAGCAAAGGCAATGTACTGCTAATTGTTGATAATTTGGAGACAATCCAAGAAAAAGATAGAATTTTCGCTTTTTTAGATCCGTTGCCGATTAAGTCTGTGATAACTACTCGCGAGCGCTATGGATATGCACCAATTCGATTAGATGCTTTAACGGAAAAAGAAAGCCTCTTACTTATTGAGCAACAACTTCAAGAAAAAGGTATTACTGATTTAAGTCCAGTACAGAAAAAAACTTTATATAGAGCAACTAAAGGAATTCCACTGGCAATTATTTATAGTATAGGACGTTTAGCCATAGGAAGTGATATAGATGCAATCGTGAACACCTTAGAAATTCAAAGACAAAAGGATTTATTACCTAATCAAGAAGAAGAGTGGGCAAGCTTAGATTTCCAAGATGATGAATTAGTTGCTTTTTGTTTTAAGGAAGCTGTAAGTGATCTTCAAAAGAGAAGCAAGGTAGCTTATTACATACTAATGTCCATTGCTATTTATAAAAGCCCAGCTCCTAAACAAAGTATTCTTTTTGTTGCGGGATTAGAAAATGAGCGATCTAAAATTTTTGATGATGGAATTGAACGTTTACGCCAAGTTTCGATGATCCGACATACCGATGGTCGATATCGGATGTTACCGTTAACAAGAGAGTATGCCCTAGCTGAACTGCAAAAAAATCAAGAATTCAAAAAAAAGGCACTCGATCGATGGGTTGATTGGTATATTCAATTTGCCAAAGAACAATATGAACAATATGAAAACAAGCCTGAGAGATTTAAGATAGGTTATAAAGAAATTGAGAAAGAATGGACTAATATAGTTGGTGTTTTGCTTTTTTGTAAAGATGATAATCGTTATGAACAGTTGAAAGAAATTTGGTCATATCTCAATAATTATGCAAACTTGCGTGGTCGTTGGAAAGATAGATTGTCTTGGCTGAGTTATCTCAGTGAAAGGTCTTTGATTAAAGAAGATTACTCAACGGCTGTTAATATTCTATCTCGTCGAGGACGAACCTTACTATTAATGGGAAAACCTGAACAATTGCAAGAAGCAGAAGAACTATTATTGAAAGCTTGGGATTTACGTCAGCATAGCAACTTTGAAGATTTAGATTATTTACTTAATCATTTGGCCGGATTGTATAATCGCCTAGAAAAATATGAAGAAGCTCATGGTTGGCTCGATATTGAACAACAAAATTTAGACGAAAACTTGAAGTTATCCGATCAACAAAAGCTGAAGTACCAAATCTACATTGATCGTGAACGAGCAGAATTACTGTTTATGCAAAAACGATATGACGAATCAAAATTGGTATGTGAAAAAGTTATTGAAAGTACCAGTAAAATAGTAACAGGTTCACGGAATGCTAATTATGTCAAAAGAATTTTAGCTGAGATTGCCATCAATGACCGCAAATTAGAATATGCAGAAAAGTTATTAGAAACTGTTGCTGAAGAAGTCGAAGATAATAAGGATAAAAGGCGAATTGCTTACTGTGCAGTTTCTCAGGCGAAGTTAGAACAAGCAAGAAATAACTTTACTAAAGCATTAGAATATATTGAAAACGCTATAAACCATTTTAAGGATTTAGGAATGATGAGGGATCATCAGCAAGCTTTCTCTATATCCGAAGAAATTCGCGCTCAACGTAATTAGCGATCTGAACAGCAAACACTACCTAAAACTAGACTAATGAAACCAAGAAATCATGATATCATCCAATTCTACCCTACCCCCTTTAAACGCTTTACCCGCTTCCCTACCCCTAGAGGGAGCCGTCCGAATTGAGTTACAATCTGGAATTCCTATTTTTCGAGCGTCAGGAAATGTACAATCTCGGATCGAGAGTCTCTTAGATAAGCAAAAGTTTGAAGGTTTAACTGAGTTAGAAGAACAGGAGTTAGATGCTTATGAAGAAGTTGATGATTATTTGAGCTTTGTGAATCGCACAATTCGCAATCTGGCGCTGTCTTCTAGTCCTCAATCTTAAAAGTTGATCATGTCTCGTCCTTGGATTTCTGAACAGATACAGGTGGAAGTCAGACAACGGGCTAAAGGCTTGTGTGAATACTGTCATGCTTCAGAACAGTGGCAATATGTTCGGTTTACCATCGATCACGTTGTTCCCCTGGCTGAAGGTGGTTCTAATGACCTGAATAACCTGGCTCTGGCCTGTTTTCACTGCAACCGTCGCAAGGGTCGCTCTCAAGCTGCGATCGATCCTCAATCGGGGGAAAGCGTTGCATTATATAATCCAAGGTGCGATCAGTGGCGGCAACATTTCCGTTGGTCTGACGATTGTTTACAACTTATTGGTATGACTCCCACTGGACGAGCTACTATTGAGGCATTAGCCTTGAATCGAGAACGAATTTTAGGTATTCGAGCAGCAGATTATGAAATTGGGCGACATCCACCACCAGAAGATGTTAGTTGACCCCAATTAACCCGCCACTAGAAGCAGTTCCTCCCCAAACCAGTTGAGCCAGACGTTGCCGAGTTATTGTCCGTCACCTTCCCAAAAGTCCTACCTAAATATCCGGAAGGAACCCTAAGCCCTTTGCAGGAGACAAGTATATAAGGGTTGAGGACTTCTACTTATGCCTCCAAAAACTTGTTTGACCGATTGTTCCCAAAATTATTGTCCTTTTGTACAAGATCCCAGAAACCCCCGTCGCTACGTTTGCTTGAAATGTGGATTAGAGCGATCTTTGGATCGGCACGATCGCCATTACGATCGCCATTATCAAGATTATGAAGGCGATCGCCCCTCCGCCCTCATCCTTGCCCTGATGACCGTCATTGTCCTGCTGATCTTGATTTAGATTAAACAAACTGGGTGATTTGTGGAAACTCTACAGAGCTTTGCGCCACAATAGAAGATATAGCGTTGTGACGTTTGACTTAAACACCCATGAGTAACAGTTCTAACTTTCTTAATGACATTCGCGAAGCAAAGGGACAACTCGTTGTTGGCCCCAATGTAATACCTAACGCCCTTCCCTATGTCGGCGGAGGTCTAGTTTTAACCGCCCTCGGAACCTATGGTGGCTTAACCGTCATCAACACGAACCCCGGTATCTTCATGCCCAGCTTTATTGCGGCCATGATTGCTGAGTTAGTGCTTTTCTTTATCGCTAGAGGAGTGGCAGAAAAAGCCAATAACAGCACCGCTCTCCCCTTGTTGGCAACCTATAGCCTACTGTCGGGTTATACCCTGAGTGGCTTAGTTTACGTTGCCCTAGGGACTGATGGGGTCGGAATACAAGGCATTGCTTTTGCGGCTCTCGGTTGTGGTGTGGCTTTTGTCCTTGCTCGCCAAATTGGATCGAATCTCTCTGAGCAAGATGGCTTGGCTCTGACTCAAACCATTCAAATGGCCTTAGTTGCCTTTGTCGTGGTGATTTTAGCCCAATTTATCTTTGCTCTGTTTGGCGTTTATACCCCCAACTGGCTAGAAATTGCTATTTCCGGTTTTGGGGTTTTCCTCTTCTGTGGGGTTGCGGTGGTGGATTTCTTTATTCTCCCCCGTACCTATCAAGATGAACAATATCTATCAGCAGCTTTGTCGATGTACCTGACATACATTAATTTGTTTGTCTTTATCTTGCGCCTGCTGATTGCTATTTTTGGCCGAGATTAAGGGATTCCCTTTGAATGGTAGGGTGTGTTAGCGACAGCGTAACGCACCCTATAATATCAAGTTCGCTTATTCATGTCCGCGAAGCGGAAATACCCTAATTAAAAATCCAGGGAGCAAGATGCTCCCACTCCAGTCATATCAAGGGATTATAGGAGTGCGGGCATCTTGCCCGCTTCTTAACAAATTTTCGTGTCCGCTTGCGGAAACCGGACTTGATATAACTGTTCAATGATCTACCCCATAGAAGCGAAAACCACGGTAAAGTTTCGCCCTAGGGAATCAGCAATCAAAAATATTCTTTTTTCTTTTTCTTTTTCTTGCTGATGAAGTTTTCTTGAATGAATTTATAGCCTTTTATGCCTTGTTCGAGTAAATTGGCCACTTCTTCATCACTTAAGCCGTTTTTCCTGGCTTTATAGATTAAGTCCGCGATTTCTTTATCAGTTAAACTATTAGTGGCAATTTTTTCAAGAGTCAAGAAGCTTTTTTTAAAGGTCTTCCTGGCTTTTTTGGGATTTAGCAGGTCATCTAGCATGAAGGTTGGTTTAAGAGAGAATGAATCTTGAGCGATGGTCGGGGCAATTCATCAAATTGCCCCTAGAGAACTATTAAATATACTCTACAATTTCTTCGGTGGGATAGCGAACTTTGGGCAGTTCACTGTATTTATCGTCTTCTGCGCGATATCCTACGGGACAGAGGAGTACACTGTGATAGCCTTTGTCGGTTAATCCCAAAATTTCATCGTATTTATCGGGAATGAAGCCTTCCATGGGACAAGCGTCTATACCGAGCATGGCAGCAGTGGTCATGAGTTGACCGAGGGCGATGTAGACTTGGCGGGTTGACCAGTCGTTGACGTTGAATTGATCGGGCGATCGCCCAATAAACCCCTTCATCATACTCCCAAATCCTTCTAGCTGCTCTGGGGTGGTATTTCGCACTTGGGCCATGTATTGAATATAGCGATCGACTTCCGCTACACCAAAGTCTTTTTTGATCGCTAAGACGACTAAATGGGAGGCTTCAACGACTTGGGTTTGGCCCCAGGAATGCTCGACTAACTGCTGGCGCAGGGGGGAGTCGGTGAGGACAAAAAATTTCCAGGGTTGCAGTCCGAAGGAAGAGGGAGTCAGGACTAAACTTTGTTCTAGGACGTTCCATACCGCATCGGGAATTTTACGGGTGGGATCGAATTTTTTGGTGGCATAGCGCCACTGGAGTTGATGGAGGACAGTATCAGGAGAGGGGGTGTCTAGAGTCATAGAGGTTTTCTCAAGAAAGTTTAGTGGGGATGCGATCGCCCTAAATTATTCTAAAGTAAGGCTTAACGACCGATCGCCTTAACTAACCCCACTCCCCCAAAATATAGCCCTAAAACGGCTCCCGCGAGTAAACTTTGGGTTACCGGATCGGTGGATGGGGTGAGAATCGCACCGAGCAACACCCCACCCATCACCACATAGCGCCATCCGGCCAGCATTTGTTGGGATGAAACCAATCCTAAGACACTCAACAGCACTTGTATCACGGGGACTTGAAAGGCTAATCCGGTGCTAAACATCAGCAGCAGCACAAACTCAAAATAGCGGTCAATTGACCAGGCTTGCTCGACGACTTCCGCGCCATAGGTGATAAAAAAGTTCAGTGCTGCGGGAATTAACACCATTTGGGCAAAGAGTAATCCGGCTAAAAATAAGACACTCGATCCGACTACCACGGGAAGCACTAAGCGCCGTTCTCTGCGCGTCAGTCCGGGTAAAATAAATTGGATAATCTGATAGAGAATCGCGGGAGTGGCGAGAATGATACCGCTATAGCCGGCTACTTTCAGGGAAACAAAGAAGTATTCTCCCGGAGCCAATTGTAAAAAATTTACATCTCCTGCGGGAATTTCCAGGAATTGGACAATGGGTTTGACCAGTAGAAAACAGCCTACCACGGCGATCGCCACCGCAATCAGCGCATAGAAAAACCGTTGCCGCAGCTCTTCCAAATGGTCAAACAACGACATTTCAACATCATTAGGCAATTCATCCAGAGGGTCTACAGTCAGATCTTCCGTTGGCGTTTGGCTCTCTACAGTCATGAATTAACAATGAACAATGAACAATGAAAAGCAATCTAGTTCAGATCTCGTAGGGTGCGTTAGCGAAAGCGTAACGCACCCACACCTATCTCTCTTCATCGTACACCCAGAGTTCCAGAACGGCGATCTCCTCAGTAGATTTAAGTTAATTGGGATGTGGGATCAATGCTCCTGATTTGACCCAAGTTGGGGCAGTACGCAACCGTTCACACTCAGGAATCTTGGATAAATCAGGAGGAGGTAAAGGCGCTGTTAAAGGTTGAGTAATATCGCGCCCGATTAAGCGTTTAGATAAGCGAGCGAGTCGAGAGTGTTGACGCATTTGAGTTTGATTCATCCCAAAAATATGCATATCCACATACTCTTTGCTAACCGGATCGTATAAATCTTCTTTCATGATGCCTTCGAGTTGGAAGCCTCCGGCTGTTAATGCAGCATGGGCAGGATGGTTATACCCATAGGAGTAGGCATATAAACGATGTAAATTATAGGTGTTAAATACCAAATCCATCATTAACAAACAAGCTTCTGTACCATTACTAATCGAGCGATGTTCCTGCTCAAAGATCCCAACTAATAATTCTGCTTTTCGATGCAATGGCGAATAACATGCGGCCGCAATAATGCCGATCGCCCCATGAGTCTTGTGAATGATCAAGCATTCGAGGTAACCGGTTTGGGCAGGGCTAGAGCGCGATCGCTCAATCAGTCTTTCTCGCACTTCCTCTACACTGTCTGCGAGATCGTTCAGGCGAACTAAGCGCATAAACTCGTAGCGTGAGTACATTTTTTCAAACAGCAAAGGAGCATCACTGGGTTGGGTTCGCCTCAAAGTCAGAGACCGTCCTTGGTGGAGAATTAGTGATTTAAGATCCATAATCATTTTTCGGGGTAGGGGCGGGTTCACCCAAATCTTCGATGGAATACAGTATTTTTCGCTGTTCTGCGGTACATTTTGATCCCCCTTTCATGTCCGCTTGCGGAAAATCCCCCTTAAAAAGGGGGAGTTTTACTGCCCCCCTTTTTAAGGGGGGTTGGGGGGATCGAGATGTACCGCATAGAGAAAGAAAACTGCTATAACGATCGCTTTTGTAAACCCGCCCTCCATAACATTAATAAACTGTTATAACAAACCCGGATAAAATAAACGATAAAACCAACTGAAATTTTGTTTAATCATCACTTCAAACCGGTTGGGCAGAGGATAGTGAGGTAGAGGGCGATCGCCATCATAGGCTTCTTCACCATACTTACTGAACCGCTCTGGAGACCTCGACAACAGCGCAGAACCCCCTAAATCAGGGGAAATGGGGGCAAGGTCTAACCATTTGACCAGATCCGTCAACACCTCTTCAGGATCGCTCATTAAATGCTCGTACACCACATAAAAGAGCCGTTGTTGCAACGTTTCTTCTAAGTCTTGCACTTGCTCTAAAGCACTCAGAAAAGAACCGATTCGACCGGAAGCAGAAAACAGTTGTTTAGCGCGTTCAGTGCGCGAGAGATCGGTGATTTTCTCTGGAAAATCTAACAACAGAGTCTTCTGATGCTGGCGTTCAATGGTGGCATACACTTGTCCTAATTCTCGCACACAGACCACCATTTTACAATTAGGATCGAGTAAATAGATTAAGTCTAAATGTTGCAGCCATTGGGGATGAAAATCAACGATCCAAGGCTCAGACACTTGGGAGTACCAACCCTGGATAAAGCCTTGGATACCGTGGTGCGATCGCCCCATTGTCCCCTGAAAATCCTGGCTCAACAAGTCCTTAACATGGGAATGAGTAGAAATAAACGACCGGAAATTAACAACTAGATCGCACAGGGGAGAAGCGCTTAAGTCACTATACACCTCTGGGTGCTGATTCAACAGTTGGCTCAAAAACCTCCCTCCAGAGCAAGGGAGTCCAGTCAGATAGAGAAAATGGAGGTTAGTCATAATCCAAGAACAATTGTTTTAGGGTAGCCAATTTTCATCCAAAGCCTCCTCTAAGGTAAACTCAGGAGAATCGGGAATCAGTCCTTCATCCAACTCGCTCGCTTTCAGAAAGAGCTTTCTTCCATTTCGATACTGCTTAACAAAATTCTCCTCTAAAAATAGTTTCAGACTTGGACTACTGTCCAATTCTTCTGCAATTTCAATCCGAAAATTGGTGATTTCCGTATTCCAGCCTCGCAAGCATCGTTCTCGCTCTGCATCCCAATACTGAATCTTGAGCAGATGTTCGCAAAGTCGCATTAAATAGCTAGAAATGGCTCGTTTCTCCCGTTTCCCCAAACTTTCTAACTCCTCAATCAAATGTTCGAGATCGACGGCTTCCATATCATTACATTGCAACTGAGCCACCGTTGTCTCTAGCCAAAGGTAATAATCTTTTTCATATAAAAATGACAACTGTATCTTAACTTGAGAATCCATTCCATCCAACCTCAAAATCAAGATGAACAATTCCCCCTTAAAAAGGGGGATTAAGGGCAATCTTACACCACAAACACCTCCGCCGTTACCGCATTCGCACTAACCCCAGATCGTTATGAGGAGTGCGGGCATCTTGCCCGCTTCTTAACCAATTAAGGGCAGTGCCCACCTTACACATTAAAAATCCAGGGAGCAAGATGCTCCCACTCCAGTCATATCACAGAATTCGAGGAGTGCGGGCATCTTGCCCACTTCTTAACCAATTAAGGGCAGTGCCCACCTTACACATTAAAAATCCAGGGAGCAAGATGCTCCCACTCCAGTCATATCACAGAATTCGAGGAGTGCGGGCATCTTGCCCGCTTCTTAACCAATTAAGCGGACTTGATATGACTCCCCAGCTATACTCCAAACACCGCCGCCGTTATCCCATCGGCAGAAACCCCCGTCAACGTCACCAACAACTCATTGCTGGCACTGACGCGAATCTGAGTTTCCACGCCCGAACTCCCCGTCACTTGAGTAACCGTTAAATCCCTAAAGGTCAGGGGATTCATCAAGTACAACACATCCTCACCAATGGCGAAATCCGTTATGACATCGGAGCCATGACCAGTTCCCAGGACAAACTGATCCGCCCCTGCACCGCCAGACAAGGTATCATTTCCCAGATCCCCGGAGACCGTATCATTACCTGCACCGCCAGAAATTTGGTCATTGCCTTGACCGCCGTGGGCCAGGTCATTACCCTCACCACCCGCTACTAGGTCATTTCCCATACCACCGAGCAGGGTATCATTACCCAAGTCACCGCCTAGGGTATCATCCCCCAAATCGCCGCAAACCCAGTCATCATCTTGACCACCCCGTACTAAGTCGTTCCCTTGTCCCGCGTGGATGGTATCCTTTCCGGCATTGCCATGCAGGACATCTTCTCCTTGATTGCCGAGCAGGTAATCCGCACCACCACCCCCAAATGAGGTATCATTGCCCACGCCACCCGTTAGGATGTTGGCGCTCGCATCTCCCAAAATCAAGTCGTGGGGAGGGGGGCTGTTGAGGGTGACGGCGTAGTTTAAAGTGTTGATTAAGGCTTCTAAGGCTTCCGGGTTAAACAGGGTGGAAGCCTGTACTGGTGTGGACTCTGGCGCTACTGGGTCGGTAAAGGGTTGAGTCGAGTTAGTGGCAAATGTGGTATTTTCCGTGAGGACGGAACCATTGATGGTGGCAGCGCTCACTTGGCTGGTGAGAGCTGCACCCGTATTTTCTGCCACCACTTCGCTGAAGGATTTTGTGCCACTGAAGGCGGCAGTTAGGTCTTCCGTGACGCTGGTTTGGGACACTTTTTGGGCTTGGAAGATACCATCAGTGGTGGTTGCCGTCAGGATTTGCTCGTTGCTGGCAGCGATAACTTGGGCTAGTTGTGCCGAGTTGTTCGTCACTTGGTCTAGGTTTAAGCTATCGTCCAACTCCGTCAGAGTGCTGGCGGTGGTATTGACCAGGCTTTGAATGGCGCTAGAGTCGCTCAGGTTTACACTACCCGATTGTACAAGCTTGGCCAAGTTAGCTGTCACTTCAGCGTCTAAGGTATTGCCACCGATACCGAGACTCGTCCCTATGGCGTTGCTCACTTGGCTAACTAGAGTTTGCACCGCTACTTGGGCAGCTAAGACCGCTTGCGCTGCGCTCGAACCCCCTTGGGCGATGGGGTCGAAAGTGGAGAGGTCGATATTACTGGGCAGTCCCAGGGCGGTTTTCACCTGAGTTTGTGCTGCTTCTGGGGTGAGTCCGGTATCTACGAGACTCGCGACGAGAGTTGTTAGCGGAGTCACCACAGTGGAACCGGGAACGGCTCGCAATGTGCCGGTAAAGGCTTGGCCGGTGATGGCATCAGTTCCGCCAACCACCACATATTGTCCTTCGTCGGGGTCGAGAGTGCCATTGCCATTGAGGTCGAAGTTGGCGGAGATATCCAGGGTGAAATTACCCGCCGCGTCGGTGGTTGCACCGGGTTCGTTGCTGTCTTGGATGCCGTTGAAGTTGGTGTCGAGGAAGGCAGTGGCTCCAGAGATGGGGCCGTCTTGGGCGTTGGCTTGGATAGTTTGGGCAATGGCTTCGGGGGTGACCGTTAAGGTAAAAGTTTCTTGCCCTCCTGCCCAGTCCGGATCTACTGCCATTACTGCAATCGAGTGAGTTCCCACTGCTGCCTGGGTTGGCGTAGCACTGAACGTACTGCCATTCAAATTTAGCCATTCCGGTCTATTATAATGGGGATAGCCCGCAAAGCTGTAGTATGTTATCGGATCGCCTTCAGGATCGCTGAAAAAGGAAGACACATCTAAACTGAACTCACTCCCTTGAGCTACGGTTTGGTCAGGGATGGGCTGAATCAGAACCGGAGCGTCGTTGACGTTAGTGACAGTTACCTTAAACGTCTGACGAGTGGTTAGCTTACCATCACTAGCCGCTATAGTTACCTCCTGCTCTCCCACTTGGTCATTGCTGGCTATACCGGAGATAATCCAACTGTTTTCATCGAACGCCCACCCATCGGGTAAGACCTCGGCACTGTAGGTTAACTGCTCTCCCTCCGGATCGCTGAAATATGAGTTAAGATCGCCAAGATCCGAATCAAAATAGCCTTGCCGTATAGTCTGGTCAGGAATTTCCTTGATTACAATGGGAGCATCATTGATGTTATTTACAGTTAACAGAAAAGCTCCTGTCACTCCTTTCCAGTCCGGATCTACTGCTGTTACTTCAATCGAGTGAGTTCCCACTGCTGCCTGGGTTGGCGTAGCACTGAACGTACTGCCATTCAAATTTAGCCATTCCGGTCTATTCCAGCCCGCAAAGCTGTAGTATGTTATCGGATCGCCGTCAGGATCGCTGAAAAAGGAAGACACATCTAAACTGAACTCACTCCCTTGAGCTACGGTTTGGTCAGGGATGGGCTGAATCAGAACCACAGGATCGTTGACGTTCTGATTTACAGTTAACTTAAACGTATCCTCAACGGTTTGCTG
This sequence comes from Roseofilum acuticapitatum BLCC-M154, assembly GCF_030068475.1. Taxonomy (GTDB): domain Bacteria; phylum Cyanobacteriota; class Cyanobacteriia; order Cyanobacteriales; family Desertifilaceae; genus Roseofilum; species Roseofilum acuticapitatum. The sequence continues at coordinate 40,187 of NZ_JAQOSP010000080.1, read as the reverse complement.
ACTATCATCAGCCGTTACCTTAATCTCCAGCGCTCCCACACCTGTGGCTGTCCCGCTAAACTGACTGCCATTGAAGTTCAACCAACTGGGTAAGGCTGCACCATTGGCTAAAGTAGCACTATAGGTTAACTCATCTCCATCAGCATCACTGAAATTTGCGGCAATATCAAGGGTAAATTGATGGTCTTCATCTACAGTTTGGTCAGCTATCTGAGTCTGGACAACTGGTGCAGCATTCGTAATAACTTCCGTAATGCCCAAACTATAAGCCGTCGTCGCATCCGGAGTCGCACCCACCGTCGTGTCATCCACTTCCACCGTCACGTCATAACTAGACTGGGTAGCAAAATCCAGAACTGTCCCCGCTTTCAAATAGAGTTCAGAACCACTAATTTCAAAGCTACCGGCATCCGCACCACTTAAACTGAGGGTGTTGGTTCCCAGTCCATCATCAGTAATGGCAATATCAGCCACTTTTATGGCGCTGGTGGTGTTGGTGTCTTCGGGTAAACTGGTGGTGGAATTGTTCAGAGCTACGGCAGTCGGTGCAGCATTCGTAATAACTACCGTAATGCCCAAACTATAAGCAGTAGTCGCATCCGGAGTCGCACCCACCGTCGTGTCATCCACTTCCACCGTCACGTCATAACTAGACTTCGTAGCAAAATCCAGAACTGTCCCCGCTTTCAGATAGAGTTCAGAACCACTAATTTCAAAGCTACCGGCATCCGCACCACTTAAACTAAGGGTGTTGGTTCCCAGTCCATCATCAGTGATGGCAATATCAGCCACTTTTATGGCGCTAGTAGTGTTGGTGTCTTCGGGTAAACTGGTGGTGGAATTGTTCAGATTGACCGCAGTCGGTGCTTGGTTAAGCGTTTCTCCAGTTGCGCCAAAAAAGGCTAACTGCCCCGTAGCTGTAGAATTGGTGACCTGAACCGTGAGATTTTGTAGGGTTTTGGCTGAATTGGCCGTAAATCTGGCTCCAAACAAGGCAGGGTCATCGGCATCATCAAACCCCGTGCCATCTGTAAAACTACGGTCTAGACCATCGGCGAGATAATAGAGGGTTTCCGATTCAGTAATCTCGTTATACCAGTCGGGAACCGTTGCTATCGAGCTAACTGTTGATGAGCCATCTGTATAGTTAAATGTAACCTTTACATCGCTACTGCCTTCCGTGGACATCAGGGCTAGATGCACATAGTTATACTGTCCTTGAGTGACGGGAACATTGAAGGTTGTGCCACTCGTTTGGCCGATAATCAAACGGGCATTATTACCATTATTGGCATTACTGTAATTGAGGTTAATGGTGGGATGATAGCTGTTAGCGGCAAAGGAACCATCATCCGGCAGTCCATTACCCCAGGTGGGATCTTTATATTGGGCAAAAGACTGGGTAACGGCGGCATAATTGGAGCCATCAATTTGAGTTTGAGTGGTATCGGTTGTGCCACTGGTATAGTTAACGATTACATCACTATCAAATGCTGAGGTTACGTTAAAGTCGGTAGTTGCCATAGTTATGGAGACTCTGGTCTCAAGAAGGGTTAAGAGGCAGAGAGAACTGAGCTGTATGGGGAGATGCTTAAGAAATAATAACTTTTGAGTAATTTTCTCGGAATAGATTTTTTTAGGAATTACAACTCTAGAACTCTGCCTATTATCACCATAAACTGATAGAGAGGGATTTGAGAAGAGTATAATTACTGATTGAAACTCCTGAGAATTTTGTCGTTTTATTATCGATATGCTAGGCAAAAACTACTGACTCACTCTCTAGACAGGATAAAGTTTTCATGAAGTCTTCATAAATATAGCAATTCTAAATGAGTTATAAATCATTGCCCCTCATCCCCCTACCCCCTTCTCCCACAGGAGAAGGGGGAAAAAGTCAAGAATCCCACGGGAGAGGGATATTCCTGCGGACATGAAAGGGAGAGGGCATTTCCAGTTAGTTGTACAACTGCTTTAGAGCAAACCTATTCATCAGTGAACATCAAGGGATTTATGCTTAAACCCGAATAGCGCGATTGGCTCCTGTGGCTTCGATTTCGCGGGCTTTTTTACCGCGCCAAAAGAGACGAATGGGTGTACCGGTAAATCCGAGTTGTTGACGGATTTGCTTCTCAATATAGCGGCGGTAATTTTCTCCTAACCGCTTGGGATCGTTGACAAATATACTAAAGCTCGGCGGTTGGATACTTACTTGCGTGCCGTAGTAAATTTTGCCCTGTTTCCCTTGGCGGTTGGTGGGGGGAGTGTGCCAACTGATGGCTTCTTGCAGCACTTCATTAACAACCGCAGTGGAAACCCGGCGCTGATGTTCGCTGACGGCATTATCGACTAACTTGAGAATTTTGGGAACTCGTTGGCCGGTGAGTGCGCTGACGAAGATCATTTCTGACCAGTCGATGAAGTAGAGGCGATCGCGCACTTGCTGTTCATAGTGCAAGATAGTATAGCTGTCTTTTTCCACCCGATCCCATTTATTCACTACAATGACACAAGCACGGCCCTCTTCCGCAATGCGATCGGCTAATTTTTGGTCTTGTTCCGTCACTCCATCAAGCGCATCAATCACCAGCAATACCACATCCGATCGCCGAATAGCCTTAAATGCGCGATTAATGCCGAAAAATTCCGGCCCGTATTCCACATTTTTCTTCTTACGAATTCCAGCAGTATCAATCAACCGGTAGGTTTTTCCCTCATGTTCCACCACCGTATCAATCGCATCTCTCGTCGTTCCTGAAATGGGGCTAACGATCGCCCGTTTTTCCCCTAAAAAGGCATTGAGTAAACTAGATTTGCCCACATTGGGACGGCCAACAATGGCGATTTTGGTTTCTGTGGATTCTTCCCAGTTTTCAATCACCGGTAAGTGAGGAATTAAAGCATCAAGTAGATCCCCGGTTCCATTGCCATGAATGCCGGAAATAGCATAGGGTTCACCTAAGCCTAATTCCCAAAATTGGGCCGCTTGAATCAGTCCCTGGTCTGGAGATTCGCATTTATTCACCGCTAACAGCACGGGAATGGATTGTTGATTTAACCATCGGGCGATTTCTTCATCGGCTGGGGTGGGGCCAGTTTGACCATCAACGAGGAAAATGGCGGCACTCGATTCGCTTAAGGCGAGCAGAGCTTGTTCGCGAATCAGGGGCAAGAATTCGGTATCATCATGGAAGAGTAAGCCACCGGTATCGACCACCTGAAATTCGCGATCGCGCCAATAGCAGTAACGATAAGTGCGATCGCGAGTAATACCGGGTTCATCAAACACAATCGATTCTTGTCTTTTGGCTAACCGATTGACTAGGGTAGATTTACCGACATTGGGACGGCCAATAATGGCAACGATAGGCAGTTTCATAGGGACGTTTTTAGGGTTTAGAAATATGTTTAGAGATTTTAGCCAAGCATTTCATTGTATCTCATTTCTGTCTTGGGTGAGCCATGAACATTGAAACCCTCTATCATCGCTTAGGCATCACCCCCACCGAACTCGCCGAGTTTTGCCAAACCGCGCAAATCACGGAACTTGCCCTCTTTGGCTCCATCCTACGCGACGACTTTCGCCCCGATAGTGATATAGATATGCTCGTCACCTTCACCCCCGACTGCAAAATCAGCCTGCTCGATTTTGTTGGCTTAGAACAAGACCTAGAAGAGTGGCTACACCGAGAAGTCGATCTGGTTGAAAAGGAAACTGTTAAACAGGATCGAAACTGGATTCGCCGCAACGAAATTCTCAACAACCATCAGGTGATTTATGAATCGCGATCTCTCCTACCTGCTTGATATTTATCAGTACGGGCAAGATGTGGTGGAATTTGTTCAGGGTATGGACGAAGCCAGCTTTGCAGCAGACACGATCACCCAAAGAGCCGTGATTTATTCCGTCACTGTCATGGGCGAAGCTACCAAGAAACTTTCGCCCGAATTCCGTGCCCAAAATCCCCAGATTCCCTGGAAGAAAATTGCCGGAATGCGCGATAAATGCGTCCACGACTATCGCCAGATTAATAGCTACCGTGTGTGGGAAATTATTCAAACCAGCATTCCCGAACTCCTTCAGTCCCTGGAAGCGCTCTTACCCACCGAAGACTAGGTGTAGCAGCCCGCAATAAGATCGCCTCAAACTAGCAATAAGGATCTCTTTGAGCCAGGATTAAATGCAACTAGATCATTACCTGCACCGCCAGAAATCAGGTCATTGCCCTTACCCCCCGCGCTGGTCGTTGGCAATCGCGATCGCCTCTTGGGTTGGAGGATAGCAAAAGGCAGGAACCAGGACTTCTTCAGGAATTCCTTGCTCAATTAAATCTTCAGCAAAGTATTCCACATTATTCTGTTCGACATGAACTAACCCATCAATGATACGCAGGTGAGCCAGAATACCGTGAATGCGCCGATCGCCATGCCAACCCACACTCATCAGCAGATAGTTGTCCGTTTCTTCGTCACAAATAGCTATGGTTTCGTCCATATCCCTGGATTTCGACCATTCCAGATGTTCGGCTAAAACGGTACGAATAATACTACGGTAGTGTTCTAGTCGATCCATTGCTCAATCTCCTCCAAATTTGGATTAAATATAAGAAGATGAATCTTCTCATCTTCAATGAGATTCTGGATAATTGTCTTTTGAAAGAGTTGTTGATAAATGGTTGAGCTAATTGCAAGATAAGGTTGGCGGGCAGACCCACTTCTGTGTAAAATAGAACGATACAAAATATATTGCCCGATTGCTTTTTCCAGTTCTGAAATCTGCCCAATACTGCCAAACACTTTAATTTCAATAGCAACAGTCATAGAGTGGCGATCGCTCTGTTTTTTTTCCGCGCCGAGGTCGGGATAAACTCGTAGTTCAAGATTCCCTAGAATAAGCGGATCGTGAGTAATTGTCCAGCCCTCTTTAATCAGAGCATTTCGGACAATATCATGATAGAGATCGCGACGGGGCATAAGCTAGTGGTTGGATATTTTCTTATTTTACTCAATCAAGTGCATGATTTTAATGATGGAACGTATTATTTCCCTATTAGGACTCGGTTTTTTTGTTGCTTTTGCCTATGGGATCTCTGTGAACCGTGCAGCAGTGCGTTGGCGAGTGGTAGCCATGGGACTGGGTTTACAGTTTGTTTTAGCGGTGTTAATCCTCAAGGTTCCCTTTGGCTTGGCGCTCTTTCGGTTTTTGGGCGATCGCATCCAGACCTTTTTAGAATTCTCGGATGTGGGGTCTGAGTTTGTGTTTTCGTCCCAGTTGGTGAACAATGAGGTGTATATTTTTGCCTTTCGGGTGTTGCCGACGGTGATTTTCTTTTCCGCGTTTATTAGTGTGCTTTACTACTATGGCATTTTACCGCGCATGGTGCAGGCGATCGCCCGGTTGATGCAATATACCCTGAAAACTTCGGGATCGGAAACCTTAACCGCAGCCGCGAATATTTTTGTCGGCTCTACGGAAGCACCGTTGCTGATTAAACCCTATGTCTCGACTACTACGATGTCCGAACTCCATGCGATCATGACCAGTGGGTTTGCTACGGTAGCAGGAGGGGTTTTGGTGGCTTATATTTCTTTTGGCATTGCTCCGGAACATCTGATTACTGCATCGGTGATGTCTGCTCCCGCAGCGTTAGCAATCTCGAAGCTCATGTATCCGGAAACAGAAAGTTCTCCAACCATGGGAACGGTGTCTATTGAGATCGAGAAAACCTATGTAAATGGTATTGATGCCTTATCTACAGGGGCTTCCGAGGGGATGAAGTTAGCCCTGAATATTGCGGCGATGCTGATTGCGTTTTTGGGTGTGCTGGCGTTTATTAATGCTCTTTTGGCTTGGATGGGAGGATTTATTGGCTTACCCACTTTATCTTTAGAGGGGATTTTTGGCGTGGTGTTTGCGCCGGTGGCTTGGTTGATGGGAATTCCTTGGACAGATTGTTTGGTGGTGGGGGAACTGCTGGGGAAAAAGACCATTCTGACGGAGTTTATCGCTTATGTGGATTTGAGCGAGTTGATTGGCAATCAACAGGTTTCCGATCGCACTGCGGCGATCGCCACTTATGCCCTCTGTGGGTTTTCTAATCTGGGGGCGATCGGCATTCAGTTGGGAGGCATTGGGGCGATCGCTCCCTCCCGACAATCCGATTTAGCAAAATTAGGTTTGCGAGCCATGATCGGTGGATTTCTCGCCTGTTGTATGACCGCTTGTATTGCCGGTGTTTTACTCTAAATTCCCTTTAAAATAGTCTAAGGTCTAACCGGAGGCGGCTAGACCTTGACTAAACATTCTTGAGAAACTCTAATTTTCAGGGTTTTACGAGTTAATAAAATGGACAAGTACGATTGACTTACTAAGGTTTTCATACTTCGCAGCCACACCTTTTTGGCTTTCCCATAACCCTGTCTTTCCGGACTTGAGGTTTGGCTTAACCGCTGACGTTGCAGGGGGTTTGCCACTGGGTTTAGGGCTATGTTCAACTGCGACCGGACTCTAGACGATAGACACCGACTCTAGAACCCAAATTTAATGGTTTAATTGCTTGCTTTGGTGTCTATATTGTTTACAATAGCATAGTTTTTTCAGAGTGCCAGCATTGTTTACACAAATTTAGGACTCTTTACACAGTGCAATATTCATCGACGAGAGCTTAAGTATAATGGCTGATTTTTCCAGGATGTTTTAACTATGAATGCAACTCAAAGAATCGGGATTAACCCAGTCTCTCTCCTCCTGATCGGTGGCGCAGTTTTCCTGAGTTTGGCAGGGTGTAGCCCCTCTCAAAATCCGCCAAAGGAGCCAAAGGAGACCGTCCAAACCCCTCAAGAAGAATGCGATCGCCCAGAACCCATGGATGAGCGATATTGCGATCGCAACCAAAACCTCGTTGCCGATCCCCCAGAAGATCCCGAACAATGGGTTAATCCAGACACCCTCATCTTTGCCTATCTGCCCATTCCCGATGCCGCCAAATACGAATCCGTTTGGGCGGAATTCATCACCCATTTATCCGAAACCACCGGCAAAACCGTCCAATTCCTCGCCCTAGACTCAAAAGCCGATCAACTCCAAGCCTTAAAAGAAGGTCAACTCCATATTGCTGGATTTAGCACTAGCACCGTTCCCATTGCCGTTAACCAAGCCGGTTTTATCCCCTTTGCCATGATGGCCGCTTCCGATGGCACATTTGGCTATGAAATGGAAATCATCACCCATATTTCCAGCCCTCTCGATAACCTAGAAAGCTTATCCGGCGGTCAGTTAGCCTTTACCGATCCCAACTCCTATTCAGGATACATTTTACCCCGCGCCCTCCTAGAAGCAGGCTATAACCTCAAAGGCGATCGAGACTATCAAGCCATATTTTCTGGCTCTCAGGAAAAGTCCATCCTCGGCATTCAAAACCAAACCTATGAAGCAGCAGCCATTGCCAACGATGTCCTGCAACTGATGTGCAATCGCCAAGAAGCCGACTGTAGTCAATTCCGCTCCCTCTACCAGTCCCAAACCTTTCCCAATGCAGCTTATGGCTATGCCTACAATCTTGACCCAGAACTGGTGAAGGCGATCGAAAAGGCTTTTTTAACCTTTAACTGGTCAGGAACAGGCTTAGAGCGCGAATTTTCTGGCACAGGAGAGGATAAATTTATCCCCATCGACTATCAAATCGATTGGAGTCAGATCCGTACCATTCAGGAAGCGCAAGGAGTCGATTACCAATTGCCTGAAGATTAAATGCTCTATGGGATAACCGAAATTGAGTTATCCCTTGATATCCAACTGGGTTACAACGGTAGATATTGAACTTGGTTAACTAAAGAGTAAAATTGAGTCAGGAGTACCCGTTCGACCATCTTCTTGTACTGTCAGAACATCTATTCCACGCAATTTTAAACCATTGGTAATTGCTCAACGAACATGCTCATCCATGTAGAGGGCGATGCTCATTTAATTAGACCTTGATTGCGGAGTTTTTTAGCCAAAGCAGATTCACCAGCTTCTTGCCGCAACTTTTCAACCCTCTCAAATCGTTCCTGAATATCAGCATCTAGTTGTTCTTTGTTATCCCAATAGTAAGCTAATGCTGAATAAATTTGGCTCATGCTTAAATAGGGATGTTGAAATTTAATTTCTTCAGGACTCCAGCCAAAAGCAAGATGACCGGCAATTAATTCAATAACTTTCATCGTTGTTCCCGCAATGTAGGGAACGTCACTTTCATTCAATTCTATGTATTTGTATTGAGTAGCAGTTAAGTTCATTAGGGTCTCCTTACTCAGTTGAGTATTGATTCTGTAGAGGTGCAAAAATCTTTCACCCCTACAGAATCAATAGGGCTTAAACCACACCAATATTAACCGGCACAAAGCTATTCACAGAGAGAGCAGCCGGTGGGGTATTGGCAACAATGCCCAAAATTTGACCCGATGGATTCACCCGAATCACCGTATTTCCGGCGACATTTTCCAGCAGTAGATTCTGAGCGGTTAAGCCACCGGTTAAGCCAATGCGATCGACCCCCACTTGGAAATCGGCAATAAAATCAGCTTGTGGAATTTGATTAACGGCTGTACTGGTACGCAGAACAAAAATATCTGCACCATTACCTCCAAAAAGGATATCTGCACCCAAATCACCGCTTAGGGTATCATTACCATCGCCGCCATTGAGGGTATCATTGTCCTGGCCGCCATAGAGCAGATCGTTGTCTAAGTCTCCAAAGAGTTGATCGGCTCCCTGGTTACCATAAAGGGTATCGTCATTTTGGCCACCCCGGACGACATCATTGCCTTGACCCCCGTACAGCAGGTCATTTCCAGTATTACCATTAATGCCATCATTGCCATCATTGCCGTTAATGCCATCATTTCCTGAGCCACCAGAGATAATATCATTGCCTTGCAAACCGGAAACTTGATCGTTTCCATCTCCCGCATCAATTACATCATTGCCTGGTGTACCAAAGATGATGTTATTGCCTGCATCTCCAGGGGTTGGGGTTGGGGTTGGCGTTGGGGTTGGCGTTGTCGGATCGGAGGGGGGAGCAACCGGATCGGAAGGAGTGGGAGTAGGTGTTGGGGTTGGCGTTGGGGTAGGAGTGGGGGTTGGGGTGGGAGTGGTGTCATTATCGGCGATCGCCGCAGTCACACTCGCCAGAGTAATATTATTAAAACTCGCATCCGTGCTAATGCTAGTATGGCGAATCACACTACTATGATTGCCTTCTGCTACTGTATCATCCACCGCTCGTACCATTGCCGTTTGTGGCGTATTCCAATTGGCCGGAGTAAAGGTAAAGCTCGATGGGGTGATCAGGGCCTGGCCATCAGGAACTACAGAAACGATCACATTGGCAGAAGGTTCACGAGTTAACACCACTGTGTAATCGTCCGTTGCCCCTCCTTCAACCAAATTCGTGCTACCCCCAGATTCCACAAAGCTAACTGAACTATTCGGAGTCGGAGTTGGCGTTGGCGTTGGCGTTGGCGTTGGCGTCGGAGGAGAGCCATCATTATCCGTAATGGTAGCAGTTACCGTTGGCACAGGAGAATTGTTATAACCCGGATCGCTCGGAGCATTAACGGTATGCTGAATGGTGCTGCTGTGAGTTCCCTCCGCCACATTATCATCCACTGCTGTGACGGTAACCGTTTGGGCAACATTCCAACTATTGGGAGTAAACACAACCGTTGAGGGTACGGCTGTAGATTGAGTATCCGCAGCGACAGAAACAATCACATTACCCGTTGTGGGACGACTCAGGCGTAGGGTATAGGTGTCGGTACTGCCCCCTTCGGCGATCGCTGTAGTCCCCCCAGACTCCTCTAAAATCACCCGTCCGACTTCCGCATTAATGACGGAGACATCGCTAGGATTAATCCCGTTATAGCTAGTATCGGTACTGGTAGCAGCCGCTAACAACACCTGATAGGCAACATCGCCATCATCAATATTATCGGGAACTCCAGTAACGGTAACTGTTTGCGCTGTATTCCAGTTACTGGGGGTAAACACCAGGCTTTGGGGGGCAACCGTTCCTTCTGTGGTGTCACTACTGCTGACAGGAATGGTGACATTAGCTGTGGGCTGAGTATTCAGGACGACTGAAAATTCTGCGGTTGCTCCCGCTTCTGTCGTCCTCAGTCCTGATGTCGGATTAACAGTAATGCCGACGGTATCGTTATCCACATTGGTGACGGTCACTTGTCCGGGGGTGAGAGTATTGTAATTCGTATCGCTACTGCTGGCGCTGGCGGTAATGGTATACTCGATATTGCCATCCGCAATTTGATCGTCAACTCCAGTAATGGTCACCGCTTGGGTAACATTCCAGTTTTGGGACGTAAAGGTTAATGTGGCTGGAGAGACCGTCCCTTCAGTGGTGTCATTACTGGTAAGATTTACGGTTACATTAGCAGTGGGTTGGGTATTGAGGGAGACATTAAAATTCGCTGTTCCCCCGGCTTCTGTGGTGGTTAATCCGGTATCTGGTTCCAGTTTCAAACCCGGAATATCATCATCCAAGATTTCTAAAACGGTGGTACTCTGCTGTCCGAGTTCACCATTAGTGATGATACCCAAGTTAAAATTAACGGTTTCTGTAGATTCCGTTTCTTGGTCTTGTTGAATGGTAACGGGAACGGTTTTGGTGGTTTCGTTGGGATTAAAGGCGAGGGTGAGGGGGAAGTTGCTGTTGTCATAATCTCCATTTGCGCCCCCGGTCGCTGTTCCTCCAGCGATCTCCACCTGAACTTGGGAGGTAACGTCTAAATTACCGGTGCGGTTGAGGGTAATTTCGCCATTGACGAGACTGCCATCTTCATTGACTTGATAGGTGGCTTCTGAGAATTCAATCAGGGTATTGGAGACATAGCGTTGGGCGTAGACTCCTGTACCATCGCCATCTTGCCCTTGACTTTGCCAGGCGATCGCCAGTTGCCCATTATCAGAGATGGCGATCGCGGGATTATCCTGATCGTTAGTGGTAAACGTATTAACCTTAAATTCCGCCCCTTGCGGTTGTCCTTGGGAATTATACTGCCGAGCGTAAACCCCGTCTTCACTGCCATCTTGGACAGCACTTTCCCAAGTAATAAAAAAGCCCCCATTATTATCCATGGTGACTTCCGGCGATCGCTGGTTGCCCGCAGTAAACGTATTAACTTGAAACTCAGGCCCTACAGCCGCCCCATCGCTATCATAGCGTTGGGCATAAATCCCTGCCTCACTCCCATCTTGACTGGCACTTTCCCAGGTAATGACAAACTGCCCATCATCATTGATCGCAACTGAGGGACTGCGCTGATCGTCAGCCGTAAAGGAGTTTACCCTAAATTCCCCTCCCACGGGGCTGCCATTACTGTCATAGCGTTGGGCATAAATTCCAGCACCGCTACCATCTTGCCCGTTGCTCTGCCAAGCAATAATAAAATTGCCATTGGCATTCATGGCGACTGCGGGGAAGGATTGAAAATCCGTGGTGAAGCTATTAACTCTAAATTCTCCTCCCGCAGGGCTGCCATCAGCATTATATCGTTGGGCATAAATACCATTGCCATCACCATCTTGGCCAAAACTCGACCAAGTAATCACAAAATTGCCATTACCACCTAAAGCAACAGCAGGAGCTTCCTGAAAGCTGTTTGTTTCTGTATTGACTCGGAACTCTGAACCTTGAGCGGCTCCAGTATTGTTATACCGTTGGGCATAAACCCCATTGAAACTGCCATCTTGTCCATAACTTGTCCAAGCAATTACAAAGTCTCCATCTGTGTCTATGCCCACAGATGACTGAAACTGGAAACTATTGGTTTGAGTATTAACGCGAAATTCTGAACCTTGAGCGGCTCCAGCATTGTTGTAGCGTTGAGCATAGACTCCAGTTTGACTGCCATCTTGGTTATAACTGGCCCAAGTAATGACAAAATCACCATCAGCATCGATCGCGATCGCTGGGGACTCTTGGCGATTTGCTGTCGTACTATTAACTTTGAATTCTGAACCAACTGGATTGATAGCCATCAGTTTTCTCTCCTAGGGGAATATAGGTAAATGCAAGGAATAGGGTGCGATCGCACCAGGTTATGGATAATCTGTTTCGAGTCAATGTTATCAACAGATTTCTCTTTTGGAGAACATCACCACAGAGTTTAATAATTACGGGTGAGAGGATTTTAAGGTTCTATTAAGTGGGTATTTCTCTTGGGCGATCGCAGAGTGCGATACCCAGCATGATGACCTCCCATCCCAGACTACCCAAACTTTCTCTAGCCAGAATCGCCAGAATCTCGTATTTCTGAGGACGGACGTAACCAGTAGGCAAAGTCAGGAGCGGTAAAGGCTTGGCGAGTTGCGGGTTTTTCCAGATTTAACAGGCTTGGACGATTGACTCCAGCCAGGATTTGGATATCATACAACTCTTGAGTGCCACTGGAAAAGGTTAAGGAACCGATGGGTTGTCCAGTGTCCAGGTTAATCAAGGCGATACCACAGACTAAACTTGGAAATCGCGTTTGCAGAGGCAACCCCCCAAAAATAGCGGTTTCGCGAATTTGGGATAGGGCCACTAATGCCGTGTTTCCCACAAAGGCTAGACCCCGACCAAAGCCAGGTAAAGCACAAACCACATCGTAAGTGCAGGTTTTAGGATCGATACGCCACAATTCTCCCGTACCAGAGTTAAGCGCCCATAAATACCCCTGATACCATCGGGGAGAATGGGGCATAGACAGACCGTCTAGAATGATTTCGTTGCTCTCTACGTCCAGAATAATGCCGCCTGTGGCTTTATTCGATCGCCATCCCCCAACAGTATTCGTTTTACCCAGAGCAGTGACATACTTGGGTTTTCCGTTAACCATAGCTAGGCCATTCAAGTGGCAGCGATCTTCCGGCGCAAGTTCAGTGATAAACGGGGGTTGCCATCGAGGAACAAAGCTAAAATCAGGGCTGAGGGTGGCTAAACAGGAGAAGCGAGTATTGACGATCCAAATGTCCTCTTGGCCAAAACTGAGGTCATGGATATTCAGATCTCCTGTCCAGTAGCTAACGCGAGGTAAATAGAGGCTATCATAACGCCCCGGTTGATGCTCTAGGTAGTGTGTGGCTAGGGTGGGGGAGTTCGCACAGAGGATCACTTGATGACGGGTGGCGATCGCCAAACGATAACCCGATACCGCTAAACCCATGGGTTTATCAAACTGACGCAAGAGTAGATTAACCTGCTGTCCATTCCATCCGATGACCGCCACACTACCCGCTTGATAAGTGCTTAAAATCAGACTAAGATTAGCCTTAGCGAGCCATTCGATAAATCCGGGATCGGCATCACAGGCGATCGCCGTCTGGGGAGGAGAAGCCAGTTGGGGGTCAAAAGTCATAGCTGTGTTTGCTCGGTATTTTCCAAGGGCGATCGGATGAAATCCTAATTTTATTGTTATAACTAAGCTGTAAGTCGTTATTTTGGCTGTGAGGAAACCGTAAAACGTGAAGGTCTTATTAATTTATCCCCTATTTCCACAAACCTTTTGGTCTTATGATACCCTGCTGGACTTAGTAGACCTCAAAGTGTTGTTTCCCCCATTAGGACTGATCACCGTAGCGGGCATTCTACCGCAAGAGTGGGAATTTAAATTATGCGATCGCAACGTGCGCCCCGTCACCGAAGCCGAATGGGAATGGGCCGATCTCGTCATCCTCTCCGCCATGATCGTCCAAAAACAAGACCTCACTGACCAAATTCAAGAAGCCAAAAAACGAGGGAAATTAGTGGCTGTTGGTGGCCCTTATCCCACCTCCGTTCCCAGTGATTCACAAGCGGCTGGAGCCGACTTTCTCGTATTAGATGAAGGCGAAATTACCCTACCTTTACTCGTCGAAGCCTTAGAAAAAGGGGAAACCAGTGGCATCTTTCGAGCCACAGAAAAACCTGACGTAACCATAACTCCCGTCCCTCGATATGACCTGCTAGAATTCGATGCCTACGACTCCATGTCCGTGCAATTTTCCCGTGGTTGTCCCTTTCAATGCGAATTCTGCGATATTATTACCCTCTATGGTCGTAAACCCCGCACCAAATCCCCTCAACAACTGTTAAAAGAACTCGACTATTTGTATGAATTGGGTTGGCGCAGAGGCGTATTTATGGTCGATGATAATTTTATCGGCAATAAGCGCAATGTTAAACAACTCCTCAAAGCACTCAAAGTTTGGCAAGCTGAACATAACTATCCTTTCCGATTTAACACCGAAGCCTCCGTTGATTTAGCCCAAGATCCAGAACTGATGGATCTCATGAGCGAATGCTATTTTGATGCTGTATTTTTAGGCATTGAAACCCCAGATGAAGATAGCCTAACCTTAACTAAGAAATTCCAGAATACCAGAGGCTCTTTACTAGAAGCCGTCGATACCATCACTCGCCATGGTTTGCGACCTATGGCAGGCTTTATCATCGGTTTCGATGGCGAGAAAAAAGGCGCTGCCGATCGCATCATTCGCTTTGTAGAACAAGCGGCTATTCCTACCGCCATGTTTGGCATGTTACAAGCTCTGCCCACAACCGCATTATGGGATCGACTAGAAAAAGAAGGGCGGCTCTTTTATGATGGTAAACAAGATGGCAACCAACGGGCATTAATGAACTTTATTCCCACTCGTCCCATCGAAGAAATTGCCGAAGAATATATTGATGCCTTTTGGACATTATACGATCCAGAAGTCTTTTTAGATCGTACCTATCGCTGTTTCCTGAAATTAAGAATGCCGAAAGCCACCCCTCCAGGCAAATTCCCCAGTTGGAAAGATCTTAGAGCTTTAAGTATTATTATTTGGCGACAAGGCATGAAACGGAAAACACGCTGGAAATTCTGGCATCATTTATTTTCAATTCTGCGCCATAATCCAGCAATTTGGGATCATTATTTAACCATTTGTGCCCATGTCGAACACTTTATGGTATATCGAGAGATTGTCCGTGATGATATTCAGCAGCAGTTAAAAGAGTTTAAGAGGAAAGAAAAGCAACTTGCACGAATTCCCTCTACTCTATAAGGGTGGAGACTTAAGATTTGACTAAGACAATTTTCCGGACTTTTCCAGTGCTAGAGAGACCTAAACGGTCTTTGAGAGCATTTAAAAAAATGTTCCAAGCCACTGGAGAAAAGGCGCTTGGAAAAATCAGTAAATAGGCTTGTTTGATTTGCCCTTCTTTTAAGGCTAAAAGACCCCAGTGTAATCTTAAATAGTCTTGAACTTCTGCTAATTCAGGAATAGAGGATCGGTCGTTTTTTTGTAAAAAGCGATAAAATTTTTGCTTGAGATTAACTGATTGTTTGTCATCATATTGAGTGGAATTCAAAGAAAATTTTAAGGGTTTCTCTGAGTCTTCGGCTTGACTCAATAACGGCCAAAACTGAGGCTTCAGAAAGATGGGAAATGCAATTTTAATGGCTAAAATTATTTTCCCCTGCTTCCAAGCTAATTGGCTGGCCCTAATTTTTATTCTGGCTTGTAAGGTTTTAATGTTTTGGTTATTCTGTTTTCCTTCTGTCAAAGAAGAATTGTTAATATTATTAACTAGCTTATTATAGATCGGATGAATACTCAAACGATCGGGATTACGACGATACATTTGGGACTGAATCAACAATTTCCAACTGGAAATGGATAAAAGATTAGGGAGAATCATATAAATAGCTGCTGAAACATTCTTCTGTTTTAGGGCAGCTAATCCCCAATGAATATTGAGATAGGATTCAATTTCTGCCATCCTGGGAATTTCTTGTCGGTGTTTATCGGTAACTAATGGATAAATTTGGCTTTTAATTAAAAGATTGGTTTCTAAGCGTTTAGAAATCGAATTTTTTTTGTTATACGCTCCTGGCCAAACCGTTCGGTAGGCTAAGGTTTGATTAATAAATAAAGCATCTCCAAATTGGGCAACTTTAAGCCAAGAGTTGATGTCATCACAATTAGCATCTAAACTAGAATCCCAGCCTTCAGACTGGATAAAAGAATCCCGTTTACAGGCGACTTGAATGGGGGTTCCAAAGGGCACTAATTCTAGTAGCATTCCATAATGAATATCTTCTTGAGGAATGTAGAAGACTTTTCCGGGGCCAGACCTTCTTGTAACACTTAAGACTTTTTCTTCGAGATCGACTTGGGCTGCTTGACAGGAGCAAATGACAGCTTCAGGATGGAGGGCGATCGCCTGACTCATCTCTTCGATACAATTGGGTGCAAGATAATCATCATCATCAACAAATTTAATCCAATCCCCCGATGCGGCTGCAACTCCAGCATTGACGGTGGCTGAATGACCGCTATTGACTCTATTACGATGATAGATGACTTGCTCTCCTAAGCTTTCGACATAGGTTTGGGTGTCGTCTGGAGAGCAATCATCAGCTATAACCACTTCACAGGGTACAGTTTGATTCAAGGCTGAATCGATCGATCGCTTGAGCAAGGATAAGCGGTTGTATGTGGAAATGACGATGCTAAATTTCATCAGCAATTTTGGGTTTTAAGGACAGCAAAAAGAGCGATCGCCTTGCACCACCGATTAACCGATTCCCAGTTGTTGCTTGGATACCCAACTTCCATGCAATCCATAGGGAATATGATGTTGGAGATGGAGTTGTGCGAGTGGCCCCTTTTCTAGATTTTGTGCATCTAAAATGATGATATCAGAGCGATGTTTTTGGCTTTCGTAAACCACAGAAATCAGCCAGCCTCGATCTTCAACTTCCGAGCCAGGTTTAGGAATAAAGACGGGTTCACTGACAAAACCATGGGGGGCACTACTCCAAAATTGTGTTTCTCCAGACTGGTTATCCCGCTTGAGAATCCCTTGTAAAGGAGCGCTACCCTGATTGGGGTGAGCAGCTCCTAAATAGACATAGCGGTGGCATTTTCCTACCCATTGGGGATGAATTTGGGGAAACTCACAACAGCGGGGTTCTAAGAGTTGGCGATTTCCTCTTCTGTGAGTTAAGTCTAGTCGAAAACGCCATAATTGGCTAGGTGCAAGTTGATTGAAATTGGTGTAACGAAAATCACTGCCTGGCTCGACTTCCGGAAAAGATTCATAGCCGATTGAATCTAGGATAATTTGGTTTTCTTCTTCAAAGGCATTGACATGGTGAAAGACAAAACCAGAGTCAATTTCTATCATTTTTATAGATTCATTCCCTGAACGAGGAATAGCCCAAACTTGGGTCGGATTTTGGCGATCGAAGTCAATACATTCTCCGGGGCCGCGCAAGCCGAATAAGAAGGGAAGGGGATTAAAGGAGACTGGATTTTGCAAAAATAGATAATATTGGGGAGTAATGGCAAAATCATGGATAAAGCAGAATCCGGGAATTTCATGGGTGCTTTGGCGTAGGGGTTTACCCTTGAGGTTTAATTCCCAGATTGTAATTTTACTGTTTAAACCGGGTTGAATGGAGAAGTTGACGAAACAGGGTTGAGAGCGATCGCCACAGGGGTCGATTTTGGGATGAGCTGAGAAGGCTTGACCGGGTTTTAATAGGCCGTCAAGACGGTCTAATCCCAAGGTGTCTAAGGTTTGCGGATCGAGACGGTGGGGTTCTGCTCCTTCCCATAAAGCTAACAGCCGATCGCCCCAATCAATAATATGAGTGTTGGCTAAATTTTTTAGTCGCAGGTTAAAGAGATTGGCCAACCATCCACCGGGTTTTTGAGTGCCAAATACACCCCGATATAAGGGTTTCCCGGCTTTTTGTTCTTCTACATATCCTTGGGTTTGCACATAGCGATTACGATAGTGGGCCCGACCTTGCCGAAAGGCGATCGCGCTAATCATCCCGTCTCCATCAAAAGGGTGGGCGATCGGATATCCACCAATATCTAAGAGTCCGGGGCCATTGCGTAGCAGAGTTCCGTCTAATTCTAGGGGAATCTCCCCTTCAATATCTTCGATCCAATAATCATATTCATGGGGTTGAGATTGATAACCTTGGCTCCACTGGTGCAGATCGTAGGATAAGGATCGGTGAGATTCAAGTTGCATAATGGGAAGTGAGAAAGAAAATGATACAAAACTTTACAAAGTCTATCATTTTGTTCTCAGAATGGGCGATGGAGTGGTCTCGCCTAACCCATCGCCCCAACCCTTAAGCCGAAGACTTTTGCCTGGCTTGTTTGACCATCGCGATTAAGGTTTGGTGAGCATCTTCAGAATCCACCAATTGATGGTCGAAGGCAATCCGTAAGGAAACTGATTGACCTTCGACCTGAGCGGTCAGATCCATGCCATCCGGGTCAATAGCCTCCATCTTAGCGCTATCGGTTAAGGGCATTTGCCCAAAGGTTTTTGCATATAGGGCGATCGCATCAGCATGATCTTCATTCATATGCTTACAAATGCGATCGCTCACTTGAGCCGTAATCACATCAGACATCAGACTAGACTTCCTCTAAACTTCACTCAGATTATAAGAAAGATAGTTAACACCAAGACGGTGCTATTTCCCATTTTCCCATTCCCGATTACCATAAACGGTGCAGACCTTATGACCCTCTCCCCTATGACTGAACCCCAAATGAGTCCCTATGGATCTTGGAGATCTCCCATTACCTCAGACTTAATTGTGGCAGGTGCGATCGCCCTTGGCGGCCCTCGAATCGATGGAGATTACTTATACTGGTCAGAAGGTCGTCCGAGTGAAGGAGGACGTAGCGTCATTGTCCAACGCACTCCAGACGGACAAACCCAGGATATTACCCCCACTTCCTACAATGTGCGAACCAGGGTTCATGAATATGGAGGAGGCGCTTACTTAATAGACGAACGAGTGGTCTATTTTGTGAATTTTTCCGATCAACGGCTCTATCGGCAACCGGTGGGGGAAGACCCCAAACCCTTGACAGGTGAAGGTTCATGCCGTTATGCTGATTTCCGTTTAGACTCGCGCCGCAACGGTTTGATTTCTGTGCAAGAAGACCATAGCGGTGAGGGAGAACCAGTTAACCGCATCGTTAGCATTGACCTAGAAACGGGTAACCCTACTACTCTGACTGAAGGCTATGATTTTTACGCTTGTCCCCGGTTAAGTCCGGATGGTTCCCAACTCTGCTGGATCTGCTGGAATCATCCCAATATGCCTTGGGACGGAACTGAGCTATGGATTGCGCCAGTGAATGAGGATGGTACATTAGGCACAGCAACCTTGGTGGCGGGAAGTACGACGGAATCGATCTTTCAACCCCAATGGTCACCGGATGGGGTATTGTATTTTGTGAGCGATCGCACCAACTGGTGGAATCTCTATCGCTGGAAAGGTAGTGCTGTAGACCCTCTCTTCCCCAAAAACGCAGAGTTTGGCCTTCCTCAATGGGTATTTGGCATGAGTACCTATACGTTTGCTGATGCAGAAACCATCATCTGTATTTATTCGGAAAATGGCAATGATACGCTGGCTAAACTGAACACCCGCAGCAAAACTTTAGAGGTTATTTCCACTCCCTACACGAGTCTGTCTGCTCCCCAAGTGCGCGGAAATCAGATTATCCTCTCAGCAGCATCAGCAACCCAACCGAGTGCCTTAATTCAACTGGATATATCGGGCGACAATCTAGAGATTATTTATAAGTCTAGCCAGCTTGCGATCGATCCCGGTTATCTCTCCGTTCCAGAGTCCATTTCCTTTCCCACAGAAAACGGCTTAACCGCTTATGGGTTCTATTATCCGCCCCAAAATAAGGACTATCAAGCACCAGCAGGGGAAAAACCGCCCTTATTGGTGAAAAGTCATGGAGGCCCCACGGCTGCAACTTCGAGTAGTTTTAATCTTAAGCTGCAATATTGGACAAGTCGCGGCTTTGCTATCTTGGATGTTAATTATGGCGGTAGTACGGGATATGGTCGGGAGTATCGTCAACGGTTAAATGACGCTTGGGGTATTGTGGATGTGGATGACTGCGCCAATGGAGCCAAATATCTGGCCGAGCAGGGTAAGGTAGACGAAAATCGGTTAGCCATCTCTGGGGGAAGCGCGGGAGGCTATACCACCCTGTGCGCTCTAACGTTCCGGGATACGTTTCAGGCGGGAGCGAGTTACTATGGAGTGAGCGATTTAGAAGCTCTAGCCACGGATACCCATAAGTTTGAATCACGCTATTTAGATGGCTTGATTGGGCCGTATCCTGAATGTAAGGAGGTTTATGTTGAGCGATCGCCCATTCATTTTACCGCACAACTCTCCTGTCCCGTCGCCTTCTTCCAGGGACTCGAAGATAAAATCGTGCCCCCCAACCAAGCAGAAATGATGGTTAATGCCTTAAAAGAAAAGGGTTTACCCGTTGCTTATGTTGCCTTTGAAGGAGAGCAACATGGCTTCCGCAAAGCCGAAAATATTAAACGCGCTCTTGATGGGGAATTTTACTTTTATTCCCGCGTTTTTGGCTATGAGGTGGCTGACAAGGGGGGTGAAATTGAGATTATGAATTGATTGGTTTTAGAATCAGAGCTGTAGGGGCGAAAAATTTTTCGCCCCCTCTCCCGTGGGAGAGGGGGTTGGGGGAGAGGGCGATATCTCATGTAATCGAGAAAGGCTATACTACTAACTACAAGATCCAGTCAATTCCAGAAGTGTTATGTCACTACAAGAAGTTAAACAGCAAGTAGTAAAGCTCTCGGTGAGAGAACGTCTATCATTAGTCAGTTTTATCATTGATTCTCTACCCGAATCGAGGAGTTCTACCGCAGAACGCTCTAAGGCAATTGAACAAATGCGAGGCTTGTTAAAAACCGATAAACCTGCACCGACTGATGAGGAAGTGGAGGCGATGCTAGAAGAGAGGCGGATAAATAAGTATCTTTAGGCACAAAAAACTGCGAGGTACTTTTAGGTGGAATTTTTAATCGATACTAATATTGTATTGGATTTTTTATTGCAACGAGAACCATTTTATCAAGATGCAGAACGACTGTTTCAAGCCATTCATGACAATAACATTATAGGATATGTTACTGCCACTACTCTAACCAATATTTTTTATATTGCCAGAAGGCATACAGCAAGTATTGATAAGGCTCAACAGGCTGTTGTTGCCACACTTGACATAATGGCCATTTGTCCAGTTAATCGAGAAACTTTAGAATCAGCATTGACTGTTGGTTGTACTGATTTTGAAGATGCTGTCCAGGTCGCATGTGCCATGGATCAAGGTTTAGATGGAGTTGTAACTCGTGATACAGGTTTTCCAAATATACTGATTCCCATTTTATCTGTCGATGAAGCCTTGAATCAGATTTGACTCAAAGTGTGCCAACAAGAGGCGATCGCTGCGATCGCCTCTTGTTGGTTATAGACACTTCCCAACCAAGCGGAAAGATGGTTACAAGTTTCCCTCGTTATTCCTCCTCCGTCAAGCGACTCAGAAATTCTCTCAGCCATTTTGCCCCAGCTATACTTGCTATCTGACCACCAAATGATACGACAGATGGCATATCTAGTTGTTTGACTTCCGGAGCAGTTTCTGATAAATGAATTTCATCTCTTCTGTACCAAGTTAATGCTGATTGCTGTATATTGCATTTTTCGCAGCGAATTGTGCCATCATTTCCAATCTGAAGAGGATTTTCACATTGGAAATGTAACCATTGGTGCTGTTCTGTCGATTCTGACCCAGGAGGATAGGCCACTAAGTCATGATATTCAACGGTTGTTGGTTGATCTTGATCTGTAGACATCGTGTTTACCAATCCTCTCCCATGTTTTCAAGTAGCTTGATCAGCCATTGTCTTCCAGCAATGCTTGTGACTTGACCTGCTGTGGAAATAGCACTAGCAAAGTGTGCTGGTGTAGTTGCTCTATAATCAGAGTGATAGCCTTCGTGTGCATATCGTGCAACTTTGAGGTGAAAAGCCTCCCCACAACTAGCACACTTCATTTGTGCATCGTCCCCAATCTGAATTTTACCATTACAACCAGGTTTTCCATGATACCATTGGGAAGCCGGTCCCGGTTCCTTGTTATCAGCTAGACAAGCAGGACAGCGGATTATCAAATCATAGTAAGTAGCCATTTCAAGATACCTCATCCTTTAATAAATTAATGAGTCTACCAATCTTCCAAGTTGTGTAAAAGTGTGAGCAGCCAGAGTTTTCCACCAGTATTTACCAGTTGAGCAGCAGTTGTAATAGCAGTAGCGAAGTGATTCGCTCTAGTTTCCCGAAAACTACCTTGATGAGATGCACAAGCATATCGCCAGTTTTTGATGTGAGAGGTATATCCACAAATACTGCATCTATAGCAAGCATTATTGCCAACCTGAAGCCTTCCACCACATCCATCGTGATACCAATAGGAAGGAACGCCCCCAGATAACCCCATATTCATGCAAGCAGGACAGCGAATTCTTAAATCGTAATATGTGGTCATTTGTAAGGGCTATGCTTTCAAAGTTTTTTCAAAAAAATGATTGAAAAACAACCATCCTATAGGTAAAATTATTGAGATTTAGATTTATTCTGTTGTCTTCCAATATTTGGCATCACAAAAACGCTTGAACCAGCGATGTTGTCTTTGCGACTCTGCAATTTCTTTTATACGATCCATTCCATCCACAAATCCACCTCGTTCATGCAGGTGCTGAGAAGCTTCTTGACTTTGATTTGTTGAAAAACTGTCCTGAATTTTATCAGTTTCATGAAGATCTTTTCCTACTTGCTCTACTGTTTCTCGAATATCATGTTCAGAAGTTGGAGTCGATGGTAACTCGGTAAGAGTTGGAAGGGTGAATTTTTCTCCAATAATGCACTGAAGAACTGGTATTGCGTAATCATCTGTGGGGCCTAAAGGCAGTCTTTTACGCCCTGCCATCCAACCAGCAAAGTCCTTCACAAGCCATGGTACAGCTTCTCCACGTACAGGAGAGACTACATATTTGAATGCCTGAATCTGCAATTGTACTTCAAGCTCTACTTCATGGACAGACTCTTGTATATTGCCTTTGTCTTTATGTCGATCTAGACGAGTAGCAACTGCATGGGGACTCTGCTGACCTTCAGTTACTTGTTCCAAACGTTCCAATGCACAAAGTAAACGTTCCCATGTATCGTCAGTTATCTGAAGATTAAACTGAAGTTGCTCTTGTTGTTGTCGTTGATCCATCGTGATATACTCCTCTTTAACTTAATACTTGTTGTCATTATGGCGAACAAATTTTGGTCTTACTCTCTGTTACGATTTGGGCAGCTTTCTTAAAATCATCAAGACTTGCTGTCCCATTTCTCAGAGACATTCTCAGACACTCTTCACAAACATAAATTACCTCTCCACTATTTAAACCTTTCACAGCTTTTACTAAGTCCTTGTACTCTATGTCAGATCTGAAGGAGTTACCCAGTTTAGATCTGATAATCACTTCATAATCCTCCTGGGAAGGAATGGGTATATAAAGGACATGACCGAATACAGAGGGATCGAGCAAAATTTGTGGTAAACCTTCAACCGTTCTGGCTGTAGCAATGACAAAGACATTTTCATACAGCCGATTTCTTCTTATTTCATCAACTAAATCCTCCGCGAACAAAAAGCTTTCTCTTGTTTCTCTAAACTGTGTGGAGAATACTAGGTCTATTTTGTCTAGCAAAATAATGGCTGGTGCTGATAACCTAGCTTTACGAAATATCTCTCCCAGTGTTGGTAGTGAGTTATTAGGGTCTGGATGGATAAAATCCAAGCCTTTTACAGAAATGCACTGAATATTGAGTTTAGCCGCTAGAGCTAAAGCTAAAGATTTCTTTCCTGATTGAGGAGAACCTGCTAAAAGCACTCCTGTCGGTGGTGTTAATCCTATCTCTTTGAGTTGCTCTGGAGTATTAATCGGTGGCTCTATCAGAGTTAAAAGTCTATTTTTAATGCTAGTCAAGCCTAGCAGTTCATCCCATGATTTAGGATCGGACTGACTGGGTAAACCTCTTAAAGTAGTGGGCTGTAACTCTTTGAATGCTTCTGAAAAGTCTTGATTAGTGATACAAACTTCTCCAATTTGAGCATAATTTCCTGTTGGTGCAAGCTCAAACACTCGCCTTAAACAACGAATAGCTGCTTCTCTTGCCAAAGCCGCTAAATCTGCTCCAACATAACCAGAAGTTTTCTTAGCCCAAGATTGGAGATTAATGTCTGGATTTAAATCCATACCTCTAACATATTTTTGCAAAATTTCTAGTCGATCTGATTCCGAAGGCAAGCTAACTTCAATTTCGCGGTCAAATCTGCCAGGCCTGCGTAATGCAGGATCTATAGAATTTGGACGATTAGTAGCTGCAATGATCACCACATTACCTCGATCTGCTAATCCGTCCATCATGGACAAGAGTTGACCAACTAACCGAACTTCAAATTCTGCTGTAAACGAATCTCTCTTACCAGCGAAAGAATCAATTTCGTCAAAGAAAATAATGCTGGGTGCATTCTGGCGAGCTTTTTCAAAAACCTGCCTCAGCTTTCTTTCTCCTTCGCCAGCAAATTTAGACATTAATTCTGGCCCATTGATAGTATGGAAACTTGCTTTTATCTCATTAGCTAAAGAGCGAGCTAGAAGGGTCTTTCCATTACCAGGAGGGCCATAGAGAAGGATACCTCTGGGGGGACTAATGCCCAATTTCACAAAAACTTCTGGGTACTCCATCGGTAGCTGAATTACCTCTCGGAGTAAACCGATCTGCTTTTTCAATCCGCCAACATCGGCAAAGCTAACGGTCGATTTTTTAGCTTTGATAGATATATCCCTAAATTGTATGATTGTTTTGTCGTAACATCTTACGGGTATATCTGATGGTTCTACTTCTAAGACTCGAAAAAGCAATTGATGCGTTACTTGAGCAATTCGTGTTGGTACAATAAATCGGCTATCTTTAGCTAAGATTACGTCCCCTCCTAGGATACGATTTTTGACACATTCTAAATCTTCTTCAGTCTGGATTTTGTCCTTGTTTTCACCAAGTAATTGTACTTCTAAGCTAACTGCATTTTGAATTTCATCTGTTCTCAACGCTCTTAATTGAACCACATCCCCCGGACTGACTAAGCAAGTATCCATCAAAGTTGGCTCTAGTCCGATCGCGCACTGATCGGTGCTAGGATTCTCCAAATGCTCATTTTCTTCATACCAGGCATAGCCATAAGCTATCGTACCGTTAGGAACTGATGTGATTTCCACAAAGACAGGATCGGTATCACAAAGCTGACGCAGCTTGTCCAGCAGAGATTGAGGAAGTAAAGCGATATTCAAGCCACTGTGCTTGGGCTGATACTCAAAAACTTTACACTCTGTTACTTTTGCCATGTTTTCCATGCTTACCCTGTCTTTGGCTGCCTTTGAGCGATCGCCCTGAGAAAAATTCACTTAGACTGAAAATAGACTGGTCGCCACTACCCATGTTAAGCTAGTTACTACTATTCAACGACTAACCGAGACTGTAAGTTTTGGTTAGGATTACACTATCAAGATACCTAAACTCCTTGCAATGTCTACCGATGAGATATTTTCTGAGGCAGCAGATCGTTGGGATCTCGAACGGCTGTACCGAGATTTAGCAGAAGCAAAACGGCAGTGTGTACCTCGTGCTAGAAAGGGATTGACTGAACGGGAAAAGCTGTATTTGCGGGGGTTGCTCTGTGGTTGCAGTCCTAGGGAGATAGCCAAGAAACTGGTTCTCAGTGGCAAGGGAGTCGAAGTCTATGTTTGTAAAACTTTATATCCATACCTCAAACAACTTCCGGATGTACCGAGCCAGAAGATCGAGAACTGGAGAAATATTGATAACTTGCTGGAAGATGCGGGATACAAAAGGCAATCTGAATCTGCTGTAAAATCTAAGACAAATTCTTCTGTACCTATTGAGCCATTGGTCAAAATTGTCAATTTAGGGGTTGAACAACATACCATCTCTATTGATATCAACATCAAGTTAGCCTTGCCTTCAGATGCTGAGGATGAAAAGTGAAGACAGAGGAGAGTATCTAACGAGAAACTCGATCGCCTCTTGAAGATGAATCATCCTAATAAAATGATGTAAAGATTCGAGGATAACCCTTGTGAAGCCAGCCAAGGGAAAACATCCCCATAGAGCTTACCGATTTTTCAATTGATTCAAACGCTCGATCGCATCTCCCAAGGCTGAAGTTAAGTTCTGACGGGTTTGACTGTGTTGCTCTTTCTCCCTTTCCAGGGCTTGGGAGAGAGCGCTAACCGTTTGCAAAAGGCGATCGCGCTCTTGTAAGATCTCCACTAACTTCACCTTCATCTCCTCTGGGGACAAGTTCTCTACCTCCTCTTCCACTGGAGCAATATTCCCAGATAACTGAGCTTTAGGTTGCTGCAAGCTCTGCACCCGACTTTTAAGCTGCTTAATCTTTTCTCCCGTGCGCTGGGTATCATTACGGCGCTGTTGGGCCTCCGTTTCATACAAACGCTGCCAATTAGCTGCACTAGCGTAAGCGCGATCGCACTCCTGTTGCAAATCCCTCATTTGCTCTTGCAATTGACGAATTTGATCTAACCACTGTCGAATATCCTCAGCCATAGAACCATTCAATTAAAGTAGGGGGAGCGGGTAGGACAATCATCACCAGAATGACCAAAGCCAATAATCCCAGGAAATCCCGCCCATTATCCAATTCTGTCACATCATTTAATGCCGGTTCATCGGCGATCGGCATCAGCAACAAAAAGATCGCCCACCAGAGGAACTCTTGATGTAAAAAAGCCAAAATTAACACCAATAAGCGAGAAATTTGACCAATGGCGATCGCCGTTCGTTGACCAAACATCGCATGAACCACATGACCCCCATCCAATTGACCCACGGGAATCAAATTTAGAGCAGTAATCACCAAACCTAAAAATCCAGCCACTGCCACCGGATGCAGATTCAGGGCCATATCCCCCGTTAACTGATTTCCCAGGGCGATTTTACTCAAAATTGCTAACACCACTGTTGCTTTAGGATTGAGGGAATCAAAATTAAACATGCTCGTATTTTCCGAGGCTGCAATGACATCCGAGAGGGACAATCCCCAAAGAAAGATGGGAAGGGTTGCCACCAAACCGGCCAAGGGGCCAGCAATTCCGACATCAAATAAGGCCTTACGATTCGGGATGGGGGAGCGAATTTGGATAAAAGCGCCAAAGGTTCCCAGGAAAAAGGGCACAGGGATAAAATAGGGCAATGTGGCCTTAATTTTGTAACGACGAGCCATAACATAATGGCCTAACTCATGAATCCCCAAAATGGTCATTAAGGCGATCGCATAGGGCAAACCCGGAGCCAGAAGACTAGGATTTTCCAACAGTAAATTGGGGTTAGCTTCCAATTCTGGAGACACCAGATCGGAAAATGCCAGAGTTCCCATCAATGTCGTCGTTAACACTGTCAGCGCCAACAATCCCAAAGCAGTCATCGGTCGAGTCAGGCGAGGTTGGGGGGTTTTCGCTTCAAACTGGGGATTGGGAATCAAGATAAAAAACGGCTTACCCTCGAAACTCTCTTGAAACACAATCAAAAAGCGATCGCCAAACTGAGCCTCAATTTTCTCCCGCACCGTCTGATAGGCCACCTCCGAAGAAGTCCGCAACTGACCGCGACAAATGACTACCTGGCCCTTAAACTCCGTCTCATGAAGCGCATAGGCAGACCAAGGAAAACACTGTTGTAATTGTTTCTGTTGTTCTACGGTTAAACTAGACGTAGAAGTAACTCTAGACTGCTCTTGACCTTCATCTGTAGCAGGATCGGGCGGTGAAGACCGTCCCGCCTGAATCAGATATAAATATAACAAAGAAGAAATGAGGAACAAGGCAATCATCAGCCCCAAAGGTGGCGGTTGATCCTCTCCTTGAATCAAAATCCACAGCGTCCAGGCCAGAGCTGGAGTCATCATCACCAACCACAACATCCAAACGGGAGTCGTTGTGCTGCTGGCCACACCACGCTGCACAATGAAATAAGTGATTAGTCCAAGTAACAGTAGAAATAACAAAATCATGGCATCTTTAAATCATGCAAATCCCAAGGAGCAAAGCCAGTCTCCGAAATCACCCAAGGTAATTCTAGAAAACCGATTCGCCTTTCCCCCCAATCGAGAGACCTTGGGAGCAACCTCTTATTTTATTGTAGGCAACTGTGCCAATATCCTCATTGATTGTCCTGCTTGGAATCAGACCAACCAAGACTTCTTACAAAACCAAGGAGGAGTACAGTTTCTATTTTTGACTCATCGGGGGGCGATCGCCAAAGTTCGTGAAATTCAACAAACCTTTAACTGTGAAGTCATCATCCAAGAACAAGAGGCTTATCTGTTACCCAACTTGAGTGTAACCCCATTCCACCACGAATTAACCTTTTCTGAGGAACAAATGCGAGCCTTATGGACTCCAGGCCATTCTCCCGGATCGTCATGTCTCTACGATCCTTCCCTAGGGGGAATCTTGTTTACGGGTCGCCATCTGCTCCCCAATAGCCAAGGTTATCCCACTCCCCTACGCACGAGCAAAACCTTCCACTGGAAGCGACAACTGGCCAGCGTCCAACGGTTGCGCGAGATTTTTAAAGATCAACCCTTAGAGTATATCTGTCCGGGAGCCAATACGGGCTTACTCCGGGGTCAAGGGGTGATTCGGGGATGGGGGGATGGAGAGAAATGACCCATAACCCATAACCCAGTTAAACTGAAAGTATCCATTTAATTATTCTTGGGCGATCGCACCACCCGATCTGACGCTATGAACAGTTCTCAATTCAAAACCATGGCTCAAACCTTCAAACGTAAAGGAATGTCTCTGGGCGCTACCTTAGCCCTGAGTAGTTCCCTGTTGTTCACCTGGAGTCTCTTAAATCGTCCCGTCCAGGCTCAGTCCCAGCCCCTCAGTTATACTCAATTGTTGGACAAAATTGAAGCGGGAGAAGTGGAGCATGTGGACATTGACCCCACTAAAAACCGCGCCCAAGTCAAGTTAGAGGGATCGGAGAGCCAGCAAAATGTGGTGATTTTTGAGCGCAACCCCGAATTGATTGAAGCCCTGAAAGCCAATAAAGTGAGCTTTGGGGAACAGGCCAGCGCTGATAATCGGATGGTGGTTAGTAGTGTGGCCAATTTGTTGTTAATCCTGTTGGTGGTGATTGGGTTAATGATGATTATTAAGCGCTCTTCCCAGTCGGCCGGTAATGCGTTGAATTTTGGCAAATCTAAGGCCAAGTTCCAGATGGAGGCCAAAACTGGGGTGGTGTTTAATGATGTGGCTGGAGTGGAGGAAGCCAAAGAAGAGTTGCAAGAGGTGGTCACCTTCTTGAAGCAACCGGAGCGGTTTACGGCGATTGGGGCGAAAATTCCTAGGGGGGTGTTATTAGTGGGGCCTCCGGGAACCGGGAAAACCCTGATGGCGAAGGCGATCGCCGGTGAAGCGGGTGTTCCTTTCTTCAGCATCTCCGGTTCCGAGTTTGTGGAGATGTTTGTCGGAGTCGGCGCTTCGCGGGTTCGGGATTTGTTTAAGAAAGCGAAGGAAAATGCTCCCTGTTTAGTCTTTATCGATGAAATTGATGCCGTGGGCCGTCAACGGGGTGCGGGTATTGGCGGGGGGAATGATGAACGGGAGCAAACCCTGAACCAATTGTTGACGGAAATGGACGGGTTTGAAGGTAACAGTGGCGTGATTGTAATTGCCGCGACTAACCGCCCGGATGTGCTGGATCAGGCCTTGTTGCGTCCCGGTCGTTTTGACCGTCAGGTAACGGTGGATTTACCCACCTATAAGGGCCGGTTGGGGATTCTAGAGGTTCATGCTCGCAATAAGAAGGTGTCGGCGGATGTGTCTTTAGAGGCGATCGCCCAACGCACCCCTGGTTTTTCTGGTGCAGATTTGGCTAACCTGCTCAATGAAGCGGCTATTCTCACCGCTAGACGGCGCAAGGAAGCCATCACTCCTCTAGAAATTAATGATGCGATCGATCGCATCACCATCGGCCTCACCCTAAATCCCCTGCTCGACAGCAAGAAAAAGCGCCTCATTGCCTACCATGAAACCGGCCATGCTCTCTTAATGACCCTGCTCAAAAAAGCCGATCCCCTGAACAAAGTCACCATCATTCCCCGTTCCGGAGGCATTGGCGGCTTTGCCCAACAAGTCTTCAATGAAGATATCATCGACAGTGGACTCTACAGCCGCGCTTGGTTACTCAATCAAATTACTATCTTGCTCGGTGGACGAGCGGCTGAAGAAGAAGTATTTGGTTATGCCGAAGTCACCAAAGGAGCCAGTGGCGATATCGAAAGTGTGGCTAAACTCGCTAGGGAAATGGTCACCCGTTATGGCATGTCTGATTTGGGGCCTCTAGCCCTCGAAAGTGGCAATAGTGAGGTCTTTTTAGGCCGAGATTTAATGACTCGTTCCGAATATTCGGAAGAAGTCGCCACCCAAATCGATCGCCAAGTGCGGGAAATTGCTGTCCGTTGTCATGAACAGGCTCGGAAATTGCTCCGAGAACATCGTCCCTTAATGGATCAACTGGTGGATATTTTATTAGACCAAGAAACCATCGAGGGCGATCAATTCCGCAAAATTGTCACCGATTACCAGAAAAATCAACCCAGCTCACCGGTTGATTTGGTGAAAGCGGGCAGCGCTTAGATTGTTGCGATCAAAACCGGGTTTCTCATATCAAGTTCGGTTCATGGGAAAAGAGAAGCGGTTCATGGGAAAAGAGAAGCGGGTAATGGGAAAAGAGAAGCGGGTAATGGGAAAAGAGAAGCGGGTAATGGGAAAAGAGAAGCGGGCAAGATGCCCGCACTCTTGGCATCCCATAAAACGAAGGACGCTTCTGATTCAGAAACGTCCTACCGATATTATTCAAATACAAAGGGTTTATTTAAGTTTCTCATCCCTTTGGGATCTAGCTCATGGATGAACCACTGCGGTCATAAGCTTCACTAACTCCGCCAACGGGTTTGCCTTGAATGTTATTCCAGTAGTCGCCGGTTGTGTCTAGTCCTACTTCAGCAGCAGAGCGGTTGAGCATGGACTGTTGACGGTTTTTTACGAGGTGATGATGGCGGTGCATTAAAGCGCGGGCTTGATCGTTAGTAGATAACATAATTTTTCTCCAGTTGTTTTATTAAGTGGTTTTTTCCTTACATTTTTAACTATATCAGATAATTTTGTAGTCAACGCTACAAAATGACGATTTTTAACAAAATTTAACAATTGGACTCAGGAAGGATGGGCTATTCAGGGAGACAAAAACCACGGTATGCTAACTCCGTGCCAGTACAATGAAATGGAGCCAAGCAACAAGCGTGTCTATAGAGGAGAAGCAAATTAAAGTCGGTTCCCTAGAGTGGTTTTATCGCCAAGCGCAACCGATGCAAGCTACTGATAAACCCCCGGTTCTCTTGCTCCATGGGTTACTCTCCCAAGGCTATAGTTGGCGGGAGGTGATGCCGTCTTTGGCGGAACAAGGGTTTTGGGCGATCGCCCCCGACTGGATCGGTGCGGGGAAATCATCACAACCAGAAAAGCGGGACTTTGCCTATACTCCAGAAGCCTTTGCTCAAGCTTTAGGTGACCTCATCGATAGTCTAGAATTGGAGCAAGTTTCCCTGGTGCTGCAAGGCTACACCAGTGTTCCCGGACTGCTTTATGCTCTGGAAAATGGCGATCGCATCCATCGCCTCAGCCTGATTAACATGCCCCTAAGTCCCCAGGACAAACTCCCCTGGAAAATCCAGCAATTTACTCTACCCCTAGCCGGGGAAATGATGACCCAAGATCCCCTCATTGTCGATCGCACCCTGGAAGGAGGATCGCCCTATCAAGTCGATGACAAAGACCTTAATGTTTATCGTCGTCCCTTCCTGGAAAGTTCGGCCGCTGGACGCGCTCTACTGGCAACCTTGCGAAATCTGAACCTAAAATCGAGTTTAGCCACAATTAGCAGCACCCTCCCCCAATGGTCAAAACCCTTGCAAGTCATTTGGGGAGAAAACGATCCCTGGTTATTACAGTCGAGCGCAAAAGAGGCAATTTCTAAGGTCTCCCAAGCCGAATTTATTGCCTTAGAAGAAGTGGGTCATTATGCCCAAGAAGACTGGCCGGAAAAAGTCTGCGAGGCTCTGATTCCCTTTCTAAGACGACAAAGTGTATAGATTGCTACTTTATATTCGTTGAGTGATTATGGCCACTCAGAACATGACTCAAGAACAAATCAAATCTATGATTCTACAATTACCGGTAGAAGAAATTAATCAACTGATTGAGGAAATTAGAGAAGCTCTGGAAGCCAAAGAATTCATGCAACTGGCTGAAACCGGTTTCCCAGAATGGAACGATCCAGAGGAAGAGATTTATGAATCCTAAAATTCATGAAATCTGGTTAGTGGCTTTTCCTTTTAGTAATCTCGCTAGTTATAAGCTCAGACCGGCATTAGTCGTTGCTATTCACCGGCAAGAAGCTATTATTTTAGGAATCTTCTCAAAAACGCCTGATGTTGTACAACTCATTTAGACTAGCTATAGAGTGAAGCGGAATGAAGCAATCTCTACAATATCCAAATCTCAGGGATTGCTTCTGTGCGATCGCAATGACAACTGTTTAGCTGGATTTGATATGATATCAAGTCCGGTTTCCGCAAGCGGACATGAAAATTTGTTAAGAAGCGGGCAAGATGCCCGCACTCCTCGAATTCTTTGATATGACTGGAGTGGGAGCGTCTCGCTCCCTGGATTTTTAATTAGGGTATTTAAGCGAACTTGATATGACGCAAATCCTCATTATTGGAGCGGGTGTAATTGGGGCAACGATCGCCTATGAACTCTCCTCTGTTGCAGAAGTTGAAATTACCGTCATCGATCGCACCCCTGGAGTGCAAGGCTGTACTAGCGCCGCCTTGGGAGTGCTGATGGGATGCATTAGCCAGAAAACTAAGGGTAGAGCCTGGCAAATGCGACAGACCAGTATTCGCCGCTATGATACCTTAATCCCCGAACTAGAAGCCCTCTGTGAGCGGGAAATTCCCTATAACCGCCAAGGGATTTTGATGCTCTGTAGCGATGAAAAACAGTGGCAGCAAAAACAGAAATTAGCCGAAACTCGCCAAAAACAAGGATGGGATCTGCAATTATGGAGTCGAGAAACCCTACAAGAACGGTGTCCCCATTTGATGGTTGAGGGTTGTCTGGGAGCGGTGTATTCTCCCCAAGATCGCCAGGTTCACCCCCAAATTTTAACCGAATGTTTGATTCAGGCGGCTCAACTTCGGGGGGTGCGGTTTGAGTTTGGGGAAGAGGTGGTTAATCTGGTGGCGGAGGATGATGGGGGTTATACTGTGCAAACGGCATCTCAGGCATGGCAAGGCGATCGCGTGATTATTGCTGCGGGTTTAGGCAGTCCATTTCTCGCCCAATATTTGCAGAGTCCTCTAGATATTCGCCCAGTTTTGGGTCAGGCGATCGCCTATGAAGGGGAAATTTTAGGCGATCCGGAGTTTCAACCCGTGATTACCTCTGGTGATGTGCATCTCGTTCCGTTAGAAGCAGGTCGCTATTGGGTGGGGGCTACGGTGGAATTTCCGGACGAAGAAGGTGAGGTGATGGCAGATGAGCAGTTGCTTAATGGGGTGATTGAAGCGGCGATCGGCTTTTGTCCCGGTCTCCAACATTTAAATATTACCCAGCAATGGTCAGGTTTACGCCCCCGTCCCCACAACCAACCCGCGCCCATTATTCGTCAACTTCCCGGTCATGAGCAAGTATGGCTTGCTACTGGACATTATCGTAATGGCGTACTACTCGCTCCCGCAACTGCCCAGATTCTTATTCCATTTCTCCAACCTCAAGGAGTGAAGCTATAATCAACCTAATCGTACTTGCAGGTTATACCATTTTTAATTTTTAATTTTTAATTTTTAATTGATATGACGACTCTATTGCAATTAACCACAGAAATCCCGTTAAATACTTGGCTATCTGCTCCCTGGGATGTGTTTGTACAACAGGCTGATTCCCCAGAATCAGACAAGCTCAAAAGTTATTATTATCAGGGAAGGATGAGATTTGAAACCATGGCTACTGGCTCCGATCATTCTAACGATCATGCTTTAATTTTGTTTGCTCTTTCCTTTTTTGCGGCTCATCAGCGCATACCAATGACAGCAAAAGATAATTGTTCCTATCGTCGATCAGGAGTATCTGAGTTTCAGCCGGATGCGTCTTATTATATTGGGGAAAATGCAGATGTCATTCCTTGGGGAACGAGGGTGATTGATGTAGAGATGTACCCTTTACCGAGTTTGGCGATTGAAATCTCGGATACCTCTCTAGGGGACGATTTGGGAGCAAAACGATTGCAATATGAGGAGTTAGGAATTCCCGAATATTGGATTGTGAATGTGCAAGAGCAGGAAATTATCGCGTTTGCGATCGCCCCCGATGGCAGTTCTCGACGCATCCGCGAGTCGCAAGTATTACCGGGATTGCGGTTAGAGATCCTAGAGCAAGCTTTAGTGCGATCGCGTCAAGAAAATCAGTCAGCTACCACCGCTTGGTTAATGCAACAGTTTCAAGCTTAAATTCCAGCTTAAATTTACAGGCCTAAGTCTGGAGTTTCCGGTGGGGGTGTTTCTGATGGAGAAGCCTCCGGTGCTGTCATCTCTGGGTTCATTACTTGCGCTAACAGGGCTTGATCGATTTGAGCTTTCAGTTGAGCATCAGTATTTAAATTACGGGTAATATCATTAAAGCGCGTAGGAGTAAAGCCATATTTAGCATTAATCTCCTTAGATTGAGTACAATAATTAACTATCACTTCCGTCACTTCCGAAGATAAACCTGCCAGACTTTGGGGATCGTTACAAATAATAATCGGCGCGACACCACTATCAATTAAGGTTTGCACTTGGCCAAGGGCCACTTCGCGAATCGGTTCAATTTCTAGAATCACTCTAGCATAATTTTGCACTTCTTCCGGAGTCAGCGTCACCGGTTCCACAGGAGCAGGAGAAGCACCCATCTCCTCTGGAGAAGAGCCACAACCCGTAAAAGAGACAGCTAAAGCGGCGATCGCCCCCCAACTCCAGATTCTTTGTCTTACATTCACCATCCGTAACTTCCCCTTAATTTCCTAAACTATCCCAACAAATCAAGCAACACTTGGCGCACCCGCTCCAACTCTTCAGGAATAATTTGATGGGCCATATCAAACTCTTCATAGGTTACCGCAATTCCTTTATTTTGTAACTCCTCACAGGCATTTTTTCCTTTAGCCAGGGGAACCACCGGATCAAAACGACCATGAAAAATAAACACCGGAGGTTGACAAGAAAATTTAACCTCTGAATGTAAATAACCACTCATGCAAATTAACCCCGCTAAGGGTAAAGAAAACCCCACTTGCAACGTCATTGCTCCCCCTTGCGAAAATCCAGCTAAAACCATTTTTTCTAAAGGAACTCCGGTGGCTTCTGATACCCCTTCTAAAAACCCTTTGAGCTGCTGATAAGAAGCTTCAAGTTGTTGAGGATTAGGAAAATTTAAGTCATACCACATCAGTCCTCCCGGAACTTGCGGATGGGGAAAAGGCGCATTAGGAAAAATAAAATGATAATCCGGTAAATTCAGCACTTCAGCTAACGGGTATAAATCTGGGGCATTTGCTCCCCAACCATGGAGAAAAATGACTACACCCTGGGGGGATGGACTAGAGGACGGAAATTCAAGATAATCGAGGGAGTCAACCATAAACATTAGTAATAAATTAAACAAACAAGATAGATAATAGACCGATTGGGTAGAATGTAGTGAAACCCAACAACAAAAGTCAATTTTTGTGTTTTATCCTCCTTTTCTTACCCCTGATACTATTCAATCGCCAAAACCAAATTTGGCATAAACTTCTGTAAATTTCTCAAAGACTTACTTTGCCAGGCAATATCTTTCGAGCCTAACACCTTTAGCTGAATATCTATCTTATTTTTTCGGATATTAGAAACAAATTTAGAAAGGACTCGAATTCCAGAACTATTAAGAAATTCCAGCTTCTGAAGATCTAAGGTTAAATCCCCTGATTGGGAACTGACTACATTTTCAAGAAAGTCAGTGATAGGACTGTACTCCGAAGGATCTCTGAGACTTAGTTTACCTTCAAAGTATACTGTAGTTAATGAGGAATCATATTGAATACAGTAATCATCCTCTCGTATTTCTGTAATCGTCATTGTTCCTCTTGCAATATGACATCAAAATTCCTCTAATCCTCGATTATAGCACTAAAAAAAATAATCAGCAACTATCCGCAATCGCGATTCACTTTTCTGTTGTTACCATAACCTCCCTATAAATTACAAGTAGCCGGACTCAGTTCTGTTCCTTCCTCTTAATCACCAAAAGGGTAATATCATCCACTAAATTTTGATGGTCAACAAACTCATAAAAATCATTCAATATCGCTTGTTTAATCTCTTCAACACTTAAACTCCAATAGCGATGAATGACATCACATAAACGATCTATTCCATAAGGTTGTTGTTGACTATTTGTTGTTTCCGTAATCCCATCCGTATATAAAACCATCCCATCTCCAGGGTTTAACTCAAGAGAGACTTGATCTAAAAACGGCATAATTTCTTCATCAAAAGCAATGGGAATACCCAAATCAACCGTACTCACCTGCTCAATTTCTCCAGATGCACGAACCACAATAATATCCTCATGTTGTCCAGTAATTTGTAGTGTTCCCTGCTCATAATTCAAAATTGATAAGGTTAAATCTCGATCCGCTTCCATCCTCTGCACATTATCATATAGCGTCCGATTGAGGATATCAACAAACTTAATCAAATCCTGTTCACCACTTTCTTTCAGGGTCCGAATCGCCGTTTGTGTCATCACCATTAAAATCCCACTCTCTAAGCCATGACCGGTTACATCTCCAATGCCAATAGTCACCCCTCCTTCCGTTTCCAAAATATCATAATAATCACCGCCAATCTCTTCTGCTGGCTGCATAAATCCAGAAATATCTAAATCTTTTATTTTCGATAACTCCGAAGCTTTTGGTAAAATCATTGCCTGCATTTTTTGGAGTATTTCCAACTCCGAACTCATCCGAGAGTTTTCCGCACTTAGTTTATGATTTAGAGTTTTAATTTGGTCATTCGCTTCAGTTAACTGTGCAGTCCTTTCTCGCACTTTATCTTCAAGTTGGGTATAGAGAATATAGAGACCTTCAGACATACGATTAAATGACCGAACCATCAGACCAATTTCATCTTTAGTACGGTCATAAAGGGTTAACTTAGAAGTCGGGTTAGCTGCGGTTTGACTCATCACTCCAGAAATCCGGGTTAAACGATGAGCAACCAATTGGCCAAACCCAAAGTAAATCACCATAGTGGCTACTATAGTTAATAGGGCAAAAGTTATCCATAGATTATTCAAAGTAGAAGCAAAATTAGCTCGCAAATCAGCAATGGGAACATAAATCATTAAAGCTCCGACAATATCGCCCACTTTCCAGCCAAAACCATTGATAGATCCATAGCGTTGAATAACAGGTTTAGGTGCAATCTTTGGATCTCCGTGGCATCGCAAACAACTCGCAAAAACTTGAACTGGACTGGCTGAATAGAACCGTTCTTCATGATCTAATGTTATGTAACCGGTTAATTTTTCTAGCTGAGAATTTTGACGAAATTTTTCAATAATGCTGACTTCAAATTCATTAGCAGTATCTATAGGATTGGTTGGGTTAATGGTGGCCGGTTTGTAAGTATACTCAGGTAAGGCTAAATTGAACTCCTCAACCACTTCACGAGTAGCAAAATTAGCAGATAACACCTCAATGGGTAGATTATCCGTTATTTGCTCTACCGCAGGTCGTAGGGAGTGGGTCATATAGTCTTGGGTGGCTTGCGTAAAATGCAGCACCAGTTCAGTCCGGTTTTGGGCTTCTTTTTCCAAAACCTGAGTTTGTAGTTGATTGATATACCAAGCGCCAGTGGCCATGACAACCACTAAACACACTAGAGTAACCAGGATAAATTTGACACGAATAGACATGGTTTACTGAAGTTCTTTAAGTCGTTCTTGCAATGCTTCTAGTTTAGTCGCTTTTTCCTCTGTACTGAGGGTATCATCCTGTTTAACCGTTTCAATCTCTCTAGCTACTTCCAATTCTCGAATCACATTCCAAGTACGATCTGTGGCTGGATCGAATCCTGACCATATCAAAGGTTCCAAGATTTCTGGGTCAGTCAATTTATAGAAAAAGTCCTGAATTTCGGTTTTCAGACAATCGGGTAAATCTCGACGATAGGCTAGGGGATCTCCAGGAATAACGGGAGAAGTCCAAATGACTTGAATCTGTTCATACGCTTCTGGATTCGATTGTTGTAGGCGCTGTAGGGCTTCACTATTATTCGTTGCCACATCGACTTCTTGATTGGCAACTGCTAAAGCCGTATCTTCATGGGAGCCTAAAAAGGATACTGATTGAAAGATATCTTGGGGTTCAAGATTATTTTGAATGAATAGATAATAGGTAGGAACGAGAAAACCGGATGTAGATTGACGGTCATTAAACGCAAAGTTCAAATTCTCTGAATTTTGTAAAAAAACTTGATCTCCATTGCTTTTTTCGAGGTCTATTTGCTCCAACAATGAATTATTCTTATGCATAATTAAATGGGCATAATACCCTAAATAACCTTGACTGCTGACGGTTTGGGCAAAGGCTTCTGCTTGGGATTTTTCTACGGCTTCAATATAGGATTTTCCGCCATACCAAGCGATTTGAATTTCGTTTTCTGCCATGCCACTAATGAGGTTATTGTAGTCTCCGTAGAAGGGTAAAACTGGGCGGGCGATCGCCTCTTGCATTTTTTCTAATAAGGGAGTCCATATTGCGTCTAAATTCTCTTCTGATTCAGCCGCTAAAATTCCAAATTTGATCTCAGTTATTTCTGGGGCGCAAGCTTCACCTGATTGAAGGGTTGTATTTTCAGCTTCTGTGGCGGTTGTTTCTGAATCGGATGCTGAGTTGCAACTAATTAACAGAGGGGTGGAAATCAGGGCAGCCAAAATTAAGGAAAAAAAGGATTTTTTTTTAGGTAAACCATAATCAGGATTGTCAGGTGAGATTTTGCATACTGTGGCACAGGTAAAAGGGATTGTCAATATTAGTCAGGTAATCTTAAAATAAAAATTACCTGAAGTTAACTCAATTCTGAATCTATGACTGCTAATTTACGACAATATGCCCCCGCAACTCAACGGAACCGAGAACCGATCTTAGAGATTTTACAACGGGTATTGCCCCCTACAGGAACAGTTTTAGAAGTGGCTAGTGGAACGGGGGAACATGCGGTGTTTTTTGCCCCTTGCTTACAACCGAGATCTTGGTTACCTTCAGACTGCAATCCCCAGTCTCTAGAGAGTATTAAGGCTTGGCAAGGGGACGATCCTTGTGATTTTTTGTATCCTCCGATTGGTTTAGATGCCGAAAATATACCTTGGGATTTAAAGGGTTATGAAGCAGAGATTGCGGCGATCGTTTGTATTAATATGATTCATATTTCTCCTTGGGCGGTGTGTTTGGGGTTGATGGCTGGCGCTGAACAGGTTTTACCTTCTGAAGGGATTTTATATTTATATGGACCCTATAAACAAAATGGGGAACATACGGCTGCGAGTAATGAAGCTTTCGATCGCTCTCTACGCGCTTCTAATCCGCTTTGGGGTGTGCGGAATTTAGAGGATGTGATTGAGGTTGCTAAGAGTCACGATTTACGTCATTTAGAGACGATAGAAATGCCAGCTAATAATCTTTCGGTTGTGTTTCAGAAAGGTTGATTTTTGGGGTCAGATGGGTAGTGCCGTGATAACCCTAAAATGGTGGGTTATATCAAGTCCGGTTTCCGCAAGCGGACATGAAAATTTGTTAAGAAGCGGGCAAGATGCCCGCACTCCTCAAATCCCTTGAGATGACTGGAGTGGGAGCATCTTGCTCCCTGGATTTTTAATTAGGGTATTTCCGCTTCGCGGACATGAATAAGCGAACTTGATATTACGGCGGATTGATAGATTGCTTTCACAGTCTAGGTTTTAGCCGCCTAACCCACCCTACGCTAATGCCCTATTTTAG
>NZ_JAQOSP010000079.1 GCF_030068475.1 Roseofilum acuticapitatum BLCC-M154 | reverse complement strand
ATCAAAGAATTCGAGGAGTGCGGGCATCTTGCCCGCTTCTTAACAAATTTTCATGTCCGCTTGCGGAAAATCCCCCTTAAAAAGGGGGACTTTCCTATTCCCCCCTTTTTAAGGGGGGCAAGGGGGGATCTTTTCCTACTGTCCACCGATACAGCGCTTTGCGCTGTATCACCCATCGGGGAACTGCCAACATAGGATACGTTCAATGCGATCGCTGTTACACTGGGGACAGGGCTGATTCTGGGAAGAACTGACCCATTCATAGCCACAGAGATGACAGTGAGCAAAGACATTATGTTGGTTAGCGACTTCAATTTGGCGTTGCCAGCGATTGATTTCATTGCGATCGGGTTCAAAGGGCGTTTTCATAATTGATAGAGGAGAAAATACAGGAGCGATCGCGATTTAACGCAAGCCTAAAAACTTATGGGTTTGTAAACTCATTCGCCAGTCTGGATGCTCCAAGACAAACTTAACCGTTAAATCAATTGTTTCTGGACTATTCCATTCCGGTTGTAAGAATTTAACTGCCGTACTTTGCACGAATTGAGCTTGTTCCTTAGCCCATTTTAGATCTTCTGGGCTAGTAATCACCACTTTTAACTCATCCACATAAGGGCCAATACTGGGATGGGGAGACTTAAAGCACTTGGGAGAAAATGTCACCCAATCAAATCTGCCCGAAAAAGGATACGCACCAGAGGTTTCTAAGTGCAACGGCAAACCACAAAAAGCCCTTAATCCTTGAGTTAATTCATCCAAACTATGCATTAAGGGTTCGCCTCCAGTAATCACAATCATACTCGGATTGACGGCTAAAACTTCTTGGGCCAATTTCTCCACAGAATATTGAGGATGTTTGTCCATTGGCCAAGATTCTTTCGTATCACAAAACCAACAGCCCACATCACATCCTCCGAGGCGAATAAAAAAAGAATTCCGTCCCATCCAATATCCTTCTCCTTGGATAGAATGAAAGGTTTCTACAATGGGGTAATTTTTCACCGATCGCCATCAATTTTATCAGAACATTATTCTAATTTTAACAGTTTTCTGTAACTTTGGGTTATAATAATCAACCAATTATTGCCATCAATCCAAGGAGGAAAACATGAACCATGCAGGGTGCAAAGCGATCGGATTACTCGCTTTCTGGGGGGGAATCACTGGGGGAATTTACCCACTACCATTAGCTCAAGCGCAAACCACCGGGGTAAGGTATGGAAATTATGTCACTGTAACAACGACTGAAGCAGCCGCCATCTCCAATTCTACCCTAGGGCAAAAACAACTTGAACCTGTCCCCTTAGATTCCCCGGTTCTCCCGGAACCTCCCTCCCCTTTTCCTAGGGATTCTTTATCCCAGAGCGAATCAGTCGAACCTGAATCAACCACAGCTCAAGAAACCAGCTCATCGGATCTAAAACCTGCTGTAGGTAGTTATTTTGGTATCGGTGGAACCCTGGGCTTAAGTGATGGAGAAACGGCTTTAGGCAGTGGGGGATTTTCGTTAATGAGTAAAGGAGCGTTGAGCGAGTATATCACTTTACATAATGCTACCTCTTTTGGCAAACAAACGGCAAGCATGTTTGCCCTAACGGGTGAATTTCCCATCAGAAATAACGAAACGCAAGAAGTAGTAGCTATGCCATTTTTAGGGGGAGGAACCTTAGTAACAACTCAAGATGGATGGCGATTTCATGGGTTAGTGGTTGGGGGTATTGATGTCCCTCTGTCTAGAGATTTTATGGGAACTCTGCGAGTGAATACCGGATTTGTTGATGGTAAAACTGAGGTGGGCGTTGTTTTAGGGGTGGGCTATCGGTTTAATTTGTTTAATCTCTTCTAATTGTAAGGTGAGTTTGGGTCGATCGGGGGATCGTCAGCTAGGGTCTATTATTGGTTACTGGATTTGCATGAAGACTAAAGGCTTAAAAGAATTACTGATGGGCAAATTTTCCTTTGTGCGTCTGCTGCGCTCTACGGTGGCCATTTATGCGATCGTTAGCCTCTATGTTCTGTTGATTGCAGATAGCAGAATTTTCTTACCTCCTCTTTCTACCTACCAAACTCTTCCCCAGATGGTTACCCTGACTTCTGCACCAGGAGTTAATATTACGGGTCAATATTTACCCAACTCAAAAGCCCGCTATACCTTGCTCTATAGCCATGGCAATGCTGAAGATTTGGGCATTATTCAACCGGTTCTCAAACATTTGAATCAACTGGGATTTAGTGTCTTTGCCTATGATTATCGAGGCTATGGAACCAGCC
Source organism: Roseofilum acuticapitatum BLCC-M154 (assembly GCF_030068475.1). GTDB lineage: Bacteria > Cyanobacteriota > Cyanobacteriia > Cyanobacteriales > Desertifilaceae > Roseofilum > Roseofilum acuticapitatum. Next base: position 13,843 of record NZ_JAQOSP010000079.1, on the reverse strand, counting down.
AAGGAAAACCTACAGAACGAGGCGCTTATCAAGATATTCGCGCTGCCTATGGTTATCTCACCCAAACTCTGAAGATTCCCCCGAATCAAATTATTCTCTATGGTCGTTCCGTGGGGGGTGGCCCATCTATCGATTTAGCAAGGGAAATTTCGATCGCAGCTTTAGTGACTGAAAATACCTTTATTTCTGCCTTGCGGGTGATCACTTGGATACCTTTATTCCCCTTTGACAAATTTAATAACATTGGTAAGATTAAACAAATCAAGGCTCCCCTGCTCATTTTTCATGCTACTTTGGATAAGATGATTCCCTTGATCCATGGTCAGAAACTCTACCAAGTGGCCAACGACCCGAAAAATTGGGTTGAGATTGAGGGCTTAGGGCATAATGATTGGATGGGAAGAGTTGATCTTTATAACCAAAGTTTACAAAAGTTGAGTCTAGGACAGGCTATTCCGAAATAGTCCCATAGTCTGTACCAGAAAAACTGGGTGCTAAACTTAACTAAAAACACCAGCTACAGTTATCCGATGGGCGAGTATGGGCAAAATTGAACCGGGAATGAAAACTAGCCTTCCTTTATGGCAAAGATGCCGTTCATTGGTGTGCGAGCAAATTTGGCCGAAGCTGTGCCAAAGGTGGCAAGATCCCCAGAATTCATGGATCGATTGGATGAGTGTGGGAAATTCGGTGGTGATTGTGACGTTAACGACGACGGCCTTGCTGGTGGCGTTGAGAAAATTGGGCTGGACTGAATACCCAGAATTGTTGATCTATGACCAATTTACCCAATGGAGGGCGATCGCCAAAACGGACGATCGACTCTTAATTATTGGCATCACAGAAGAGGATATTCAAGCGCAACAGAGGTATCCCCTATCCGATGAAACGATTTATGAACTGATACAGAAATTAGAAGCCCATAACCCTAGAGTCATTGGTTTAGATATTTATCGGGATATTCCCCAAAATCCGGGCCGCGAGCAGTTAATGACCTATTTACAGGGCGAAAATAATCGCACGGTAACGGTTTGTCAACTGAGTAAAGGGGACGATGATATTGGGGTTCCTCCTCCTCCGGAAGTCCAAAATCAACATCTAGGATTTGCGGATGTGGTGATTGATGAGGATGGGGTGATTCGGCGCAGTTTACTTTGGGGTAAACCTTTTCCCTCTTCTAAATGTCAGGTGAAACAAGCTTTTTCCCTGCAATTGACGCGCCATTATCTCCAGGATGAAAATATTGATGTGAAACCCTCTGAAGGGACTCTAATGTTAGGTTCAGTGCCCCTAACTCGGCTAGAACCGAATACGGGAGGTTATCAGGGGGTGGATGCTCAGGGATATCAAATTTTATTGAAATATCATTCTCCGGATCGCGTGGCTCGTAAAGTGACGTTAATGGATGTTTTAGAAGAGCGGGTCGATCCCAGTTGGATACGCGATCGCATTATTCTGATTGGGCTGACGGCTCCCAGTGTAAATGACTTCTTTTATACGCCCTATAGCCGAGGTCAAGACATTAATCATCAAATGGCAGGGGTGGAAATTCATGCCCAAATCATTAGCCAGTTGCTCAATGCGGCTTTGGATGACCAACCTTTGATGAGTACCTGGTCAGATCGTTTAGAAATTCTCTGGATTTTAGGGTGGGCCGCGGTGGGTGCTGCCCTCAGTTGGAAGATTACCCATCCTTTGGTTTTATCGGGAACCTTGGCGATCGCCGTTTTCGGTTTAGCAGGAAGTAGTTGGGGGTTGTTTGAATCCTCCGTTTGGGTTCCCCTCTTTTCCCCCGTTGTGGGATTATTGGTGAGCAGTGGGGGAGTCTTCGGGTATAGCTCCTATCAAACCCAAAAAATCCAAGAACACATGGCTCAACGGGTGCAACAGCAAGAGCAAGATTTGAAGCTGTTACAAACCTTTTTGGAGGAGCAGACGAAAGGACAAGGTTTGACTCAATTAGATGACTCTGACAATACCCAAACCTGGACGGATACGGAGGGGGATGATGAGGAGGACTGTACCCAAATTGCGCCTGAAAATACAGAAGAATGGACTCAACCGATGAGTCTTTTAGGAGGAAGATATCATATTACAAAAGTTTTAGGTGCGGGAGGATTTGGACAAACGTATTTGGCTCAAGATATTCAGCGCCCCCGACATCCTATTTGTGTGATTAAACATTTACGACCGGTGCAGACGGATGGCAATTTCTTTCAGGTAGCTCAACGGTTGTTTAAGACGGAAGCGGAAATTTTAGATATTTTAGGCCAACACGATCAAATTCCCCAATTGTTTGCTTATTTTGAGGAACATCAAGAGTTTTATTTGGTGGAAGAGTACATTGAAGGCAGTTCTTTAAGCGATGAATTAGGAGAGGATAAGCGCTTAGAGGTGAGTCAAGTGATGGAGTTGACGTTTGATATTTTGCAGGTGTTGACTTTTGTGCATCACTATCAGGTGATCCATCGGGATATTAAACCGAGTAATATTATCCGTCGTCAGAGCGATCGCCGCCTATGCTTGATTGATTTTGGCGCAGTCAAGCAGTTTGCACCCCATTTAGAGGAAGAGACAGAGCGGTTTACGGTGGCGATCGGCACGAAAGGCTATGCAGCACCGGAACAATTGATGGGACAACCGAGGCTTTGTAGCGATATTTACTCTGTGGGGATGATTGCGATTCATGCTTTAACGGGGATTAGTCCCCAGAAGTTACGCCAGGATTGGGGTACAGGGAGCGCGGTTTGGCATCATTTAGTTGAAAGTACGGTTAGCGTAGAATTAATGGATATTTTAGATACCATGGTGGCGTATCATTTCCGCGATCGCTATCCCTCGGCAGTAGAGGCGATCGATGCCTTGAAAAAAATTAATCATTAATCCTTATAATCAGAATAGGCTAGTGAGGTAACTATCGAATGGCAGAACAGGCGATCGCCACCACAGAAACTCCAGAATCAAGGGAACCCCTATCCCCCCCCTGGACAATTGAAGATTCTGAAGCGCTCTATCGGATTAATGGCTGGGGAGACCCCTATTTTTCCATTAATGCAGCCGGCCATGTTGTCGTCTCTCCAAAAGGCGATCGCGGCGGTTCCTTAGACCTCTATGAGCTGGTAGAAGCACTCAAACAACGCAACATCCACCTGCCCTTCGTGATCCGCTTTTCCGATATCTTAGCCGATCGCCTAGAACGACTCAATGCTTGTTTTTCCCAAGCCATCACCCGATACAACTATCCTGGCATTTACCAAGGCGTTTTCCCCGTCAAATGCAACCAACATCGGCAACTGATAGAAGACTTAGTTCACTTTGGCCAACCCTTCCAGTTTGGTCTAGAAGCCGGTTCAAAACCAGAATTGCTGATCGCCTTAGCCTTACTAAAAACGCCTAATTCCCTGCTCATTTGCAACGGTTATAAGGATAAAGAATACATCGAAACCGCCATTTTAGCCCGCAGACTCGGCAAAAAAACCATCATCGTTTTAGAGCAGCTCGAAGAAGTAGAGCTAGTGATCAAGGCCCATCAAGAATTAGGAGTAGCTCCCGTAGTTGGTGTTCGCGCTAAACTCAGCGCCAAAGGAGAAGGCCGTTGGGGTACATCCACAGGAGATGGAGCCAAATTTGGCTTAACCATTCCAGAAATTGTCCATGTCATTGAACGCCTAGAATCGGTCAATCTGTTATCCTCTCTGCAACTGTTGCATTTCCATGTTGGCTCGCAAATTTCTTCGATCGGTGTGATTAAAGATGCCATTCGGGAAGCCAGCCAAATTTATGTGCAGTTGGCGAAAAGTGGTGCAGATATGGGCTATTTAGATGTAGGAGGGGGTTTAGGAGTCGATTATGATGGCTCGAAAACCAACTTCTATGCCTCCAAAAATTACAATATGCAGAATTATGCCAATGATATCGTCGCCGAGGTCAAAGAAGCCTGCGAACAAGCCAAGGTGAAAGCACCTGTGCTAGTGAGCGAAAGCGGAAGGGCGATCGCCTCCCATCAGTCTGTCCTCATTTTTGATGTCCTCGGAACCAGTGAAGTGATGACCAAAGATGCGGTAGCTGCTGAAGATAGCGATCATTTGATTATCCGTAATTTGTGGGAAACCTACCAATTGATTCGGCTAGAGAATTATCAGGAATGCTACCATGATGCCATTCAGTTTAAGGAAGAAGCCATTAGTTTATTTAACTTTGGCTATTTGAGTTTAAGCCAACGGGCCAAAGCAGAACAGCTCTATTGGACTTGTTGCCAGAAGATCCTAGAAATTATTCGTCATCAGGAGTATGTCCCCGACGATCTCGAAGACCTCCAGATCAATATGGCTTCGATTTACTATGTGAATTTATCGGTATTCCAATCCGCTCCCGATAGTTGGGCGATCGATCAATTGTTCCCGATTATGCCCCTACATCGCTTAGACGAACAACCCACCTGCCAAGGAACCTTGGCCGATCTCACCTGTGATAGTGATGGCAAAATCACCAAATTTATCGATCTGCGCGATGTAAAATCCCTACTCGATTTGCATCCCCTAAAACAGGGAGAATCCTATTATTTAGGATTATTTTTAGGCGGATCGTATCAAGAAATCATGGGTAATTTCCATAATTTATTTGGCGATACTAATGCGGTTCATATTGCCCTAACCCCTAAAGGCTATCAAGTGAAGCAAGTCGTGAAAGGGGATACCATGGGAGATGTATTGAGTTATGTAGAATACGATCGCGAAGATTTAGTGGAAAGTATCCGCCAGCAAACGGAGTCAGCCCTAGAAGAAGGAACCATTTCTATCTCTGAGTCCCAACGGTTGCTCAATAGCTATAAGGAAAGCCTCAATCGCTATACTTATCTATCTGTGGAGAGCTGATTCTACGGGAGGTTGGCCATGAGTCATGGTCAAAGTAGGGAGATCCGAATGTGGGGTACGGTGCAGTCGTCTAGGCAAACCGGCTTCAATCTTCCACAATTGTACAGTAACGCCCTATTTATGTAACTTCTCGCTATCCTTTATTATCAACGATGACTACTGTACTCGAACAAGGCACAATCAGTATTCATACTGAGAATATTTTCCCGATTATCAAAAAATCCCTCTATTCCGATCATGAGATTTTCTTTCGGGAACTGGTTTCTAATGCTGTAGATGCGATCGCCAAATTAAAAATGGTCTCCCACACCGATGAATTTTCCGGTGAAGTCGGAGAACCCGAAATCGTCATTAGTCTCGATAAGGAGAAGAAAACCCTCTCTATCAGCGACAATGGTATCGGTATGACCGCCGATGAAGTCAAAAAATATATTAACCAAGTCGCCTTTTCCAGCGCCGAGGAATTCCTAGAAAAGTATAAGGGAACCACAGAAGAAGGGATTATCGGCCATTTTGGTCTAGGATTTTACTCCTCCTTCATGGTCGCCAAACAAGTTGAAATTGATACCCTATCTTATCGAGACGGAGCGCAAGCGGTTCATTGGACTTGTGATGGTTCCCCAGCCTTCAAGCTCGAAGATTCGGAGCGTACTACCCGTGGAACCACCATTATTCTGACTCTGATGGATGAAGAGGAAGAATACTTAGAACCCACGCGGATTAAGCAGTTGGTGAAAACCTACTGTGATTTTATGCCCGTTTCCATTATGCTCGATGGGGAGCAGATTAATAAACGGGATGCTCTATGGCGAAAATCTCCACGAGATCTGACGGATGAAGACTATCTAGAGTTTTATCGCTATCTCTATCCCTTCCAAGAGGAGCCTCTGCTCTGGATTCATCTGAAAACCGATTATCCTTTCCTGCTCAATGGGATTCTCTATTTCCCCAAACTGAAACCGGATGTAGATGTCACCAAAGGACAGATTAAGCTGTTCTGTAATCAGGTGTTCGTCTCGGAGCATTGCGAGGAGATTATTCCGAAGTTCCTGCTTCCCATGCGCGGGGTGATTGATAGTCCCGATATTCCCCTGAATGTGTCCCGTTCTGCTTTGCAAATGGATCGCACCGTTCGCAGGATAGCAGACTTTGTGGCTAAAAAAGTCGGCGATCGCCTCAAAGAACAATACCGCGACTCCCGCGAAGACTACATCAAGAGCTGGAAAGACTTAGGCACATTCGTTAAATTTGGCTGCCTCAACGACGACAAATTCAAAGGGCAAGTCGAAGATATCGTCATCTACCGTACCACTTGGGACGGCGAAAGTGCTGAAAGTTCCCCAGAAGTGCAAGTGCAAGCGGAAGGAGACGACGCTTGGCAAGAGGTGCAACCGAGCAACAAAGACGCGCAAGGGCATACCTATAGCACCTTAAAAGAATACCTAGAGCGCAACAAAGAGCGCCACGAAAATCGGGTCTTCTACTGCACTGATGAAGTGAATCAAGGAACCTATATCCAACTTCACCAAAATCAAGGATTAGAAGTTCTCTATATGGACTCCTTCATCGATCCTCACTTTATCAGCTTCCTAGAGCGCGAGCATTCCGATGTCAAGTTTGCCCGCGTCGATGCCGAAATTGATGAGCAATTGTTGGATAAGGAAAACGACAAAGAAATTGTCGATCCGAAAACCAATACCACTGCCAGCGAACAGATTAAAGAACTATTCGAGAAAGCGCTGAATAAACCCAAACTTCAGATTCGCACAGAATCTTTGAAAGGCAATAATAACGAGCAAAACCCACCCGCAATGGTGTTATTGCCAGAATTCATGCGCCGCTTGCAGGAAATGAACGCCATGTTCCAACAAGAAACAGCAAAGTTTCCCGAAGAGCATATTCTGTTAGTGAATACCGCTCATCCGTTGATTCAAGACTTATTACGCTTGAGTCAAGGCACAATTATTTCCGGTGAAGGATCTTCTCCTTCTGCGGACTTAGCCAATCTGATTTGTAATCAAGTTTATGATTTGGCGCTGATGGCACAAAAAGGCTTTGATGCCGGTGGAATGAAGTCTTTTGTCGATCGCTCGACGCAAGTTTTAACCCGCTTAACGGCGAAAGCGTAATCATCAAGCCAATTTGTAGGGCTGGCAGTGCCCCACCCTACTTAATTATTGTAGATTGTGATATCAAGTCCGGATAAAGGGTGAAGAAGCGGGCAAGATGCCCGCACTCCTCTAATCCCGTCATATTACTGGAGTGGGAGCGTCTCGCTCCCTAAATTTTTAATCATGGTATTTAATTGGACTTGATATAAAAAAGAAATCAAGATCAAGTATTTTTTGGAATAAACATGATGACATTTGTGGTTTGTATCAATAACCAAGACTATCCAGCTTCCTTAGAAATTCGCAAAATTTATCAAACTCTACCCGATCCTGAAGCGATCGCGCATCAGATGATTCGTGTAATTGATGAATCTGGTGAAGACTATTTATACCCTAGCAGTTACTTCATGGCGATCGCGCTCTCGGAACCCCTTCAGCAAGCCCTAGCTATTTCCCCGTCCTAGCCTAGGCTATAATTAAAACGCTGCTTAATTATTGGAGGTCTGCCCATGAAACTAACCGGAATGAAACAGGGCAACACTATTGAAATTGCAGAAAATCTGAATATTCCTGACGGGACTCAATTGGTTATCGAAGTTAAACCGGTTGAAACAATGACCATTGAGGAAAAGCTCGAAAAAATGAAAGAATTCTTAGAGAGCGATCGCCAAGGCAGACAAGACTTTGTAAAAACTTTAACAGAACTAGATGAGGAACGCCATGCTGCCTTTGAAAAAAGAATGAACAATGCAGATGATTAAGGTGAAAAACTTGTGTATTTGTTGGATACTAATATTTGCATCGCCCTAATTGACACACATCCCCAGGCATTACAGCAATTCTACCGTAAGCGATCGCGCCGACCAATAATCTCTGTGGTTAATTTTTACTCGCGTTTACTATCAATCATAGTAACATAAAAAAGTGAATTCAAGGTTACTGTATGTCAAATTCTGAATTACTAGAGCAACTGCGGCAATTATCTGATACCGAGCAAGTTGAAATTATACAAATTCTAACTGCTGACTTAGCCAAAAGAAAAGGATTAGAATCATTAGATAATGAAGTGGCTTATCGTCTTTGGTCGCCTTATGATTATAGTGATGCTGCTCAAAAGTTAATGAGTGTCTTAGAACAAGAGAAGAAAAAATAAAATGCAAAACTCTCAACGATTTCCTTTTATCGAACGAAGGAATCAAGCAGGAGAAGCTAATTTTTTTCCTTGTGTGCCCATTACTTTAGGTTATCGAGATTCTGTTGGGGAATTTTGGGGTTTGTTAGATACAGGTTCGAGCCTAAATGTTTTACCGTATGATGTAGGTTTAGAGTTAGGAGCAGTTTGGGAGGAGCAAACTCTTTCAATTGCTTTAGCAGGTAATCTTTCCCCAGTGGAATCAAGGGCTTTAGCTGTGGTGGGTCAAATTGGTAATTTTCCACCAGTTCCTTTAGCTTTTGCTTGGGCTAAATCTAACGATCCGCCGATTATTTTAGGTCAGTTAAACTTTTTTATGGAGTTTGATGTCTGTTTTTATCGATCGCAGTTAGCGTTTGAATTGTCTCCTAAATAGTGCATTAGTCCTTAAACTCTGATATGATGGGAATCACTGGTTTCACTTCATGCTGACTCGATACTATTAGGTAAAATAAGGGGCGAGCAATGAGTAAAATTTTCCCACGACAAGCATTAAACAAAGCTTTCCTGAAAGTTAAGCCTCACCGGGCTGAGATTGAAAGCTTTAAAACCAGTCTGAAAACCTTACTCGCGCAAATTAATCCCGCAGAGTCGGAAGAGTTTCATAAAAATCTGATTGCTGATTTTTTGAAGAACACCTATTATCGGGAAAATTATTTTATCAATACGAAAGGACGGAACGATCTGGTGATTCACACCGGCAAAACGGCTGAGAGTTCCGTGGGGGTGATTCTGGAGTTCAAAAAGCCCACTAATAAAAGTGAAATGCTGACGGTGGATGATTTGAACCGGAAAGCTTTTCACGAGTTGGTTTTGTATTTCTTGCGCGATCGCATCACGAATAACAACCTAGAAATAAAATATTTAATTGCTACTAATATTTATGAATGGTTTATTTTTGATGCGAGTCTGTTTGAAATAGCATTTGTACAGAATCAAACCTTCCTGAAGCGGTTTAAGGATTTTGAAGCCGGAAGATTAACCAGCCAGAAAACTGAGTTTTTCTATGCGGAAATTGCTCAACCGGCGATCGCTGCCATTGAGTCATCGATAAAAAATTCCTCCTCTGGCTTCCCCTTTGTTAAGGGGGACGGGAGGGGGATCGAATATACTCATTTTGATATTCGCGACTATCAGGCAATTCTACAGGATAGTGAAAAGCCAAATGAGCATCAACTGATTACCCTGTTTAAACTGCTATCCCCAGAACATTTATTAAAGTTGCCCTTTGCCAATGATAGTAATAGTCTGGATCGAGGCTTTTATAACGAATTGTTACATATTATTGGGTTGACGGAAACGAAACAAAAGAATAAAAAAATCATTCAACGGCAAAAATCCGGTCAACGCAACTCAGGGTCTTTAATTGAAAATGCGATCGGGCAACTGGACGCTCTAGATAAACTTTCTCGTTTAGACAACCCAGAACAGTTTGGGGACAGTGAATCAGAAAGACTGTTTAACCTGGGGTTGGAGTTGGCCATTACTTGGATGAATCGGATTTTGTTTCTCAAATTATTAGAGGCGCAATTAATTCAATACCATCACAATGATTTATCTTTTGGGTTCCTCAATTTAGGGACGGTGAAAAATTATGATGATTTAAATACTCTGTTTTTTAGTGTGTTGGCTCGCAAACCAGCAGAAAGGAGCGATCGCTTACAAGGAATCTTTAGTCATGTTCCGTATTTGAATAGTTCTCTGTTTGAACCAACGGAGATGGAACAACAGACGATTGTGATTAGTAATCTCCGAGATGAGACTCTGCCAATTTTTGCCGCTACGGTGTTGAAAGATAGTAAGGGAAACAAGCGCACTGGAGACATTAATGCTTTAGAATATTTGTTTGAATTTCTCAATGCTTATGATTTCAGCAGCGAGGGGTCGGAAGATATTCAAGAAGAGAATAAGGGACTGATTAATGCTGCGGTGTTGGGCTTGATTTTTGAGAAAATCAACGGCTATAAAGATGGGTCTTTCTTTACTCCTGGGTTTATTACTATGTATATGTGCCGGGAAACCATTCGCCGCGCTGTGGTGCAGAAGTTTAATCAGGTGAAAGGCTGGAATTGTCAGGATATTAATCAGTTGTACGATCGGATTTCTGATAAGCCAGAAGCGAATCAAATTATCAACAGTTTAAAAATCTGCGATCCGGCAGTGGGTTCGGGGCATTTTTTAGTGTCAGCCCTAAATGAGACGATCGCCATTAAAAGCGAGTTGAAGATTTTACTAGATAGACAGGGTAAGACTTTAAGGGATTATCATGTTGAGGTGGTGAATGATGAGTTAATGGTGCTTGACGATGATGGGTTGTTGTTCGAGTATCACCCAAAAAGCCGGGAAAGTCAGCGAGTCCAAGAAACGCTGTTTCACGAAAAGCAGACGATTATCGAAAATTGTTTGTTTGGGGTGGATGTTAACCCCAATTCGGTGAAAATCTGTCGGTTGCGGTTGTGGATTGAATTGTTGAAAAATGCTTATTACAAGCCCTCACCCCTAACCCCTCTCCCAGGGGGCGAGGGGAAAATAGAATATGGAGAGTTAGAGACTTTACCGAATATTGACATTAATATTAAGTGCGGCAATTCTTTGATGAGTCGGTTTGCTTTATATGCTGATTTGCGGGTGGCTTTGAAGAAAAAACAATATAGTATTGAGAATTATCGCGATGCGGTGCAAACTTATCGCCATGCGGAGAATAAGCAGCAGAAGCGGGAGATGGAACGGCTGATTGATGAGATTAAGGGAAATTTTCGGATGACGCTGCAAGGAGTTGACCCGAAGAAAACTAAGTTAAGACAGTTAGAGGGTGAGATTTATCGTTTGGAAAATCAGTTTTCGTTGTTTGAGGAGACGAAGGCAGAGAAAAAGAAGCGCGAGAGAAAAATCGCTAAGTTAAATAATCAGATTGATAAGTTACGAGTTGAAATTGAGGAGATAGAAAGCGGCAAGATTTATGAGAATGCCCTAGAATGGCGGTTTGAGTTTCCCGAAGTTTTGAACGATCGCGGGGATTTTATCGGCTTTGATGTGGCGATCGGCAATCCTCCTTATATTCGACAGGAGGAGATTAAGCAGTTTAAGGCATTTTTCCAGGAACGGTATCAATGTTATACGGGAATTGCGGATTTATTTGTCTATTTTTATGAGCTAGGGTTAGAGTTATTGAAAGAAGACGGCTATTTAACTTATATCTCATCTAATAAATATTTTCGAGCCGGGTATGGTCAAAAACTCCGTCAATTTTTGACCGAGACCACTACGATCGCTAATTTAGTTGATTTCGGGGATTTTCCGGTGTTTGAAGAGGCGATCGCCTATCCGAGTATTATTACCCTCAGTAAAGTGCGATCGGATGAAAATGAACTTAAGGCGTTGTCTTGGGATGCCACCAAACACAAAAATATTGAACAATTTGCCACGATATTACATGAAGAGGGTTTTAGCATTTCCCAGAATAATTTAAAATCGGATGGTTGGCGGTTAGAATCTCCCGAAGTTTTAGATTTACTGGCCAAACTGCAAAAGACTGGAACCCCGTTAGGCGAATATGTGAACGGGAGATTTTATCGGGGGATTCTCACAGGATTTAATCAAGCTTTTGTGGTCGATCGCCCTACCCGCGATCGCTTAATTCAAGAGCATCCCTCTTCTGCTGAGGTGTTAAAGCCTTTTTTGCGCGGTCGGGATGTTAAACGCTGGTCTGTTGAATACCAAGATTTATGGTTAATTTTTACCCGACGAGGAATTGATATTAAACAATACCCAGCGATTGAAAATTATTTAAGTCAATACAAAGAACGACTGACACCGGGAACGGGAAGAAAAGCTGGCTCTTATAAATGGTACGAAATTCAGGATAATATTGCTTTCTGGCAAGAATTTGAGCAACCTAAGATTATTTATCAAGAAATTGCGACTCATCAAGCTTTTGCCTGGGATGATACAGGGGTTTACTCAAATAATAAAACGTTTCTCATTCCTGATGCAACGTATTACCTTTTAGGAATCCTCAACTCTAAGATAATATGGTTCTTTTTAGACTATACGGTTGGTAAAATGGCGGGGGGAACTTACGCAATGCAAACTCCTTACGTTTCTCAAATACCGATCGCCAACGCTACGGAACCACAGAAAGCCTTATTAGAAAAATTAGTAGAGCAAATTCTCAACGCCAAAAAATCCGACCCGCAAGCAGACATCACCGGATTAGAAGCGGAAATCGATCGCCTGGTTTATCAACTGTACGGATTAACCGAAGCCGAAATTAACATAGTCGAAAGGAGTACCTAGGATTAATTCACTCCCTTCCTCGGCAATCATAATTGACAACTGGGATTAGACTTGAGTATGATTCAGCAGATTGGTTAATCCGGTGAGGAACAATAATGAAACGGAATTTGGCGATCGCCGCCCTAACTCTGCTGTTTTCAGGCGGTCTATCCCTACCCAGTTGGGCCGAAACGGTGATGGAAAAGGTGATGCGTACAGGGGTACTCACAGCAGGCACTCGAACCCATACAGCGCCTTTTGCTTATATGAACGAGCAAGAACAGTTGGTGGGCTATTCCATTGATATGCTTGACCGAATTCGCCAGGAGATGGAAGCGCAACTGGGTAAAGAAATCACCTTAGAATTAGTGGAAGTGACTCCTGATACCCGGATTCCTGCCATCACAAGTCGCACCGTTGATTTAGTCTGTGGAGTCACCAGTTTTACTTGGGATCGGGATGTTTTTGTAGACTTTTCTCTCAGTTATGCGGTTACAGGGACTCGTTTATTGGTCAAAGACGGGAATACATTAGGCTCGCCAGAATCTCTCAAGGGTAAAAAAGTTGGCGTATTGCTGGGAACCACCAATGAGCAGGTGATTCAACTGATTCAACCGGATGCTGATTTGGTTCCGATGCGTGGCAGTGCGGAAGGGTTGGCAGCTCTGCAAGAAGGCAGGATTGATGCTTTTGCTTGGGATGGTATTCTCTTGGAAGGGTTGCGGAAAACTGCGGCTAATCCTGATGAGTTAAGTGTTGTCCCAGAAGTTCCTTATACCCGTGAAGGGATTGCTTGCATGATGCCCGAAGATAATTCTAAATTCCGCGATTTGGTTAACTATACCCTGGCTAAATTTATGCAAGGTTACCTGATGGAGCGGCCGGATGATGTGGCTGTGATTAATCGCTGGTTTGGCGCAGAAGGAGTGACTCCCATTAATCAAGATTTAGTGGTGGAGTTTTTCCGAGATATTATTGATACCCATAGTCAAGTTCCGATCGCCCCATAATATCAAGTCCGATTGTTCATGTCCGCGAAGCGGAAATACCATGATTAAAAATTTAGGGACATGATTAAAAATTTAGGGACATGATTAAAAATTTAGGGACATGATTAAAAATTTAGGGACATGATTAAAAATTTAGGGAGCAAGATGCTCCCACTCCAGTAATATCAAGGGATTAGAGGAGTGCGGGCATCTTGCCCGCTTCTTCACCCTTTATCCGGACTTGATATGACTTGTTATAGCTCATTTAGCGGACATGATATCAAGTTCGCTTATTCATGTCCGCGAAGCGGAAATACCCTAATTAAAAATCCAGGGAGCGAGACGCTCCCACTCCAGTCATATCAAAGAATTCGAGGAGTGCGGGCATCTTGCCCGCTTCTT
>NZ_JAQOSP010000078.1 GCF_030068475.1 Roseofilum acuticapitatum BLCC-M154 | reverse complement strand
AGTGCGAGCGTCTCGCTCGCTAGGGAAAAAAACAGCGAGCAAGATGCTCGCATTCCTCTACCTAGGGAAAACAACAGCGAGGGCATTACCGTAGGGTGGGTTAGGCGGCTAAAACCTAGACTGTGATAGCAATCTCTCAATCCGCCGTAACCCACCATTTTAGGGTTGTAACGGCACTCAAAACCTGTGGCAAAAAATGCGGGGTTAGGGTTGATAGGAGTGGCCGTGCCCACCCTGCGGTGACATCCGAAGCGACAGAATTACAAATCGTCGGTCACTGCACCCCGGCTACTCGATGCCACTAACTTGGCATACTTGGCTAACACCCCTCTGGTATAGCGCGGTTCTTTGGGTTGCCATTGGGCGCGACGTTGGGCCAACTCTTCGTCGGAAATATGGAGTTCTAAACGCCGCGCTGGTGCATCAATGGTAATGGTATCGCCTTCTTGGACTAAAGCGATCGCCCCGCCAACGGCCGCTTCAGGAGCCACATGACCCACCACCATGCCATAGGTTCCGCCAGAAAAGCGACCATCCGTAATTAAGCCCACCGAATCGCCCAATCCTGCACCGATAATGGCAGAGGTGGGTGCTAACATTTCCCGCATTCCAGGGCCACCTTTGGGGCCTTCATAGCGCACCACCACCACATCGGAAGGCTTAATTTTACCGGCGAGAATGGCTGCTAAACATTCTTCCTCTGATTCAAACACCCGTGCCGGCCCCGTGATTTTTGGGTTTTTTACGCCAGAAATCTTGGCCACGCCGCCCTCAGTGGCTAAATTGCCCCGCAAAACGACTAAATGACCGGTGGTATACAGGGGGTTATTCCAGGGACGGATTACATCTTGGTCTTCCCTGGGGGTTGGGGGCACATGGGCGAGAATTTCGGCAATGGTTTGACCGCTCACGGTGAGGCAATCCCCATGGAGTACACCATTTTCGAGTAAAATCTTCATCACTTGGGGAATGCCGCCCGCTTGATGGAGATTGACGGTAACATAGCGACCGGAGGGTTTGAGGTCGCAGAGAACGGGGACTTTGGCGCGGATGGTTTCAAAGTCATCCAGGGTTAACTCTACCCCGGCTGCATGGGCGATCGCCAGTAAATGCAAAACCGCATTGGTCGATCCTCCCACAGCCATGACCACGGCGATCGCATTTTCAAACGCCTTCCGCGTTAAAATCTGGCGGGGCAAAATTTGCTTACGAATCGCATCCACCAACACTTTGGCAGACTCGGCCGTACTATCGGCTTTTTCCTCATCTTCCGCCGCCATCGTCGAAGAATAGGGTAAACTCATGCCCATGGCTTCAAAGGCCGAAGACATCGTATTAGCGGTAAACATGCCCCCACAAGACCCCGGCCCTGGGCAAGCATTTTTCTCCACCGCATTTAATTCGGTCTCATCAATTTTACCGGCGCTATGTTGGCCCACCGCTTCAAACGCGCTGACTACGGTAAGATCGCAGTCCTTGTAACGTCCGGGTTTAATCGTTCCCCCATAAACAAACACGGCTGGAATATTCATCCGGGCGATCGCAATCATCGCCCCTGGCATATTCTTATCACAACCCCCGATCGCCAGAACCCCATCCATACTCTGACCATTACAGGCCGTTTCAATCGCATCCGCAATCACCTCCCTAGACACCAAGGAATACTTCATTCCCTCCGTCCCCATGGAGATCCCATCACTCACCGTAATCGTACCAAACAGTTGGGGCATAGCTCCCGCATCCTTCAGGGCACTTTCCCCCCGCAGAGCCAAATCATTCAAACCCACATTACAGGGGGTAATCGTACTATAGCCATTCGCAAGACCAACAATCGGCTTGGTGAAATCCTCATCACCAAAACCCACGGCTCGCAACATCGCTCGATTAGGCGCTCTCTGCACGCCCTGGGTGACCACTTGACTTCTAAAATTCTCAACCATCCTGATATCCTTTGGTTACAGCGAAATAAGATTTATACTCTTCCCTCCTATTCTCTCAAAAGGAATGACCCTTTGAATACCTTTGAGTGAGACCAGTTATTGGGTTAGAGTCAGTATGATACTCTAAAATTCTTCATAGGCTTCTTTAATCGTATCCCTTTCCCTAGCAACTCAAGCCTCACGCTAACCCATGGATGTAGACCAACTTAAGCAACTATACGCAGAAGGACAACGAGATTTTCGCCAAGTGGATCTGAGTCGCCAACTTTTAGTCGGCATTTCTCTTAACCAAGCTAATCTACGAGAATCGAAATTGATGCAGGTCAATTTGAGCAAAGCCAAACTCAAGGGGGTAAACCTCAGAGAAGCGGATTTACGAGGAGCGAATTTGAGTGGGATTGATTTACAAGAGGCTAATTTGATTAGTGCGAATCTTCAAGGCGCTAATTTAATGGGAGCGAATTTGAGTGGGGCGGGAATGCGAGGGGCAGATTTACATGATGCCGATTTAACGGGAGCTAATTTAACCCAAGCTAATCTCAGTGAATCGATTTTAACGGAAATTCGCCTTTATGATGCCAATTTAAGTAAGGCAACCTTGACGCGATCGAAATTAGACAAGGCCATTTTAACCAAAGCCAATTTAGAAGGGGCTAATCTTACCTATACTTTACTGACGAATGCCCATTTAGAAGAAGTGAATCTTACCAATGCCATGCTTAGTGGAGCCAATTTAGAAGAAGCTAATCTTACCAAGGCCGATTTAAGTTTTGCTAATGTCAGTGGAGCCAATTTAAGGGCAGCAATTTTATATCAAGCCAATTTGCGCCAAACCAATTTAAGTTGGGCAACCTTGCGTCAAGCGGATATGCGCGTGGCCAATTTATTTCGGACGAACTTAAATTGGGCAAATTTGGGGGAAGCGAGTCTAGCTCAAGCAATGATGATTGATGCTAAACTCAATCAAGCCAATTTGCGGAATACGGATATGACCAGTACCATTATGCCAGATGGTTCTACCCACGAGTAAGGGGCAATTGGATGAATTTATGACTTAATTCCAGTTGCCAATTAAGGTATAAGCTGACCAATAATAAGGATGGGTAAAAGTTTGATTGCTGGAAAGTTGATCGGGTATCTCAATGGATAAATCTGAGGAGATAAAAAGGCGATTACGATCGATCTGAATTGATCCGTTAATCATCTTCAGTTGGGTATTTCTTAAGGCGGAGATTTTAACATTGGCATTTTGGAGTTCATGATAAAATCCTGCCATTAGTGCTAGGGAGCCTTCATCGGATGCATACCATAAACTGCCGAGGGCGGTTTTCACTCCAGCTTGTAGGGCTAATCCGGAAAAGCCTAATTCTGCTTCTTCACTGCCGAGGGCAGTGCGACAGGCACTAAGGGTTAATAATTCAACTCTAGGATTTTGATTCCATTCTGAAGCTTGGGATAATTGACGCAGTTGATCTAAGCCCACATTGCGATTCCATAGTTGAATGAAAGAGTTACTCACATCTCCAGGTCTGAATTCGGCATGGGTAGCAATATGGATCATCCGAATATCTGGATTTTTGCTATATTCCTGTAAGTTTTCAACGGTTGCTTTTTGATCTAAAAAGATTGAATTTTGCCAAGTTTTTTGTAACCAAGAGAGTTCAACAGGAACGGCAGGCAATGGAGGAAGTTGTTGATTTTGTCCACCATCAGATACTCCAAAGCCTAAAAGGGTGGCTGATTCAATGGAGCGATAGGTTGGATCGATGAGGCTAAAGCTGGGAATTAAACCCACTTGATAGTCTTGGATGAGAAAATGTTGGTCATGGTAGAGAGCGGCAATGGGAAGGGAGCGAATTTTTTTGTCTAAGCAAAAGATTAAGGTATCTGTTTTTTGAGTAGATAGGTTTTCTTCTAGGGGTTGAATGAGCCATTGGTAGAGTTGGCTGGCATAGGGTTGATAGCTGGTGGTTCGAGTTTTTCTGGGATTGCTGACTTCTAGGCGGAATTGATTGATGCTTTCTTCGAGAGAGGAGCGAGTAAGGTCTTGAATTTTGATTTGGGCAAACGGAGCGGATGGGGAATTTTGTTTGTTTAAGATTTTGGGAGAGGAACAGGCTTGGTTTTGGGGGAAAATAGTGAGGATATCGAGTTCATTTTCGAGGGCGGCGACATAAACTATGGCGGATTTTTGTTGGGTTTTTTGAGCGAGGTTATCGAGGGTTTGGGCAATTTCACAGGCGGTTGCGGTTCGACCATAGAGTTTGAGATCGAAGTATTTGGCGTATTCGACGGCTTGGAATTCTTCAAAGAGTTGGATGGCTTGCTCAAAGTCGGATTGGAGAAATTGACTTTCAAAGGCTTCTCGATCGATTTCTACTTGGTCGAATGAGCTGTTATTATTATCCTGAGAAGTGGGATCGGTTTCTGAAGGAGGGCTAGAAAATATTTCTTGGATATTGGGCCCTGTTACATCAGATTGGTTGCCGCTTTGGGGGTGGGCACTTTGTAGGGAAGAGTGAAGGAAGAGGAGGATGAGGGTACAGGTAAACCAGGTGAAAAAAGGACGGATTTTCATGATGGATGGGAGTGGTTTTTGGGGGGGGTTAAAAGGAGAAGACGTAGCCGATGCCGAGGATGAAGCGGCTGCCATCTCCGGCGCTACCGGTAAGATCTGTGACGGCGGGGGTAATGACGAGGGGAATTTTGGAGTAGGGGACGATGGATGTGCCAAGGGTGAGGTCTTGACCTGTCCATTCGACGATCGCATTTACCGATGGTATAACCCGCACGGCAACTCCTCCAAAGACTTCGATTCCGTCTTGTTGTCCCATAATGTTGTCTTCGGAGCGAAATTGTCCTCCACCGACTCCAGCAGAGACATAAACGCGACTAAAGGGATCGGAGATATTTTCCCGCAGATCGAACCGTTTGCTGACGACACCATAAACACTCGATCCGCCGTCTGTATTGCCCCATTGAATCGCATTATGGACTCCGACGGCGATCGCCCAATTTTGGGGCAGTTGACGATGAATTTTTACACTGACCGATCCATCTTGCCCCGTATCTCCAATTAAATCCACGATGCTAACTCCCACATCAACCCCGACTCCGGTTTGGGGGTTTCCTAGTCCAATCCCAATGCCTAAACCGGCATCGGCATGATGGGTATAGCGGGTACGGGATTGCATCCCTAACGCGACTCCCACTTTGCCCCACTGTTGACCATAGGCTGAGGGAATCATAATGGTAGCGGTGGGAGAAGCAGCAACTGGAGTTTGAGTCGGACGGGAGAGGGGAAGGGTTGAGGGCTGGAAGGGTTCGGGGTTCTGGGGGGTGCTATCGGGAGCGAGGGAACCAGAGGAAACGGCTCTTTCGGTTGCTTGACTGATGGGGAAGGGAGCGGAGAGTGCCTCTAGATAGGCTTTATTTCCGACTGCTTTTACTCCTGTTGCTGGTGTATCGGGGAGTTTAGCCAGGATTGAAGGGGTTGTGGCGATCGCATGATTTTCTACTGGAGAGTCAATGGGGGACGGATCTGCGGTTGATGGGGGAACTGCTCCGGCGAACCATTGTTCATAATTGGCAATCAGTTCGGATTCTGAGGGGAGTTGAATTGACCAGCGATCGCTAGGGGTTTGTCGCTCTGGTGGTTCTGGCAGGGAAGCAGGGGGAATTTCTGGTGTAGGAGGAGGGCTATAATCCTCCTCAGAATCGGGTCTTATAGAGGCAGGAGTTGGGGTAGAAGCAGAATTTTGAGAATTTTGGTAGAAGGCGAAACTTTCCTTAATCAGGATGCCACTCAAAAGACTCAAGACCAAAACTTTGAGCAGAGATGGCTTAAAAAATACATCTGCCATAGACTTGCTACATTTATGCTAGGGGGCGATCGCCAGGATATCCCTACTGTAGCACTGGAGTGAGGAGGGGGGAGATGGGGAGGATTGTTTATTCCCGATTCCCTATTCCCTATTCCCTATTCCCCAATTAAATCACTTCTAATTCATCTTCTTTCACATGGGCTTTAAACCGTTTACTAATCTCTGGAAATTGAACGACTATGGGAAAATTAGCGCTGATGGCGACTTCTTCACCTTTCCAATTGTATGTAGAAGCTAAATCAACGACATCCCCTTCATGATTTTGCAGATCAAACGGTTCATTTCGATGTTGAGGATGGTGATAAATGACTAAAGAAGTTTTAACCCGAACGCGATCGCCAATTTTCAGATTCATAAACTTTTGCTCCACAATAATACAAGCTTAACTTGCTTTTCAGTTAACGTTTCTGTTGATTGAGTACAATCTTCAATTCTCTCATAAAAAGGGAAAATTATTCCTCCTGTGTCGGTTGGGGAATATTTAACCCAGGGATATTCATTAACCCCGAATACCAGAGTCCGAACCCTGCTCCGAGGAGTAACAGCAGGAGTAGTCCCCAAACCCTTACCCCAATTCCCTTGGATGGCACTTTCTGGGGTGAAGATGGGGTAGGAACTGGCTCAACTTCGGGTTCTGGGGCCACTTGCTGAAAAACAAACTCTGGAGACTCTGATAAAGATAACTGGGCGTTAATGGTTCCTGGAGATAAGGTTGGGTGTCCAGGGACTGACTGGGGTGCTGCTGCTTCTAATTCCTCTTGTGGAGAAACCTGACAATGCATCAAGACTACCGATACATTATCGGGATTTTCGTCTGCGATTCCTAACGCTAACCAGCGATTAATCGCCTCTTCTAAGGCAATCTCACCGCTCAAAACCCAATTAATCTCTTGTTGCCAATACTGTTGTATAGTTTGGCGATCGCTTAAACCATCAGAACATAAGAGTAAAATCCCCTCTTCTTCGATAATCAACCGTTGTACATGGGGCACTAATTCATAATGATCGGCGTGCTGAGTGCCCAAAGCCTGAATGAGTTGCATGGCATTGTCCCTAGCAACGGCTTGACGGTGCAAACATTCCCCTTTCGCCACTTGCCAATGGGCGAAATCATCATCCTGGGTTAATAACTGGCAATAATTGCGGGTTATCCAATAGGCACGACTATCGCCCACATGGGCTAAATAGAGTTCATGACCATTGGGAAATTCTAAACCAAAGCTAGTTTTCACCTTTTGGGCAATTTGTAGAGCCATCACGAGGGTAGTGGCCATCCTTTCCCGACTAGAGCGCCCCTTAGCGTCATTTTGGGTGGAGATCAAGTTATTGACAATGCGAATGACAGAGGTGATATGGTCGATCCAGATGGTTGGCTCGACGATTTCGCTTTGCTCTGCCAATTCTAAAAGTAAGCCTTGGACTTGTAATTTGACGCTGCGAACTGCCAATTCGCTGGCCACTTCCCCCCCTTCATGGCCATCGAGTCCATCGCAAACGATCGCCAGTTGGGAGATGCGATCGAATTCTGGGGTAACATTGCCTTTCTGGGAAATTGTGACGGGATAACAGCTATCTTCATTATGCGATCGCACCGTGCCCGCATCTGTCCCCCCAGCCGTGCTAATCTTTAAGGGCAATTCGGCCGCCAATTCTAATAAGATTTGATTCAAGGAAGCGGTAATCCGATCCCAACTTTGACCAGTCCCCATTTCTGCACACAGATTACTCAGTTGCTCCCGGATATCTGGCTCGCAAGACTCTATCCAGGTTTGCCAGGACTGGGAGAGGGCGCTTAAACTCGGTTTTGAACGAGTAAAAATCAGTTCCCGCAGTCCAACCCGCCAGCCTTGGACGCGGATATTCTCAGCCTTTAGCAGACTCGCACCCGCTCCAAAAGTATTTAAAGGATTCCAGAGTTGGCTCAGTTGCCATAACCAATAGACTTGACGCACGGGAGCAGTTTGGCTCCAAGCTTCGCTGATGGAGGGATAAAGGGTTCCTTCTGAAGTGATGGGGATGCGATCGAGCAGTAGAATTGCAGCATGGCCGGGGATCTCCACTGCTCCGTAAAGTTGGGGCAGGTGGAGATGATAGGGAGAGAGTTTTAAGTAGGCTAACACCTTGGGGTCAGAGCGATCGGGCATAAGGGGCAAGTCTTGGGGCTGAGTATCCCGCCAAATTTGTGACCCAACTACCTGATAACGGTTAGCGACAACTTCCCCCACAGGAACCGACGATCCATTGACGGCCCAGAGATAACACTCCGATGTGTTCATGTAAACCCTCCAACCCTAAAGATTAGGTTAATTCTTCTGTGCGATCGCTCTTTGCATAGATTAGGCTATTTTTAGGGATTCATCGATCCCCTTTTCTTACAGAACTCTTGGTTCATCAATCTGCATGGCTCTCAATCCGATATTAATTTGGCTGATTGCTGGCTTTATCCTCTGTGTGATGGAACTGGTAACCCCCACTGCCTTTATTGAGTTGCTGATGGGACTCGGAGCATTTGCGGTAGCTGGGGTTTCCTTGTTGTTTCCTCAACTGGGGTTAGGGATACAAATTCTACTTTGGATGGTGTTCTCTTTGGGATTGGTCTTGGGCACTCGCAAATTCTTACCGAAGCGCACTGTCTATAGCATTGAAGATTCTAAGGAAGCACAAACTTTAACCGAAATTTTACCCGGTCAACCGGGAAGAGTGTTATATGAAGGGAATTCTTGGCGGGCTAAGTGCGACGATCCTCAATTGGCGATCGCTGCTGATGAAATGGTTTATGTTCTCCGTCGAGAAGGGAATACCTTAATTGTAATTCCCCAAAAAATGCTCAATTCTTAAACAATCTGCTTTTAATTTTCTGGAGGTCTACTCATGGGCGAATTATTTGGTCTACTCGTTGCTCTTTTTGTCGGTGGTAGCGCTTTATCTTGCGTCAAAATTGTCAAACAAAGCGATCAGATGCTGGTAGAAAGTCTCGGTAAATACAACGGCAAAAAGCTAGAGCCTGGATTGAATTTTTTAATGCCTTTTATCGATCGCATTTCTTTCAAAGAAACGACTCGCGAAAAAGTTCTCGATGTGCCACCCCAACAGTGTATTACCCGTGATAATGTCTCGATTAGCGTGGATGCAGTGGTTTATTGGCGGATCATGGACTTGGAAAAAGCCTATTATAAGGTAGAAAACTTGCACGCGGCGATGACCAATTTAGTCCTCACTCAAATCCGCGCCGAAATGGGTAAATTAGAGTTAGACCAAACTTTTACCGCTCGCTCGGAAATTAATGAAGTTCTCTTACGAGAATTGGATATTGCCACCGATCCTTGGGGCGTGAAAGTGACGCGGGTAGAGTTGCGGGATATTGTTCCTTCTAAAGCAGTTCAAGATTCTATGGAACTGCAAATGTCTGCGGAACGGAAAAAACGGGCAGCCATTTTAACCTCGGAAGGAGAAAGAGATTCCGCCATTAACAGCGCCAAAGGACGGGCAGAAGCGCAGGTTTTAGATGCGGAAGCACGGCAAAAAGCAGCCATTTTAGATGCGGAAGCACAACAAAAAGCAACGGTATTAAGAGCGCAAGCGGAACGGCAACAAGCGGTGTTAAGAGCGCAAGGAACGGCGGAAGCGATGCAAATTATTACTAAGATGCTGAAAGCCGATCCAAGGGCTAAGGATGCACTGCAATTTTTAATCGCCCAAAACTATATGGAAATGGGTATGAGAATTGGCAGTAGCGACAGCAGTAAGGTGATGTTTATGGACCCTCGTAGTATTCCTTCAGCGCTGGAAGGAATGCGGGCAATTGTGGGTGATGCGGCAACTTCCCTAGAGTCACCAGAGGTGAATGCTATGCCTTCTAATTTAGACCAAGATCTACAAGCGCTGCGATCGCACTCGTAAAGTAAGGAGTGGGAGCATCTTGCTCCCTGGATTTTTAATTAGGGTATTTTAGCAAAGCTCACCAACACCCTCTTAAAGCTCGGAAGCCGGTAAAAGTTGGCATTGCTCGCAAAGTCCAAAAAATTCTAGGGTATGATAAAAAATCTTGAACTGGTAGGAGTTTTGCAGAGTCGTTTCTAGGTCATGCACGGGACATTCTGGAAGCACAATCGACTCACCACATCTGAGACAAGTTAAATGGTGTCGATCCTGTTCAATAGAAGTATAGACGGCTTCTCCATTGGCTAAGGTGCGAGATTGGATCGCACCTTTTTGTTTGAGTCCTTCGAGAGCGCGATAGATGGTTGCTAGTCCGGTGGTTTGACGGCGACTGCGTAGTTCAACATAGATATCCTGAGCCGAGAGCGATCGCTGAATCCCTTTCAGTAGGGTGATAATTTTTTCTTGACTGCGAGTATACTTAGATTTCATGACCACTTCATGAGCTAGGCTTTTGGCCCCCTCACTAATAGAAAACGCACGGGTAACCGCTATCATAACGGTTTTGAGCCTATTCTTCAATTTGGGGATACCCTCTCCTCTTAGAACTGGGTAGACACTTCTACTAAACGATTCCCCTTGAGCTGTTCTTGAGCCTTCAATGCTTGACTAAAGGAATCCACCGCTTCTGGATACTGTTGTAATTCAGCTAAAATACTACCTTTGAGCCTTAAAGTTTCAGGATGATTGGGTTGAATCAACAAGACATGATTATAGATTTTTAGGGCTTCTTCTGGACGATTAATCTGGTCTAGAAGATGGGCAATTCTCAACCATAAATCGATCATTTCAGGTTGAATAGCTAAGGCTTGCTCATAGGAGGCGATCGCCTCTTCATATCGATTTAAACCTTCTAAGGTAATCCCCCGATTACGCCACAACCCCTCTCCCTGTTTACCTAAAGACACAGCGATATCATAACCGGCTAGGGCCTCCTGATGGCGACCTAATTGGGCTAGGGCTAAACCCTGTTTATACCAAGACTCGCTATTCTGAGAATTCAAATTCACCGATTTATCATAGGATAGAATTGCTTTTTCATATTCTCCTATCCATCCCAATAAATTGCCCCGATGATACCAAGCTTCCCAACTTTGGGGATTCAGAATTAAGGCGCGATCGTAGGAATCGATCGCCTCTGTATAACGGCCTAATTTCGCTAAAACACTGCCTTGATTATACCAAGCTTCATAGCGTCCTGGATGAAGGGAGAGTGCCCGATCGTAGGCAGTCAGGGCACGGGGATAGTTCTCCAATTTACTTAAAGTATTACCTAAATTATACCAACCCTCATCTCGATTCCCATCAATATTAATGGCTTTTTGATAGACTTCGAGAGCGCGATAATAATTCTGTTGTTTAACATAGAGCTTGCCGATCGCTAACCAAGTTTCATAGGAATCAGGAACCCACTCCAAAACCTTATGATAAGCGGCGATCGCATCTTCATACCGATGAACCGCCGTTAATTCCTGGGCTTGGTGTAAATAATCTTCCATCGTCAGCTCTTCAGGATTCACCGCATTGACAGCCTTAGAAGCCACTGAAATCACCGTCCGGTTTAACTGAGAGGGAGAAAAATTAGGCAATTCAGAAGGCAAATTCACCGGCAAAGGCTCCAGCATTTGGGAGGGACGAGTTTGGGAAATTTCCCGGAATAAACTCTCTTTTTCCGCTTTTGCTTCCCCTAACATTTCCTGAAACTGGCGCATCATTTGTCGCTTAATTTTATCGATTTCCTCCAAGGAGATCTGAGACTGTTGCGACTGTTCATGAACCGTGGTTAACTCATCGCGAATATGTTGCTTATATAAATTCAGATGACGGTATAACTCGCCCATCCAATCATTCGCTCGCACCTGATAATCCTTTAACTCCCGATCTAAATCGCTGAATTCTTCTAATTGAGAATGGATCATTTTCACTAAATCTTGAACCACCCAACCTCGAATGAACCAAAATAAAATCACCGCCATCACCGGCACACTAACGATTAAGACCATTAATAAATTTAAAACGGTAATGGTTCCTTCAATTTCTGGCAGGCGATCGTCCCCTCCCACTAAGGCTAAATTTTCTTGGGCCATCGAAGTATCAACCACCTGAGCAATCATCGTCTTTAGGTGCTGAATATCTTCTTGGGATAAAGACGCGCGATCGAATGCTTCATCCCTCGATTGAGCAACCGGAGCAAGCACTTCCGGTGGGCTAATAGAAGCGAGGGCAACCGGCATCACCTGTTGCACAATAGACTGAATAAACTTGGGGTCAACATCTAAGTTCTGAGGCGTTTCACCATCCCCTATGGGTTGAATTGGAGATTGGCTCAGATCGGACGAAGACCGAAATTCTGGTGCGATCAATGCCGCTAAAGTAACAAGGGCAACGGTTGACATCCGCATAACATCCACTCCCATTCATCTCCAGTAGGGGCGAACTGCGGTTCGCCCTTAAAATTCTTAGAATTGCGCTATTCCTTGATACTGAGTTTTTGATCGATATCAGGATACGATCTATGGGAAGATAGAATCATTTTGAATTTTGCATTTTGTATTGGTAATTTTTGATTGATTTTGGCTAAACAACGACTCGATATTTTACTGGTAGAGCAGTCCCTCTGTGACTCTCGACAACTGGCCCAGCGCTTGATCCGGGCTGGGGAAGTGATGGTGAATCAGGTGGTGATTGATAAACCGGGGACTTTGGTTTCTACGGAAGCGGCGATCGCCGTCAAGGAGCGATCGCCTTTTGTCTCTAGAGGAGGAGAAAAGTTAGCCCATGCCCTTGAGTATTTTCATCTAAATGTAGCCGGTAGAATTGCCCTCGATGGCGGCATTTCTACGGGAGGATTTACGGACTGTTTACTGCAACGGGGCGTTCAACAGGTTTATGGGGTGGATGTGGGGTATGGCCAAGTGGATTGGCGTATTCGCACCGATTCTAGGGTGGTGCTGAAAGAGAGAACCAATTTACGCTATTTGAGTGCCGAAGCATTATATAGTGGGGAAGAACCCGCCAATTTAGCTGTGGTCGATGTGTCGTTTATTTCTTTAACCAAAATTTTGCCGGCCCTATGGACTTTGTTAGCTCCTCCGAGGGAGTTGGTTGCTTTGGTGAAACCCCAGTTTGAGGTGGGGCGATCGCGTGTCGGTAAAAAGGGGGTTGTCCGCGATCCCAAAGACCACAGTCAGGCGATCGCCACAGTTTACGAGAGCGCGTGTAGTTTGGGATGGTCTTATCAAGGCTTAACCCATTCTCCAATTACGGGGCCAGCCGGTAATATTGAATATCTGCTTTGGTTACAGATGACTTCCGGCGATCGCTCAGATAAGCTAGATGGGTCTAAGATCGATCGATGTACCCTAGCTGCTCAACATTTTTTTCTGAATCTTTAACCCCTTACCCCCATGGATCGGTTAAAACTTCTTTTCCGCATTGTTCTCTATATTCTGATCATTCCTTTGGTGGTCAGTTTGGTGGTCTTAAGTAAATTACTGTTTATCTTTCTGGCCGATCAGCATATCTATTCCCTACCGATCGTGGGCGATATTTTTCGCATGTTAGACCTGAGCGAGCTGTCTAACTTAATCTCCTTTGCCATTTTGGGCTTGGGGTTTGGACTCTCGACGGTCTTTTTGCCCCCTCGTATCCGCAAACAAGTCAGTTTTCTCTTGCTCATTCCCACCATTCCCTTTATTCTCAGCATCCCCACCGTCGTTCGCTATAATAACTGGCTCAATGATATTGCCGAAAATACCCAGTTATCTTCGACGGAAATTGTGCAAAAAACCGATACTTTTCTGGAAGAGAAAACGGGAAAAACAGGCATGTTTGGCTTTTATCTCTATACTGCTAAATTCCCCCTTTTACCTACTCAATTGGATCGCCTGAATCGGTTAGAGGCTGAAGATAACCGTCTCAAGTCGATTTTAGCCAATTTTCTGGGCGATCGCGCCCAATGGCTCGATTGGGTGTTTGCCGTTCAAGGATGGTTGCTCAGAATCGTGTATGGAGCGATCGCGATCGTCACTACTCTGATCCATTTCCAAGAAGGAACGGAACAACTAGAGCGCTTTTTTACTCGGAAAAACCCCAATAAAGACAAAAGTAAAGAATGAGGCTATACCCATTACCTATGAGAGGTTACCGAGAATGTAGGTGGATTCGATGTTGCGATCGTCTCCTAAAATCATTAAAGTAA
The DNA here is from genome assembly GCF_030068475.1 of Roseofilum acuticapitatum BLCC-M154. Classification (GTDB taxonomy): domain Bacteria; phylum Cyanobacteriota; class Cyanobacteriia; order Cyanobacteriales; family Desertifilaceae; genus Roseofilum; species Roseofilum acuticapitatum. The sequence continues at coordinate 3,371 of NZ_JAQOSP010000078.1, read as the reverse complement.
ACAGTTGATCGGCAAGTTGTGATAGATTCTCTGGCGGCATTTGGTTTTGATTTCGTAATTTCATTAAGGGAGTTGCCGAGGGATTAATAATAATAAAATCTGCTTCTTTTCCCGGTTCAAAATTCCCAATTTTATCCGCTAAATGTAATGCTTGAGCTGCTCCTAATGTAGACAAGTAAAAAGCTTGGAAAGGTGACAAAGATTGTCCTTGCAATTGCAATACTTTATAAGCATCTCCCATCGTTTTAAGCAGGGAAAAGCTGGTTCCTGCCCCCACATCTGTGGCTAAACCAACGGGAATGGGAGAAGATTGGGATTGGGTTGCGTGTAAGTTGAATAATCCGCTACCAAGAAATAAGTTAGACGTGGGACAAAAGGCGATCGCGCTCTGGCTTTGACTTAAGCGTTGTAGTTCCGAGTCACTCAGATGAATTCCATGGGCAAAAATAGAGCGTTCTGTGACTAACCCAAACTGCTCATACACATTAAGATAATCAGAAGCTTGCGGGAAAAGCTGTTTAATCCAGGCAATTTCTTTGATATTTTCCGACAAATGAGTATGAATATACAGATCGGGATATTCACTAAAACTACCAGCAAGCTCTAATTCTTCTGGGGTGGAAGTCGGAGCAAATCGGGGCGTAATTGCATAGAGTAATCGGTCTTGATGATGCCATTTTTGGATTAAACTTTGGGTTTGCTCATAGGCAGTTTCAGGCGCATTCAGCAAAAAATCAGGAGCATGGCGGCTCATGAGCATTTGTCCAGCAATAATCCTCATATTCCTTTCTTTGGCTGCCGTAAATAAAGCATCAACGGATTTAGGAAAAATGGTGGTTAAAATCACGGCTGTAGTTGTGCCATTGCGGAGCAATTCATCAAGAAAAAAACTAGAAATAGTTGCAGCATAGTCTGGATCTTGAAACTTTTGTTCTATGGGAAATACATATTTTTCGAGCCATTCTAATAACTGCTCTCCATAGGAGGCAATCATTTCTGTTTGCGGACAGTGTATATGGAGGTCAATAAAGCCGGGTAAAATCAGTTTTCCCGAATAGTCGGTAATCTCTAGATGGGGATATTGAGAGCGCAGGGTTTGATAATCGCCAATGGCTTGAACTTGTCCATTGTCTAGAATGAGTAAGCCGTCGGGAAAATAGCGCACACTCTCTGATTCTTGATAGTGAAAGGGGTTATGGATAAAATCGGCGATCGCACCCCGGAAGGCTCGGTAAGTATCAGAAGGATTAGACATGGAGAGGATAAGTGAGGGTAAATTCAGGATTTATAGTTGATTCAATTAACAGTGAGACCCCAACGAGTAGGGTGGGCACTGCCCACCTTACACATTGACTTACATAATGTCTCATTTTTATTTAAATTGACTATATCTTGACTTTGGTACAGTTATTCTAGTATAAATAAGTGTTGAGTCATCAAAATTGAGCCATGGAAACGGTGCAACTGGGTCAAACGGATATTCGAGTTACTCCCTTGGGAATTGGCACATGGGCTTGGGGTGATAAACTGTTTTGGGATTATGGCAATACCTATGGCGAAACAGAAATTAGAAAAGCCTTTGATGCAACTCTAGAGGGGGGAATCAGTTTTTTCGATACGGCAGAAGTTTATGGGTTGGGAGAGTCGGAATCTTTGATTGGTCGGTTAATGAAAGAAACCGGGCGATCGCCGCAAATAGCGACCAAATATTTTCCCGTCCCTTGGCGAGTCAAACCAGAAACCGTATCTGAGGCAATTACCAATAGCTTAAACCGGCTGCAAGTCGATTATATTGAACTCTATCAAATCCATCAACCGGTTAGTTTTCTGATGAGCCAAGAAACCCTGCTCAATACCTTAGCTGATGAAGTGACACGGGGCAGAATTCAAAGTATTGGTGTGAGTAACTATTCCGCTAAACAAATGCGGGAAGCCCACGGAATTTTAGCCCAAAGAGGAATCCCCTTAGCCGTAAATCAGGTGAAATATTCCTTACTCAGTCGGAAAATCGAGGTCAATGGCATTCTAGAGACTGCCCGCGAGTTAGGCATTACCATTTTAGCCTATAGTCCCCTAGCTCAAGGATTATTGACGGGTAAATATACCTCGGTTAATCCGCCCACAGGTGCGAGAAAACTTAGCCCGGAATTTGGCCGGGAAGGATTACGCAAAATTGCCCCTGTGATTTCCCGCTTGAAAAGAATTGCCGATCAATACAAGAAAACTCCGTCTCAAGTGGCGTTGAATTGGCTAATTTGCCAAGGGGTAATTCCGATTCCGGGGGCAAAAAATGCCAAGCAAGCTCAAGATAATGCCGGTGCTTTAGGATGGAGCTTGAAACCGGAAGATGTGGAGGATTTAGAGGAAGTCACCCGTCCTTGGTTGAGTTAGGCTTGGGAATTGATCTATCGTTTAGGGGTGATATCAAGTCCGGTTTCCGCAAGCGGACATGAAAATTTGTTAAGAAGCGGGCAAGATGCCCGCACTCCTCTAATCCCTTGATATTGCTGGAGTGGGAGCATCTTGCTCCCTGGATTTTTAATTAGGGTATTTCCGCTTCGCGGACATGAATAAGCGAACTTGATATGAAAAATTTTTCGCCCCTACATGCCATCTTTTCAGTACCGTAAAAGTCATGTTAACTCAGTTTTTTCACCATCCAAGTGGATAGGGGTTGAAAGCCCAACTTATTGTACAAGGCGATCGCCGGTTTATTCTGACAAAAGACCTGTAGACTAATTTGCTGCTCTCCCTGTTGCTTGGCATAGAGTTCCGCTTGCTCCATCAGCGCCAAGCCGAGTCCCTGGCGGCGGTGTTCCGGTAAGATATAGAGGAGAAAAATATGGGTATGCTGCTGTCCATTCACCTGATCGACAGCTTTCCCCATCCATAAACAACCGATGGGTTGAGAGCGGGGAGTCGAAGAGAGGAAATCAGAAATTTGTGGATCTTCCACCTTCTCCACCCACCAGAGGGGAGTCGTCTGAGCAAAGTGTAACTCGATCGCCTGATTTAAGTGGGAAAAATCCTGTCCTGGAAATAACTCCCCATAGGTTTTGTGCATAAAGCTCATCAGCAGCTCGCGCTCCATCACCCATCCAGCGCGAATCCGATAGCCTGGAACTAATTCATTTTGTGCCATGTACCAAAGAGAAACAGATAGTCAAACTCCATCCTAGGCTAAAACTGGACTCCATACTGAGAAACTGAGGTTTTCCACTGGATATCAAGTCCGGATAAAGGGTGAAGAAGGGGGCAAGATGCCCGCACTCCTCTAATCCCTTGATATTGCTGGAGTGGGAGCGTCTCGCTCCCTAAGTTTTTAATCATGGTATTTCCGCTTCGCGGACATGAACAATCGGACTTGATAT
>NZ_JAQOSP010000077.1 GCF_030068475.1 Roseofilum acuticapitatum BLCC-M154 | reverse complement strand
ACGAGAAATCATTAAACTGCTTCGGGAAAAACCAGATCCAGTTTTATTACCTGACATCTTTGCACGCATTTACTCCCTAGGTCGCGTTCACAAGGCTCCGGGTTCTACCGCTTCCCTCTAAAATTGGCGAAGGTATTGTTGGAGAAACCGGGTTTCTAAACACGGGTGGGGGCGGGTTTTGGGAGTTGATGGGTGAGTGTTCGAGTTTTGGGTATAACCCGCCCCTACGGTTCTTGGGGGATAGGATTGGGGATGGGTGATAAAGTTGAATCTGTTTAGCCAGTTTAATAGTTTAATGTGTAAGGTGGGCACTGCCAGCCCTGTCAAGGTGGCAAAGGGTGTCAGTGAAGTAGCCTTTGAGTAGACAAGTGTCGATGTCGGCGATCGACAATCAAGGGAGGTTTCTTTTTCTTGGGCCCCCTCGCCTGCTTGAGAAAACGCTTCAGATTGATTCGCCCTGCTAGTTCTAAAAGCTGACAAGCCAAGCTATCGAGAGAAATTGATTGCCAAGATTGCCAATATTGAGGGTCGATGGCAATCATCATCCCTCGATGGGTCGATTGGACTTCTTCAACCAGGTAATACCAAGAAAAGGTTTCCTCCACTGCCCCCGCTCCATGGGTGACTCGCACTGCGGCTTTGACTGTAGCCAAAATATTATAAGCAACCAAAGCCATGACAAAAGAGAACAAAGCCGCAGGTGGATAACCCAAAGTCTGAATTTCTCCCTCAAAGTTTTCTGTGACCACTTGAAATAGAGTTTCAATTGACCATCGCTGACGATAAAGATGTGCGATGTCCATAGCATCAGCATCTATTGAGGGTAAATTAGTCACAATGGCGATTTCCTGGTCTCCATCACGAGTGGTTTTTTTCAAGCGAAGTACCACTCGTCGCCAGTCCTGGGTTTGACCTTGATAGTCCATACGAATGAGTTGCTCAAAAACTGGCCCCGTCTCACTCATACCTTGGAACTTCAGTTCGTTTAACCCCAACCATGATGGAGTGCGATGTTGCCGAATCACAAAAGCCGCGCCCGCCTCTGCCAAGCCAAAGAGAAAGTGCTTTGTCCCCATGTTGCGGTCAGCGAGCCATAACTCTCGGGGTTCGACTCTTTTGAGTACCGCTTCAAATAAAGAGCGCTCCTGAGCATGACCGTCGGCACAAAGAAAGACATCACGCACCAGTTGTCGTGCGGGGTCAATTACGACTAAACTCTTGCCGGGCAAGGGTTTGGCTGCATAGGAGCGTAAAGCTTTCAATCTATGGTCGGTGGTAGCTAAACAGTTGCCGTCCAGAATTCGGACTCGATAACCTGATACCCACTCCGGTAAGGCTCCCCCCATCTGGTCGATACAAGCAGATAATTGGAGGCTATTAGCACGTAGTAATGCTTCACTCACTTGAGTTTCAATACCATTGAGCTTGTTATAGAGCGCGGTTCGACTAATACTCAATTCCTTCTGTTGGCGACGATAGGCAGCATTTACCGAGGGTTGAATGCCACAGACGACCAAGCTCATCAAGTTTACCACTTGCGAAAAGAGTAAATTTCGGGTGTATTGCACTCTTTGAATAATCTTCAAACAGGGGATCGAGGTTTTCTGGCCGGAAGATATACTCCATCAATCCTTGAACCATTAGGCTTGTAGGGCTTTCTTCTGTAAAGCGTTCTATCATGGAACTGTCTTTCATTGCTCGAGCCTTGGGGACACCATAACTCCATCTTGTACCGATCGCCTTTTCCTTGCCAACTTATTGCCACCTTGACAGGGCTGGGTGGGCACTGCCCACCCTACTTGTTTGTGGCAATGAAGGGGTTAAAGGGTATTTTATCCTCAGTCTTCCTGGGGAATAAAGTTCAAGGCAGCCGAATTCATACAATAGCGTAACCCAGTCGGTGCGGGGCCATCAGGAAAGACATGACCCAGATGGGCATCACAAACGGCACAGAGAACTTCTGTGCGCTTCATGAAGAAGCTCCAATCATCTTTGGTGGCAATGTATTCTTCTTGACTGGGGGCCCAAAAACTGGGCCAACCTGTGCCGGAGTCATATTTGGCTTCTGAGGTAAAGAGTTCTGTCCCGCAACAAATACATTGATAGGTTCCCGCTTTTTTGTTGTCGTGGTAAGCACCGGTAAATGCGGGTTCTGTCCCGTGTTTGCGCGTGACTTTAAATTGCTCTGGGGTGAGTTGCGCTTTCCATTCGGCTTCAGATTTCGAGATTTTTTCCACTGGCTTCACCATAAGAAATTCTACAAGATTAAGATACCGCCCTCGATCCTAATCATTTTTTGGCGATCGCACTAGGTGAGGATTACCCACTCTCAGACTATAGCCTGGGAACCACTTCAGCAACTGTCCTGGTGGCGATCGCCCCAAACCCGGTTTACAGAACCCTCGATCCCCAATTCCCTTGAACCTGCGTTATAAGTGGCACGATTTGCTCCCTGCTGAATACGGAATTCGGCGATTGTACAAGTATCAACCTCATCGGAACATCAGGACTATGCAACGCCAACTTTTATCCATCACCACCCTAATTTTCAGTCTAACGGTCTCTCTTCCCCTCAAAGCTCAAACCGTTACCTCAGAAACTCAATTTTCTCCAGAAGTCATCCGCACTCAACTCGAAACCATTGATACCACACCCAAAACCGCCGAATACTATGCCGGGTTTAATGAAGGCTTCAATGAAGGATTTGAAGCCGGTTTAGTCGCCAGAAAAGCCAATCAACCCAACCAAAACAATTATCAAATGCTGATGAATACCAACCCCCGTCCCCTGATCCAAGGATGGGCAGAAGGCTATGTGAAAGGCTATGAAGAAGGGTATGACTATGGCGCAATCTAATATTAAATCTATTTATTTTAGCTGTGTCACGACCTGACGATGATTTATAATTAGGAATTGGCTGTTGTCTAGCACAAAGCCCTGTATCCTCCCCATTCCCCCATTCCCCTATGACCTCTGTGTTACCTGACAACTTAACCTGGTATCAGCAGAACCGAGAAGTTTTAAGGGTAGCACTTGAACGCATCCTCACCCTTCTAGAATATTTTCAAGAACAGCAACAGATCCTGTTCTTAGAACCGATCGATTGGCCCCTGAATTCGAGTATTGAAGCGCTACAAAATAAGTTCCATCTGTCCAACTTTGAACTCGATATACTTTTACTCTGTGCAGGGTGCGAACTCAATCCTAGAATAGCCCAACTCTGTGGAAAACTTCGCGGTAACCCGAATCTCAATGTTCCCAGTTTGATGTTAGCCTTGGGAGTTTTACCGGAATCTGATGTCAGTGTCATTTCACCCGATCGCCCCTTGCTCCGTTGGCAACTGATCCGCCCAGAATCCCACCTTATCCTCACAGAAGCCTCCCTCAAACTCAATCATCGCATTCTCTGCTATCTCTTGGGAGAACACCCCATCGATCCAGCCTTGCAAGGAATCGTTAGACCCATAGAGAACCCAGAACCCTTGATTTTAGCAGCGTCCCATCAAGTAATGGTTGCAGAAATCTTGGAATTTTGGCTCACTCAAGACACCCTTTCAGAATTACCGGTGTTGCAACTGTGTAGTTCAGATGTGCAAACGGTTTATCAAATTGCTGGGGCGATCGCCACAGAAGCCGAGTTAGACTTACAAGTGCTATCGGCCCAGAGTTTACCCCAAGAGAGGGCCGAGTTGCACCAGTTACAATTACTCTGGGAAAGAGAGAGCCTGTTAGGTGAGCGCATTCTCTTCATCGATGCTTATAACCTCTCTGCCGAACCCAGCCGCCATCATGCCCTAAAACATTGGATAGAATCCATTACAACCCCTTTAATTATCGGCTCAGAAGACCGCTATTCCAGCCAAAGACGAACCCTAATCACCTATCCCATTGCTCCCCTCAGCTATGAGGAACGCAAACAACTCTGGCAACACCATCTAGGGGATCTCGCTCCCCAATTAAACGGTCAATTAGAGCGCCTAGCCGGTCAATTTTATGTCAATGTGAATACCATTCAAGCCGCCACCCAACAGGTCTTACACGCCGCAAAAACCGAACCAGAGCATCTGAGTCAAACCCTATGGAATATCTGTCGGCTGCAAGCTCGACCCCGATTAGAAGAATTAGCCCAATTTATTCACCCCAAAGCCACTTGGGAGGATCTGGTGTTGCCGGAGGGCTTGCAATCAATGTTACAAGAAATGGCAGCCCATTTACGCCAACGGGTGAAGGTACAGGAAGAATGGGGCTTTCGAGCTAAAAATAGCCGAGGATTGGGCTTGAGCGCCCTATTTGCCGGGGGGAGTGGCACGGGGAAAACCATGGCGGCAGAGGTGTTGGGCCATGAGTTAAAATTGGATATTTTTCGGATCGATCTCAGTGCAGTTACGAGTAAATATATTGGGGAAACGGAAAAGAATTTACAGCGAATTTTTGACGCGGCGGAGGTGGGCGGAACCATTTTACTCTTCGATGAGGCGGATGCATTGTTTGGCAAACGTACTGAAGTTAAGGATAGCCGCGATCGCTACGCCAACATCGAAGTCAGTTATCTCCTGCAACGGATGGAAGCCTATCAAGGACTCGCCATCCTCACCACCAACCTCAAAGACTCCATCGACCAAGCCTTTTTACGCCGCATTCCCTTCGTCCTCAACTTCCCCTTTCCCAACAAAGAAGCACGAGCCAAAATTTGGCGGCGTGTCTTTCCCGAACAAACCCCCACCGATGGCTTAAGCTACGAACGCCTCGCCCAACTTAATGTTACCGGAGGCAACATTCGCAGCATTGCCCTCAATGCCGCAGTCCTCGCTGCTGATGCAGGGGAACCAGTACGCATGGAACATATTTTCAGCGCCACGCAAACAGAATATATTAAATTAGGCGCACTGCTCACCAGTTCAGAAACCAGAGGCTGGTTTAAAACCAGTTAACAGCAACTTCAGGAAAGCCATCCATCCCATCAGTGATGGTATCCTCAAAACAGGAGTGCGAACTGATCGATATTCAGGTAGAAAACCATGGTACGAGAATTGCTCCCTCAATCGCAAGTTTCCGCTCGACTCTACCCAGACAGTGATGGCAAGCCGATGGCGGATAATACAGTTCAATTTCGTTTGATTACCACTATTGTTGGCGGATTGTCGGCTCTGTTTCAAGAGCGAGAAGATGTGTTTGTGGCTGGGGATCTGTTGTGGTATCCCAGAGAAGCGGGAACGTTAACGATACAAGAAGAAAATTTACCCTTCTGCCAAGCCCCAGATATCATGGTGGTTTTGGGAGTCGAGAAAAAAGATAGAGGTTCCTACAAGCAATGGGAAGAAGGAAATATTGTGCCTCAAGTGGTGTTTGAGATTCTTTCGCCGAGTAATAGTACAGGAGAAATGGAGGATAAGTTTCGGTTTTACGACTATTATGGTGTGCAAGAATATTATGTCTATAATCCGAAACGGAATCGACTGCAAGGATGGTTGAGAAGTGGGGGGAGATTAACCGAAATTGCTCAAATGGAGGGTTGGAGAAGTCCTTTATTGGAGGTGAGTTTTAGCACCCAATCGCAAGAGTTGCAGGTGTTCGCACCGAGTGGGGAAGCATTCGGAACTTATGCGGATGTCGTGCAAGAGCGCGATCGCCAACGTCAGGAAAAGGAACTCGAACGTCAGGAAAAGGAACGCCAACAACAGAGAGCCGAGAGCGCCGAAGCAACAGTCGAGGAGAAAGAGCAGACGATTCAACAGTTACGAGAGCGTCTGGCGCAACTGGGAATCGATCCAGATAGCTTGAGTTAATTCAACAGACGATATCCCTTCTATGGATGCTAGTGTAGGAGGTATCCATTATTAAGTTTCTAGCCCGTAGACTAGCTCTATATCATCATCAACCCCTATGCCTACCTATACCGGAATTTCTAGCGAAGCCTTCCGTCATCCCCTAGACTGGGAAGCCGAACAAACTTTACGCAGCTTCCCCGGATTTGATTTAGTCGCTCGCAAATTTGTAGAATTTATTTACGAACGGCCCCAGTATATTTATCTGATGGGTAACAGTATTGAAGTGGGGCCGCGCCAATATTCGACGATTTACCAACTGTTTCGAGAATCGGTTCGCGATCTCGATGTTTCTCCAGAACCGGCTCTATTTGTCTCCCAAAATCCCCAGGTCAATAGTTATGCTTTGGGCCAGGATAAGCCATTTATTGTGCTGAATACGGGCTTATTAGATTTGATGACTGAAGCGGAGATTAAAACGGTTTTGGCCCATGAACTCGGTCATATTAAGTGCGGCCACACTATTTTAATTCAGATGGCGATCTGGGCGATGAATACGGCGGCGGCGATCGGTGAAATGACGTTTGGCTTAGGGAATGTGGTCAGTAGTGGTCTGATCTATGCCTTTTATGAGTGGCGACGCAAGGCTGAACTTTCCGCAGATCGAGCCGCTCTGCTGGTGACGGATAATTTGCCTCTGGTGATGAATACGATGATGAATATGGCCGGGGGATCGAGTAAATATGGCCATGAAGTCAACCTGCAAGAATTTCTGCGCCAATCTCAAACTTATCAAGATTTGGATCAAGATAATCTGAATCAGGTTTATAAGTTTCTTCTGTACAATGGAGGTCAGGGAATGTTGTTGAGTCATCCCTTCCCTGTTGACCGGCTCCAGTATCTGCAATCTTGGTATAATTCTCCAGAATATGCCCAAATTCGTCAGGGGAATTATGCTCGACAAACCGCAGAAGGATCTGTAAATGTTGATTCATCAGAAGACCCGAAGTCTAGACCATCTGAAGCGGAGGAATTGCGCCATCAACTGGAAGAACTACAGCAAGAAATTGAACGACTCAAAACTCAAAAGCCGAAGAACTAATCTCCTAGTACCATGTCATTGGTGATTCTGGTGGTCGAAGATGATTTGGGAACCCGCCTGGCGATTCAAGATTATTTGGAACAGGGGGGTTATACGGTCATCTTAGCTGAACATGGGCAGGAAGCTCTACAACAGGTTGAAGAATATCATCCCTATCTGATGGTTACGGATATTGCGATGCCTTTGATGGATGGCTATGAGTTGGTGCGCCAAATCCGTAAAAAACCGGAATATCGGCTTTTGCCTGTAATTTTCTTAACGGCTCGCACGGCTATGGAAGACCGGATTCGGGGGTATCAGTTGGGCTGTGATGTTTATTTACCTAAACCTTTTGAACTTCAGGAGTTAGGGGCAGTGGTGCGGAATTTGATTGAGCGCTATTCGTTAATGATGCAGGCAACGTCTAAAGCGCCTACGCCGGTGATTTCTGAGGCTTCGGAATCTGTGAAGAGTAAGGGGGCTTCTTCTGAGTTGGAGCTGACGGAGCGAGAATGGGATGTGTTGCATTTGCTGACCAGTGGTTTGTCGAATGGTCAAATTGGTAAGCATTTACATCTGAGTCCGCGCACGATTGAAAAATATGTGAGTAGTTTATTGCGTAAAACGTTAACGAATAATCGGGCGGAACTGGTTCATTATGCGATGCAGCACCGGTTGATTGATTGATGAAGGGGTAAGCAGGGGAAAAGTCCCCCGGCGATCGCACCAGGGGACTTTTACGGTTAGTTTTTCATCGCTGCTTGCGTCTGAGAAGCCATCCAGAGATGGAAGAGGAAGAACTCGGTGCGATCGCCTAATTCAACCAAGAAAATCCCTTCTTCGGCTTGGGGATTGGAGGTTAACCAAGTACCTTGCAGGCTCACTTCCATATCATCGCCATCTACCCGATCTAGGGTAATCCGGTCATCCACCTTCTGGCGTACCTGGCTCTCTAATAAGCGCATTTCCGGTAAATCCGCAGGCAGTAGAAAAGAGGCTGTGGTTTTTTCCAAGGAAATTGGCTCACCGACGCGCAACAGAAAGGTTAAGCGAGCCGTTACCCAATCTTCTAGGGAGGTGGCAAAGCGCTCTAGATAAAAATCGTTGTCTAAATAGGTTAACTTCAACATGCTGACTTTGCCTCCTTACGCATCCAGGTCTCTTTGGTGTTCTCGCCAGAACTGTTCCGCAAACGCCACGGCCGGGTGGATCGGCGCTCTGGGTTGAGTTCGCAGTTTGAGGCCGGATTGTTCTGGGGTGCGATCGCCTTTTCGAGAATTACAAGATCCACAAGCGATCGCCACATTATCCCAAGTGTGTTGACCTCCTTTTGACCGAGGGATCACATGATCGATGGTCAAATTCTTCTTATGGCCACAGTATTGGCACATATGTTTATCTCGCCGCAACAGTTCTTTACGGTTAACGGGAGGCGTTTTCCAAATGCCCTCTGTTCCCGCAAAAGTCAATCGGATATGTTCAGGAACCATCAGCACTAAATTAGGAGAGCGAACCATCCATTGTTGTCCTTTGACCAAATCCAGGGGTTCCGCTTTTCCGGTCACCAAAAGGGCGATCGCCCGTTTGAGATTAATTCGGCTGACAGGCAGGTAGTTTTTAGAGAATACTACCACCGATTGACTTAAAACATGGGTTGCACTGGTCACGACTAAGTTCCTCATAAAATCACCCCCGCTTCGGCTTAGGAACGAAGCGGGGGTAAACACAACAGGAGAATGCTTTGAGTTTTACCCAGGTACACTCTGAAATTTGTACCTTTGGCTTCGCTGATCAGTTCGGATGTTTGCCTCTAGCACATCCGCAATTATGGGATTTAAGGGTTCAGAATAATTTCTCAAACCGCAAGACATCCCGATCGCTCCCATTTTCTGACCCCAATCCCCTGTCTCTCCATAGAGACCTAAGCCACTCAAGCCGTGTCGATCGCGGCTAGGGCATAGGTGGGTTGATGGGGAAAAATCAGGAATCACAGGAATTTTTGGCTGCAAGATGTAAGGATTGACTTTTAAATACTACACTGATATTACAGAGTTGTCCACCCATTGAGGAAAAAAAATCATGTACACCCTCCCAAGAACGTCCACAACCGACATGGAAGTGACCAGCATTCGCTTGGAAAAAGAACTGAAACAACAGCTTAAGAAGCTGGCTGGCAATCAGGGTTATCAGGCTATGGTGCGAGATATTCTCTGGAGTTATGTGCAACAGCGATCGGATGACTATCAGTGTCAGTACGATCCGGAAGACATTCGCTCCACTGTAGAGGCGATCGCCCATCAAGAAGAACGCTGTGCCATTACCGGCAAACCCATTTACCCCAATCAACCCATGTTACTCGGTCTCACTCACCATGGGGAATTTGTGCCCCTCAGTCCCCACGCCCTACCATAGCCCCATCCTGAATGAAACAATAAGCCAAATGCACCCTGCGATCGTCCTGCCCAGATGGATTGCGATCGCGGGGTGCTGTCATCGGATTGATCCTTTCTTTCTTCAAGCCACGCCAAAATCTGTGTATTGACGCACATAGGGAGGATGGAAGCCTAAAATAATATCCTCTGCGGGAACGCCTAGCTCTACCAACTCTTCGGCTACAGAAATATTGGTTCCGTCGTGTTGAATCCAGATTTTGCCGTCAATAATATCAATATGAATCACGGAACCATGGACGCGCCGTTGGTTATCCCAACCTACATGCATTAATTCATAGCGATCGCGCTCTAAATCCAGGATAACCTCCGGCTCGATCTCCCCATTAGAGGGTTTGTATTGCCCATATTTGAGGATCAGATTACGCACCAGTTCGCGATAGTGTTCTAAGGTATCCATTGGATCGATCTCCTTGCCACTTCATCAAAAACGATCAGTTTGATATCCCAATTTCTTACAATAAGCTGACCTAACTTTTCCGTCAAAATTGTTTCATAGGTTCGTTTGGGAACTGCAAGATAGAGCATCCGTTCCGGTTGCAGCTCTGCCAGGATGCTTTGATATATTCCATATTGTCCTAGCGCATCGCCCAGATCGGTGACTGGAGAAGACTTGAGGAAACTTTTAATTTCCACAGCTATCTTAAGATTTCCCTTTTGCGCGGCGATCGCACTTCGTTCTGCTCCCAGATCCACAAATAAATCCCGACCTCCATAAGATAAATAGAGGGGATCGTCCGTAATTGTCCAACCCTCATCAATGAGAAGTTGGACGACGAGATCGTGATAGAGATCCTTTGCAGGCATGTAAGGGAGAGTTTTGGCAGACTATGAAAGTTATACCATATCGGATATAGATTGACTCAAAACCTGACTAGGACAAGCCATTAAACGAGGACACACTGATAAATGAGGAAGCAGTAAAGACGGATGAACTGGTATTATTGACAATTCCCAAGACTTGATTGCTGCCATTGACACTAATCACGGTACTGTTATTGCTAGTGGAGAAAATGGACAGGTTGAAAAAGCTGAGATTACCAGTAAGGACAATTTGATCGATGCCAACCTGGAAATCTTGAATGATATCGGCATTATTGATGTTGGTATTGCTGGTGTTCACACGCAAGACAAAGGCATCCGCACCTGCTCCACCATTGAGAATATCAGTACCAAAATCACCGACGAGGAAATCGTTTCCAAGTCCACCACTGAGGAAATCATTCCCTTGTCCTCCATGAACTACATCATTACCGTCGCCACCGCTCACGATATCATCACCGCGATCGCCTCGAACGGCATCGTCACCGCGATCGCCACTGACAAAATCATTCCCTTGGCCCCCATGAGCGGTATCATTGCCCTGACCGCCAAACACATTGTCAGTTCCGGTATTCCCACTCACGAAGTCATTACCGGTATTGCCATTAATGACATCATCGCCTCCCAGACCATGCAGTTGGTCATTACCGCCTAAGCCTTGCATATTATCATTATTCGCACTTCCCGTTAAAACGTCACTTCCTGGAGTCCCGATAGGGGGAGATAACATTGGATCTCCCGGTTGTGGGGAGGGTGCTGGAGAAGGCGATGGTGGGGCAGAAGGATCGGAAGGAGGAGTTGGTGATGGAGTTGGTGCGATCGGAGGTGTGGGAGTCGGTGATGGCGTAGGAACTGGAGGTGGAGTTGGGGTCGGGGTTGGAGTTGGTACTGGAGGTGGAGTTGGGGTCGGGGTTGGAGTCGGTGTGGGAGTTGGGGTTGGGGTCGGGGTTGGAGTCGGTGTGGGAGTTGGGGTTGGGGTTGGGATACCTGAGCCGCTACTGAGTTTAATAATATAACCATCTCCATCTCCAGCACTGAGTAAGTCTACAATGCCATCATTATTAATATCGATGTTCTCTCTAAACGTTCCAGTGGCAATCAGATTATCGCCAGGATCTGTGGCAAGCTGAACGCCGACATCATCGCTACTGCTGCCCACATTAGTCGCCCAATCCAGGGAACCATTGCTGTTGAACTGAGCGATGTAGGCATCTCCAGCTCCAGCACTGATTAAGTCAACAACTCCATCTCCATTCAGATCTCGCGTTCCTTCAAACTGGCCGCTGACAAATACATCACCCTTACTGTCAGTAGTAAGTTCAACGCGCTGTCCATTGGAAGCGCCTAAACTTTGCGCCCAGGCAAATGTGCCATCACTATTAAATTTCGCTAGGTAAGCATCGCCAAAGTTGCTACCGATTAGATCGGGAATGCCATCACGATCAATATCAATATTGCCCGCAAAGATACCAGTCGTAAAGACATTTCCAGCATTGTCGGTTGCGATCGCCAAACCCCGTTCGTCATCATTACTCCCGATACTGGTAGACCAAGCCAGAGAACCATTGCTGTTAAATTTAGTAATGTAAGCATCATTATTTCCAGCACTGGTCAAGTCGATCGCGCCATCGCCATCAATATCGATCGCATTTTGAAACCTTCCAGTAGCGATCACATTACCAGCACTATCTGTCGTAATACCACCGCCTAATTCATCACCGCTGCCTCCAATATTATTTGCCCATGCCAAGCTTCCATTACTATCGAGCCGAGCAATGTAGACATCGGAGCCTCCATTGCTGGTGAGATTTGCATTTCCATCTCCATTAATATCAATGCTTCCGGAGAAACCGCCGGAGACAAATATATTATTGGAGTTGTCTGTCGCAACGTCAGAACTACTATTGTTGTCACTCGTTGTGGCAAGATTAGGTATGGGTTTAGCCCACGCCAAAGTACCATTTCCATTGAATTTAGTAATGTAAGAGCTAAAGGTTCCAGAAGTATTTGTGAGGTCAGGTACACCATTTCCATCCACGTCGATGGATGCAAAACCACCAAAAGAACCCGCGACTAAGAGATCGCCAGCACTATCTGTAGCTATACCGCTCACAAAATGGGTAAATTGTGGGCCATCTACATTCAGCTCAGTTCCCCAAACTATCGACCCGTCACTGGTAAATTTCGTAATGTAGAGATCCCGGTTTCGATCGCGATCGATCAGATCCAGGGTTCCATCGCCATTAATGTCGATATTTTGCTGGAAATTACCAACAGAAAAAATATTACCCGCACTATCTGTAGAGAGTAAAGCACCTTCATCGATTAGGCTGTTGCCAATACTCCTAGCCCAGACCAAATCGGGTGGCGTTCCCGGTGTGGGTGTGGGGGTTGGAGTTGGGGTTGGTGTGGTGCTGGTGAGGTAGCGTTGGGCGTAAATACCTGTGCCATCGCCGTCTTGTTCTTCACTTTCCCAAACAATGGCGACTTGTCCATTCCCTCCTAGGGCAATATCGGGATTGCGTTGATCGCGATCGACAAAGGTATTAACCTGGAATTCTTCACCATCGGGTTGCCCTTGAGCATCATAGCGTTGAGCATAAACCCCTCGCCCGCTACCATCTTGAAGACCGCTCTCCCAAGTGATGATAAAGCTACCATCATTGTCCATGCTCACTTCTGGAGCAAGCTGTTCGGCAATGATGGTGGTATTCACCTGAAATTCTGCGCCCATGGGATTACCATCACTGCCATAGCGTTGGGCAAAAACCCCTTCTAGGCTGCCGTCTTGATTCATACTTTCCCAAGTAATCACAAATTGCCCACTGGCATTCATGGAGACGGAGGGGTTACGCTGATCGCCGGTAGTCAAGGTATTGACTCTAAACTCGCTGCCAACTGGATTACCGGTATTGTCATAGCGTTGGGCATAAATGCCTTCACCACTGTCATCTTGGCCCTTGCTCTGCCACGCGACAATAAAATTACCACTGTTATCCATGCCTACGGAGGGGAAACTCTGGAAATCAGTGGTAAAGGTGTTGACTTGGAATTCCGAGCCTTGGGGAGTGCCATTGCTGTCATAGCGTTGGGCAAAAATGCCATTCAGGTCTCCATCTTGATCGAAACTAGACCAAGCAATGACAAAGTTGCCATTGACATCTAGAGCAACGGAAGATGATTCCTGGAAGCTCTCAGTTGTCGTATTGACTTGAAATTCTCCACCTTGCGGGGAGCCATCACTACCATAGCGTTGGGCATAGACTCCATTTTCACTGCCATCTTGACCAAAACTTGTCCAAGTAATGACAAAGTTGCCATTGGGAGCGAAAGCAATTGAGGGCGAAAATTGGAAGTCGTCGGTTGTCGTGTTGACTCGGAATTCTCCACCTTGAGGAGAGCCTGCATTATCATAACGCTGGCCATACACTCCGGATTGGCTGCCATCTTGACCAAAACTTGTCCAAGTGACAACTGCGTTACCATTTGCATCCAGTGCAACTTCGGGTGCGTCTTGGAAGTTGGTGGTTGTGGTATTCACCAGAAATTCAGCACCAACGGGGTTAACAGGCATAAGTTTTTTCTCCTTGGATAGTTAAGGGTAAATTAAATCACATCTAGCCATTTTATTATTGGTTGTGTTTTGATAATAAAATGGCTAATTCTTCAGTATTATCTTCTCCCGATCTCCCCAAGCTAAAGTTTTTTTATTGTCGCAGAGCAGGGGCGACTTGGACTATTTGAACTACCTGTATAAAGAGGTTCTACTTGTTTAGAAGCAATAAATGAACGATTTGGGCCGGAAACCCTAGCATTGATAAGGGCATTCCGATTAGTCCTACATTGACCATCATCAGTTCTATAACCAGTGTTAGTAATCCTGAACCGAAATCTACCACGTTTGCTCCTGCTTCGGGAAACCTCAATATTAAAATCAGGGCCAGTAGTAAAGATAGCCTTAAATCCAGTGCCTGAGATATCAAGCCAACGAACATCCTTATTCGGAAAAGCATACTCAACTGTCAATATCGCTGAAGAACCGTAGGGAATTTCTGATGAACTCAATGTTACGTTCAAGAACTCAGCAGAAAGAGGTTCATCACAAACATCTAATCCCAAGGCCTCCCGAAGTTGAATACGCAATTGCTCTCTTGTGTCTGAAACAGCAAATTCGTATGCATAATCAACCAAACCGTCATTTACGATATCAAAGAATTGGAAAATTTCTTCGGCAAAGGGTATGTTGGGTAAAGAATCTGGCTCACCAAACATTAACCAGCAAGTTGTATTGACTATAAAACCTACAGAAAACGCACCTAACATTATTTGGGATGATGCAACAAAGCCCGCTCCCGTAACCGCACCAGCCAGAAATGGTATACCTTCTAATAAAGTAACAATACCACTCCAAGCGCTAGTTGCATTAGCCAGCCCTCCAAGGAGGTTACACAGCCCTTGACCAAACTCACAAACTTTAGCCAAAGCAAATTGATTGTAACTGGTAGGTGGTCGCGGAGAAGGATCAGGTGGTAATACGGGAGTAGGCCCAGGAAACCGCTTCGAGGAGTTCTGATAATCTCCTATATAATTTCCTAGTACCTCTCCACCTAAGTTATTAAAGGTCGTCCGTTCAGGATTACCAGTATTGATAGATGTACTATTAATGGTTATCCCATTACCATCAGGGTCATACTGAACGTCAAAAGAAGGCAAGCCGCAAGCCTCTCGACTGGCAGAAACAAAGCGCATTGACTCCTGATATACCCGATCTCCATCTTTGCGAATGGTCGTAATAAACTGACAGCCTTCTCCTCCAAGACTTTCCAGATACAGTTCCACCAGTTGGGAAGAAATCACATTGACCTTAGAGAAGGCAAATTCTAAGTTTTTCTTGGTAATATCATTCTCTGGAATAACTTCATCTAAAGTTAGAGTAAAATCTCCTTCTCGACTCCCCGTACACCTGCCCATAGGAGTCACAGTTCCGGAATATTCTTCAGGATTATTTCTGTTCACCGTGCCTTCAAATTCCTGTATAAATCCTTCTTCTGTTAAGGGATAAATCGTCAGTTCAACCCGCTCTCCTCTGCTTCTAATCGTACCGGTGATTGAAGCTGTCGGGTCTTGACTTGCTGATGGACGAATAACACCACTGAGTTGATTCCCCGATCGAATTAAATTAACTTCCTGATCTCCCTGAATTGAACACCGACCCCCAGAATTAGGCACTCGATATTCAGGAAATTCTAGCGTCCAACTTGTATAACCAGTCGGCGGAGTTGCTTGAGCGATTTGATTCGACAACCCCTCCCATAAATCTCGATCTACCGGTTGACTCACTACCTCAGAAGTCGCGGCAACACTTCTACCGGAAACCTTCGCTGCTGTGGCGAGACACAAGCCAGAATCAGCTCCCAAAAGACCGCACAAAACAACGGCAAGAAGGCGATTAATCCAACTGCCGTGGACTAAAATTAAGCCCAAAAAACTGACGATTCCTAAAATCAACCAACGCAGGTGACGCATTGTTTTTTCCTCAAAAAAAGTTGACTAATTTTGCAAACAATCCATTCATTTTTAGTGATTTTTACATAAGATACTAACTGGAAAGTCCCTCTCCCTAAATCCCTCTCCCACGGGAGAGGGACTTTTCCCCCTTCTCCCGAAGGAGAAGGGGCTAGGGGATCAGGGCGACGGGTTTAGGATTGATGGAAATTGCTATCGATAGACTGTTATCAGTCCTCAGTCCCCGGAAACTTAGCCATGATTTTACCAAAGCTCGGTTATGTATTTGTTAAAAAAATATAAAAAAATCAGCAAAATACCTTAAACTTTTGTTTTAAAAGTAGCAAAAAGTAGCGTTTTGTGTCATATGGTAGCATTTGGTGTAGTCTTTCCGGCTGTACATCTCCCAGAAGCCCTGTGATAAAGTAAAGAAAAACTCCTCCTCAACCTATGCAACTCGAATACCACCCCAGAGATTACTACCCCTCAGCACAAGATTTACCTGACTCAGATGAGACACCCGTGGATAACGAACTGCAAGATCTAATTCCCACTCTCCTCAAAGCGATGCTGGCTTCCATTTGGGCGGAGCGCATGGATTGGTTTTTTGGCGTGGATATGGGAATTTACACTGATCCCAACCAACCTGCCATTGTCCCCGATGGTTTTTTGAGTATGGGTGTCCCTAGAATTATGGGTGAAGGTTTGCGCTTATCCTATGTTCTCTGGCACGAGCAACAAGTTCCCACCCTAGTGTTAGAAGTAGTTTCGCAAACGAGAAGAGGAGAATATAGCCAGAAAAAACAACAGTACGAACAACTGGGGGTTCCCTACTATGTCATCTATAATCCCCTGCGGACACAACAACCCAGATTAGAAGTGCATCAACTTAAGGGAGGTGCATATCAATTATTATCGGGGGAACCCGTGTGGTTACCGGAACTCAATTTAGGTATAGGTAGAGAGCGAGGGACGTATCAAGGGATAGAGAGAGAATGGCTGTATTGGTATGATGAAGAGGGACAGCGCTATCTGACTCCAGAGGAAAGATGCGATCGCGCCGAATCTGAGTTACAACAGCTACGGGAGAAACTCCGACAATTAAATATCGATCCCGATACTCTATTGTAGTTGCCCAACAGCAACTCCCAGAAAAAACTCGGTTCCCTAAATCAGGGTAACCGAGCCTTTAACTAGGTAAAATTTTACCTATTAATTAGAGAAAACATTAGCATTTACACGGCTTCAGCCTCATCCACCTCAACCGCATCCACATTAAACGCAGCCTGAGTTTTCTGGCGATCCAGCTTCAAATACAACACCCCTAACGGAGGCAAACACAACTCAATCGAATGGGGATAATTGTGGAACCACCACTCATCCGTCCATTTACCCCCCAAATTCCCCATATTGCTACCCCCGTATTCATAGGAATCGCTATTAAACAACTCCGTATAGAATCCCGGTTCAGGAACCCCAATCCGATAGTGAGAATGGGGTTGGGGCGTAAAGTTACACACAATTACCAAAAAGTCATCCGTTTCCTTATCCCGACGGAGAAAAGAAACCACACTATGATTATTGTCATTACAATCAATCCAACTAAACCCTTCTTGATTAAAATCCTGAGTATAGAGCGCCGGTTCGCTCCGATACAGAGCATTAATATTGCACATAAACTTCTTCAGTTTTTGATGCGACTCATACTGCAACAAATACCAATCTAAATCACTCCACACATTCCACTCATTCCACTGACCAAACTCCATCCCCATAAACAAAGTCTTCTTACCCGGATGAGCATACATATAACTAAACAAGGCACGCACACTAGCAAACTTTTGCCAATGGGTTGGATCGTTCGTCGGCCCGGGCATCTTACCAATAATGCTACTCTTACAATGCACCACCTCATCATGGGAGAGCGCCAGCATAAAATTCTCACTATAGTGATACATAATGCTGAAGGTCACATTATTTTGATGGAATTGGCGGAACCAAGGGTCAAGGCTGAAATAGTCCAACATATCGTGCATCCAGCCCATGTTCCACTTCAAATTGAAGCCCAAACCACCAACGTAGGTGGGCCAAGAAACCATCGGCCAAGAAGTCGATTCTTCCGCCACCGAAATCGTTCCAGGGAAATAACTAAACAAACAATGGTTCACTTGGCGCAGAAAATCAGCCGCTTCAATATGTTCATGACCTCCATATTGGTTAGCCACCCATTCCCCATCTTTCCGCAGATAATTCAGATAGAGCATGGAAGCAACCGCATCCACCCGCATTCCATCAATGTGGAATTTATCGTACCAGAATAGAGCATTCGCCACTAAAAAGTTACGGACTTCATTGCGGCCATAGTTAAACACTAAGGTTCCCCATTCCTTATGTTCCCCTTTCCGAGGGTCGGCATGTTCATAAAGATGGGTTCCATCAAAGAACGCCAAACCATGACCATCTTTAGGGAAGTGTCCGGGAACCCAGTCTACTAAAACCCCAATGCCATTTTGGTGACATTGATCGATAAAATACATCAAATCTTGGGGCGTTCCAAACCGGGAAGTCGCTGCATAATACCCCGTGACTTGGTAACCCCAACTACCATCAAAGGGATGTTCGGCAATAGGGAGCAGTTCAATATGGGTAAAACCGAGTTCTTTAATGTAGGGAACCAGTTTATGAGCCAGTTCGCGATAAGTCAGGAAACGACCACCAGGGTTGAGTTCGGAGGTAATGACCACCGGTTCAGTTTCGCCATTAGGCAGTTTAGCGGGTTCTTCTGAGGACGCATGGAGCCATGACCCTAAATGGAGTTCATATACCGAGATGGGTTTGGTTAAGGGGTCGGTATTGCGTCTTTCTTCCATCCAGTCCCCATCATTCCAGGTGTAGTCATCTAGGTCAGTGACGATGGAGCTGGTTTTGGGCCGGACTTCTTGTTGGAACCCATAGGGGTCTGATTTTTCGTAGATATGTCCGTGAGGGTTTTTGATTTCGTACTTGTAGAGAGTGTTTACCCCTAGGTCAGGGATGAAGAGTTCCCAGACTCCATTACCGGTGCGGCGCATTTGGTGCTGACGGCCATCCCAGTTGTTGAAGGTTCCCAGGACGGAGACGTTGCGAGCATTGGGGGCCCAGACGGCAAAGTAAACCCCTTTTACGCCATCAACGGTCATTAGGTGAGCGCCGAGTTTTTCGTAGATGCGGTGATGGTTCCCTTCAGCAAATAGATGAATATCAAATTCGGTGAGTTTGGGTGACCGGAAGGCGTAGGGGTCATAGATGATGCGCTCGTGTTCGCCTTCTTTGACGCGCAGTTGGTAGTTACTTAGTTCGGGGATGTCAATGCTGCACTCGAAGAAGTGGGGGTTGTGTACCGACTGCATGGGGTATTCTTGGCGTTTTTCCGGCAGGACTACCGAGACCGATTCGGCGTTGGGTTGATAGGCTCGCACGACCCAGGTAGATTTACCGTTATTTTCTATTTGGTGGGGGCCAAGAACTTCAAAGGGGTCATGATGTTGGTTCCATACAATGCGATCGATTTGGTCGGTGGCAATGGTCATTGACATTTAATTATCCTTCCTTAAGTTTAAGAAATTTGATTCGGTTTGGTGGGTGTCCCCAACTGGGTCAGGATGATTACATTTTGTTTATATTTGACCATAAATCCTATACCAATAGGGAAGAATTTGGGGATTTTGTATGGAGCATGACCCTGGGGACTGTATCACATTACCTTTAAAGGAGGTCAAGGCAATAGGCAATATTGGAGTCATGGGTAGTGCTTTGATGCTCCCATTCCCCCTATTGCCCTAATCCTGGAGGTAGGGTTTCCCCACAGAGTTGATGAATTTCGATTATTCTTTCAAATAACCAGGGATATTGGGTTCTGTAGTGGGGAATGAGGGCTAGGGGACTCAACAGAGCCGCAGCAGTGATATCGGCTATACTGATTTGTTCTCCGATGAGATAGGGTTGAGTTTGCCAGGAGTTGCCTAAGATTTGGAGTCCGACTTCTAGCCGTTGGCTGGCGAGGGTGACGGCCCGGGGATTGATGTTGTATTGGGTTTTGACGATTTGAATCACGGCTTGGCTAAACCAGGAGGGGTCAATGGCTTTGCCTTCTGTGGAGCGATAGTGATAGTAGATGAAGCGGGTGGCAACGCCTAGACTTTCGTCGAGCCAGTCTTCCAGGAGTTGGGCTTGCTGCTGTTGGTGGCGATCGCCTAAAATCAGACTCGGCTCAGGATACTCTTTTTCCAAATAGTGCCAAATTTGGGTCGAATCTCCAATCGCTCCATCCTCCGAGAGCAGTACAGGCAAAGTTTGCCCCCCAGTTAGGGGTTTCACTCGCAGAATATGAACTCCAGGCGTTAAGTTCTCCACCTCATAGCCTATCTTTTTATAGCCCAGCATTAGGCGAGCTTTACGACAGTAATGAGAGGTACTAAATTGCAGCAGACGCATGGTCATTCCCTCCCATAAAGATATTCAATCACTTGGTTAAAATAAATTTCTGCCACCTTATCCTCCGGACAGTTTCGTAAACATTCTTCAAAATACTCAGCCGCTTGATAAAATTGTTGTAAGTAGTAAGCCGCTAACCCTTGTTCAAACAAAGTTTTGGTTTGCAGTTTAGCCACTCTCATCGGTTCAGGATCGGCATTAAAGACTTCAAAGACTGAAACCCGTTCTGATTTGCCTTTTACTCTCACTTTATCAATGATTCGGATCTGATAGTCATAGTTATGTTGTAGACGCAAAAAAGTATGTTCAGAAATTAATAAAGGAACTTTATAATTTTTAGTCAAACCCTCTAACCGAGAGGCAAGATTGACCGCATCACTAATGACTGTACTATCCATACGGTTTTTCCCCCCTACGGTTCCAATCATCATCAAACCCGTATTAATACCAATGCCAATTTTGAGTTTGGGCCGTCCTGGACGACCGCGTGTTTCATTATAACTATGCAGTTCATTGAGCATAGTAATTGCTGCTTGTAGAGCATCATCTGCACTGCCATCAAATATGGCCATAATGGCATCTCCAATATATTTGTCAATAAAACCATGGTTCTCTACAATCGGCAGTTCCATGCGAGATAAATAGGCATTAATAAACTTAAAATTATCTTCCGGACTCATGGCTTCTGATAAGCTAGTGAAGTCACGAATATCAGAAAATAAAATTGACATTTCTTGCTGGACATGATTGCCTATATCAACATCTAATATACTGTCCTTATGTAAAAGCTGAATAAATTCTTGAGGAACAAATCTACCATAAGCATTTTTGAGTTCTTTTTCTAAATTTAAGGCATTTTCTAAATCGCTTAAGGCAATTTCTAGATTGGTATTTACCTCAAACATATCTTCGATAAACTGTTGTCGCTCTGCTTCAGCCGACTTCCGTTCTGTAATATCCTCAATAAACCCTTGATAAAATAGAAGATTACCTTGTTCATCATGAACACTGCGGGCATTCTCAGAAACCCAAATCACTGTACCATCTTTCCGATAAACCTGAGACTCAAATCCAGCTACTTCATAATTTGTATTCATCAATTCCAGAAATTCTTTTCGCCGTTCTTGATCGACATACAGTTGCTCTTCTATATTGATTACACTATTCATCAGGTCTTCGGGAGAATCATAACCATAGATTCTCGCTAAAGCAGGATTGGCACTAATGTACTTACCATCAGGAGTCGATTGAAAAATTCCTTCTAAGGCACTTTCAAAAATCCTTCGATATTTATCTTCTGCTTGCTTTAAAGAGTCAATTAAATGGGCCTGCTCTTGATTGAGTTTCTCCAAATCATCATTGACTTTTTGCAGTTGAATATTGGTTTCAACTAACATCTGCTCTTGGGCATAACTATTAAGAGCTTCTCGAATGGTTAGTCTTAAATCTTCAATTTGCCAAGGCTTAGTTAAATATCGATATAAGTTAGCATAATTCACAACATTACGAATGCCTTCAATATCGGCTTGCCCGGTGAGCATTATTTTAACAGTTTTAGGACAAATATCATGAATTTTTTTCAACAACTCATCACCTTTCATCCTAGGCATCATATAATCAGAAATAACAAGTACAACTTCATTATTTTCAGTCAAGCAATTATCAATAATACCTAGAGCAGAATGTCCACTTTCTGCTAATTCTACTTGATAACTTTTACCGAATTCTCGCCTCAGCATCCTCTTGAGGCTATCTAAAATAAAATGCTCATCATCGACACATAAGATTACCGGTTTATTCATAACGAAGTATTTTCATAAAAATTAAAATTTAAGTTGATATTATGCTAAACACCCTAAGCTTTTTCAGCTCGATCTAGATCGTACATTTTTACTTGCTGAAGTCCAGATTTAATAGTTTCTATTAATTCATCTTGAGTCCAAGGTTTAGAGATATATTGATAAAGATTTGCATATTTTCTGGCTCTTTCAATTGCCAAATAATCGGCTTGTCCCGTCAACATAACTTTAATGACTTTTGGGAATTTTTGATGAACATTGATTAGAAATTCATCTCCTTTTACACCAGGCATTAACCAATCGGATACGATCACAATTAACTGATTTTCACTGTCTTTGATATCTTCAATAATTTCCCAGGCTTCATCGGCACTTTCTGCCAATTCATAAAGATAGTTGTCTAAGAAAGCATTCTTGAGTTGTATTTTTAGACTATTGAGAACTACGCTTTCATCGTCTACACATAAAATCATGGGTTTAGACATAGCAGTTAACCTCTGGTATTGGATAAGGGTAAGGAAACAATAAATTCAGTTTTGCCAGGAACAGAATTGACTTCTATTTTACCTTGATGTTTATCAATTATTTTTTTGACTATATCTAATCCTAGTCCACTTCCTTCTCCAGGAGACTTTGTTGTAAAAAAAGCATCAAATATACGGGGTTTAATTTCCGGCAAGATTCCCGGCCCTGTATCCCTGATTTTAACTTGGATATGATCGTTGTTAGGGCCAACCTCAATAATTAAAGTTCCTTGGTAATTCATGGCTTGTAAGGCATTATGAATTAGGTTTGTCCAGACTTGATTGAGTTCATCAGGATAACACCATATTGGAGGTATATCTTGATAGTTTCTAATCACGTCAATCCCTTTTTTTAGTTTATTTTGATACAATGTAAGAACGGTTTCTAGTCCAGGGATAATTTCGGTTAGTTCTTTGCTATTCTGTAAGTCATGTCTGGCATAACACTTGAGAGCAAAGACGACTTTCGCGGCTTGGTCTGTGGCAGTAGAAATGGTTTTCACGCTTTTCTGAATACTAGAGATTTGATATACCATATTAAGAATTTTGTCATTTTCTGGATTCGCCAATTGAGTCATCAAGTTGGCTATATTATTATAAATACCAATATCAACTAAAGTGTCTGCAATTGCTTCTGCTTCGGAAATGTTTTGGTCTTGAAGTTTACCTATAAGTTGCCTTCTATATTTCCGTTTTTCTCGACTAGAGAGATGTTCATTGGATTGGTCAATTTGATTACTCAGTTGATAGAAAAAATATTTTTGATCTGAACTAATATCTTGAAAAAATCCAGGTAGATTGTCTAGAGTCTGATGGAGGAATTCTGTGAGATTATCAACGGAGGCACGAATAGCCCCTAGAGGAGTATTGATTTCATGGGCAACCCCAGCGATTAATTGTCCTAAAGCTGCCATTTTTTCGGACTGAATTAACTGAGACTGGGTTGATTTTAGTTGCTCTAAGGTAAATTCTAATTCTTGATTTTTTTCTTCCAGTTTTTTTTGTAAAAAGCAATTTTCTAGGTGAGTATTGACTCGTACTAAAACCTCTTCAATTTCAAAGGGTTTAGTAATATAGTCTACGGCTCCTAGATGAAAGCCTTTGACTTTATCTAAGACTTCATTCATGGCGGTTATGAAAATTATGGGTATGGATTGAGTATGGGGATTTTTTTTCAGGGTTTCACACACTTCATATCCACTTATACCGGGCATCATGATATCGAGTAAAATTAAATCTGGGGGGCTGGCTTCAATGGCAGAGAGGGCTAAGTTGCCACTAGGCACGGGGCGAACTTTATAGGATTTCTCCCGTAGAATTTTTACCAGAAGTCTAAGATTTTCTGGAGTATCATCAACAACTAAAATATCGGGTTTATTAGGTGAAGATGGCTGGGAATTCATGAGAGTTGAGAATTAAGGGTAGAATAAAATTAAAAAGAAGGTTTAGGGAAAAAGTTGGCTAGAGTAGTCGATCGCCAGATGGGTCTAGCCCTGGATCTTAACGATCGCCTCCCCATTATCCATCTCTCGATCATCTGATGCTCACAGGGTAACCCCCAGATAGTAGACTAAACAATACCTAGGCTTGAACCCATTGTAGAGCCAGAGGTAGTCGTAAAAATATTGAATTCGGAAGCACACTTAAACTTATGACCACAACCGATCCAGTAAAATTGATGAAACAAGAGGTGGGTAAAGCCGCAGCATCCAAGGTCAAATCGGGGATGATTCTTGGCTTAGGAACGGGATCGACCACCGCCTATGCTATCGAATATATCGGCGATCGCCTAAAATCGGGTGAAATTGAAAATATTCTTGGTATTCCCACCTCCTTTCAAGCCGAAGTTCTAGCTAGACAATATGGTATACCCTTAACCACCCTAGATGTGATCGATCGCATGGATCTGGCCATTGATGGTGCTGATGAAGTCGATCCTAACAAAAACTTGATTAAAGGCGGTGGTGCTGCCCATACCCGTGAGAAAATTGTCGATACCTTGGCCGATCGGTTCATTGTGGTGGTAGACTCCGGTAAACTCGTCGATCGCCTTGGCTCTACCTTTCTCCTGCCCGTTGAAGTCATGCCCATGGCCATGACTACCACCATGAAAGCCTTAGAAAAACTGGGCGGTAAACCCCAACTACGGATGGGAGTCAAAAA
Organism: Roseofilum acuticapitatum BLCC-M154; assembly: GCF_030068475.1. GTDB lineage: Bacteria > Cyanobacteriota > Cyanobacteriia > Cyanobacteriales > Desertifilaceae > Roseofilum > Roseofilum acuticapitatum. The sequence continues at coordinate 505 of NZ_JAQOSP010000077.1, read as the reverse complement.
AGCAGGGCCGGTGATCACCGACCAAGGCAATATGGTTATTGACGTTAAGTTCGACTCCATTGATAACCCGGCTGAACTGGAAAAAACCATTAACAATATTCCTGGAGTCCTCGAAAATGGGCTTTTTGTTGGCGTAGCCGATCTGATCTTGGTCGGAGAGGTCAAGGACGGTCAACCTTCTGTACGGGAATTTTAGAGCGCTGTACGCGGGTAATGGATAGTATCCAGTCCGGTTGACAAAATCCAGGGAGCGAGACGCTCCCACTCCTCTCGAAATCTAGGGAGCGAGACGCTCCCACTCCTCTTGAAATCCAGGGAGCGAGACGCTCCCACTCTTCTCGAAATCCAGGGAGCGAGACGCTCCCACTCTTCTCGAAATCTAGGGAGCGAGACGCTCCCACTCTTCTCGAAATCCAGGGAGCGAGACGCTCCCACTCTTCTCGAAATCCAGGGAGCGAGACGCTCCCACTCTTCTCGAAATCCAGGGAGCGAGACGCTCCCACTC
>NZ_JAQOSP010000076.1 GCF_030068475.1 Roseofilum acuticapitatum BLCC-M154 | reverse complement strand
CGGTTTCCGCAAGCGGACTTGAAAATTTGTTAAGAAGCGGGCAAGATGCCCGCACTCCTCGAATTCTTTGATCTGACTGGAGTGGGAGCATCTTGCTCCCTGGATTTTTAATTAGGGTATTTCCGCTTCGCGGACATGAATAAGCGAACTTGATATCAAGTCCTGTTAAACAGTTGTCATTGCCACCGTTCATGTCCACGAAATGGAAAGGGAAGCAATCGCCAAGATTACCGGGATTGTTGCGATTGCTTCATTCCGCGCCGCGACCTTCGCAATGACGTACTATAACTGATTGAGCAGACTTGATATCAACCGGTATTTCGCATTCCTGCCGCAATACCATTAATAGTGAGCAAAGCCCCCCGCAGTAATTCGCCCTTACTATAGCGAGAAATTACCCCAGAGGAACTACCCACATTATGTTGACGCAGACGGCTTAAGAGAGAGACTTGCAACATACCCAAGGGAATAATCGTACCATTGCGTAACTGCACCGATCGCTGAAGCATAGGCTCTCCATCCAAAAGCCGCTCATGGCTGGTAATCGCCAGAACCACTTGACAAGTGCGATAGAACTCCTCTTTGATTTGCTCAAACACCGGTTCAAGTCTTGCTAGTTCCTCCTGGGGACAGAGTTTTTCCAGATAGTGTCGAGAAATATGCAAATCCACCTTAGAAAGGGTCATTTCCACTTTCGAGATGGCCATCTTAAAGAACGGCCATTTGTAGTAGAAATATTGCAGCAGTTTCAAGTGTTCTTCCGGTTCTTGATCGATAAACTCCTGTAAGGCAGTCCCTACCCCATACCAACTCGGAAGCAAATACCGAGCCTGAGTCCAGCTAAACACCCAAGGAATCGCCCGCAGTCCCGAAAGACCTTTCTTTTTGCCACCTCCCCGACGAGCGGGACGGGAGCTAATTTGCAGTTGGCTAATTTCCTGGATAGGGGTAGCGTAGTGGAAGAAGTCGATAAAGTCGGGTTGTTCGTAGATCAGAGCGCGATAGTGCGATCGCGATTTAATCGCCAATTCTTCCATAATCTCATTCCAGGGGTCGATATCATCAAAACCACTGCCGAGGACTCCCGCTTGCACCACTGCGGAGGTCATGGTTTCCAGATGATACAGGGCTAACTCCGGTAAGGAATACTTAGAGGCTAACACCTCTCCCTGTTCCGTAATTTTAATCCGGCCATTAATACTGCGGCTCGGTTGGGCTAAAATCGCTTCATAGGCTGGCCCGCCCCCTCGACCCACAGAACCCCCGCGACCATGGAAAATCCGCAGTTCTACCCCAAAGGGAGAAGCCACCTGTTCCAGGGCTTTTTGGGCTTTGTGAATTTCCCAGTTACTGCTTAAGAACCCAGAATCTTTATTGCTATCGGAATAACCGAGCATGATTTCTTGCAAAGCCGTTGTTTGCTGTTGCAACCCTTCATATCCACCCGAAATCGCGGCTCGATAGGCGGGCAAATCAAACAGGGATTGCATCACCCTGGGTGCGCGTTTGAGGTCTTCTACGGTCTCAAACAGGGGAACCACTTGTAAGGTACTCACTCCTGTGGCCGGATCATAGAGTCCCGCTTCTTTGGCCAAGAGCAAGACTTCTAGGATATCACTGACATCATTGCTCATGCTAATGATGTAGGTTTGACAGATTTCCTGACCAAATTCCTGCTGGAGTTGACGCACCATGCGTAAGGTTTCGATGGTTTCGTTGGTGGTCTCAGAAAAGGGGAGTTCTCCCGGAATCAGGGGGCGCAGGGTTTGTAGCTCGGTCGCTAACCATCTCACCCGTTCTTCTTCCGTCAGCTCATCATAGGCTTTGGGGAGTATCCGCAAGTATTCGGTAATTTCGTTCAGGGCACTGCTATGGCGAGAACTTTCTTGGCGGATGTCAAGATGGGCGAGTTTGAAGCCGTAAATCTCCACTTGGCAAATCAGATCTTCGAGTTCTCGGCAATAGAAACCGGTTTCAGTCAAGGAGCTATGAATCAGTTGTAGCTCTTTTAAGAAGCTTTCACTGGATAAATAGCTGTGGGTGGTGATGTTACTTTCAGGAAATCTGGGTCTTCCGTCTTGGCCAATCATGGGCCGATGGGTGACTTGTATTTCTGATTGTAAGTTGCGATCGCGGGTTTCTTCTAAGCGTTTTAGAATATACGATAGCTTCAGTCTATAGGGTTCCTGACGATAGCGGATCGCCAGTTGCTCATAGACTACGGGAAGTTGCTGCTGGTCTTGTTCTAAGGATTCTAACAATTCCGGCAGCACGTCGCTCCAGTGCAAAGACAAGCTCAGGATATTAATCAGGTGTTTGATTGAACCAATATACTTTTCTAACACCAGATTTCGCTGATAGCACGCAGTTTGCCAGGTTACGGAGGGAGTCACGGAGGGGTTACCATCGCGATCCGATCCCACCCAAGAGCCAAAGGTACAAAACTTGTATTGAGGGGGAGTTAAGGAGGGGAAGGTGGCTTTTAGGGCTTGCTTAAACCTTTGATAGAGTTTGGGAATGGCATCAAAGAGAACTTCTTCAAAATAGTGTAGGGTATAATCCACTTCATCAAGTACCCTCGGCTTAAATTGATGCAACTCATCAGTACGCCACCAAAGGCGGATTTCTTGGCGCAGTTGTTCTGTTTTCTCATTGATTTTGTTGGCGATAGCGGAGGGAATGGGGGCCGAATTCCCATTGGTTGCCACTACTCCTTCTTCCCATTGATCCAGTTGTTGGAGCAATTTAGCAATCCGCCGTTGTTTATCCCGAATGGTATGACGGACAATTTCCGTGGGGTGGGCCGTAAATACTAAGCGGATATCCAGTTGATTAATCAGGGATTGAATCTGTCCGGGGGGTACATTCAGTTCTTTAAGTTTCGGAAATAGGGAATGAAATGTACCTAAATCACGGCGGATCTTACTTAGGTTGCCACTCCAAGGTTTGGGTTTAAAGGTTTCTGGGGGAGACTCTTCCGATTGTGCATTACTTGCACTAGGAGATGGGTTAACTGGTGCAGGGGAATCCCAATATTGCTGCTGTTGCCCCCTTTGCTCATAATGCTGTTCAACAATGTTGATGAGCTGGAAATAGAGCGCAAAGGCTCTAGTGGCACGGATGGAAGCATTCAAATCTAAGTTTTCAATTAAGGCTTGGGTTTGAGGGTTGACCAGATTGGGGGCTTGACCTTCTGGGGAGCAGAGGTTACGCATTTCCTTGATTGAGGCGATCAGCTCACTGCCACATTCTTGTTGCAGTACCGACTCCCACAATTGTTCCACTAATTTCAGGCGGTGACGCAAAAGCAACTCAGAAGTCAGACTGGCTACGACTTCATCGGAGGGGGAAAGCGAACTATTAACCGATACGGTACTCAAGCTAGGGTTTGAGGGGTGAAGTGTTGAACTCATCGAATTCTTATCCAGCTAGTGATACTCAACCATTCTAGGGGGTGAAGGTTGCTTTGACGGGAGTGACGATCGATTGGTGAATCGATCTATAATTTGCGGGCGGTTGGTCTGCTTTTGATTGTCAAGGGGAGAGGGGTAAGAAACTGTCCATAATGAACAGTTTTCTACCGAAAAAGAGTTTACTGTCTTAGGCTTGCGGAGAGGATGTTGGCGGAGTCTGGGTGGGCTGTAGTGAGCAAGGGCAGGCGATCGCCGCGAAAAACTTCTTCTGAGTCTTGACCGACTTGTTGCCAAAACTGGCCCATATTCTTCAGAGCCAAGAGACCGAGGACAACGGGCAGAGTTGTTAAACTAAGAAGAGTCGATACTCCTTGAGTTGAAACAGCAGGGGCAGACTCTCGATCGCGTTCAAGGGGGTTAGAAGGTTGCATATTTTTGAGGTAAAACGATATAAAGTTGGTTAAGAATCAAGCACAATCCCACGAATCGAGTTCTGGGGTTTCATGGCCCCCACTCATGGCACGATTTATCCCATCTGACGGGCTGGGTTCATCCTGAAAAAGTTGCTTTATCATAGCATAATCTCCTATTCCATCCCATTGTGTAATACCATGCATGGAGATTGGTCTTACTCTTCCCACTCCCCTTTGATGTCATCTCCCCTATACCGCCCATGAATTCTACTCACACAGTCGGGAATTGGACAACTCTATGCCAATGGGCCCAAGATCGGATTGGCCCAGAGGTGGGAAAAGTAAAAGTCCGAGTACGGGGCAATATTCTCCATATTCTTTGTGAAAGCGCTCCCCATTGTCCATCCCAAGATTGTGTGGAGTCGCGTTTAGTAGAAGGGTTATCCCAGACTTCCTTAGAGGGCTTCTTGCCAGAGGATCAACCGCCCATTTACCAACTCTGGATTTATGGCCGGGTGAGCGGCCCCAATTATCCAGAATGGACGAAACAAATCGATCTGGGTAAGCTGGCGATCGCCTCTAACGCCAATCCAGTCAGCTATCGACATCTGGATCGCACGAAGACAGAAGTGCCAACCCCGACTCCAGAAAAGAGCATGTTAGGGTCTGCGGCGGCGGTGGCTGACCCCATGAGCAAGGAGGCTCCCATAGGAATGGTGGTCTCGAATCGGAATTTGGCGGCTGAAGGAAATCCCCATGCGATCGCCCGTTATCTGAGTGAAAGCCTCAGTCCTCTGGGCATTGGAGTTAAGGTTAAGGTGAAAACCCTCAAACGCCACAACCATCTGGACACCGCATTTAAGCGGCTCCATGTGGGAATTTACAGCAACTATAGCCCCGATTCTAGTCTCCTCGGGCCGAAAATTGCCGGACAACTGCGGGAATTAGAGCTATCGGGCTTTCGAGATGCGGCGATCGCCTGTCAAGTCCATGGTGAACCCTCCCCCGATTGGGTGTTATTGGTGGATCTCACTCCCCGCTCGGTGATGCTCCATCAATGGGCAAGATGGGGGGATGTCCCCGCGATCAATCGCCTGATTGACCAGGTTTTAGCCCCAGAAACCCAACTGCATATCTCGGCTATTCTCAAAGAATCAACCCTACACCTATTTTGTCGGGGGACAACGGTTCCCGATCGAGACCGGGTGATGCACAAGATTCAAAGCCTCCTGGATGCGATCGCCCCCCAAGGTATCCATGCAGCCACCATTTACGGTCATCTGAATAATCAATCGACCCCCGCTTGGGTCGATTGGCTGGATCTGCCCGCCAAAACCGATACTAACCTCAATTTATCTACCCTGGAATTAGCCCAAAAGGGCCATCAAGTCGCTCTACAATTTCTCCTCAATCGCTTACTCAACCCCGACATTGAGCAACAACTGAGTACCGGAGGCATTCGCATTCAACTGCTCCTCAAACAAGACCTCTTGCATGTGATGAGTGATGCCCCAGTTTGTCCCAACCAACGGCAAGTCGGGCCCTTAGTTGCCAAATTCCTGCGGCAACTGAAGATACCAGGGATTGCCGGTGTGCGGGTGTATGGACGCAGAGCGGGGCAAAAACTCCCCCGTTGGAACTATGGTGTTGACTTTAAATCTAGAAAACGGCTCATTTCGGAAGCGCCCCCAGAATTTGCTGCTAGTAGTGCCTATGTGGGCGATCTGATTGCTCTCGATCGTGCGCCCCATCGCTGGCAAGATTCCTCCTCTGCTCCATCAGGAGTAGCAAAAGAGACTCAGGAAGAATTGACTTCACCCCAGCATCATGTTCCTAATGCTCACTCTCCATCTGCCGTTGCCGTAAACAAGAGTCGGCCGAAAGTTTCTTTACTTCAACGTTGCCAACAGGTGTTAGTCAGCAGTGGACTTCTGGCCCCCGATACAGAATCTGCACCCATTGAGGGTACACTTGCCCCCTATTTACCAGAAGCGACAACAGATTGGGACAAACCGGAAACCCGTCGCTGGCGCGATCGCCTGAATCCCCAATTGATGATTGCTTTGGTCTGGTCGGCTCTAGGATTGTTGCTTACCCTGGAAATCGATTGGTTTTTGGGGTATAAATTAACCCAACTCGCAAATCCGAATGCCTCTAATGGGGCGATCGCTCCCGGCTATTTGGGTTTAGGAGGCAATCCAGCGAATGCGAGTGATGAGAGTTTATTGGCGAATCAGGAGGAGACATCAGAACAGTGTGCGGATAATTGTTTAAGTCCTCCCTCTCCCTATCCGACGTTTAATAATCAACTAATTGATGAGCATTTGGGGCGCTATCATGCCCTGATGTTGGAGGAGGGTGCGCCGGATGTGCTGATTATTGGCTCATCCCGTGCTTTGCGAGGGATCGATCCGCAACGATTGCGCCAGGATTTGGCAGATCAAGGGTATGAAGATGTGAGTATTTATAATTTTGGTATTAATGGGGCTACGGCTAAGGTGGTGGATTGGGTGATTCGGGAATTGTTGACTCCGGAGCAGTTGCCGAAAGTGATTATTTGGGCGGATGGCACGAGGGCCTTTAATAGCGGCCGGGAGGATCTGACCTATGCGGCGATCGCCAGTTCTGAGGGGTATCAGCAGTTACAGGCCCAAACCTTGACTCGACCGGAGTATGGTACGCCTTGGTCTGGGAAGCCCTCAGCGCAGACTTCTGAGGAGAGCAATGAGGGGTTAGAGCGCTTTTCGATTACCCAGAGCTACGAACAGGCGAATGATTGGCTAGAAGCCGGTTTGGGGTCGCTTTCTGCGGTTTATCCTCAACGCGATCGCCTCCATGGTCAGATTCAGAAAAGTTTATCCAAGCTTTTGCCTGAACAAACTTCACCCACCTCCCTGGTTGAAGACCCAGAAATGCTACAACCGGCGATCCTCAATCCGGATGGGTTTCTCCCGTTTAAAATTCAGTTCGATCCTGATACCTACTATGAGCATCATCCCCAGGTTTCTGGAGCCTACGATCGCGATTATGAGTCCTTTAATTTAGAGGGCGAGCAGGATGAAGCTCTGAAAAATACCCTGGCTTATACCCAAGATATGGGTGTAAATTTGGTGTTTGTGAATATGCCCTTAACGGATGTCTATTTAGATCCCGCCCGCATGACGTTTGAATCTGAGTTTCAGGACTATCTACGCACCCAAGCAGACTTGGGGTTACAAGTTCAAGATTGGATGATGCTCTGGTCGGGGGGAGAATATGACTATTTTTCCGATCCTAGTCATCTTAATCGTTATGGTGCTGAGGCGATCGCCACAGAACTAGCCCAAACTCCTGAGATTGACTGGAAAGAACAATTAAAAATGAACAATTAGGGTTTAGGGAAGAGATGATGGTAATCCTGGCAAATGGCGATCGCCACTTGATGCTGTTCTCCGTAGATGTTTCCCGCCTTACAGAGTGCTGTTTTGTACAATTGCTGGGCTGTGGACGAATCGCCCAAAAACCCATGCACCGCCGCCAAATCTGCCATTAATAGGGGGTATAGGGGATGCTCCTGATAGCGAAACCGACTCGCTAAATCTAGAGCCTCTTGCCACAATTGTCGAGCCGCTTGATAATGGCGTTGTTTAGCATTAATTTTGGCTAGTCCTCGCAGACATTCGGCGATCGCGATCGCATTGTGTTCCTGGCGCTCTCCTGCCAGCTCCAGCGCACGGATAAAGTAATCTTTAGCACCGCTTAAATCCTGGGATCTTAAGCACAATTCCCCTTGTAACTGCAAGCCACGAGCCAAGGAAAACGGGCGATCTTGCCAGATATCCAGGGCGGTTTGTAAATGGTTTGTCGCTAAAGCATACTGACCTTGGTAAATATAAAGCAATGCTAGACAGTGGTGAGTTGCTCCTAGATCCGGGTGGCGATTATCGCGCCTAATGGCCCCTCGACCTTGCAGAGCCTGTAAATAATAATATTCCGCCCTTGAGTAATCCTCGCGCCGCGTATACCACACCCCCAAATAATGACAGCCATTCGCCCCCGTCACTCCTCCGGACTGCACACAAGCTTCAAACCGAGGAAAAGCCAAATCCAACTCATTTGTTGCCAAATAAAACTTACCCAAATTCAGCATCAACATCGGCCCAATCATCTCATCCAAAACCCCATCCTGATCCAGAGCCGAAGCCATAATTTGCACATACGGAGCAATACTTTCACCATGGGAAGGCGTAAACTCACTCAAATCGCTCGGAAACAGCTTAATCGCCTCATACAAATACTCTAAAAGCTTCTGCTGCGTCTCTCGCACCAAGGGATGAACCCCTTCTTTTCCCCTCACCCTAGACTGCTCTTGAGCGCGTCTATCCCACTCCCCATTCGCCCCAAACAACCACCTCAGATTATCCCTAACTTCCGTCGGTGCATAGTGCAACCTGAGACGAAACTCCCGAATTGGCGAACTGCGTGGAGACCTCTTTTCCTCATCCGTAAACCCCAACCGCTCCCTCCCCATATCTGTCAGCGTATCCCGCAACCCTTCCCTCCGCACCTTCACCGAACCCAACTGCCGAAACAGCGCCACACTCCCCTTCTTCGCCGGAAAATCAGGTTGTTCGCTATAGAACTCCATCAAATCTAACAAAGCAGCAGGAGTCCCCCGCACAAAAATCCCGTAATCCTGAGTCCTTAAACGCACCTTTTCCCCAGATGAAGAAAACGCCCCCTGATTCACCTCACACAACAGGGCAGCCACCAGCATCTCCGCACAAGCTTTACGTTTCGGGTTCCGATATTGGGGACGAGGCATGATCAATTAAAAATTAAAAATTAAAAATTAAAAATTTTCCCAAGTTCTATAGCTTACAGTGTAAGGGTTTGAGAGCAATTTGGGCAAAATGAGTCATCCTACTTTTCCCAAGGAACTAAGATCGGGGTATGGATATTTCCCCATTCCCTAAATTCCCCACCATGAACACTTACCCAGACGACTCTAGTCAATCTTCACAACTCGATACCCACCACGACACCACCCCGGATTCTAGTCCCGACTATCATCCCACCCTACCCGATACCAGTACACCCGAACCCTATCCCCACCAGTGGCAACCCCACAGTTGGGACTATACCACCACTAGCTTACACAGCGATCCTACATCCAGGAGCAATCCAGACCCTTACAGTACCTATAACGAGCAAACCGATCATTGGAATCACCAGCATTATGACTCTAATCAAGACCAATCGTGGGTTGTGGGGCATCCTGCTGAAGAAATGAACTATTGGCATCAGCAGCAAAATGATTATAGCTGTGGAATTGCTGCCCAGCAATCGGCGATCGAGCATCTCACCCACCACCACTACTCAGAAGCGCAACTGAGCCACTATGCCGAACAGCGAGGTTGGTACGACTCCGCCCATGGAACCCCTAGTGAGGACTTTGGCAAACTTTTGGCCGATCAAGCCCACGTTCCTGTCGAGAGCCATGTGGGGGCAAATTTAACCGAAATCAGCACCAAATTAAAGCAGGGTGAAGAGGTTTTTGTTGGGGTTAGTTCCACCGTCGAATGGTTACCCGAAATCATCGACCCCCATTTACTCGCAGGACAACCTGCCGACCATATTGTACAAGTGATTAGCGTGAAAATTGACCCCCACACCTTGCAACCCACCCATGTCATTGTCAATGATTCGGGTTCACCAGAAGGGCGCGGTGTAGAAATTCCCGTCGAGCAATTTCAAGTCGCCATGGATACCAGCCACGATTACATGGCATCCACAAGTCACAATCAACCCTCTTGGTTTACCAGCCATTTAGGAAACACTGAATCCATGACCTTTGGGTGTAAGATTACCTACTGGGATTATGACCATAGAGTTTCGCTTGATGGCAGTAAAGTTGGCACGTATAACGGTAATACCTTCTATTGGAATAGTGGCAATCTTGCCGGGAATTGGAATTGTAATAATCATCATGCATACACCGCGAACGGACAAGATTTAGGCTATGCCAAAACCTGGTCAGATGCCGCCTTGTTAATCTACAAGCAAAGTTAGTCAAAATAGCAAACAATCCACCGTAGGGGCGGGTTATACCCAAATCTAGAAAACTCATCCAAAACTTCCATAAACCCGCCCCCACCCTATCGCAAAATCACCAAAAATGGTGCGTTACATTTCATTATACGAGTTTACGATCTAATGAAGTACAGCAAGAAAAGATCCCCCCAACCCCCCTTAAAAAGGGGGGCAGCAAAAGTCCCCCTTTTTAAGGGGGATTTAGGGGGATCGAGATGGACTGTATAGCAAAGAAAAATGTGTTACTTATTGACTAGGATAAACCATCATCATGAGCGAACAAATTACCATTGAAGACATCTACAAACTTTTCCAAGTATCCCAAGCGGAAGCAGACCGACGACTGAAAAAACTGGAGAAAACTGTCGCCCAAACCAGTAAAGAAGTCGCCGGGTTAACCACGCGCTGGGGGCGATTTGTAGAAGAATTAGTCGAGCCTGCCGTCGTGCGATTATTTCAAGAGCGGGGAATTGAAATAGACCAAACCTTCTCTCGCGCTCGGCAGCGAAGACAGGGATTAGCGATGGAAATTGATATCTTGGGCGTGAATGGTTCAGATGTGGTGGTAGTTGAGTGTAAATCTCGGTTATCCAGAGATGATGTGGATGATTTTTTGGATAAACTGCTACGATTTAAGCAATCATTTCCCACTTATCAAACCTATCGCGCCTATGGAGCAGTTGCCGCGATTGAAATTGACCGAGGGGTAGACCGATATGCCTATCAAAATGGCTTATTTGTCATTCATCCATCGGGCAATACGGTGGAAATTTCCAATGATGCAGGATTTGAACCGCGCACCTGGTGAGGCAATGAACAATTAACAATGAACAATTAACAGTTGCCCTCATCCCCCAGCCCCCTTCGGCTTCGCTCAGGGCAAGCCTTCTCCCACGGGAGAAGGGGAGCAAAAGTCCCTCTCCCGTGGGAGAGGGATTTAGGGAGAGGGCAAACCCCTCGTAAACCCACCAAAAATGGTGAATCAATGAACAATTAAAAATGCAAAATCAAAAATGAAATCCTGTAGGGGCGGGTTATACCCAAATCTAGAAAACTCAACCAAAACTTCCCTAAACCCGCCCCCACCCCCTCGCTAAACCCACCAAAAATGGTGCGTTACATTTCATTAACACACCCTACCACATTATCGGAGGAAATTATCATGAAATCACTGCCTGGAAAACAAGGATGGTGGCAAAGAGCTGGAAATTGGGCTAAATCTGTTTTATTTCCCACTAAAGCCATTATCGATAGCCGACAAGAAAATACTGAAATCATAGCCGCTAATCAACGGGAGATTGCCCACAAGCAACAACAAATCCAATTGGAAGGCTTGAAATTGCAATATGTCCTGCAAGAGCAACGGCGCGAACATGAAGCGGAGCAAGCGGCATTATCGCGAGAATTTCAAGCCGCACAAGCCGAACTCTCCAGGGAACATCAAGAAGCCCTAACTCGATATATTCAGGACTCGGAAAACCGGCGGTTAGCCTCGCGCATTGAACATGAACGCTGGCTAGAGGCGCAACGGCAACAACTGCAACGGGAATTGCAAAAAAGTCAGCAGGAATTCAGCCTGTTTATGGCATTCTTGACGGCTAAAATTAATCGAGACACGGATGAAGAGCGGCGCATTCTCGATAACCAACCTTGGCGGACTCCGCCTAAACCTTTGATGCAATATTATGAGCAATATCGAGACCGGTTGCCGATTCCGCCTTTGGTGGTGGTTTCGCCTCCGGATGTGGAATTTGACCGCTATCCGAATGCGGGTTCTGGACTGCCGCGAATGGCGAATCATATTGAAGATGAATTGAGCAATTTTTTGGGTCGTCATTATCCGGAACGGGACTCGGAACGCCCGGCAAAACCGATTGCGGGACTTTGGGATACGAACCGGATGAAAGATGGGGCGGCGGTGCTGTCGTTGCATTATCTGTTTGCGGCTGTGCCGACCATTATTTTAGAGTCGAAAGTTGCGGGGGATTTGCTCAATTTTTCTCTGTTTTCCTGGGATGCGGGACAATTGGACTGGCAGAAAGAATCGATTTTATTCCAGTTTTCCCATAAGGAGTTTATGTATGACGTGCAGCGAGAGTTGGCGCGGGAGTGGCAGCAGAAGAAAGAGAAACTCACAGAAGCGGAGGTTAAAGAAGCCATTAGTGATGCTAAAGAAAATGAGATTGACGAGTTTAACTTAGCGAAACTGCTGAGAGAAGAAAAACGTATAGCCTCGAATGTCAAAGTTGCAGTTGAATATCGCCCCACGCCTTCGGGGATTGCTCGGCTGAAGAAATATCTCAGTCAACTCCATTGTCTGGCGGCAGGGATGGCGCTGGATGACTATCATTTGCTGCGTCATGGCAGTGCGCCGAAAATGCCGGAGTTGCTGGCTGAGTTTATTCAGGGGATGCCTGATTATGAGGTGCAACCGCTTCTGGAAATTGTCCTGACTCACTATCAAGCGTTGATAGAAGCGTCGGCTGAAGTGGGGTTTGATGTGCCCAGTTTGCTGTTGGATGTGGCTTTGGCATTCTCGAATTTACCGGATTCTAGTCCGACGCAGCAGTTGATGGAAATTTCTATTAACCGTTGGCTTTCCCAACGTCAGCTACCAGGGAGCGGTGAGCCTCTGGAGACTCTGGGGAGTGCGTTGAATATTGCCGATGAGGGATATGTGGCGAAGTTGAATCGCTGTTTGTCGGTGGTGGGAGACTCGCGGCAACTGGATATTGCCCAATCTTGCTATCGTCGCGGGGTGAAGCGTCTGGAAGCAGAGGATTATGAGGGGGCGCGGTATGATTTCGAGCAAACGATTACTCTGGCTCCTCGCGCTATTGCTTATTATCAGCGTGGTTTAGCCTATCGGGGGTTGGGAGAACTCCAGCAGGCAATTACGGATTTGGATAAGGCGGTGAATTTGCAACCGAATCAGGCGAAGTTTCATGAGGCGCGGGGGGATGTTCATCGGCAGTTGCAGGATATTGAAACAGCGCTGGCGAATTATGCCCAGGCGGTAGAGTTGGGTTCTGAGAGTGCAGCGCAGAAGTATGAGGAGTTGCAGCGCTGGTGGACGGATGAGCGCCGGAAGGCGAAGGAGGCGGAGGCGGAGCAAAGGAGACGGGAGAAGGAAGCGAAGCAACGAGCAGAGGAGGGGCAAGGGAGACAAGGGATACAAGGGATACAGAGAGCGTTACCGCACGGGATGTCTATTTATATTTGTGACGAATGCAAAAAAAGAACGTTGCCGCAGTCTTTAGGGGCTAGTGGTGGATTTTTTGCTAAACAGCGAGGTTTAGCAGGCTACATTCTAGGTAGAAGGAACCCCCAATTCTGCATATTGTGTGGAAAGAAATTATAGAGGATTTAGTTATGATGCTAGGAGTTCTGTCGGAAGCTCTCAGAACTGATTGAGCAACCGGTGCGGCTGCCGAGCGAGGCGGAATGGGAGTTTGCGGCGCGTGGGGGCAACCGGAGCAAGGGTTATGAGTATGCGGGCAGTAATAACCTGGATGAGGTGGCTTGGTATTCTGGTAATTCTGGCAGCGAAACCCATGATGTGGGGGGTAAAAAGGCGAATGAGTTGGGGATTTGTGATATGAGTGGCAATGTTTGGGAGTGGTGCGAAGATGATTATGATAATGATTATCAAAATGCGCCGATTGATGGGAGTGCTAGGCGATCGCCTAATACTACAAAAGTAATACGCGGTGGTTCTTGGAACTTCAGCTATTCGTGGGATTGTCGTTGCGCGAATCGGGACATCAACCATCCCGTCAATCGTTGCTACAACTTCGGGCTGCGGGTTGTCCTTCCTCTTGTGTCGGGCAGGACTTTATAGCCCTCTGTCCTTTTGCCCTCTTGTGACTCGCCTCCGGCGAGATTTCCCGGTGGGGTGGGGGCGGGTTTACAGGATTGATTGGTGGGTGTTCTAGATTTGGGTATAACCCGCCCCTACGGGGAATTGGCGATATAATTGAATATGTTTAGTGAGTGCGATCGCCTAACCATGTTACTTGAGCAAATAAAGGAAAAGCTAGACCAATTCAATGATGAACAGTTAAACCAAGTTGCTGATTTCATCGATTCAATTGAAGCTCAAGAGCGTTATCCGACTGGACAGAATAGGAAGTTGTGGCAAAACACAACCCCAACAGAACGAGCGGAAGAGTTTCGTGATTGGGTTTCTGGACTGGCAAGAACGAATATTAGTTTACCAGATGAAGCGTTTAACCGCGATTCTCTGTACGAAGAATGACAGACTATCTTTTAGATACCAATGTCGTTTTACGCTTGAGTAACCCTGATGATAGACGGTATCATGTAGCCAGAGAAGCGGTGAGGTTACTGCTCAACCAAGGAGATGAATGTTTTTTGACTGCCCAGGTTCTCATTGAGCTTTGGGTAGTGGCAACACGCCCTGTAACAGTTAATGGTTTAGGGTGGACTCCTGAAACAACACACCACATTATTGATGAACTACTCGATCGCTTCCCTTTACTGGAAGAGTCCCCAGAAATATTTTACCATTGGTTAGATCTCGTGACTGGCGATCGCATCCTGGGCAAACGGACGCATGATGCTCGTTTAGTTGCGGTCATGATTTCTCATCATATCACCCATATTCTCACTTTTAATCCTAGGGATTTTATGATTCAATCTACTCTTGTGATAGTAGATCCCCAGGATCTAGTCGTTGGAGAGTAAATGAGTGAAGGTTTACTCTCGTGGGAACCAGAAACCCGGTTTCTTGGAGAAACCGGGTTTCTAGACATGGGTGGGGTGGGGGCGGGTTTAGGGAGTTGATGGGTGGGTGTTCTGGATTTGGGTATAACCCGCCCCTACGGGGAATTTAATTGATGTTTGATGATATTTTAAGAGATATTCGTGAAAAAGTTTCTTCTGATCGGTATGTGATGACGACCCATGCAGAGGAAGAGATGGTTGATGATGGATTAAGCATTTATGATGTTGAGCAAGGGATTCTTACGGGGGAAATTCTCGAACGTCAACGAGACAGGAATACCTATGAATCTAAATTCCGAATTCGAGGCACGGGTTTAGACAATCAAGACTTAGAAGTGGTGGTTAAATTGGGTCGGACAGGGAAAGTTGTTATCATTACAGTATATGTTCTATAACCGTCAAGGATAAAAGATTATGTTCTGTGATATTTGTGGCAATGAAGGGGTTAATATTCAAGAGGTCACCCGAACTTATGGGAAAGGAGAGGATTTATTAATTATTGAAGGGATTCCCATCATCAATTGTCCCCATTGTGGAGAACGGTATTTGAGTGCAGAAACCTTGCACAAGATTGAATCGATTCAGCAACACCGGAAAGAATTGGCGGTTGCTCGTTCTGTGGAGGTGGCAGGGTTTTCTTAAAATTGGCAACGGTTCATTGAACTACAGGGTGGGGGAGGGTTTTGAGAATTGATGGGTGGGTGTTCGAGTTTTGGGTAAAACCCGCCCCTACGGTTCTTGGGGAATAAGATTGGGGATGGGTGAAGACCAGAAACCCGGTTTCTTGGACAATACCTTCGCCAAAAAAGGGTAGAGCCGGGTATAGTAAGGTTGTTGTCAACCACAACTACAACCTCTATACCCAGCCCATGCTTGACATATTAACACTTTTACAATGCTTGCAACCATACATCGGGGCCACGAGTATGCGTCAATTGAGCCGAATCATCCAGGCGATGCTGGCTATGACGGGTCGCGTGACCATGCTGGGGATTTCCCGGTGGACGGGGAAGGGTGGAAGCTATAGAACTATACAACGGTTTTTTAATACGACTCTACCGTGGGCAACTATGCTTCTTGTATTTTTCCGGCAACATTTGTGGTGCCCGTCGGAAGTTTATCTACTGGCTGGGGATGAGGTGGTTGTCACCAAAGCTGGCAAAAAAACCTATGGAGTTGAGCGCTTTTTTTCGAGTTTATATGGAAAATCGGTATCAGGGCTATCTTTTTTTTCCTTATCACTAATCAGCGTTCAACAAAGACATTCATTCCCAATTCGTATCGAACAAACCATCTTGAAAAAGGAGGAGAAAAAACCAGCCCAAAAGAGCCAACCAGAGAACAAAAAACATCAGAAAATGCAGAAAAACAAGGGAGGAAGACCGAGGAATAGTAAGAATAAGAATAAAATCGAGGTGGAACTTAACCCGGAATTACTGCGAATCAAGGGTTGGATTCAGGCATTGCTAAAACAGCTAGGAGCCTTGCTACCAGTGACTTATTTACTACTGGACGGTCACTTTGGGAATAATAAAGCACTGCAAATGACTCGACAGCTTAATCTACAGTTAATATCCAAATTACGACATGACTCTGCCTTATATTTACCTTATGAAAATCCGGAGCCAGAGAAGAAGTGCCGGAGAAAATATGGATATAAACTTAAGATAGACAGCATACCTTGTACTTATTTAAAAGATAGAAAAACTGACCAAAGATGCCAAACCAAAATTTATCAACTAGAGCTACTACATAAAGAATTTGCTCAACCTTTGAATGTAGTAGTTATCGTCAAAACTAACCTAAAAAATCTGGCAACAAGTCATGTAATTTTATTTTCGAGTGATTTGAGTTTAGCTTACGACAAATTGATTGACTACTATGGTCTGCGCTTCCAAATAGAATTTAATTTTAGAGATGCCAAACAATTTTGGGGGCTGGAGGATTTTATGAATGTAAACCAAACCGGAGTGACGGGAGCCGCTAATCTATCATTCTTTATGGTTAATATGTCCTACTATTTGCGGACAAAGGGCATGTGGGAGCATAAACCGAAAAGCATATTAGACCTCAAGGCTATCTGTCGGGGCGATAAGTATGTACGAGAAATCATTAAACTGCTTCGGGAAAAACCAGATCCAGTTTTATTACCTGACATCTTTGCACGCATTTACTCCCTAGGTCGCGTTCACAAGGCTCCGGGTTCTACCGCTTCCCTCTAAAATTGGCGAAGGTATTGTACAAGAAACCCGGTTTCTTGAAACATTAGTTTTAATTACGGCTTACCGTCCAACTCTTGACCGTTGGGAAACTGATTACAAAACTAGAAAACCATGAAGACTAAAACCGAAACCAAAATCATCCGCCAAGGTGAATACCTCGCAGAAATCGAAATCACCCTCACCTACACTGATCATGATTGGTCGCCTTATCTATCCCTTGAAGAAGCCCAAAAACTCGATCATTTGCGTGTTGCTCTCCAAAACAAAAACATTAAAACCGCCTCGCAACTGGCTAGAATTTATCACCTAACTCCTGTCATGCCCAACGAGTAGCGAAGTATCAAAGTAATTGTAAAACTGAGGCAGCAGATTGCCGAAAGTTCTGTATATTAAGTGCGATCGCCCACAGCAGTCATTTCCCGCGCTCCAAAAATGGCTTCTGGGTGGCAGTAATGCTTGAATTCTAGATAATTCTGAAAGGGATCGGCTAAGAAAAAGGTAAAATGTTCGGTTAATTGCCCTGGAAACCGTTGTTTAGGTTGTTGAAAGAAACGCAAATTCCGATCTTGCGATCGCTGCAACAGCTCATCCCAATCCGACTTTTGGGGAAACACCAAGCCAAAATGACGGGGATAAATGCCCGTTTGTGGGGTTAAAGGCTCATCCGTGACATGGGCCACCAACTGATGGCCATACAAGCTTAAAATAAGAGCATGGCGCGATTCTCGACCCATTTGGCAGCCCAAACCCTCCACATAAAAGGCTTTGGTCTCTTCCAGATTTTGCACCGGGAACGCCAGATGAAATAAAACACTGTCCATACTCTAAGCCTTATCCTCAATGACTGATTTAACCATCTTCACCAATCCCTGGATGATTGCCGTAATTCTGAATACGGTCTTATTAACCATTGTGGCATTAGCGCCGAAAAAATTGTTAACCCTGGCAGGAGTGATTCATGCTTGGATTTTGGGGGTACTCGTCTGGGGAACCCTGGGATGGCCCGGTTATGCGGTGGTCGGGTTTTATTTCTTGGTCGGTTCAGGAGTCACCCGCATTGGGTTAGCCGAAAAAGAAGCTGAAGGAATTGCCGAAAAACGCTCAGGTGCAAGGGGGCCGGAAAATGTCTGGGGGTCTGCTTTGGTGGGTGCAGTCTGTGCTGTGGGGGTGTTATGGATTCGTCTACAAGGGGGGTCAGATGAACTGATTCCCTGGTTAGGTTTGGCCTATGTGGCCAGTTTTAGCACCAAATTGTCCGATACTTGCGCTTCCGAGGTCGGTAAAGCCTACGGAAAACGCACCTTTCTGATTACTACTTTGCAACCGGTAGCGCGGGGAACCGAGGGAGCGGTGAGCTTAGAGGGAACTTTAGCCGGGATGGTGGGGGCGATCGCCCTTGCCCTAGTGGGTTGGTTTGTGGGTCTGATCAGCCCCCTAGGTGTCCTTTACTGCCTAGTAGCGGCATTTTTAGCCACAAACATCGAAAGCCTGATTGGAGCCACCTTACAGAGCGAAATGAGTTGGCTAACCAATGAACGAGTGAACATCATCAACACCGCATTGGGGGCGATGTTTGCCGTTTTGTTCGCCTACGCCATTATCCTGTAGGGGCGGGTTATACCCAAATCTAGGACACCCACAAATCAATGTCGTAAACCCGCCCCCACCCACCAATAACCCACGGGAAATGATGATATCGACATCGGATTGGGCGGGTTCACCACAATGTCCCTACACCAAACCCCGTAGGGGCGGGTTAAACCCAAATCTAGGACACCCACAAATCAATAACGTAAACCCGCCCCCACCCCACCAATAACCCACGGGAAATGATGGTATCGACATCGGGTTGGGCGGGTTTACGAATGTTATTGGTGGGATTTCTAAATGGTGGTATAACCCGCCCCTACAACCCACGAAACCCCGTAGGGGCGGGTTAAACCCAAATCTAGGACACCCACAAATCAATGTCGTAAACCCGCCCTCCCCCACCCATAACCCACGGGAAATGATGATATCGACATCGGATTGGGCGGGTTCACCAACGTTATTGGTGGGATTTCTAAATGGTGGTATAACCCGCCCCTACAACCCACGAAACCCCGTAGGGGCGGGTTATACCCAAATCTAGGATACCCACAAATCAATGACCTAAACCCGCCCCCACCCCACCAATAACCCATCGGAAATGATGGTATCGACATCCCGTTGGGCGGGTTTCGCTGCGCGACATGAACACCAACGTTATTGGTGGGATTCCCAAATGCTGGTATAACCCGCCCCTACGCATTGATGGAAATCGGGTGATGTATACAATTCATCCGTTTCCCATTTCAACGGATTATCTATAATATACTGTTGAATTGTGGCTAATGAATCTTCATCCCGGATAATGTGTTCGTAATATCCCCTTTGCCATACCGGAATGCCTTTCATTAACCGAATTTGATTAATCTGACGCGCCGAAAACGTCTTGAATGTTCTCACAATTTTGGCTAGGTCACGATCTTTATCTTGATATTTAATCTCGATGATACCATGAAAATGATTCGGCATAATCACAAATGTATTTAAGGCAATATGGGAATAAATGCGCGTTAAATTCAACCAATGGTATTCAACAACTTCACCATAACGGCTTAATTTCATGATTCCCTCTTCAATCTCGCCTAACAAACATTCGCGCTGGTAAATACAAATCGTGATGAAATAGAAACCCGGTTGACTGTAATCATATCCCGGCAGGCGAATGGAACGACGATGATGAATTTTGGGATTATATTTCATGTTCATATTACCAAAACAACAACCCGTAGGGGCGGGTTATACCCAAATCTAAGATACCCACAAATCAATGCCCTAAACCCGCCCCCACCCCACCAATAACCCACCGGAAATAATGATATCGACATCGGATTGGGCGGGTTCACCGTAGGGGCGGGTTATACCCAAATCTAGGACACCCACAAATCAATGTCGTAAACCCGCCCCCACCCCACCAATAAACCCACGGGAAATGATGATATCGACATTGGGTTGGGCAGGTTCACCGTAGGGGCGGGTTATACCCAAATCTAGGACACCCACAAATCAATGACCTAAACCCGCCCCTACCCCACCAATAACCCACCGGAAATGATGGTATCGACATCGGGTTGGGCGGGTTCACGAAGGTTATTGGTGGGTGTTGTAAATGGTTGGTGAACCCGCCCCTACAAATTGGATCTTTTTGATCTCCTATTCTTCACATCTTACCCTGATAGGAGTTGATTGACCTTCGTTTCCTTGTTTGTCGTATACGCTCACCCGAAAAGTGACTGTAGTAGGATGACAATTGTTATAACGATTATAATCGCATGTACAGCGTCCAAAAGTAATTGAACCTTGACCATTTGGAGGACTAATTTCTCCAGAGTAACTACTACTTTTCCATTCACTTGCATCTCCATCTCGATCTGTATAGGTGAATGTTAAGTAGTTTGAGTCCCCTACTTTTACAGTACAAGAATTGCTATTGCCTCTGCAAGTAAAGCTAGTAATCACAGGTGCATGACCTAAATTATTTTGATTATCAGCTTCAGCTTGACAAAATCTTCGGGCTTTATTAAGTCGATAATCATCATAATCACTGTCTATTTTAGCATTTTCTAGCCATGTCACAAAAGCTGTTGCAATTGCAGTCAAAACCACTGCACCAATACCACCAAGGGTATATCCAACCGCAAGTAAAACGAAAGCATAAGCTAACTTTACATTGTTTTCAACCTTTTTTTCTTGTTTTATGTATTTGTCAACACATTCTTTTATGTTTTGTTTTACATGGGATATATAGTTTATCTTATCCCAATCACCCTGGTTTCTAGATTGTGATTGAGATATAGGAATATTCTCTGTTTGTCCATTAGGTAAAGTGACGATAATTGCGTCTTGTCTAATCAGAACCATTGTATTATCAGCTAATCTTGCTTTGGCTATATAAGAATCATCAAAATATATCTTTATGTTTTTACCCCTAGGATCGCTAATATTTGGAATATTATTTAGCCAAATTTCCAAAATTTTAAATTCTGCTGAATTAGGAGATGTAGTAATGTAAACTTCTTCAAGACCTGTAGACGGAGACTGAAAAACAATTTTCCGCCTATCAGAACTAATAATAGTATGACTAACAAAAGTCAAGTCTCCAGAAGATTGAATTGATTGAGGATTTGATTGAGTATCGCCGAAATCTGGTCGAATATAATCTGGCCCAGCATCCTGTGGAAATGCTGGTACAGGTTGACTATTCCCAGGAGGGGGTGCAACGGGAGGATCATCAAATTCCCTGGAGCGCTGGGCTAAAAGAATCTCCTCAACCATGGCAGGAGTTGCGGCAACGGTTTTTCCAGAATACTTGGCTACTGTCGCCATGCATAGCCCGGAGTCAGCGCCTAAAAGTCCGCAGAGGATAAGGGCTAATAGGCGATTAATCCAACTGCCCTGGGCGAAAACGAACCCGAAAAAGCTGAGAATTCCTAATATGAACCAACGGTGTTTAGACATGATTTTGTCCTCGATAATAATGGATGGTGTTGATTGATTTTTGGGGTTTATTGGTGGGGTGGGGGCGGGTTTAGAGAGATTTTGGTTAGGTGTTCTAGATTTGGGTATAACCCGCCCCTACGGGATTTGGTGTTGTTGATTGGTTGGGGTTTATTGGTGGGGTGGGGGCGGGTTTAGGAGATTTTTGGTTAGGTGTCCTAGATTTGGGTATAACCCGCCCCTACGGGATTTGGTGTTGATTGATTTTTGGGTTGGGGTTTGGTGTTGTAGGGGCGGGTTCATCCATCATTTAGAATACCCACCGATAACTTTTGTGAACCCGCCCAACCCGATGTCGATACCACCATATCGGGTTGGTTTATTGGTGGGGTGGGGGCGGGTTTAGAGAGATTTTGGTTAGATGTTCTAGATTTGGGTATAACCCGCCCCTACGGGATTTGGGGATTAGCGGAAAATACGTTGAATTCCCCGAATCACACCAACGCCTCGATTAATGGTGTCGAATGTGCGGTTAACGTCGTCGATGGTGTCTCGCTCATCTGGGGGTTGGGCAACGTAAACTTCACCGAGTTCTGGTGCGGGAGCGTTGTCTACTTGGACGCTGAGATAAATGCCTGCTTGGGGGGCAAGACGCAAGAAGGTACTGACGGGAATGGCATAGTTGAAGCCGATTTTGATTTGATTGGAAATACGTGCGGCTGCTTCTTCACTAAATCCTTCACGCAGTAATGGTAGTAATCCTGTTGTTGTTTCCTTGTCTCCCATACCGTGAACGCCAACAACGCGCCCTCCAGCATCTAAAACGGGGCCGCCACTCATACCGCCGCGAGTAACATTGGTATAGGTCATTTCATAACCGAGAACGGGTTGGGATAAGTAACCGGAGATGCGACCATCGGTGAATTGACGAGTAACACTATTATTGGCTCGCTGTCCCACTGCACCTAAACCCGGCCAACCGGAAACAAAGACATCTTGACCTTCTGAGGTTTCGGCTGTGCCCAGTTTGGCGACTTGATAATCTTTGTCGCTGGTAAATTCAACAACGGCTAAATCTACATCAGGGAGCCTTTGAACCTTGCTATAGTCAATTTCATAGGCCTGTTGATCGGACGTAATTAAACCGTATTCCCCTTCGCGATCAACCACATGATAGGCGGTGAGAACGGAGTAGGTATTGCCATTGCGAGCGATAATAAAGCCCGATCCATGACCTCCTTGTTTACTCTGAATGAGAACGGTGATTTCTCTGGCGATGTTGTTGACTTCGCGTCCGGTGAGAGCGACGGAGGGTTGAGGGATGCTGATGACTAGGGCGGTGGCGATCGCCGTTCCGCCTAAAATAGCCTGAAGCTGTTGGTAGGTTCTCATGATGCTTTCTCCATAATATGAGGTCATTTTGTTTTGTTTTTTGGTGGTGGGAGGGGATGGTATGCCGGATTTTGGGTGATGGTGGGGGCGGGTTTAGGGAAGGTATGGTTGGGTGGCCTGGATTTGGGTATAACCCGCCCCTACGGGGTTTTATGGTGTTTATTGGTGCTGGTGGGGGCGGGTTTAGGGAAGGTATGGTTGGGTGGCCTGGATTTGGGTATAACCCGCCCCTACGGGATTTGCCGGGTGGCCAGGTTTCACCAATAGAGGGGTTGGGGTCTTTGCCTGGGATAGGGACGGGTGGCTCGATAGGTATCGATGGGGATGCCCCAACTGGCTTGTAGGATTTGTTCTAACAAGGCTGGGGATGGGGCGGTTCCGTCCTCGAAAATATAGACCCCGAAGCCGGGATCGCGATTGGCTAAACGACCGTTGATACCGAGCAATAAACCGCGATCGCTAAAAATCGGGCCGCCACTCATGCCCGACTCGATGCGGTTGGTATAGCCCAAACGATACCCTTGAGCGAGGGATTTATTCAGTACCAGGGAAACATTTCCCCAGGTCAACCGAAAAGCTCGTACCCCTAAATCGAAGGTCGGTTGCACGGTTCCCCAGTGATACATGGGAAATCCGGCGGCATAAACCGGCTCTCCCACGGTGGCTGGATAGGGACTCAAGGGGGCGACTTCATAGGACAGGCGACTGGCAAACCGAGCGATCGCCATATCCGCACCGCCCAATTGTTGGGGAGCCTCCAGCAGAGGGTATCGTTGTTCATCTGCCGTGAGAATCGAGGGGCGATCGCTAAAGGCAAATACATGCCAGTTGGTCAACAGGGTATAAATATTGCCCTGGCGCTGCACCAGAATCCCGGAACCTGACGATCGCGAGGTTAAAATCCGGACGGATGTCAATCGGGCTAACCGCTCCACATCCACGGGAACCGGGGAGATCTGTTGTGCTGTAACCGATGGGGTTAACTTCGAGCTGGCGATCGCCCCCAAAGCGGCGATCGTACCTGTACCCACCAGAGACAAAAACCTACGTCGATTCTTCATTTGTGCCCATCCCATTGTCCACAACATCAACCCCGTAAACCCTTCCCCACAAAACCCATAACCTCGTAGGGGCGGGTTATACCCAAATCTACGATACCCACAAATCAATGATGTATTCATGTCCGCGAAGCGGAAACCCGCCCCCATCTCGCCGATCGCCCCATGGGGTTGGGCGGGTTCACAAAGGCGATCGGTGGGATTCCTAAATGGTTGGTTAACCCGCCCCTACAACCAACCAAACCCCGTAGGGGCGGGTTAACCCCAAATCTGTGATACCCACCGATCAATTCTGTAAACCCGCCCTGCCCTCATCCCCCAGCCCCTTCTCCCACGGGAGAAGGGTAGAAAGTCCCTCTCCCAGTGGGAGAGGGATTTAGGGAGAGGGCAAAAAATGCGGCCCTACAATTCCCGCATTCCACCCGAATTACTCGGAGGGGGAGCCACCGGTTGAGCAGGGGCAACCGGTTGGCGACTGGGAGTCACCGGGTTAGAGGGTTGGGTAACCGGAGCCGCAGGAGCGCTATCATCGCCTAGGCGATCGCGCACATCGATGTAGGGAGTAGAAGGAGCCGAAGGTTGGGAACTCTCAAACAAGGACGGGGTAGCCGCTTGTCCTTCGCGCCATGCCAAGAAATTGTACAAAGTGGCGATCGGATCTTGACCCGCTTTCAGGGTGTAAATCAGGTTTTCACACCGTCCATTCACCTGACTGGCGGTGCAAATCACCCTCTGATTATTCATCCGTCCCACGGTGATAAATTGCAATTGACGATTGCGACGATAGGTTTCCAGACGAGAACTGACTTCCTGACAGCGACGCTCCGGAGTATACCCGGAACCGGAGAAGGCATCAGAAGTCCAATAGATCCAAGGTTCAACAGCCCCTTGCCGATTTTGGTACAGGGTTGCAGGCGCTCCTGAAGACATGGCGCACCAGAATCCAGATTGTCCCGGAGCCGGTTGTCCTTGGGTCGATTGAGTGCCAACAAGAACCGTAGAGAGGGCGATCGCACCGGCCGTTAACATTTGTATTACTGATAACTTTTTCATTCTACTTATTTCTCCTAAACACATACACCTATAGTAATCTTCTATGCCTCTTTTGTAAGTAGCATTTGGTGTCATTTGGTAGCGTTCGGTGCAACTTAACAAAAACTTAAAATCCTCTCAGGAACTGTCCTCAGACTCCTGATCGTCCAGGTAGCGCTCTAGAGTGCCGCGAATGTTATTTTTCTGAATCTCTTCTCCAAAGACCAGAGATAACTTTTTCCACAACCGAGCGCCAACTCGCTTCAGTTGCTCCTGGCTTCTCGGTATCTCTTTACTCATTTTTTTATAAGAGATTCCCGCTAAAGAAGCCGTTAACACCTGTCGCTCGATATCTGTGAGGTGTTTCTGGGTTTGGCGATAAAGTTGGGTATCTGCAACCCGTAGCAGTTGTTTGGTGTTCATTCATCCCGAATTGGAGACCGTCTATAATATCTCTCAGGAAAATCCGGGTCATTTTATGCGAATGGGGAGAAAATTTTGATAAATCTTAATGATTCAGTCTAAAGTAATGTGCCCTTGTGTTCGCCTACTCTCTTAAGATACAAGGGGCAGGTTATACCCAAATCTTGTAGGCTGACAACTATTTTTGTATTCAAGTCCGGTTTCCGCAAGCGGACATGAAAATTTGTTAAGAAGCGGGCAAGATGCCCGCACTCCTCGAATTCTTTGATCTGACTGGAGTGGGAGCATCTTGCTCCCTGGATTTTTAATTAGGGTATTTCCGCTTCGCGGACATGAAT
>NZ_JAQOSP010000075.1 GCF_030068475.1 Roseofilum acuticapitatum BLCC-M154 | reverse complement strand
GCAAGTCGCATCCATGGCAGCATTTGACAAACGAGTCGCCTACAACTTAACCAAAGCTTATGCCAATCAGTTAATCAAAGGAGAATACTACCCCCGATTAAATCCAGCCATAGCCGTAACCATCACCGATTTTATTTTACTGAAAGACAGTTCAAAAATAATCAATAAATTTGTGTTTCAAGAAGAGGAGGAAAAAAAGCTGAAAATCCTAGAGAAAGAATTACGATTGATTTTTGTGGAGATTCCTAAATTCAAGAAAAGTTTATCGGAGTTACAGACCTTAACAGATAAATGGATTTATTTCCTCAAGGAAGCGGCAACTTTAGAGGAAGTACCAGAGAATTTGGGGGAAGTATCGGAGATAGAATTGGCGTTAAATCTAGCCAGTCAAGCCAACATGACCCCCGAAGAATTTGAAATAGTAGATCAGCGAGGGATGATGCTACAAGATGAAAGAGGAAGAATAACTTATGCGGAAGAAAAAGCGAGACAAGAAGGCAGACAAGAAGGCAGACAAGAAGGCAAACAAGAAGGAAAGCTAGAGCAAGCGATCGCCTTAATTATGCGTCAAATCAAAAAACGTTTTGGAGAAATCCCAGAGGAAATCAGCGATCAAATAGAAAGCTTATCCATTGAAGATTTAGAAAGTCTAGGAGAAGAGTTTTTGGACTTTAAGACTGTTGAAGATTTAGCGGACTGGCTAAACTCTCTCTAATTTAAAGCTCGACATTGACACTAAAATAAAACCCATCATCCTGGGCATTATTGCCTCGGTCAGGGAGATTGATAATCGGATAGCCATAATCTAAACGAATATTCCATCCGGGGGCAACTTCCCAGAGTAATCCCAAACCGACCCCCATTAAAAAGTTCTCCGAGGCTAAAACATTGGGATTATTTCCGCTATTCCAAACTTGACCCAAGTCGAGAAAAGGAGCAACCATGAGGGTAGGTTGACCTTTGCTATCCTTTTGTAGGGTAATCCGGTCTTCAATGGAGATGAAAAAGCCATTATCGCCAGACCGGGCATTTTGTCGATATCCTCGAACGGATTGACCGCCACCAATCACATATTGCCGGGAGGGAAGTAAGCTAGTGGTGGCCAGTTGTAGGTCTCCTCGGAAGGTGAGTAAATGATGATCCCCTAACCGTTGCAGGCGTTGTAAACTGAGAAGCCAACTGAAAAAACGACTATCGGGGGTCGATCCAGGATTGAGGGTTGCACCAAAGGCATCTATACCGAGATAAAATTGCGATCGCACGCCCCAAATTCCGCTCCCATCCCGACGTAAGTATTCTTGACCAAAGCGAATGGCGCTACTGTGGGTTCTTCCCCGGTCATCTGGCCCTGCTCCAAAGCCAAAGGGAACATCCCCTAAGAAGGTTTGGCCGCGATGGTGGGAAAATCCTAGGGATAGGGCGAATTCTTGACGGGGAGAGCGAAATAGGGGTTGGCGATAGTCAAATTCATAGCGTTTGGTTTCGCCCCGAATGCCTAAATCTTGTAGGGCAATGTTACTAATTTCGTTATTATCGGGTAGAAATTGGATGGTAAATGAGCCATCCATGGCATTTAAGGGAATGCGGTAGATAAACTCATAACGATTGGTATTGCCGCCGGTTGTGGTACGGTTATAGCCGATGATGGCGCGATCGCCTAAACCGGTCAAATTCTGATAGCCGACGCGGACTCCCAGACGCTCCGATCCCACACTGGCTGGAGAATAGTTATCCACAAATAAATTTACACTTAAGGGCTTTTTTAAGCTCACCCGCACCGTCAATTTACTTTGCCCAATCTCCGCTCCCGGTTGCAAACTTGCATCTACACTCTCGAACAGGGGATCGGTTTTCAGCAGTCTTAATTCATTTTCCAAGGAAGCACTATTTAATGGAACCCCTGCCCCTCGGCGAATCCGACTGGTAATATAATTGGGGTTTAAACGCCCCGATCCTTCAACAACAATCTCTTCTAAACGGCCTTCAATGACTTGAATTTCTACCCTGCCATTCTCTACGACTTGATCGCCTAAAATGGCGCGACTATTAATATAACCGCCATTTAAATAGAGTTCGGTAATTTTATCTGCCGCTTCCCTCAGTTGCTCTAGGGTTTGGGATTTACCCTCATAATTGGCGACAATTTCTTTTAGTTTTTCTGGACTAAAAATGGTGCTTCCCGTGACTCGAATTTCAGTGACTTCAATCGGTTGCGTGGATTCTGAATTATCCGAATTTTGGGAGAGGGGAGAACATTGGAGAGTATTCTCCATTCCTTCAGGGGGAGCAATGGAAAAACAGGGGGTAAAAGAAGATTCAAATAGAGGAGAAACCGGGGAAAAGTGCCAAGAGAGAGACTCAGGGGGGGCGATCGCCCCAAAATTCGACAGACTCGGTATACTTTCTGGTGGTATTATTTCCAGGGTTTCAGGAGTGATGGGCGAACTCGCCCAACTTGGAGCTATCAGGGACGCTAAGGTACTCACCGATAGACTGGAAATCAATAAGGCACTCCTCACACTACAGACCTCATAGATAGGGTTGACGTTTGGGGTAGATTGCAGTCGATCTAGCAGTAATCCTATAGGTTACGACATTTAAATGGGGATATTGGCTCAGATCCAGGCTTTACCCAGGTTATCCAATCCTAATTAGCCAACTCTATGGGTAGGTGCAAGCACTATTGAATTTCATTGGGATCAATGCCTAATTCCTGGAGTTTAGCTGCCAGAAGGGTGGCTCGACGCTCTGCTTCCTCGGCTCGCGATCGCTCCTGCTGTGCCTGCTCTTCTCCAGTCGGTAATAAGTTTCCCTCCCTATCCCACCAGCGCAACCAGGGTAGCTCAACATTTTGATACCGTCCTTGCCAAATTCCCAATTCTACGCCCATTTCCGGAATTTCAAAATGACCGCGTGAGTTGGCGGAGAGTAACTGATAGTTATTTCCAACTAAATGATACACTTCTACGCTGGACTTTTTGACTTCGTAGATCCCATAATAGGCTGGCCGAATCACTTGTTCATACACCCAAAATTTACCGAAAAGAGGAGTCCGATCGCGTTCTTCTGAACCATTGCCAGAAACGAACTCTAGGGCAATTTGAGGGGGAGTTAATTCTTTCCAGAGGACATAGGAACGACGCACTTGCCCATTTAGAGTAGTGGGTACATTGGGCACATAAAACCAATCGGGAGATTCTGCTCCTCTTTCGGGAGGATGGGTTATTTGCCAGTAAATTCCACTGTCTTGACCAATGCAATAATTACTTTCTGGATGCAGTTGGTCAAGAATGGGACGAATGGATTCGGTTAGTAAGATGCTTTGGGGGTGTTCTTGGAAGTTTTTCACGAAAGAGCCATCCTCACAGGGGAGTTGAGTATGATCGGGGAGGAGATGGAAATAGTCTTCTCCAATGGAGTTGGGGAGTTGAGTGCGATTGGGTAGGGGGGTAAATTTTTCTTGGGAAGTCATAGCGGGGAGTTGAGGTTTTGGCGATCGCTTCTACACTAGCGCAAACTTCAGGTATACTGACTCAAGTAATTTAAAGTTTTATGGCTAATCTGATTCTATTTTGGCATCGACGCGATTTAAGAGTTACGGATAATTTAGGCTTAAGCTATGCCCAATCAAAAGGGCATTCTTTAGTAGGTTGTTTTTGTTTCGATCCCGATATTTTAAACCGGGAGGATATTGCACCGGTTCGCCTACAGTATCTTTTGGGTTGTTTACAAGAGTTACAGGACAATTATCAAAAGCTAAATCATCCGTTTCTGTTACTACAAGGGAAACCGGAACAAGTAATTCCTAATTTAGCGAGGGATTTAGGAGTCATGGAGGTGGTTTGGAATCGGGATGTGGAACCCTATAGTCAACTGCGCGATCGCCGCGTGACGGAAGGTTTAAAAGAGAAGGGGATTGAGGTAACAACTTTTTGGGATCAGCTTTTGGTGGCTCCCGAAGCGATTCGCACGCAAACGGGCAATCCCTATACGGTTTATACTCCGTTTTGGAAGAATTGGCAAGGGAAACAGAAGCTCGATCCGGCAGCTCATTTACAACCTGGAGGAGGATTCTTTGAAGGACAGCAAAACGCATTAGAGCAAGTCAATGTTATTCCCTTACCGAGTTTAAAAGATTGGGGATATTCCGAGTCAGAAGAGTTAGTGATTATACCTGGAGAACGGGCAGCTCAGGAACAACTGCAAAAATTTGGCGATCGCTCCCTAGAATTCTACGAGCAGCAACGCAACACCCCCAGTATAGAAGGGACATCAAAACTAAGTGCCGCTTTGAAGTTGGGGGCGATCGGTATTCGCAGAGTATGGCAAACTACACAGCAAGCTATCCGCAAATCTACCAGCGATAAAAGCCGTCAAAACATCCAAACTTGGCAACAAGAATTAGCCTGGCGAGAATTTTACCAGCATGTACTCTACCACTTTCCCGAACTCGCTGACGGCCCCTATCGAGAACCCTTTAAACACTTCCCTTGGCAGAATAATCCCCAACATTTCCAAGCTTGGTGCGAAGGAAAAACCGGTTATCCCATCGTCGATGCAGCCATGCGCCAACTGAACACAACCGGATGGATGCATAACCGATGTCGGATGATTGTTGCCAGCTTTTTAACCAAGGATTTAATCATTAACTGGCAGTGGGGAGAGAGCTACTTTATGCAGCATCTCATTGATGGAGATTTAGCCGCCAATAATGGGGGATGGCAATGGAGCGCATCGAGTGGCATGGATGCCAAACCCTTACGGATTTTTAACCCTTCTAGTCAAGCGCAAAAATTCGATCCTAAAGCCAAGTATATCCGCCAATGGCTACCGGAATTAAAGTCAGTGGAAGCGAAAGATTTAGTCACAGGAGATATTCCGCCTTTAGTCCGTCAAGCTTGTCATTATCCTTTACCCATTGTCGATCATAATCAACAACAACGGGAATTTAAACAGCGCTATAAACAAGTGAAAGAAAACCTATAGTTTTTGGGCACTGCCCCCCTACAATTTTGTCATCTAGAATCGAAAATCTCAACAGGGGCGAGTCTTTGACTCTTCTACATGCAAGGGCAAACCGTAGAAACTTACAGCGCTTCGCGCTGTGATGGGGGGATGGGGAGATAGGGTGAACAAACAACAGACTGGGTGGCGCTTTGAGCTATTTGAGCATTTTGCACTGTTATAAAACAACAGGGTTATGATGTTAACACTTCCCCTTGTTGAATAAAGTTCATTTTGAAATGAGTTCTACCTTGTTCTTCAACATTGAAATCGTCTGCATACACTGCAAAGTTGGAATCACTATAATCATAAAAATCATTACTAACCAACCGGAAAGTTTTAGACTCTACAAAACGCATTCCTTTTACAGCTATTTGGTATTGAGTCCCTTGGTCATTATGGCCATATCCAACCACTTTAGCTAAACAATCAATATCATGATTGTTACCGCGCTTGTTAACCTGATTCGCCACTCGATATCGAATAAACGAACCGATAGGATATCGCTTCCTCAATTGTGCTTTGTCATGTTCTGGGCGATCTGTAATAGGAATAGGATCTAAGGGCGCTAAGGGATCTTTTGTTGTGTTTAACTTATCTATCTTATCAATAAAATCATCAATATTCCGTCGAGTTTCCAACACATGAGTACGGGTGTCGCTGCCCGGTAAACGGACTTTACTACCCGGCAAATAAGTATCTTGACGAACACCAATGTATTTGGGGTCATGGGATAAGAAATCTGGCTGTTGATCTGGGCCTAAATAGAGTCCGGATACATCTTCTTTTTCGATAAGGTTATTGCTGTTAATATCAGTAGCAATTTGATCTAGTGCAGCGATCATCTTTGCTCCAATTCCCCGGTCTTTTTTGAAAGCTTCCGGGTAATGCTCTTTCATATCTGCCATCAGACCAGAATCTTGTTCAATTGAAGAGAGCATTTGCCGGACTGAATCATCATCGAGAATTTCTAGAACCCTTGCCCAATCACTCGGTTGCAATATGCCCAAACCGAAATTCATAATCGTATCTTTCACCCAAATTTCTTGCACATCTTTAACAAAGCTAGACGCATGACGGGCATCTTGAAATTTTTGACTATATTTCTTGTCTTTATCACTGGCTGTGTCACTACTATCTCCATAGCCTCTCCAATATTGCCTCGCTTCTCTCGTAAACATCTTCGTTCTCTTTCCTTTCGCCGCGAGTTGCTTGCTTTGAGAGGGCACAGAAAAAATACCGCTTAGGGTTCGGGCCAGTTGTCTAATAAAAATCACCATTTCAGGGCTGGGAGATTCTCCTGCTGTTTCCAAGAGTTTGTTTTGAATTGCCACTTGTATTTTCCCAAAGGCTGCGGCTTTGTCAATGGGTGAGGACTCTGGCGATGTCATTAATGCAGTAATTTCTCCAATATCTTTACCGCCTAAAGCAATATTCGCTTGGGCAGAAATTCCACCATTTTTACTTGAGGGTTTGATAGGAATTTCAGGTATTACATCGCGAAATCCCCTTTTCCCCTTTTTCAAACTGAATCTCCACCATCGTCGCTCTTTCATGCTGAAAAAGTTACGTTTATTGTCAGCGCTTTTATTTTCTGCATTAATTGAGGGTCTCCGTTTTAAGCCAAAGTTGAGCTTTGATGAGCTTTTCATCGTTTTAGCAAAGTCCCCAATCGTCGAGCCACTAGCGACCGCACCTTGCAACTGAGTTGTAATCATGCGATTGATTTTTTGCACATCTTCAGCAATGGGAATGGTGCTACCGGGCCCTAGGGTTTCCACAAAGAAGGGGGGACTGACGAATTCTAGGGCATCGGCTGCATCCGTTTCTAGCTTAAAATTGATACCCGTGTAGGGCATTCTTTCATTGGATTCTCCTACTTCGACATGGGTTAAGCCTTGCAAAGGGCCATCTTCCATCTGGGCAAACTCATGTTCAAATCCGACGGTGGTGTAATGCTCATTCCCTAAATTGTCGGCGCGATTTTGGAGATCTTTTTGATTCTGTAAAAATTCAGGAAAGGTGCTGGCCGTTACCCGACGTTGAATCATTGGGGAACCCGAACTATTGTTATTCTGGCCTTTGAGTTGCACGGAAACGGGTTGATTTTGACTGATGCGTTTTTCGTTGTCTTGGGCATCTTTTTCTAAGGTATCGTTGATGGGAGTGTTGGGAATGGTGGGTTGCACATCCATGTTATGTTGTTGCACTACATGGGTGGCCTCATGGGTCAACACTTGGGGGTCTTTGGCTACCTTGGACTGGACGACAATATGATTTTTCTGGGTGGTGTAAGCCTGAGCGCCAATACTTTTGGCTGCGGTATCATCCACATGAACTTCTGCTTTGCTGACTTCTGGATGGCCTTGCTGGGTAAAGTTGTCTACGATTTTGTGGGGTAGGGGTTCGCCTTTTCCAGTAGGGTAGAGGTTAACGGGTTGGGGTTGATGCTCTTGAGTGTCTCGCTGCACGACAGTGGGTTGAGCATCCCGTTCGATGATCCGTTGTAAGATGTTGCCACACTGCAATAGGGGAGCATCTTGACCCATGGCGGTATGGGGATGGTCTTCCCGTTGGATGGCGTTAAATTTGGCTTGGAGAGCGCGTCCTTTTTTGCCTTTGCTTTGAGGTGAAACGACTGAACGCTTCCTGATTCGCATTTGTCCGCGTGCCATAGTTTTTGCTCCAGTGTGCGATCGCCCCATCATTGCATCTTTCTAGCTTATCACTGCCTTTTCTCCAACGTAAACATCTAATTGACATCAGTTTTGGTTAAGCAGGCGATCGAGGCGGCGATCGCCCCAGCGATGGATCTGGAGCGTGACCCGATCAACCCTTCCAGAGATCGTGCATAAAATACATCTGTACCGGATCTAATTTTCCTTCCTGAACTAAATAATTAAAGAAATAAAGAGTCGCCATCCGCACATCATCTTCACCCGCTTCTTCCTCTGGGGTGATCTCGTGGTGAGTCATCTTAGAGAGCGTGCGGTAATTTTCCTGAACTTTAGCCATACTTTTGATTTTTACTCCCAATTCATATAACTCCATAAAAACCAAAAATTCCACAACAGACTTACGAATTTTCGCTTCTACTTGCCCTGGGTTGATGATTTTATCCTTCTCAATTTTACCGTTGAGCGCTTCAATGATAAATTCTCGAACTTGACCGCTATAAAATCCGCGATCGTAAGCTATAATGGCTTCTGAAATTTTTAGTCCATACCGAGGCTTGCGGAAGCCGGGAATTCCTGCATCTGTGTGTTGATTCACCATGTAGCCCACCCGAAAAGCGGCTACATTAGAGGCTAAATCTTCAGCAGAAGCATCCGCTTCTAATGCCTGGTGAATGGTGGGGAATTTTTGGGAGCGAAAATCGAGAACAGCTTGGGCTAAATCTCCACTCCAAGAACTATGTTTGCTCGTCCAAGATGTGGTAAAATTAAACCAACTGCCCCAACCCGGCAGTTGTATTTGATCCGATAAAGAAGCAATAAAATGGGCAAAATCTACATCTTTTCCACATAAAACTCCATGCATATCTAAACGATTATCAATATATTCTACATCGGATAATGTGGCCCAACGGAATAAGGAACTGGTATAAGATTTACGGGTATAACGACGTAGCTCATTGGCAATCTCATAGGGAGAAGCTTGGGGCATTTGGGTTTCTAGATGCTCAATAAAAGATAGCATTTGTAGGCGGTGATATTCGAGGTCAGGGTTAACCATATTCATAGATGCAAACCTGAAAAAATAAATGGAGTTAAGTTTTTTTGTCCCGATCGTCAAGAGTTTTTTCAATGCGACGCAGAAACCGTTTAAGTTTAACAATTCTCTTGCGTTTTTTGTGCCCAATTGGTGAGGGATTAGCCGTTAATCCTGAAGTCTGGGATGGACTCCAGGAAGTTTCACCGGTATGAATGGCATGACGGCGAGGGCGAATGGTTGCGCCATAGCGATTAGCCCAAACTTGGGTAAATTCTGCGCCAATGAGTAAGATTTGGGCAGTGAAAAAGATCCATAATAATAAAATAACAAACGATCCAGCAGCGCCATAGAAAGATTTGACACTACTATGTCCCAAATATAAGCTAATTCCCCATTTACCCAGGGTAAAGAGGATGGAGGTTAGGGTGGAGCCAACCCAAACATCTGACCAAGCGACTTTGGCATCGGGCAAGATTTTATAAATGGCACTAAATAAGAGAGTGACGACAATAAAAGAAACGGAAAGATCAGTCCAATGCCAAATGTTAGCGGGGGTATCCATCCATTGATCGAGCCATTCACTTAAGCCAGCTAAAACGGAGCTAAAGACGAGGGAGACGAGGAGGAGAAATCCGATGGCAACGATCATTAAAACAGAGAGACTCCTAGCCATGAGGAAGTTTAAGAAGCCTCGTTCGGGTTTGGGGGTAACGCCCCAAATGATGTTGAGAGCGACTTTGAGTTGGGCAAAAACGGTGGTCGCGCCAAAAAATAAGGTGGCGATCGCAATTATAGTGGCGATCAGACCCGATTGGGGTTGATAGCGTTCCTGAATTAGGGTTTGAATGGACTGGGCAGCCTCTGAACCAATAAACTGTTGGAGTTGGATCGCTAGTTGTTCTTGTGCTGCTTCTTTTCCAATCACAAAACTAGCGACAGCGACAGCAATAATTAGCATGGGGGCTAAAGAAAACACCATATAATAGGCTAGAGCGGCTGCCAGGATAGGAACCCGGTCTTGCTGCCATTGCACAAAGGTTTCTTTGAGTAATCTCCAAATGGCGTAGATTTTCACAGGACTGACGCGAGAAGAACGGGAGTACACTACTATAAAAGCTTATCTATTCTCATCCGGCTACTATTCTTGTGTCCCTGCTCTTGTAGGAGTTGGATGTAGAAAGAAGGTTAATTGACCGTTAAAGTATGGCTAAGATATGCAGCACAGACTCCAACCATGAAACGAAGAATTAAAAGAGGATGGCAAGGGATAAGCTTGGCCCTAATCATCATGGTCTTGATTATGGGACTGCAAGCGGTCAAACCCATACAGGCGAAACCCCCTAAAGTCGTGGATGAAATTCGGGGGGTTTGGTTAACGAATGTGAGTAGTGCGGTTTTGTATAGTCCTTGGGGGATTAATCGGGCGATCGCCCAACTCTCTGATCTCAATTTTAACACGATCTATCCTGTTGCCTGGAATCGAGGTGTGACGTTTTATCCCAGTGATAAAGCGAAAGAAGCGATCGGTCGCAAGCAAGATCTATTCCTCGATACCCTCAGTTTTCGGGAGGATACCCTAGAAGAAATCATTACTCTGGGCCATCAGCAGGGATTGCGCGTGATTCCCTGGTTTGAGTATGGGTTTATGGCTCCGAAAAATTCGTTGTTGGTGAAACGTCATCCCAGTTGGTTGGCCCAAAGTCGGGATGGACTCCCCTTACAACACCATGGAAAATATGGTTTAGAGTGGCTGAATCCTCTGCATCCAGAAGTGCAGCAGTTGTTGATCGATCTGATTGTGGAAGTAGTTACCCGATATGATGTGGATGGCATTCAACTCGATGACCATTTTAGTCTACCCATAGAGTTGGGCTACGATCCATTTACGATCTGGCTTTATCAACAGGAACATAATGGCGAGATTCCGCCGGAAAATTATCAAAATGAGCAATGGATGCGCTGGAGAGCTGCGAAACTGACTCAAGTGATGAAGCGGATTCATGACCGGGTAAAAGAGATTAAACCGGATTGTATTATTTCTTTGTCGCCCAATCCCCGCGAGTTTGCCTATCGCAATTATCTACAAAATTGGCTGGCTTGGGCTGAACAGGGTTTAATTGATGAGTTGATCATTCAGGTATATCGGAGTGGGATGGAAACTTTTTTGCGAGATTTGCCCGATCCGGTGATTCCCCAGTTGCAGGAGAAGATCCCGGTGGCGATTGGTATTTCTACGGGAACGCTGAGAACTCCGATCGCCCTAGATTTGATTGAACAGCAAGTGCAAACGGTGCGCGATCGCGCTTTCGATGGCTTTTCGTTCTTTTATTGGGAAAGTTTATGGGGATATATCGCCCCAGAATCGCCCCAGAATCGCCGTCAAGGATTGCGGGAGATTATCGCCCATGAGTCATAATTTTTAAGGTTGAATTCCCACATGATTGGATCGGGTTTTGGCATTCAATGGACAATCCATACCTTTATTGGATTTGTACTCAGTTTGTTGCTGATTGAAATTGGCGAGCGTCCCGATATAGGAATCATAGAAGGATTTATCGGGGGGGCAATTATTGGCCTAATGCAAGCCATTGTGCTTCTTCCCCATCTCAAGCAGGCTGGCTGGTGGATGGCGATCAGTGCTATGTGTTGGGCAATGATGGGATGGAGTGGTTTAGGGGCGATCGGTTGGATTGCTCCCAGAACCCTGGATATTTCCGTGCGCTTGCTCTATGGTCTCTCGGAGGGGGCGAAAGTGGGGTTTGTTCTCGGTGTGGGGCAATATGTGTTGCTCTCTCAGGAAGTTCCCCAAGCTTGGCGTTGGATTATTGCCAGTATTGTCGATTGGGCGATCGCCTTAGCCTGTGGTTGGGCCCTAGGGGGATTACTCCGGCTCCAGTTTGGTCAATTTCTCGGAGATGTGATTGGCTTAGGATGTGTCTGGTTACTCGTGGGAGGCTTAACCGGTTTTGCCCTTACTTTACTATTGAATCGCCGTAAGTCTGGATATAGGAATTGAGAGAAAGAACCTGAAGATTCTCCTGAATTTGACCCTCGGTTCTATAGCTAGTCTCAATGAGTTGTGCAAGTGGAAATGCCCTCTCCCTAAATCCCTCTCCCACGGGATTCTTGACTTTTCCCCTTCTCCTGCGGGAGAAGGGGGTAGGGGGATGAGGGGCAGCTATTACATAACTCATTTAGGTTGGCTATATAATGATGGGGAATCTATATCGATCAAGCCTTCAAAATGGGGCGATCGCCGACTGGAGTAAACATCATGGCACGCAAACAAATCCGCCTTAGAAAGCGTCAACCTTTCTCATCTTCAGGAAAAAGCAAGAAAGGACACACCCTGCAAGCCAAGTTTAACGCCATGCAACCAGAAGGCGCTGACTATAGCACTGCCATGGGTCAAGATGCACCTCTAGTGCAGTGTGGTAGCCTTTTGAAACCAACGGTTGAGCCAGAGTCTGGGGTGAGCAACTGGACAGAAATCGCAGCGAGACCCAAACCCACACTACAAATGAAGGGTAACGGGGAAATGGCCCATCACTGGTGGCAGAAGAAACTGAAAGGTAAAAGCCATGCTCCGAGTCTTCAGAGAGAGATTACAGTGGGTAAACCAGGGGATAAATATGAAAAAGAAGCGGATGCAGTAGCAGCAGAGGTGACAGCATCTATGCGCTCTCCTGAGACTGAAGGGGACAAAAGCCAAGGGGTACAGAAACAAGAGGAGGATAGCCTACAGACTTTCTCTATCCAGAGA
The DNA here is from genome assembly GCF_030068475.1 of Roseofilum acuticapitatum BLCC-M154. Taxonomy (GTDB): domain Bacteria; phylum Cyanobacteriota; class Cyanobacteriia; order Cyanobacteriales; family Desertifilaceae; genus Roseofilum; species Roseofilum acuticapitatum. The sequence goes on along the minus strand of NZ_JAQOSP010000075.1, from coordinate 5,856 downwards.
AAAGTTGATGGTCAAGGTCTAAAGGCTCCCAGTCTACAACGGGAAGAAATGGCCACCGAAGAGGATAATGCCATGGTACAGGGAGACTCTTTGGCTCTTGATGGGGGGACAGTCTCTCCAGAATTTGAGCAGGAACTGAAGGAGAAAAAACAAAGTGGAGGGGAGTCTCTATCGGGAGAAACCCAAGAGGCGATCGCAGACAAAACCGGTTGGCAGACAGATAGTGTTAAAATCCATACGGATGTAGAAGCCAACCAATTGAGTAAAGCGATCGGTGCTAAATCTTTTACCTCTGAAAATCATATTTTTTATGCCGATTCCAGTGATTATGGGCGAGACTTAAAAAGCAGCAGCCCAGACAAACAGCACTTGATGCTCCACGAAATCACCCATTCTCGACAACAGGGCGCTCTGCAAGCAAAAACGAGCGATCGATATGGTGTAAATCCGCAGACCACTCCGGCTCTGAGCGCGAAAATGATACAGAGAATGACATTATGGGAGCGTATGTTCGGAGTCAGTCCAACCAAAAGACACGGGGTGAGCCATGAAGCAATGAAGTCTGCCCCCACTACCTCAGCTAGTGAAAGATTCGTGGGTCGTACACCGGGTATTCCAAAAAAATCACGGGACACAGTTAAGCTGGGGGATGTTTGGAAAAATCCCTATGCCTGGGAATTATTTAAAAAACATTTGAAAGACGAATTCTCAATAGAAAATGCTTTGTTTTTAGATGAATTCAAGAAAAGAGGATATTCTTTGTCCACAACCGTACCAGCCCAGGGCAAACCACTCCTCCTATCATCCCTATTATCTGGAGGCGGAGGACTTGCAGGACTCTTTTCATCATCTGGAGGAGCAAGTCAACCCCTATCTGCCGCACGCCCCATCTCATCAGCCGCACCAGATACTCAGTCAGATGAAGCAGGAGCAAGTGAACCAGAGCAACATACACTCTCTACTGTTGCACAGAACCTTAATGATCTACGCAAGATTCAGGATATCCAAGGGAACTTATACGAAAAGTTTATAAAACAAGGTTCAGACTTTGAGATTAATATTGCATCTGAAACTAGGGCGTGGTTCACTACCTTTTTCAGCCGAGTATCGCAAGCCAACAGACAACATCTTTCGGCTCAAGAGTTACATCAACAAGTAGAAAAAATGGACAGTAAAATTGTAGATGCAGGGGCGGAGATCTTTGCTTTATGTAGAGAACCATTTTCGCGATTTAGAGCCTTGTGTCCGACTCGTGAGACTTATAAACAGACTTATGAACAAAGGCAGGAGAAAATGAAAAAATCCTGGCTAGAAGAGCAAGAAAAACGAGGTGGAAAACCCAATTGGTTCAAGAAAAAAATGGAATACAGCAAGACAAAATACAGAGATGTTTTTACCAAGCAGGAAAAGAGAGCAGAAAGGGCATTCAGGGCTATATTGGGAATTTAGGATAGTGATTTTGACTGTGCATGAGTTCATGCAACCTAACCCGGCTAAATCTAGCGTTTTAGAAACCCATCAGCGCCTCTCAAAATCCTTGCTGTGGCGGTTTCAACGCGAGTTTTTTAACCAAGAGGGAGTGCAGGCATGGAATACGGGAAAAGTGCCCCACTATGTTACGAGCAACCCCTTTATTGCTAATGCTTATGGAAAAGTGGTGATGGGTTTCTTGCGCGACTGCGTGCAACATCCCCAAGATCAAATTGACTTTAGTAAACCGGTTTATATTGTAGAGTTAGGGTCTGGATCGGGTCGATTTTCCTAGCAGAAACACGCAAGCTTCGCTTTTCATGTCCGCGAAGCCCAAACGCCAAAACTGGCGAGATTATGAGATTGCTTCACTCCACTGCGTTCCGTTCGCGCTTCGCGCAAGCTTCGCTAACGCAATGACAAGTGTTTAATCGGACTCGATATTATCCCACAAATGCCCAAGAGATAAGGTAAACCCCGGTAATAGGGTTTCACCGTCTAGGGTATGGGGTTGAATGCGCTTTTCTACATCTTCACCGGGACGATAAATTTCCACCGTTTGCCCTTGAATATCGATCAACCAACCCAGACTAGCACCGTTGTCTAGATATTCTTGCATTTTTGCCTGGAGCTGCTTCAGGGAGTCGGTTTTCGATCGCAACTCCAAGACAAAATCGGGACACAGGGGAGGAAAAGTCTCTTGTTGTTCCGGGGTGAGGGCTTCCCATCGTTCGCGCTGTACCCAGGAGACATCAGGCGATCGCGCTGCACCATTGGGTAAACGAAAGGCAGTAGAAGAGTCAAAGACTTCCCCTAGTTGAGTTTCGTCATTCCAGACGATAAAGCGGGCCGTAAATCGGGCATTGCGTTTACCGGTATTTCCTCCAGTGGGGGGCATAACGATCAATTCTCCAGTCGCGGTTTGTTCCAGACGTAGGTCACGATTGGCGATCGCAATCTGTGCAAACTGTTCTGGAGTCACTTGTAATTGTTCGGGAATAATCAGGGTTTGCGTCATTTCCCTAGCCTATATTCTCACGGTTATTCAACAGTTTACCCATAAGCGATGACCAACGCCTAGGGCAGGTTAATTTTTGATGGAGGGGGGAGAGTCGCATTATTACACCTAAGACTCACCAACGAGATTTTTGTATTGATAGTTAAGCTGTTTGCAAAAATTGCGGTTCAGGAATTGAGTCTCCTTCTTCATGCCAAGCTTCTAAATACATCTCGATCACTTCTTCCGCTTTTTGAATAGCTTCTGCACGAGTTTTTCCATGAGTACAAGGCATCATCACTCGGTCAGAAAATTCTGGAATGGTAACTAGAAATAGATGGTCTTCTTCTGACCACTGAATAATTGTAGTGTACTGATTCCTCACTCGTCATCCTCCTGTTTGTTTTCAATATTGGCTAATTCAAGTAATAACTGAGCCACTTGTTTTTCTAGGTAAGGGGGTACATCAGAGCCATCTTTACCGGAAATTGTGAGTGTTTTTTTCAGGATAGGGTGTCGCCACCGTTCGTGACTACCTTTACCTCGCTTTGGTAAATAAACAAATCCAGCACGGGCAATTTCAGCTTTGAGTTCTCTCAGTTTTCTCGGCATCTTTATGGCTGTACTTTATATCAAATTATATCACTGTGTAATTCAGAGATCGCCTCTACCCAAGAAGCGATCGCCTGAACGATGCCTCCCATAACAGCGCTTGGCGCTGTTATGGTGTACAGTCTTAAAGGCTCAAAGCCATGTACCACAACCCTATTCCCTATTCCCTAGCGCGTTCATGTCCGCGAAGCGGAAAGCGCTATATCCCTCCAGCAATGGCTCGCCTATCGCCTGAGACTCAGAAACCAGGTTTTTGCCACCTCTACGGGTTAAGAAGCGAAACTTACCTGAAAAACCCAGTTTCTTAGCTTGATGGAAATGAGGGAGGCGATAAAACTCCGTTTCGCTTCGCGATCGCGTAGTGCTACAAAATGGTCAAATAAGTATCGATTGAGGTTTCGGGTAACACTTTAAGGGTCTGATTTTTCAAATCCAGTTCAATTCCTAATGATTCCAGAGGAAAAACTCCCAAGAGAGGATCGCGTCCTCCCGGTAATTCCAAGCATTCAAAGGTTCCTTCTCTGCCCAATAGGGAAATACTTGCATCTCGGAAAAGTCGGGCTTTACTGAAGCCATTAGCAGTGGCTACATCTACTTCTTTGAGCAATTCTAAGCCTAATTGGGCGATCGCCTCGGAAGGTAAACACAAGGTACTCGCTCCTGTATCTACAAGCACATTATTCAGAGTCAGCGATCGCACTTCTTGTTGAGGAATGTATCCTCGTGTGGCAGCAGATTGGTCAGCACGGTTAATGATTGTTAAAGTGGTGATGATTTTGCCCATGGGCGTTTCGGTTGGAGTAGTCATAATTGTACCTCCTGTTACTCTACCTCGATTATGACTAATTTTTGAGCAGAGAGGCGATCGCCTAAACCATACCTCGCCCGATCGCCCCCACAATCACTTCTCCCCTGCGATCGCCATCAACAATGCTAGATTGGAGCAATACTGTACGCGGTTCAATTTATGAAGATTAAAGCAATTATTCATGAAGCCGAAGAGGGCGGATATTGGGCAGAAGTTCCAGCTCTTCCCGGATGTATTACTGAGGGAGATTCTTGGGAAGAAGTTATGGAGAATCTGCAAGAAGCAATTATGGGATGGTTGGAAGTCGCCAATGAAAGTTCCCAGCTCAAAGAAACCGATCGCATTGTGGAAATTGCAGTATGAAGTTAGTTTCTGGAAAAAATTTTTGTAAGATCTTAGAAAAAAATGGTTGGATCTTGAAAAGAGTAAAAGGAAGCCATCACATTTATTGAGCAAATAGTTGACCATTCGTTTGGCGATCGATGACTTTGCAAGCTTCTCCAACTGCAAGAAGAATCATACAGATAGCATCCATGCGATCGCCTCCTTCTTCACTGGAGAGAAAATCATTGGGTTCGCTAATACTGGCGAAGCGTCGGGGGATTTTCTTCAGCGCTGTTAAGATGGCGTTTAGCCGTTCGAGCAGGCGATCGCGATCGCTGGTATTAGACATAATAGGCTTCTTCCTCAATCCTCACTTTTAGGCTAGGATTCATCGTTTCTCTCCAGCGAACCAGATCTACAGAACAACCCATAATTTCTTCTAGTTCTTGTTTGAGAATTGCTGTTTTTAGCAAGTTAGGTTTATCGCTTTGAAAAACAATATCTAGATCGCTATCTGCTTGGGCTTCTCCTCGTGCATAAGAACCAAAATAACCTAAAGCCGTAAGATGATAGCGATCGCCATAGTTTTGTTTGAAATCCGTCAGTAGGGTTTGCAGTGTGCCGATTTCAATGGGGTAGCCGTTCGGTGGTGCAACAACTTTCATTTTGCGATCGGGGTTAAAAAACAGAAGATTTTCTTGATCTTAACAGAAAGACGAGGGGCGATCGCCTTCATACATCATTGTGTATCCTCTTCTTCTGTTAAAAGACTTTCTAGATCTCGCGCTCCATGTATCACTCGGATAATTTCAACACTTGCCTGAGAAGACTGATAAAAAATGAGATATTTCCTAAATTCTTTGACTCCTATTTGACGAATATTTTGCAATTCAGGATGAAGGAATTGACAACGCTTACCGATTTCTGGCATCTGTCCAAGTTGTTGAAAGGTTTCTTCTGCTGCCTGAAGGAAGCGATCGCTCAGATCGAGATTGGTATTGGCAATGTAAGTGGCGATATCAATTAAGTCCCAAATAACCTGCGGACGCTTGCGAATTTCAACCATGTTGCTGTTGATTGAATTTGTCGCGAACAGCTTGGCGAATTTCTTGCCAGTCGCGTTCGCTCATTGCTGTGGCATCCCCGGAGTTAAGTCCTTCCAGGAGCAAAGTTTCTAGCTCCTCTTGAGCTTTGCGCTTCCGATCTTGACGAATTAGATCGCGGATATATTCACTGGCACTTCCATAACCTCCTATCTGAACTTGCAGATCGACATAATCCCGCATGGGATCGGGAAGAGAGACATTCATGGTTTTCATAGCACGGCGATCTTGAAGATTTCTTCGATCTTGGCACAAAATGGCAATTATTGCCATAGCTTCGATGCGATCGCCTGAAATGCCTCGCCCGATCTCCTCTACCCAAGACGCGATCGCGAAGCGAAACGGAGTTTTATCGCCCCCACAACCTCTTCTCCCGTGCGATCGCCTTAGCAATGGATTGTATTATCGCCCCAGCAATGGCTCCCATATCGCCTGAGACTCAGAAACCAGGTTTTTGCCACAGACATCGCTTAAGCAGCAAATATGACTTCAAAACCCGGTTTTTACTGTTGTATAGTGTTTAGCATAGTTTGGATAGTGAC
>NZ_JAQOSP010000074.1 GCF_030068475.1 Roseofilum acuticapitatum BLCC-M154 | reverse complement strand
ATTGCTCCCTACATTTTCAATTGCTCCCTACATTTTCAATTGCTCCCTACATTTTCAATTGCTCCCTACATTTTCAATTGCTCCCTACATTTTCAATTGCTCCCTACATTTTCAATTGCTCCCTACATTTTCAATTAAGTTTAGCCCCTTTGAATTCAGTTCAGAAGCTTACTAACCCCAATTATGGCTTATTGTTTCGCGATTTCTTGAGTCAGAATTTTCAGTGCTTCAGCATATTGGGGATCGGTTTTTGTCCCAATTTCATCCCGATGTTTCACTAAATATTCTTTTTGGTCATCCGTCAATTCCACCAAGATATCGGGTTCAATACCCAATTTATTGATATCCCGACCATTAGGAGTCAGATACTTAGCAATAGTGACTGCTAAACCCGATCCATGGGCCAAGGGCTGCACAGACTGCACTAAGCCTTTCCCAAAGGTTTGGGTTCCCACAATCACAGCTCGTTCATTATCTTGTAAAGCTCCAGAGAGGATCTCACTAGCACTAGCCGATCCACCATCGACTAGAACCACCAGAGGTTTATCCGTTAAGGGACGACTATTCGCCCGTTGTCGCTCCGTTTCCCCTTGTCGGTCTACAGTAGAAACGATCGCCTCTCGACCCGGTAACCACATGCGGGCGATCGCCACACTCGAATATAATAATCCCCCAGGATTAGAGCGCAAGTCTAAGATATAACCGGATACTCCCTGATCTTCCAAATCCTCAATCGCTTCCCGCATCTCTTCAGCCGCCGGAGCGCTAAATTGGGTCAGTCGAATATAGCCAATATCCTTCCCAGCCCCTTCCTGGCGATAACTATAGCGCACGGGATGAATTTCGATCCGTTGGCGCTGAATGGGGAAATCCATCTCCTCTTGACCGCGCAAAATGGTTAACACCACCTGAGAATCGATCGGCCCTCGAATCAGTTTCACCGCATCATTAACATCCATTCCGGCGGTATCTTTGCCATCAATTTTGACAATAAAATCTCTGGCTTGAATTCCCGCTTCAAAAGCAGGAGAATCTTCAATTGGAGCCACCACCACTAGGCGATCGGTTTCTTCATCCATAGAAATCTGAATCCCCACTCCCGTCAGTTCCCCAGAAGTATCAATTTGCATATTTTTGAATTCTTCGGGGTCCATAAACCGGGTGTAGGGATCGTTGAGTTCCTTCAACATTTCCCGGATGGCTCCATAGGCTTCTTGATCGGAGGTATAGTTTCGAGCCAGGTATTCCTGACGTACCTGTTCCCAATCCACCTGATTAAATGTACCATCAACATATCGATTGTTGATAATTTGCCAGACTTCATCTACTAATTCTTTGGGCCCATCTTGGAAAAAAGCTTGCCCTCTTAAATGAATGCCTGCACCAGCAACAGTTACAGCGGTCAGCATTACTGCCGTTGCACCTAAAACAAGTCCGCGTGTAGTTTTGGTCATAAGCTTCCTGAACCGGGGATATTACTTTAGGGGGAGTTAAGCCCAATCTAGCACATGCTACTCCATAGCGGTCTATAGAGAAGGGGATAATGCGACCCATCACTGCCGCCATCGCGCTTTTCTCGTTCCCTTATGCGATCGCCTTCGAGTCAATTCCGGAGATATCGATCGAGGGCTTTCTTTCCTTAAACCTAATTTAGGTTACGGATCGACCCAGCGGCCATCCGCTTTAATTAAATTAATTAACTCTTCCACGCCTTGATCTTCCGGAACCTTCTTAATTTCCTCTTTCCCTCGATACAAAGAGATATATCCCGGTTGTCTGCCCACATAACCATAGTCCGCATCAGCCATTTCCCCTGGCCCATTGACAATACATCCCATCACAGCAATATCCAAACCCGTTAAATGGTTCGTGGCTTCCCGCACCTTATGCAGCACCTCCTCCAGATTAAACAGCGTCCGTCCACAGGAAGGACAAGCCACATATTCCACCATCGTCTTACGCAGTCCCAGGGCTTGAAGAATGCTATAACACACCGGAATTTCTTTTTCTGGCGCTTCCGTCAGAGACACACGAATCGTATCCCCAATCCCATCAGCCAGCAGCGTACCAATTCCTGCGGTCGATTTAATCCGACCATACTCCCCATCCCCTGCTTCCGTCACTCCCAGATGCAAAGGATAGCTCATCCCCAATTCATCCATCCGCTTAACCATCAAGCGATAGGCCGCCAGCATCACCGGTACTCGTGAAGCTTTCAGGGAAATCACCAAATTATAAAAGTCCAGAGATTCACAAATCCGGATAAACTCCAGAGCCGATTCTACCATCCCCTCTGGAGTATCCCCATAGGTAAACAGCATCCGCTCCGCCAATGACCCATGATTCACCCCAATTCGCATTGATTTTCCTTGGTCGCGCAAAGAAATCACCAGGGGTTCTAAGGTTTCGCGGATTTTTTCGCCAATTTCCGCAAACTCCGCTTCTGTATATTCCGTGCGGTCTGTCTTGGGTTTTTCAAATACATATAACCCTGGATTAATCCGCACCTTATCCACATGCTGGGCCACTTCTAGGGCAATTTTCATTCCATTGTGGTGAACATCGGCCACCAGGGGAACCGGTTGATAGGTGTCTTTAAGCTTCTGTTTAATCTCTGCTAGGGCTTTAGCGTGGGCCAAACTGGGAACCGTTACCCGTACAATCTCACAACCGATTTCATGTAATCGCCGAATGGCGGCAATTGATCCTTCAATATCCAGGGTATCTTCATTAATCATCGATTGTACGACCACAGGATGGCCGCCCCCAATCGTAATATTGCCCACCGGCACAGGCCGAGTTTTCCGGCGCTCAATGGTGGTGGAAACTGCCGGAGAAGAGGGGGATTGAGTTTGGGTGGGATTCGGTAGAGTTTGCATAAACACTCAAACAGATGGAAAGGCTATCAATAGCGTCTCATATTTCGGGCCATCCTGGGAATAGGAGAGGTTCCTAAGATTCATGGTTTTAGGGCAAGGGTTATTCCTCTGGGATAATCCATTGGGGAGGAGCCATTCTTTTTTTTCGTAGGGCTTCATCAGCAATGGCCAGCATTTGATCGAGGGAAGTTTCTTGAATGAAGTTAGAGGCTTGTTGGACGTATTCTCGATTGGGACATTGGTCACCAAGGACGCATCCGTTAACACAGGCTTGGGCGCAGTCAATTTTAGATTCCATGGTCGAGTTTCCTCGCTTCTACTCTTCTACACTTGACGTACCTTATCTTAAGTTTTGCCGATTATGCTAGTTGCTACCAGAATCGGCTTCCTGCCATTCATGAAGGGTAAAACCTTGAGAGCCTTGATCGATTTTTTCAATCGTGCTATGGTAATTGAGCTACGGACGTATAGCTCAGTTGGTTAGAGCGCCACGTTGACATCGTGGAGGTCACTGGTTCGAGTCCTGTTACGTCCACTGATTTTCGGCTATTCCCTTAAAATTTTGCACCACTGGTGCGCCAACTCAATACAGATCGGGTAGTTCTGATCTGGTCAATTGCTCTATACCTGCATAGAATTTTAGGATTGTCTCCACACGATCGCCGACTAACCAGGCAATAGTTGGCAACGGGAGAGGCAAGTAAGACTACTATCGCCTGCGGCGATACCGGGCCAATGGTAGCGTCAGTCAGTGAAGCGTGAAGAATCACCGCTCCTTTAGGATGGTGAGTATGTCAAGAACAACAAAAATTAATGGCTTCTTGGATATCATGGGTTTCTTGGGGATAGGTCATTTTCGGTCGGGTGATGGTAATTAAGGGAATGCCTAAACGATCGCACAACTGACGCTTCATGGCCTCTCCTCCTGCATTTCCAGATGCTTTGGTTACCACGAGAGAAATCTGCCAATGTTGCCATAGAGCTAACTCCAGAGCTTCGGGAACTGGGGGACGGATGGCAATGAGGCGATCGCTACTAAATCCAGCTTCTTGTGCGATCTGAAGAGACTTAATCGAGGGTAACACTCGCGCAAATAAGGTCGCCTGGTGTTGCCAGGGTTGAAATAAGGGCAGACGTTGCGAGCCAACGGTTAAAAACACGCGCCGATTGCTCAAATAGTCCCCAGTCAGTAGGGTGGCAAAACTGTCTAAGGTCAGGTTTCGATCGCACTCAGAAGGGGTTACAGGGGGTCGCTCGTAGCGCATATAGGGAATGTTAGAGCCTTCAGAAAAGGCGATCGCCTGTTGGGAAATTTGCTGCGCCCAGGGGTGGCTCGCATCTAAAATCACACCGATATGATGCGATCGCTGAAATTCATCTAAACTTGATGCCTGTAATTTACCCACTTTCACCGTTAATTGCGGGCAATTCGGATAAAGGGATCTTGCCGACTCAGTAGTTACCGTTACCACACACTCTAACCCCGCTTCCACCAACCCTTGCGCCAACTGGCGACTTTCCGAAGTCCCGCCAATTAACCAGACTTTAGACATTTTTGGCGATCGCCTCACGGATACTTAACAGCATAGAGATGGAACAACTCACCCTCACTTTTTTTAACCACCTTCGCCCCCACCGCCCGGATCGCCTTTTCCCATTCTTGTAACGGCTCTAGACCCACCTCAGCCCCCAAATAGGTCTCTAGAATTGCCCAATTTTCCGCCAATTCCACCTCTGGGTTTAGCACATCAAACACCAGTATTCCCCCAGACTTCAGCACCGACTTCACCGCCACCATCACCTGTTGCCAATAGTCCAAAGAAAAATAACAACTCCATCCCGTGGCGATCGCCAAATCAAACTGTCCCGGTTCATAATCTAACTGATGGGCCGGCCCCAACTTCACCCCCTTAAACAACTTAGAATTTAACTGGGGGCCGCGAGAATTCAGCGCTTCCGCCGCCTCCTTACTAATCTCTTGGCCATAAAACAAAGCCTCCCATTCCCGCCAAGGATAAATCAAAAAACTCACTCCACAACCCATATCCAAACACTTTTGTCCCTTTTTCGGCTTACACACCTGCCAAAACTCAGACGTAATTTTCGGGGTTAACTCCCCACTCATCCATTGGCGAAAAATCGGCATTTCTTCCACCTCTGGCGGAACCTCAAACAGTTCTCCTCGATATTGACGATTAAACCGCAGCGCCACTGCCGCCAATTGCGTCTCTAGAGCCTCTGTGGAAAAATTATGCAGTCCAAAACCCGCAGCATTACTTAAGCGTGTCATATCTGAATGGGGGGATAGGGGGATAGGGGGAATAGGGGAATAGGGGAAGAACCCATTACCACCATTACCCATAATTATCAATTGTTAATTGTTAATTGTTCATTATTTCAAAGCCTTTCTAAAATTGCGGCGATAGGAGCCATTAAACACCAACACCGGCCAACCTAGAGAAAGGAGAACCTTATTGGGCAATTCCGGCGTAAAATTGGTGCGAGAATACCCTTTCCAAAACTTCCAAACTCCGATCCCATAGCCGACGAGTCCCAAAATAATCAGTAGCTTCATCTGGTTACCCCTCCCAATTAAGTTCATTAAGTCACTATCTGTTTAGGATAGTGAGAGTATGCTACAGTTTTAGCAAAATTGTATAAGTGTTGATCGTCACTATCATTAAGTTTAGTTAATTCACCTATTACCTATTACCCATTATAGGAGCATCTTATGAGAGCAGTGCTAATGGCAGGTGGTTCAGGAACCCGGCTAAGACCTTTAACCTGTGAGCTTCCCAAGCCCATGGTTCCTGTCCTTAACCGACCGATCGCCGAGCATATTGTTCGCCTACTGAAACACCATCAGATTAACGAAGTTATTACTACACTTTACTACTTACCCGATGTAATGCGGAATCACTTCCAAGATGGGCGGGAGTTCGGCATTCAAATGACTTATGCGGTCGAAGAAGACCAACCCCTAGGAACCGCAGGATGTGTTAAAAATGTAGGAGAATTACTACGCTCAACTTTCCTAGTGATTAGTGGAGATTGTATCACGGACTTCGATTTAAGTGCGGCGATCGCCTTTCACTATCAAAAAAAGTCCATAGCCACCCTAGTCTTAACCCGTGTCCCCAATCCCCTAGAATTTGGCGTAGTGATTACGGGGCCAGATGGTCGGATTCAGAGATTTCTAGAAAAACCCTCTAGCAGTGAAGTCTTCTCAGATACCGTAAACACAGGAATTTATATCTTAGAACCAGAAGTTCTTGATTATTTGCCCCCCAAAGAAGAAGCCGATTTTTCTAAAGACCTATTTCCTTTCCTATTAGCCCAAGGTAAACCCCTCTATGGCTACATTGCCGAGGGGTATTGGTGTGATATCGGCCATCTAGATGCTTATCGGGAAAGCCAATATAGCGCCCTGGCCAAACGGGTTAATCTAGAGGTATCCTATCCCAAGCGATCGCCGAGTTTATGGATCGGAGAGAATACTTATATCGATCCCACCGTCAATATTGAACCCCCAGTGCTAATTGGTCATAACTGCCGCATTGGTAGCTATGTACATATCGAACCGGGAACGATCATCGGTGATAATGTTACCATTGGCTCCCACGCTACCCTCAAACGGCCAATTATCTGGAATGGGGCCTTTATCGGTGATGAAAGCCATCTAAGGGCCTGCGTCATTGGTCGCGGAACCCGCATCGACCGTCGCGCTCATGTTCTAGAAGGGGCCATTGTCGGTTCCCTCTCTACCGTAGGAGAAGAAGCACGGGTTTCTCCCCAAGTCAGGGTTTGGCCCCATAAAAGAATTGAAGCCGGAGCCATCTTAAATCTGAATCTGATTTGGGGCAATGTGGGCCATCGTAACCTATTTGGCCAACGGGGAGTATCGGGACTAGCCAATGTTGACATCACCCCAGAATTAGCCGTTAAACTGGGTGCAGCCTATGGTTCGACGTTGCCACCGGGATCGGAAGTCACCGTCTCTCGCGATCAACGCAGCATTTCCCGCATGGTGACTCGCTCTTTGGTCGCTGGGTTGATGTCTGTGGGAGTAGATGTGCAAAACCTGGAAGATAAGGCTATTCCCATTGTCCGCACCGTGATTCCCACCCTAGGGGTAGAAGGGGGTATTCATGTGCGCTTGCACCCAGAACGGGGGAGTTCCTTACTGATTGAATTTCTGAACCATAAAGGGATTAATATTTCTAAATCCAAGGAAAAGAAAATTGAAGGCTGCTTTTTCAAAGAGGATATGCGGCGATCGCTCATTTATGAAATTGGCAACGTCACCTACGCCTCCGAAACCCTACAGATCTACATGGATGCCTTTGAAAAACATCTGAATTTAGAGGCGATTGAAACCGTTTCCTCCAAAGTCGTCATTGACTACGCCTTTGCCGTCAGTGGCGCAGTTCTTCCCCAACTGCTGGCTAAATTTGGCTGTGATGCGGTGGTTCTCAATGCCAGTTTAAACCCCAAACCCCTCTCTCTAGAAGACCAAGAAGGGCTACTTCATCAACTCGGTCGCGTTGTCGCTGCCCTAGAAGCGACCATGGGGGTACAAGTGTCCTCTAATGGGGAAAAGTTTGTCTTAATTGACGAAAGAGGAACGGCGATCCGAGGGGAAATGCTCACCGCTTTGATGATACAAATGATCCTAACCGCCCATCCGAGGGGAACCGTGGTTGTTCCTATCCATGCTTCGAGTGCAGTGGAAGAAATCGCCCATCGCCATGATGGTCGGGTGATTCGGACGAAGGCTAATCCAGCCGCTTTGATGGAAGCTTGTCATGCCAATCCCAATGTCGTGTTAGGGGGCAGTGGGGATATGGGCTTTATTTTCCCCCAACTCCATCCCGGTTTTGATGCCATGTTTGCGACAGCCAAGCTGATAGAGATGTTGAAATTACAGGAAATTTCTTTGGGAACCATGCGCTCTAAACTGCCGCCTATTGCCCATCAGATGACGACGATTCGCTGTCCTTGGACGGCGAAGGGGGCAGTAATGCGCTATTTGGTGGAAACCCACGATCAGGAAAAGTTGCAGTTGGTCGATGGGGTCAAAATTCTTTGTAAGGATGGTCGCCATTGGGTACTGATTTTGCCCGATGCGGGGGAAGCGTTGGTGGATATTGTGGCTGATGGTCAAGATCCAGAAATTGTGGACGCTTTACTCAAAGAGTACCGCGATCGCGTACAGAGTTTTATTGAGGCTCATCAAAAGTTTGATGAGTAGGGGAGATGCAGCTTTAAGCCCCTATGCCCATAAACTCCCGCACACAGGAGAGGTAAATGGGGGGATCTTCGAGCATGGGAAAATGGGCTGTTTTTTCAATCACTTGATAGTGAATATTCGGATTTAAATCGGCCGCTTTTTTGCCCATGGGAGCAGGAATAATTTGGTCTTTTTCCCCAGAGATCAGTAAAACGGGCATGGAGAGCTGGGAAAAGGCGATCGGCATGGTTTTGGCCATGTGTTCGCTGACGGAGGTATAAATGGTTCCTAATGCGGCTTCATAGTCAGCGATCAAGAAGTCAGTCAGAAAGGCTTGACGCTGTTCGTCGGGGATGGGACGACAGAGAAATCGAGCCATAAAGAAGCGATCGGCCAGGGGAATTTTGGCTAACCAAGGGGGGCGGAATTTGACCACATAGCCCCCAAATTTATGGAAGGCTTCAAAGGAGGGGCGATCGTATTCAAAAATGCCGCTACAGGTGAGGATCAGCTTTTCAACCCGCTCTGGATAGTTCTGGGCAAAGAGAACGGCGATGGAGGCTCCCGTAGAATGGGCATTGATCCAAACCCGTTTTAGTCCCAGTTGATTGAGCAGTTCGGCCAGATCTTCGGCGTATTCTTCTAGAGCGTAACTTAAGTCTACGGGGGTTTGGGGCAGTCGAGAGCGCCCAAACCCCCGCAAGTCATAAAGTAGACAGTCGAACTCTTCCTTAAAGGCTTCTGCGGTGCTTTCCCAATAGCGAGCCGATCCAGCCCAACCATGGAGGAAAATGAGGACAGGTTTTTGGGGAAGGGATGCACTAGGGGTTGTGGTTATCCACTGATAATAGTGGTCAACCCCACGGACTGTTATTTCTGGCATGATTTAGGCAGATTCAGGTTTGGGCAAGGAGGATGGATGCAGTAGCAGTTCGGCGGTCGATCGCTTCTCTACCATGTCTTTGGTGATCGTGCAGCGCGTCACATCTTTGCGTGAGGGCAGCTCATACATCACATCTAACATCAGTTCCTCGACGATGCCTCGCAAGGCTCTGGCTCCGGTTTTCCGGCGATAGGCTTCCCTGGCGATCGCCGCAGTCGCATCTGGGCGAAATTCCAGGGCTACGTTATCCATTTTTAGTAGTTTTTGATACTGTTTAACCAGGGCATTACGGGGCTGAGTCAGGATACATTTCAAGGCTTCTTCATCTAAGGGATCGACCACAGCAACTACAGGAATGCGGCCGATAAACTCCGGAATCATACCAAATTTTACTAAATCTTCTGGCTCTAATTCCTTCAGCACATCGGCTGCCCGTTTTTCCTTGGGTTGGCTATCTCCCGGTTGAATAAAGCCCATGGATTTTTTGCCGGTGCGTTGGCTGACCACTTTATCGAGGCCAACGAAGGCTCCACCACAGATAAATAGGATATTGCTAGTATCTATTTGGATACAATCTTGATAGGGGTGTTTACGACCTCCTTGGGGGGGCACATTGGCGATCGTCCCCTCTAGCATTTTCAATAGGGCTTGTTGGACTCCTTCCCCAGATACATCACGGGTAATGGAAGGATTCTCGCTCTTGCGGGCAATCTTATCAATTTCATCGATATAGATGATACCCCGTTGGGCTTCCTCCACATCAAAGTCTGCCACTTGTAAGAGTCTCAGGAGAATGTTTTCTACATCCTCACCTACATAGCCCGCTTCCGTTAGTGTTGTTGCATCAGCTACAGCAAAGGGGACATCAAGCATATCTGCTAGGGTTTGGGCCAGGAGGGTTTTGCCACATCCGGTGGGCCCCACGAGCAAAATATTCGATTTTTGCAGTTCTATATTGTCTTCTGGATTGGGTTTCCCCCCATTCGCTCCGGCGTTAGCTTTGGACTGGATAAAACTCAATCGCTTGTAATGGTTATATACGGCCACGGATAGCACTTTTTTGGCTTCTTCCTGGCCAATGACGTTATCATCAAGATAATTTTTGATCTCTTTGGGTTTAGGAATTTGGCCCAGGGTTAAATTGGCTGTGCGCGATCGCCGTTTTTTCTGAGCCGGTTCCCCTCGCTTGGGATTGGGAGGAGCGGTTGTGGAACTGGAGTCAAACAGCTCTTCATCCAGAATTTCATTACAGAGTTCCACACATTCATCGCAAATGTAGACCCCTGGGCCCGCGATCAACTTCCGTACTTGTTCCTGGGATTTTCCACAAAATGAACATTTGAGATGGGAGTCATATTTAGACATAAGCGGCCTCTGATTAAACAGTGGGGTGGGATTCGGATGGATGGGACTGGGGTTGGGTAATCACTTGGTCAATGAGACCATAGTTTTTCGCTTCCTCAGCCGACATGAAAAAGTCTCTTTCTGTATCTTCTGCAATTTTTTCTAGGGGTTGACCCGTGTGGTGGGCCAATAATTCATTTAAAGTTTTCTTATGATACAGAATTTCTCTAGCCTGAATTTCGATATCAACCGCTTGTCCCTGGGCCCCTCCAAGGGGTTGATGGATCATAATGCGGGAGTTGGGTAGAGACATTCGTTTTCCTGCTGCTCCTGCGGTCAACAGAAAGGCTCCCATACTAGCGGCTAATCCATAACAGATGGTAACTACATCGGGACGGATTTGCTGCATGGTATCATACATTGCCATCCCTGCGGTCACCGATCCCCCTGGGGAATTAATGTAGAGTTGAATGTCTTTTTCTGGGTCTTCTGCTTCTAGGAATAGAAGTTGGGCGACTACTGAATCAGCCACCATATCATCGACCGCCGTTCCCAAAAAGATAATCCGCTCTCGCAAGAGTCGAGAATAGATATCAAAGGCCCTTTCTCCCCGACCGGACTGCTCTACCACCATGGGAATTACGCCTTGGGGGTGATAGGAGATCACATCTTGTGAGCTATAGCTCTTAGGGGAATGATGCTGGGATTGGGATCGGAGTATCATGGGGTTTCTCAGATGTTTGAGTTCCAATTTAAAAGTAATTGATTTGGGTCGAAAGGTTCAGGCTAATTGACCTCTGCGTTTATTATGCCTTAATCTCCCCCATTCTGGCAGGCAAAGAGCAGAAAAATTTAGCTCGATTTGCTCTTCTGAGGGAGATTTTGGGGTTGCTATCGGCTTAACTAGGTTGAAGATTCGGTTGCTTGAGCTTCATCTTCTGTTGCTTCTGGGGTCTCTTCTTCTGACTTGAGGCTCCCTTCGGGGACTAATTCAACTGTGCCATTGGCTTCTAGCCATTCCAGAACTTTTTCCCGATTTAGGTCTTCGGTAATATAGTCTTTGAGGCGATCGGGGTCAGCGTCCTTGATCTCTTCAGAGGCTTTTAGCAGTTCTTCCATTTTGGCTTTAATTTCCGCTTCATCGGCCTGTAAAGATTCCTGTTTGGCAATTTCGGCGATCGCCAAGGATTCTCTCAGGGCTTTAATAGCTTCTGGGCGGGTGTTTTGGCGCAGTTGGGGCACGCGATCGGCTGTGAGAATTTTATTGATATCAATGCCTTGGTTGGCCAACTGCATCGCCATTTGGGTTAGCTGTTGAGTTACCGTTTCCTCGATCAGGGTTTCTGGCAAGTCTATCTCGACCTTTTCTAATAGGGCTTCTACCAAGGCCTTATGTTTATTCGTTTTGGTCTTATTCTCCGCTTCCTTGGCAAACCGCTCGGTTAAGGAGGCTTTCAGGGCTTCTAGGGTTTCAAATTCACTGATTTCTTCAGCAAATTCATCATCGAGTTCTGGCAGTTCCCTTTCTTTAATTTCTTTTAGGGTAATTTCAAACTCGGCCGGTTTGCCCGCAATATCTTCCTGGGGATATTCATCGGGGAAGGTTACGGCAATGGTTTTGGTTTCTCCCTGGCTCATTCCTACGATGCCATCAATAAATCCAGGGATAAAGCGGTCTGATTCCATTTCTAATTGAAAGTCCGTGGCACTTGCTCCAGGGATTTCTACCGGTTCCGGAAGCTCTTCCCCTTCTGCTGCCACCCGACGGCCGACAAAATCTACCACGGCCACATCTTTGAGCTGACAGGCTCTATCTTCGATGGGAATTAGGGTTGCCCGTTTTTCTTGTTCTGATTTTAAGACTTCATTGACTGCTTCTGGGTCGGGTTTGATTTCTTCGGCTTTGACGCTTAAGCCTTTGTATTCCCCTAATTTTACCTCTGGGGGCACATCCACAGCCGCATTAAAGGTTATGCTTTCACCCGGTTTAAATTGACTCACCAGGCTATCAAACTCCGATGTGAGTTGGGGAGAGCCGATCGTTTCTAGTTTTTCTTGGGCGATCGCCTCATCAACAGATTGTTTAATTAACTTTTCTACTGCTGCGGCCTTCAGGTTCTCGCTGCCCAATTGCTGGATCAGCACATGGCGCGGAATTTTCCCTTTCCGAAACCCAGGAAGCTTCACCGAGCGGCTAAATTCCTTAATCACCTGCTCATAGGCGGCCTTTGATGTTTCAGCGGGCACTTCAATTTCTAAACCAATCTGACTGGCGGGCAATTTTTCCTGGGTAACTTTCATCACTAAATCTGTATACTGAATGGGAATTGAGCCACGGGCGGTGAAGGGGAGAGTTAAGCTCCTGACACACCACGCAATGGTATTATATAATAGGGGGTTCACAATTCAACCCCAAGGAAGACAAAAACTTGTCAAAGAAAGTCTTAAGTTGTCAACAGAAATTGACTCAGAGTCCCCTAGACCTGCTAAAATCTGAAACAGATAGGGTAGTGCGCTGGTAAGGGGCGATCGGTAATCGGTCATCGATACACCGTTTATTCCCTTAAAATCCCTATTTTCAAAGCATTCCATACGCTCTGCTCAAGGGTGATATTGGAAGATCGAGGTTTTCATCAGAGCAGAAAGTGCTGTAAGCTAAGTTCTAACCCCCAAAAAACATAAAAGTTTGATCTATATATTAATATTGATTGACCTCGCACCCGATTCAGAAAGTTTTAAGAAAATCCAGATAGTCCCAACCTCAACCCCTAAAGTAGAAAGTTTTTAAGATCAAGGAGGATCACCTTTTGCCAAAATCCTATCGAGTTGCCATTCTGGGAGCCACGGGCGCAGTCGGAACAGAGTTGCTTGACCTATTAGAATCCCGTGATTTCCCCCTAGAGAGCCTAAAACTGTTGGCTTCTCCCCGGTCAGCCGGACGAACCTTGTGCTTTCGTGGGGAAACCCTGACCGTTGAACCGGTTGCAGAGGGATGTTTTGACCAAGTAGATTTGGTTCTCGCCTCAGCAGGGGGGTCAACTTCAAAAACTTGGGCCCCGAAAGCGGTGGCAGCCGGTGCAGTGGTTATTGATAACTCCAGTGCTTTTCGCATGGTTCCGGAAGTGCCCCTAGTGGTTCCAGAGGTGAATCCAGAAGCCGCCGGGACTCATCAGGGTATTATTGCAAATCCCAATTGCACCACGATTCTAATGACTGTAGCGGTTTGGCCCTTACATCAAGTGCAACCGGTACAAAGAATTGTAGCGGCCACCTATCAATCGGCCAGTGGTGCGGGGGCTAGGGCGATGGAAGAATTGAAAGTGCAAGCCCAGCAAATTCTCAATGGCCAAGCTCCGCAACCGGAACTATTCCCCTATCCCCTGGCCTTTAATCTATTTCCCCATAATTCGCCCCTGAATGACCAAGGCTATTGTGAGGAAGAGATGAAAATGGTGAATGAAACCCAGAAAATCTTTTCAGCTCCAGGTTTACGAGTGTCTGCTACCTGCGTGCGCGTGCCTGTACTGCGGGCCCACTCAGAAGCGATTAATCTGGAATTTAGCCAACCTTTCCCGGTGGAAAAGGCCAGGGAAGTCCTGAAAATGGCTCCAGGGGTGACCTTGGTGGAAGATTGGAGTGCTAACTATTTCCCCATGCCCATGGATGCGACGGGTAAAGATCCGGTATTGGTGGGTAGAATTCGTCAAGACTTATCCCATGCTTGTGGGTTGGAGTTGTGGCTCTGTGGCGATCAAATCCGTAAGGGAGCGGCCTTAAATGCGGTTCAAATCGCTGAATTGTTGGTAGAACGAGATTGGGTTAAACCCCGTGAAGTCGCATTAAGTCAGTAAAGTGAACTCAAAAATCATCAAGCGCATCGAAGAAAAAGGAGAAGAGAAAGGGTGAGTTATTTTGGACGAGTGATCACAGCGATGATCACGCCGTTTTCAGCCGATGGTAGCGTGAATTATGGCGTGGCTGAAGAATTGGCTGTTCATTTGGTGGAAAACGGCAGTGATGGCTTAGTTATCTGTGGAACAACAGGGGAGTCTCCCACCTTAAGCTGGGAAGAAGAACATGAGTTGTTCCGGGTGGTGAAACAAGCGGTTGGCGATAAGACCAAGGTGGTGGCAGGAACGGGATCGAATTCGACTGCTGAGGCGATTGCAGAAACCCAAAAAGCGATGGCCTTGGGATTAGATGGCTCATTACAAGTGGTTCCCTATTACAATAAACCCCCAGCAGAGGGGCTTTATGAGCATTTTAAGGCGATCGCCACAGCTTGCCCAGATCTGCCTCTTTTGCTGTACAATATTCCCGGACGGACGGGGCAAAACTTGCTGCCAGAAACGGTAGCCCGTTTAGCAGAAATTCCCAATATTGTTGGGATTAAAGAAGCGAGTGGCCAACTCGATCAAGTCAGTCGAATTCGTCAACTTGTTCCCTCTAACTTTGGCATTTATTCTGGAGATGATTCCCTTACATTACCCTTGCTTTCGGTTGGTGGTAATGGTGTGGTCAGCGTAGCCTCTCACCTGGTGGGTAAGGATTTGCAAGAAATGATTCAGTGCTTTGAAAGGGGGAAAACTCAACAAGCAACGGCCATTCACTTAAAACTTTTCCCCCTGTTTAAGGCTCTGTTTTTGACGACTAATCCCATTCCCCTGAAAGCCGCCTTAGCTCTTCAAGGATGGCCGGTTCAAGACTTGCGTTTACCTTTAGTGAAAGCGTCAGTAGCCATTGAAGAAGAATTAAAACAAGTATTGAGTCAGTTAGGTCTCAACTGAAACTGTGCAGTTGGAAATTGCATCTAAAAACGTTAAACCCAAAAGTGTAAATTACACTCAAACCTAGGGATTCATGACCCTCTGTAGGAGAGACACCAGACGATAAAAGTGTTTAGGTTGACTCTCAACTCAAGGCTGTATTCCCGAAAAATCAACGCATGAATCTATCACCCTAAATCCTGAACATTATGGTTAGAAAAAATCAAAAATCTACAATCAAAATTATTCCCCTGGGAGGTCTGCACGAAATTGGTAAAAATACCTGTGTCTTTGAATATGAAGATGAAATTATGTTACTCGATGCAGGTCTGGCTTTTCCTACAGATGGGATGCATGGGGTCAATATTGTCCTGCCCGATATCTCTTATTTGCGGGAAAATCGCGATCGCATCAAAGGCATGATTGTCACCCATGGCCATGAAGACCATATTGGCGGTATTGCCTATCATTTGAAACAGTTTGATATTCCCGTGATTTACGGCCCCCGGTTGGCGATGGCCCTATTGGAAGGTAAGCTCGAAGAAGCGGGAGTGGGCGATCGCACCGAATTGAGAACCGTGGCCCCTAGAGATATGGTCAGGGTGGGTAAAAACTTTGTTGTCGAATTTATCCGCAATACCCACTCGATGGCCGACAGTTTCACCGTTGCCATCCATACCCCCATCGGAGTCATCATCCATTCTGGGGACTTCAAAATCGATCATACCCCCGTCGATGGTGAACTGTTTGACCTCCAGAAACTCGCCGAACATGGGGAAAAAGGCGTATTGTGCCTGATGAGTGACTCCACCAATGCCGAAGTACCTGGATCTACTCCATCGGAAAGTTCCACCATTCCCAACCTCGACCGGGTATTTTCCCAAGCTGAGGGCCGAATTTTAGTCACGACCTTTGCCTCCTCTGTGCATCGGGTTAATATTATTCTGCAACTGGCGCAAAAACACAATCGAGTAGTCTCGGTTTTAGGACGCTCCATGCTGAATGTGATTGCCCATGCTCGTAACTTGGGCTATGTGAAATGCCCCGACGAGCTGCTGCAACCCCTCCATGCCGTTCGCAATTTGCCGGATGAGAAAGTGCTGATTCTGACTACTGGCTCTCAAGGAGAACCCTTATCAGCTCTAACCCGGATTGCTAAACAAGAACATCGGCAGGTGAAAATTCGCCGGGGGGATACTGTGGTCTTCTCGGCCAACCCGATTCCCGGTAATACCATTGCGGTAGTCAACACCATCGACCAATTGATGAAACAAGGGGCGAATGTGGTCTATGGCAAAAATCAAGGGATTCATGTTTCCGGCCATGGCTGTCAAGAAGACCATAAGCTGATGTTGGCTTTAACTCGTCCGAAGTTCTTTATCCCCGTTCATGGGGAACATCGGATGCTGATTAAACATGGGCAAACGGCTCGCAGTATGGGCATTCCGGAAGAAAATATGGTGATTGTCGATAATGGCGATATTATCGAGTTGACTGAAGATTCGCTTCAGATTGCGGGCAAAGTGACTTCTGGTGTGGCTTTGGTCGATAACGCGGGTATTCTCCATGAGCAAGTGCTGAAAGAGAGACAACAGTTAGCCGAAGATGGGGTAATTACGGTGGCTGCTAGTGTGAATTGGGAAGGAAAATTAGTCAACCGTCCCCTCGTCCATTTACGGGGTGTAGTCACTTCTCTACAGCAGAAGTATTTAGAAGAGGCGATCGCCCAATCGGTGCAAACGACATTGGATAATCGTTGGTCGGAGTTTGTGCGCTCCTTTGGTAAAGGACAGTTGGATGTCAGCTTTGACCGCTTGCAACAGGAGGTTGAGAATGATATCAATCGACTGCTGAGAAGGGAATTACGCAGTAACCCCTTGCTGGTCTTGTTGATGCAAACCCCTGAAGATCCTCCGGGAGATCTGCAACCCCAGGAGAATGGGTCTAAAACTGCGCCCCAAAGCGATGGTGTACCGCTCAAGAATCGGCGTACCCGTCCCCGGCGATCGGCTCAAGTGGCTTCTTAAGAAAACGTAATCAACCTAAATGCAGAGGGGGGTTTTACCGGACTCCCCTCTTGCCGTATAATAGAGCCGTTTGTTGTTCATGTTGTTGGGTTTATTACCGGAGAACGCTTTGAAAAAACTGCTATCTTGGATTATTGCGGCGATCGCCATCTTTTCTTTTGCCCTGTCCACCCCAGCCCTAGCGGGTGATGCTGCTGCTGGTGCAAGCATCTTTTCTGCTAATTGTGCGGCTTGTCATGCGGGTGGAAAAAACTTGGTTAACCCCCAGAAAACCTTGAGTAAAGCCGATTTAGACAAGTATGGGATGAATAGTCTAGAGGCAATTGTTGCTCAGGTAACCAAAGGTAAAGCTGCCATGCCTTCTTTCTTGGGTAAATTGAACGAAACACAAATTGAAGATGTAGCTACCTATGTTTTAGAGCAAGCTGAAAAAGGCTGGTAGGGCATTTTCAACAGGATGTTAACTTCTAACATCCTGTTAACTTTATTAAATAAAAATATTTTTACGGCAAAATTTAAAATAACTCTTGTGAAACATCTGTTTTTAACTTTTTTATTAATTATAAGTTTAGTATTCAATCTCAACACCCCCATGGCACAAGCAGCCAATATCAAGCAAGGCGAACAAATTTTCAACGCGATTTGTTCTGGCTGTCATGCTAGGGGAGGCAACGTGATTATGGGTAACAAGACCTTAAATAAAGAAGCCCTCGAAAAGTATGGCATGGCTTCTGCTGACAAAATTATTAGCCAAATCAATAACGGTAAAAATGCTATGCCTGCTTTTCAAGGGAGACTGAAACCCCAAGAAATTGAAAATGTAACGGCTTATGTCCTGATGAAAGCAGAACAAGGCTGGCATAAGCGGTAAGGACAATTATCCCTAGTCAACCCGAATCATTTCTGTATCTTGAATCATTTGCCCTTGAAAGATAAAATCTTCATGATTGTTACTACTCAAGACTACTTTGATTTCGTGATTACCAGGGGGTAATTCCTTTAGATAATACCAAGAGCCGTAAATTCGAGTTACTTTTTCCCCATTGATAAACAAATGGACATGACCTTCACCAGGTTTATTTTCTTGATATAAATGATGGGGAGTAAACTGGAAGTTTTCCACTTGCATTTCAAGATTCCAGCCCATTTTTGGGTCGGGATGAATAATCAAATTCACCTGGGGAACCGGTTCTCCAGGTGCAATTTCAATCTGTCCATGGGAATGACCTCCAGAATGATGGGGTTGTCCTTCTGAACTGTGGGCTAAGGGCTGATTCATCCCTAGACTGAATAGAGCTAAAGCAGTGGTTAAGGATAATCTATAAAAAAATTGATGCTGCTTCATGGGGATAAAAGGAAAAATCTTAAGTATTATATCAAAAGAGTTCCCTATTTTTTCCTCACACTGCTTCTTTAAGCCTACATAGGGCTAAGACCGATAAAGCTTAAGACTTCCTAAAGATCTCCCCCCAAATCCAAGATGATCCGGTGTTATAGAAGTAACCCTCTTGTGGGAAATTTCCATTGCAGTATTCAACGAGAGTAAGTCTATGGTCACGCAAACTAAGATTACGAACCTGGAAGAACTAGAAGCCCTAATTAGTCGTGTGAAAACGGCTCAAATGCAGTACGCAACCTATAGTCAGGAGCAGGTGAATCACATTTTCAAGAAAGCAGCTCTGGCGGCGAATGCGGCTCGGATTCCCTTAGCAAAAATGGCAGTTGAAGAAACGGGGATGGGCGTAGCAGAAGATAAGGTGATTAAGAATCATTTTGCCTCTGAATTTATTTACAACAAGTATAAGCAAGAAAATACTTGTGGGGTAATTGAAGAGGATAAGTCCTTTGGATTTCAGAAAATAGCCGAACCCGTAGGAATTTTAGCGGGAATTGTGCCAACAACGAATCCGACATCAACGGCTATCTTCAAGGCGTTGATTAGCTTAAAAACCCGAAATGCGATTATTTTTTCTCCCCATCCACGGGCGAAACAATGCACGATTGAAGCGGCGAGAATTGTCCTAGAAGCGGCAGTAGAAGCGGGTGCGCCAGAGGGGATTATTGGTTGGATTGATGAGCCGACGGTTCCTTTGTCTCAGGCTTTGATGCAACATCCTGATATTAAGCTGATTTTGGCCACAGGCGGGCCGGGAATGGTGAAAGCGGCTTATTCTTCGGGGAATCCGTCTTTGGGTGTGGGGGCTGGAAATACCCCAGCGCTGATTGATGCTTCGGCTCATATTAAGATGGCGGTGTCTTCGATTATCTTGAGTAAGACGTTTGATAATGGCATGATTTGCGCCAGCGAACAGTCGGTGATTGTGGAGGATAAAGTGTATGATGAAGTGCGGGAAGAGTTTATTGCTAGAGGCGCTTATTTTGTCACTCCGGAAGAGCGGGAAAAATTAGCCAGCAAGGTGTTGGTGAATGGGCGCTTGAATGGGGAAATTGTGGGACAACCGGTGCAGAAATTGGCGGAACTGGCCGGATTTTCAGTGCCGGAACAAACGCGGGTGATTTTGGCAGAAGTGGAGAAAATTGGCCCGGAAGAGCCGTTTTCTTATGAAAAGTTGTCCCCGATTTTAGCGATGTATCGGGCAAAAGATTTTGAGGATGCGGTGGAGAAAGCACGGGGGTTGGTGGCCTTTGCGGGTCGGGGTCATACGGCAGCGTTGTATACGGCGACCTCGAATGCGGAGCATATCAAGCGGTTTGAAGACCGGGTGCAAGCGGCACGGGTGTTGATTAATACGCCGTCTTCCCAGGGGGCGATCGGGGATATTTACAATTTCCGCCTCGATCCTTCTTTGACGTTGGGATGCGGAACCTGGGGCGGCAACTCCATTAGTGAGAACGTGGAACCCAAGCACCTGTTGAATATTAAGACAGTGGCTGAACGGCGGGAAAATATGCTCTGGTTCCGGATTCCGCCCAAGGTGTATTTTAAGTATGGTTCGCTGCCGGTGGCGATTCGGGAGTTGGCGGGCAAAGAGCGGGCGTTTATTGTTACCGATAAGCCTCTGTACGATCTGGGCATCACCAATGCTCTGGAGGAGGCCCTGGAAGAGATTGGCCTGAAGTATGATGTGTTTTATGATGTGGAACCCGATCCGTCTTTGGATACGGTGAACCGAGGGTTGACGTTGATGAAGACGTTTAACCCGGATGTGATTATTGCTATTGGGGGTGGGTCTCCGATGGATGCGGCGAAGATTATGTGGTTGTTGTATGAGCATCCAGAGATTGAGTTTGAGGGGTTGGCGATGCGGTTTATGGATATCCGGAAGCGGGTGTATGAGCTGCCGCCTTTGGGTGAGAAGGCAATCCTGGTGGCGATTCCGACGACTTCGGGTACGGGTTCGGAGGTGACTCCGTTTGCGGTGGTGACCGATCGCCGCAATCATATTAAGTATCCTCTGGCGGATTATGCTTTAACGCCAAATATGGCGATCGTCGATCCGGAATTGGTGTTAAATATGCCCAAGAGTTTAACGGCTTTTGGGGGGATTGATGCTTTAACCCATGCGATGGAAGCCTATGTTTCCGTGTTAGCGTCTGAGTATACGAATGGATTGGCCCTGGAAGCCATTCGGTTGATTTTCAAGTATCTACCGGATGCTTATGAAAAAGGAGCGGATGCGCCGAAAGCACGGGAAAAAATGCATTATGCTTCGACTATGGCGGGAATGGCGTTTGCGAATGGTTTTTTGGGCATTTGTCACTCGATTGCTCACCAGTTGGGGGGGACTTTCCAGATTCCCCATGGGTTGGCGAATGCGCTGATGATTTCCCATGTGATTCGGTACAATGCTACGGATGCACCCTTTAAGCAAGCGACGTTTTCTCAGTATAAATATCCTAATGCTCGCTGGCGCTATTCTCGGATTGCAGATTATCTGAATTTAGGGGGAGAGACGGAAGATGAGAAGGTTTCTCTGCTGATTCAAGCGGTGGAAGATTTGAAGGGTAAGGTGGGGATTCCCTCTAGTATTAAGGAGGTGATTAAGGAGGATGAAGGGGCGTTTTTTGCCCAAATCGATCAGGTGGCGGATCAGGCGTTTGATGACCAATGTACGGGCGCAAATCCTCGCTATCCCTTGATTACGGACTTGAAACAGTTGTTGATTGATGCGTATCACGGGAATTTGGATGTGAGCGTGAATGGGTCTAATGGTGAGGCTTTGGTTTCTCCGGTGGAGCGTTTAACGGAGGTTTCTGGCTAACGTGAGACCTGATGTAGGGGCGAACAGATTTAGCCCCTACGGGAGTTATATCAAGTTCGCTTATTCATGTCCGCGAAGCGGAAATACCCTAATTAAAAATCCAGGGAGTAAGATGCTCCCACTCCAGTCATATCAAAGAATTCGAGGAGTGCGGGCATCTTGCCCGCTTCTTAACACATTTTCATGTCCGCTTGCGGAAACCGGACTTGATATTATTTGGAGTTTTGGCTTTTTTGCAGGATTTCTGAGGATGACCACGCTAGGGTCGATAGGATGCCTTTGGCGAGGTTATGAAGGTCTTGAGTATTATTGTCGAGGATAGCGGCTAGGGGGTCTGGTGTGGGTTCAGATTCTGGTGATTCAGTGGGTTCAGTGTCTGGTTTGGGTTGGGGTGACTGGGATGAGCGGTACAGGGCGGTGTGGGCGATCGCCGAACTCAGAGCATGATGTATAATATAATCGCTTACGCTTAATCCAGTTAAGGTGGCGGCTTCTTCGAGGAGTTGATAATATTGGGGGTTGAGCTGGAGGGTGAGGGTTGTTTCGTGGATGGCGTTAGAGTCAGACATGGGTAGAGTCGTGTGATGTGATATTCATAGCTTACCTTAATCTCTACTGGGGTTGGGCGATCGCTTCCGCAGGAATTAGTAAAAAATAATATTAAATCCGGTACATGGGTATAACTAGCGGGGAGAAATGGGTATAACTAGCGGGCAAGATGCCCGCACTCCCAAAACCTTTAAGATTAAGGAGTGGGAGCGTCTCGCTCCCTAGCTCCTTAATGAGTGTATTTCTGCTTCGCGGACATGAACAAGCGGATTTGATATTACATTGAACGTAGGGGTGAAACATTTTTTGCCCCTACCTTTAATCTAAAAAACCATAAACTACACGACCTAAAGCCATTGGTTGCCCCTTCGTAAACTCCTCGGACTAGACTGCTCAACTCAAGCGGTTCCAGGCTAGGGTGTTTCATTTACTTCTAAGAAGTCAAACTGAAATATACACCCTAGCCTGAGAACCGTACAGTCACGAGCAGGCTAGTGATGCATGGATAGACTAAGCGCAAGAGCGGCGATGCACCGCCCAGATTGCAAGGCTGTTTGCCAACGGTTAGATCGTGTGATTTTAGGTTATCTTATTGACACAAACGGGCGTGATGCATCCGTAATGCCAAGATATGTTCGCAAGGGCCTTTATACAGCTTATTTTGCTGATGCCAATTGCAAGTACATTCAGCTTTAAGTATACGCTCATCTCGATCAATTGTCAAGTTGGGCGCGTAGGTTTTTCCTTTTTCACGAACGGTTCCTTGGAGAAGTAAAGCGCCGCCAGAATCCGTTACGCTGCCCACTTGCACTTGATTTTCACTTAAGAAACGAGTCGCTTTTTCCTCCCGCTCATTGGCAAAGCGTAGGCGCTCCATGGGTAAGGGTTCGCGGCTCAATTCTCTGAGGCGATAGACTTGTTTATTCAGGTCATAAATGGCGCGTCCGGCTTGGGTATAGGCTCCCAAGGCTCCTAATACGGCTGTTTGACTTAATCCTAACCGTTGAGCCAGACTTGCTGGGGTTTCTGCCCAAGTTTCTCTGAGGGCATCAAAGATTATTTTTTGTGTCCATTCATCGACATCGGCGCGGGGAGCCATGAGGTCAAAGTTGCCGGAACTTGACCAGTCATTGGCTGTCCATCCCGATAGGCCTAATGTAAAGGACATATCGCCTAAATCAGCGACGTAGAAAGATGGCATTCCTGTACCCAAAAGATGAACGGTGAATTTTTGGGCAATGGGAATTAAGCGCTCTAAAATATGGATACGGCGACGACCCCAGACGCGGATTTCTTGGCTATTATTACCAGTATAGGGCGATCGCCAACAAATGACCTCTTTATTCCAAGGATCGAACACCACTTTAATCGGTTGTCCCGGTTCCAGGATATAGCGTAAACTACGCGGCCCCTTTTTCTCTTTGTTGCGTCGGAGAATCAGGCAGATATTGTGGATATCCATGGGGTGTAAATCAAAGGTAGTTGCCGGAAGTGACATGGCAGAACTTACCTGTAAAAAGCCTCTCACCCAACTCTCCGGTAAATCGATTTTTACTTCTTTGAATGTCTCTTCGTGGGTGGTTTGCACTTCAAACCCAGAAGGATCGACCTGAAATTGGGTGGTTTTGTAGCTTCTGATTTTTTGAAATTCATCATAAAGGGCGGCAGAATAGTCGATATTGGTCGTACCGCAGGCGAATTCATTAATATTCTTAAATACGTCGTAGCTTGCCCCCAGTCTGCCGTAACTGGATTCATCTTGGCTGAAGCATTCAAAAAAGAGTTCATCGGGATGAACCGTAATCACAGGATCGAAGACAAAATAGAAATCGAGTTGTTTTTTCCAGACATAGCGACGAAACTTTTCTCTCGCATCATAATAGGGCTTCCACCGTTTATAACTGCGAGAACCAATTTGAGTGAGTTCTTCACGAATGGCGCTCATTTGGGCAGCGACTTCTGCTTTCTGTACGGCAAAAGATTGCCATTCTAGATCTTCTTGTTTTTGTGCCCATTCTTTATAGTCTTCGTTGTCCTTGGGTTGGTAGCGCAAATCAGAGACAACGACATCATGTAAGGCGCTAATGGCTTCTCGAAAAGCGACACTTTTGCCCAATTCGCCGATAAAATAGGTGGGGGGGCGTTTGGTGTCGGGGGAAAAAGACATTTGGGTATTATTTCCCTGGTTGTTAACGGCTGTGCTGCCGTGGTATGAATAGGCAAATTCCATAAGGTTGACCTCAAATTTTGAATAAAATGATGATTAACGTCGGATTTCTGTCACCGGTTTGACTTCAATGGGCAGGGGGATGTGGGGATAGTGCTGGTGTAAGCGTAACATTAATTGTAGACACTGGGCTTTATCGGCGATCGCCATTGTCGCTGACTGCCGAGTTAGCACTTCGGCAATCACCTGGGCTGCGGCTTCACTTTTCAGGGCTTCCTGTTCCAAGAACTGAAAGACTTTCTGTTTCGCCATCCGGCCCCGATTCACTTGAGATAAAACTGTGATAAAATAGGGTTTAAGATGTTCTAACTGCTCTGGGTTGTCGGTGGCGTGATTGTGCAAATATTGGCTCGCGAAGGCTTGCATATCGGTGCTGGGATGTTCGCTAAACTTAAGTAAATAATCTTGCCCCTGGGGTTCCTTGAACGTGCGGGTAACCAACTGACGGCCAAATTCGCGCACGTCTTCGCGGATACTGTCGCAGAGGAGAACCATGACTTCTGGAGTCCAGTCGCTATCGGTAAACTGGCGCTGGAAAAAGTCTTGGGCAAAGTTGCGCGAGTCCTCCCATTTGGCTTCTAATATGCGGATGGCGGCTAATTTTTCGGCTTCGGAGGCTTTGATGCGATCGCGGTTATGCTCTATCATTGTCCAAGAGGCTTGCCTGACTGTTAACACTTCATGACTCGCCAAGCGCACAATTTCAGCAATTGACCAGTGTTTCGCCCAGCGATGGACGTTTGCATCCAGGATAACGCCACTGAGTTGTTGAGCAAAGCCAGACTTAGACTTGAGCAAACTTGAGGTTAACTCTGGGGAAATTTCGCCCTTCCATCCGGGAAGATGGAGATGGAGCAGGGAAAACAGGTCTTTGTGAACGCCTTCGTGGGATTCTGGAGTGAGGAGAAAGTTGATTAATTCTGTGGCTAGGGGGAAGCTAAAATCAGGATGACCGTTGGCGAGACGGTAAATCACAGGCTGAATGGATTGGCGTAGATCGGGAATCGCACTGACAGCCATGGCTATGATAGCATCTCGGTAGTCTTCTCGCAGTTGGCGATCGCCCAATTGACCAAAAATCTCTACCCCAATTGTACGGATAGCTTCTTCCGGTGACGCAATTAACGACTCGATAATGCTCACCGGAAGCTCCGTTGCTGGAGTTTCATGGTTGTGCAGCAGTCTTGCACCCAGGGTTTGCACTTCGGCAACCGGATGCTGGAGGAGGTCGAGAATAACTTGTAAACTAATGGTTTGTAGGGGAGTGGCAAAGAGTAGCAGGAGCGTATCAGATATGGCTGCTACTGCGTCTCCGGTAGTGAGGCTAATGAGTTCAGAGATGATGTAGCCGATGATAATTTTAGTTCTATTTTCCGGGATGGGGTGCGATCGCAGCAACTGACGCGAAAACTCTTGAATTTCCAGATGGGGACTCAGGAGCAACTGACACAGGAATTCAGCCGAAGCCACAAATACATCTGGGTTTGCGTCTATCCACTCTTGCGCTTGCGTGCGAGCCGGGGCAAAACCACAGTTTAATAAGGCAACAACTAAATCAAAATCGGGATTTTCTGGAGTATACCGTTGCCGCGCCCAATTAAAGGCAAACTCTGTCGTTTCATCATAGGATTGACTCAATAATCCCACTAAATCCTGCACCGGTATCTGCTGGCAAAAGTCCGGATTATCCTGCAATGCTTTCACCGCAAACTCATGCACCGGATGACAGTGACTTTTTAATAGTAATTCCAGCAAAGCATCCGGGCGCTGATTCCAAAGTTCCGGAAAAGCTTCCTCTCTAACTTCTGGCGGAGCATCTCCCGGTTTATAGTCCCCTGAGCATTTCCACGCTTTCCAGCCAAACCGCCAATGATAGCGAGGACTATTGTTGTAAAGGATATGATTGAAGGAGAAATAACCCGCATATTTATCCCAATATCTTTTAATCTCAATGCTTTGCCAATCTCGCGTCCATTGATACGAGACCTTTTCTCGAACCTTTTGTGCATCCCCATCCGAGTAGGCTAACAGCACTCTTACCGCCAAATTAATATAGTCTAAATCTCCTTGTTCTCCTAATTTTCTCAGCGTGCGCCATACCCGTCTTCGCAGATAATCGCGGGTATCTTGATTATAAGCGAGGCGAGCATCGGGGCGTTGTTGTTCTTCGATCAAGTTATCTCGCACGAGTTCGTAGCGTTTGGTTTCTCGGTTACGTTGCCACTCATATCGATGTAAATAGTTGCCATCGGGCAAGCGGATAGCGTAGGGTTCCTTATGATAAAAGGCTTTTCCCGTCTCAAACCGCCAGGCTAAAATGCCAAAAAAATCGGCATCTTGGCGATATTCTGCCATTTTAAATAGATGGCGTAGAGGTTTAAAACTCGGAGGCGCGAGGGGGGCGGTGCGGATAAACTGGTGTAAGGCTGGACGAGTGATGTCCAGGTGAGTTTGATAGAGGGTTTGTAAGGCTTGAAAGGGTTGATAATCTTTGGTATCGAGATAGGTTTGTAGGGTTTCCCTGAGAGTGTCGGGGTTTCCGGTGGCGATCGCCTCTTGTAGAATAGTCGGTAGGCGATCGTGCGCCCTTTGCTGCAACTCCTCCCTTGTCCGAGCATCCCCCAACTTCCACATGGACTCAAACGCAATTCGCTTGACAAAATCCGGCGTTGATGCATTCTCCTCCAACTGCTTCAATACCGGCAGCGCTTCGGAATTTCCCAATTGTCCCAAAGCATAGGCAATACAATAATCTCGCAACGGTTCCCCCGTCCCCAAAAGCTTAATCAGATGCGGAGTTGCGGCACTCAGTTGCAACTCTCCCGCCCGCCAAATGATACGCTCAAGGGGCCAATTGTCCGGTGGACTGCCTTCGAGATAGGATAAGATGCGATCGTCCCGCGTCATCTCCTCACGACTTGCAACAGGTTCAGCCGCAGCCGTAACATCCTGATAGCCCTTCTTCGTTTTATCCTTAACTAACTTATCAAAAATCACTTCCGCATCCGGCAAAGATACCGGTTTAGAAGTTTTCGTCCCCTCTTTCAGATTACCTCCCCGACGACCATAGCGAAAATTGACGATATAGCCATCATCACCCGCCGAGAGCAAATCCACCTCATAAATCTTATCCGAGCGATCATCTTGATAATGGAGAGTCGTCCGTTTAATCCGTTTCATAGCCGTGAGGAGAAAAGATTGTTGGCCATTTTAGTCAACTTTTCCCGCCGCGTCCACACTCTGTATTTATACTTAATTTCTTAGCTTGGAGTACGAATTAATCGTTTAAACGTCAAACTTTTAGAGCCAAAATTAATCAACAATCCCACTTCTAACTTATAGACTTTCAGATAATTCAAAGCCTGAGCAAAATGCACACCTTCAAGCTGAATAGTTGCTTTCAATTCCACCAATACCTTATGTTCTACCACAAAATCAGCGCGGCGTGTCCCAATCGGGTTGGGTAGATTCTTATAGTAGATATGTTGTTCTATTTCCCGCTCAAAACTCAACCCTGCTTGTGTTAATTCGTAGGCTAAAGCTCTTTGATAAATGACTTCTTGAAACCCGTTGCCAAGGAAGTTGTGGACTTCAAATGATGCACCGATTATTTTTTGAGTGATGTCTTGGTACTTTAACTCCATGGGGACGCGGATTATGCGGATGATAGGATTACACGGATTTTTTGATTATACCCCATCCGTGTTCATCTTTTCATCCGTATAATCCGCGTTCAGGGGCTGTTTTTGCGATACCCAGGAAGATTAAATCGGGATCATAATGGAGATGAGAATGTAATGAGGGATACTGTTGGGTGAGGAGTTGAGTTAAGTATTTTCCGTCTCCACCGGTGAGAATGATGGGAGTTTGGGGATATTGGGTATGCCAATTTTGGATAAAATCGTGTAAACCGGCTAAGAGGGTATAGAGAATACCACTGGCGATCGCCTCTTGCGTCTCCAAACTCCAGCGTTTGGGCAGTTGCTCCGATAGGCTGATTTGGGGTAAGGTGCGGGTATGTTGGGCTAATAGACGGGTTTGCAGTCCTAGTCCGGGTAAGATGGCTCCTCCGATTAAATGGCGATCGCCATTAGCTCCAGTTAGAGTGAGCGCAGTTCCCCCATCGATGACTAAAACCGGCCATCCCCATTTTGTTCCTGCACCGAGAACGGCTAAAGCGCGATCGATGCCCAAGGTGGGATAGACTCCCTTGAGGGGTAGATCGGCTAATTCAATGATATGGGTTTGGGAATAGGATCTCCAGATGGGCGTAATTTCGGGAATTACTGATGCAATCCGGAGAGTCAGAGTATTAAAAGTTTCCCCCAAATAATCATCCTTGAGGGGGCAATTTTGTAAAAGTAGCTCTGGAATCTTTCCCTGTTCTAGTTCAGGGATTATGAGCTGAATTTCATCTACGGATAAAAGTTCGGTATCCCAACGGCAGAGCAAGGCGTGGCGATCGCCAATTCCCCAATGAAACCGAGAATTTCCCATAGCCAAAGCTAACCACACCACCGTTGACTCCTCTTCCGATTTAGCCCAAAGTTGCTAGAATAATGGGCACAAGTGGGATAGCTTCCCCTTGATGCCATTATTCTTAAATAACATTGCCCTGATTTTGAGTCCATGGTCTTAGAAACACAATTAATCCCAGGTTTGCAGATTCCTGTACTCGGTTCCATGTTTTCATTCTTACCTATTGATTCCCTCTTTTCCACCCAGGGAATTATGGTCATGTTGCTCATGGCCTATGCTGGAGCCATGTGGATGTTCCTCAGTAGTGCCCCTAAAGTTTATACGATTATGGTATCTGATTTAGAGATTGCTAGAGGATTATACGAGGATGTACTGCAATTACCCGAAGCTGATGTACCCCTTCATTATTATTATAATTATGAGCAAACCTTGGGAACAACTGGCTTAGATCCCCTCTATCTGTCTCCAGGAATAACGCAAACGGTGCAAAAAGAAGTCCCAGAAGGACTTTGGTATCAATTAAAGAAAAATGCCCAACTGCATGTAATTTCAGGCGCAAGTTTGGGTCATAATAACCGCCAACGCCATGTTTGTTTCGATCATGATTGTCTCGAACAGGTGTTAATGCGGGTACAATTGCGAGGAGTAAAAAATAAAATTCGTCGCAATAAACCTCTAAATTTTTTAGTGAAAGACCTGCAAGAGCGGGTGATTGAAATCACAGAAATTTCTAGTTAATCCGGTCGGAAGGATCGGCTCATTATGACCCAATTTATCACGTTATTAGTTGTCGTTGCCGTAGGTGTTTCGGTAACGGTACAAGCTCAAGCTATGGGCATTTTAGAACAGAAGTTAGGTGTGTTTGATAATATTGTAATCACCTATGGGGGTGGGGGGTTGCTGATTTTAGCGATCGCTCTCTTGCGTACCCTATTTGCAGGCTATACCTGGAGTAACTACACGCTCTTACCCGGCTATGCGATTCTGCCAGGAATCTGTGGTTTAGTGATTGTAGGTGGCATTGCTTATTGTGTCTCGCGGGTGGGTTTATTGGCGACCTTTTCCTTAAGTTTAGCCGTACAATTTTTTCTCGGTTCCTTATTGGATAGCTATGGCATCGGACTTGACCCCCGTCCGATGACAATAGCCCGTTATTTAGGGATGGGACTGGTATTAGCAGGCGCGATTTTGTTTCTGAAAAAATAAGCAGAAACTCAAGGCAAGTTAAATTTGTCGTAAAGACCTAAGACTTTAATCCCATTTTACCGATGAAAACCTGGATAACCCTTTTAGCGATCGCCTTCTTCTCTCCCCTGATCTCCCTTCCCAGTTGGAGTGCAGAGCGCATCGTGTTTAAATATTCCGTCTTTCGGCGATCGCTCTCCGTCGCTGAACTCACCACCTTTGCAGACACCGGAGAAATGACCCCCGCTCTCAAACGCAACTTACAAACCCTAGGACAAAATCCAGAAGAGTTGCGTACCCTCTTAACCGCTCCCATTACCATAGATATTTTATTTCTCGATAGAGTTTTAAATAGCACCATTGGGCGCAAAATTTTGGATCGCGTCGCGGAAATTGTCCATACTCCTTCCCAGAGTTCAAATACTCAAGCCCTCCGCGCAGCCTTGATTTTATCAGCCAGTAATGATGGGGAAATCACCTTACTCGAAACCCTGCAAAACTATCCGACACCAGATGTGGAAGTAGAAGGGGAACGGCTCATCGAAGCTTACGAGCAACTCAATCGATTTGCCAAACCCGCCCAAATCTTGATGGATCTCTTCAAATAGGAAATTCTTGATATTGCACTTCTAGCCAGACTTTGTAACCCTAGCTACTTCATAATTTGGGTTCTCTTTGTAGGCTTGAGTATTCTCCTCTCTTTGACAAATGTCAAGATTTCCTGTAATTTCTTCTGACATGCTCAGGTTTGCATTCGTCAGCTCTTCCAGGATGCATCTATCAATACCAGACAGCTCCCAAGTTCCTGCTATTGCCCAAGAATAGGCTCAAATCTTGCTTAAAACCCATTATCTCATTCATTCTCTCAGCCAATTTTTCCAACTCATCTGGGGATCAAAATCCCTAGTTTCCCCAACCCAAACCTCACAACAACCCTTACAACTTCCTCGCTCACTGGCGATCGCCATACTCAGTATTTGCCTACTCCCCATCACCCTCAACCTCATCGGAGTAGACTTTGGCACTTACGCCCCAGCCCTAGATCTCGAAGCCGCCGCTAACCTCACCCCCAACCAACTCACCGACACCCTACACCACACCCTATCCGGCAGTTTTACCCATACCATCTTAGAATGGAGTGCCTTTTGCACCGCCATCTTTACCACCATCCTCGCCTTCGCCCACTTCAAAATTCAACAGGACGTAACCACCCCCATCCTAGGCATCACCCTCTTCTTCGCCGGAGTCATGGATGCCTTCCATACCCTAGCCGCCGATCGCCTCATTTCCGCCGTTGCCGACAACCACAACCTCATCCCCTTCACCTGGGCTATCTGCCGCCTATTCAACGCCATCATTACCCTAATCGGAGTCTGCCTATTGCTCCTTCCCACAGCCCAACGCTGGCAACGTAAATTCCCCATTGTCATCATATTGAGCCTCATCTTTGGTCTCATTGCTTACCAAATCATCTATCTTTGCGCCACCCAAAGCACCCTGCCAGAAACCATGTATCCCGGCGCTCTCTTCACCCGGCCTTGGGATCTCATTCCCCTACTCCTCTTTCTCATCGGTGGACTTTGGATTTATCCCCACTTCTACCACCAATATCCGAGCCTCTTTTCCCACGCCCTCATTATTAGCACCTTACCCAATGTTGCCACCCAACTCCACATGGCCTTTGGTTCGACTTCCCTCTTCGATAACCACTTTAATATCGCTCACTTTCTCAAAATTATTGCCTATCTTGTTCCCTTAACCGGACTCATCCTTGATTATATTCACACCTATCATCACCTAGAAAACACTAACCAAACCCTCAACATCGAAATTATCCAACGCCAACAGATCGCCGAACAACTGCAAAACTCAGAAAAGCGCCTCAAATCTAAAAACCAACAACTCAACCAAACCTTAGCCCAACTGCAACAGACCCAAACCCAACTCATTCAAACCGAAAAAATGTCCAGCTTAGGTCAGATGGTCGCTGGACTCGCCCATGAAATTAATAATCCCGTCAACTTTATTTATGGCAACCTCCGCCATACCGAAATCTATAGCCAAGATTTATTAGAACTATTACATCTTTATCAACAACATTATCCCCAGCCCGATCCAGAAATTGACCAGTATATCTGTGAGATTGATTTACCCTTTCTAGAACAAGATTTACCCCAAATGATCGGTTCCATGAAGCAAGGCTCGGAACGGATTAAAAATCTCGTAATTTCCCTCAGAAACTTCTCCCGCTTAGATGAATCTGACGTAAAAACCGTAGATCTTCATGAAGGTCTAGACAGTACCCTCGTGATGTTAGACCATCGTTTTCAATCGACAATTACCGTTACTAAGAACTATCAAAATTTACCTCTTATTGAGTGCTATCCTGCCCAACTCAATCAAGTCTGGATGCATCTGATCGGTAATGCAATTGATGCTCTCCAAAATCCTCAAGACATTGAGCCTCCCCATATTATCATCTCCACTTTTTGCTTAAACGATCGCCAAGTGCAAGTCACCATTACCGATAACGGAGCTGGCATTCCCCAAGACATTCAAGCCCAAGTCTTCAATCCATTTTTCACCACTAAACCCGTCGGTTCGGGCACTGGGTTAGGACTATCCATTAGTTATCAAATTATTCAACAGCATAACGGGGATATTCGCCTGTTTTCCCAAATTGGCCAAGGCACAGAAGTACGAGTCATTCTGCCCGTGACGCAAACCCCAGTTAAAGCATGAAAATCGTACTTTATGATACTCTTGGATCAGAATATCCCAGGAGGAGGCAGATCGGGATGGACAAATCTAGTTAACATACAATAAGAAGTTAGATCCCGTAGCTTGGCATTCCTATGACCTTACCCAACACTGGCAGCGTTCTGGCTACTCTTGCTCAAGTGAACATGATGGGGGCTTTAACCGCAAGGGTGAAAGACCTCCCGGTTAAAGAGTTTATTTGTTTACTTGATTTTATCACGGCTGAGTTCCAGCAATTTTTAAGGGCGATCGAGTTGATCAACAATGAAGCCCTAGAAGCCATGTTGGAACAGATTCTAGATGCTCTCACCCTGAAAATTGGGCAAATTTTACAAGCCGATCGCACCCTAATTTTCTTAGTCAATGAAGATAAAGGGCAGTTGTGGTCAAAAATTAATCAACCGGATGCCGAAAAGCCCATTGAAATCCGCTTTCCCCTCCATATCGGTATGGCGGGTCATGTGGCCATCACAGGACAATGCTTAAATGTTGAAGATGCCCCCAATCATCCCCTATTTCAACCCGAACTCGATAAACAAACCAATTATCAAACCAAAAGCCTTCTCTGTATGCCCATTACTAGCAGTAAAGGGAAAGTCGTAGCAGTGGTGCAACTCTCGAATAAAGCCGGAGGATTACCCTTTTCGGCTGAGGATGAAGAAATCTTTAAAGATTTTTCCGAATCGATTGGAATTATCCTAGAAACTTGTCAATCCTTTTATCTTGCGGCTCGCAATCAACGGGGAGCCGAAGCCCTCTTAAAAGCCACTCAAACCCTCGGTCAAAGTTTAGATGTGGAATTGACCTTAAAATCGGTGATGGAACAAGCACGAGATTTGATGAAAGCTGACCGCAGCACCCTCTTTTTACTCAGTAAAGAAAATCAAGAACTCTGGACAAAAATTGCTAAAGCGGATGGCAAAACCCTCATGGAAATCCGGATTCCCACAAATAAGGGAATTGCGGGTTATGTGGCTTCGACCGGAGAACTCCTAAATATTCCCAATGCCTATGAAGATCCGAGATTCGATCCGAGTACCGATAAGCGATCGGGTTATCATACCCGCAATATTTTATGTATGCCCGTGTTTAATTCGGCCAAAAAATTGATTGGTGTTACCCAACTGATTAATAAAGAACAGGGAAGTTTTACCAGCTCTGATGAAGAATTCATGCAAGCCTTTAATATTCAGGCTGGTATGGCGCTGGAAAATGCCCAACTCTTTGAAAGTGTTCTCCTAGAAAAACAATATCAAAAAGACATTTTAGAGAGCTTATCAGATGCTGTAATCTCCACAGATATGCAAGGCACAATCGTCACTCTTAATGAAGCTGCTTTAGAATTACTCGGTTGTTATTGGAATTCAGAAGAGACAAAAGCTCAGATTCAGCTCTGGGAATCTAAACTGATTGGGCGTAAAGTTTGGGAAGTTGTCCCTATTGAAAATTTAAGGATGCGAATTGAAGATAGCTTAAAAAATGGCACGAAACAATATATCCCTGAACAAGATTTGAAAGTGGGCATTTATCCGATTAATACAGATGTAATTCGGGTTAATTTAGCGATTAAAGACCCCCAAAATCCCGATTTTTTTATTCCCTGGAACGATCCCAAAGAAGCTAAAATTCCGGCTGAAGAAGTGGGGAAAGTGGAGCGCAGCATTAATTTAACTGTTAATCCTCTGACGAATCCTCGTGGTCAAGTCAGGGGGGGATTGGTGGTGTTAGAAGATATTAGTCAAGAGAAGCGAATGAAAACTACCATGTATCGGTATATGAATCCTGATGTGGTAGATCAGGTGATGGCTTTGGATAATGATTCTTTGATGATTGGAGAACGAAAAGATGTGACGATTTTGTTTTCAGATATTCGGGGATATACAACCCTAACGGAGAATTTAGGCGCTCAGGAAGTGGTGACCTTACTCAATCAGTATTTTGAAACAATGGTTGAAGCGGTCTTCAATTGCAAAGGAACCTTAGATAAGTTTATTGGGGATGCTTTAATGGCAGTGTTTGGTGCGCCGCTTCCCCTAATGAATCATCCCTGGATGGCGGTGAAATCGGCTTTAGATATGCGCCGCAGATTGCAGATTTTTAATAATAGTACATTTATGGAAAATCAACCCCATATTCGCATTGGGATTGGTATTAGTTCCGGGGAAGTGGTATCGGGAAATATTGGCTCCCGTAAGCGGATGGATTATACGGTGATTGGGGATGGGGTGAATTTGAGCGCTCGCTTGGAAGGTGTGACGAAGGAATATGGCTGTGATATTATTATTAGCGAGAATACTTATAAGTTGTGTGGCGATCGCCTTTGGGTCAGAGAACTGGATAAAATTCGAGTCAAAGGCAAAAATGAAGCCGTCAGTATCTATCAAGTGCTGGGTGATAAGGATGTAGCTCTAGACTCCCAGCAGAAACAGCTTCTAGAGTTATACCATTTAGGGCGCTCTGCCTATATCCATCGGGACTTTAGCCAGGCACTCGACTATTTTGAGCAAGCGCAAATGATTGATCCTACAGATAAAGCCATTAATATTCACTTAGAACG
This sequence comes from Roseofilum acuticapitatum BLCC-M154, assembly GCF_030068475.1. Lineage (GTDB taxonomy): Bacteria > Cyanobacteriota > Cyanobacteriia > Cyanobacteriales > Desertifilaceae > Roseofilum > Roseofilum acuticapitatum. Next base: position 27,911 of record NZ_JAQOSP010000074.1, on the reverse strand, counting down.
CGCTCAGGTGTATTTAGATAATCCTCCGCCAGAGTCCTGGGATGGTGTGCATACCATGACCACCAAGTAGCGTTATGGATTTAATTTTATGCCATACCACCGCAGACTTCGATGCATTAGGGGCAGCAGTAGGGTTAACGCGGCTCAAACCGGGCGCTCAGGTGGTGCTGACAGGGGGATGTCATCCCACCGTTAGAGAATTCTTAGCCTTCTATCGGGATGAGTATGCCTTAATTGAGCGCCGCTCGGTGAATGTGGAAAACATCCGCAGTTTAATCGTAGTCGATACCCAACAACGCGATCGCCTCGGGCCCGTCTCTGATTGGTTCGACTTACCCCATCTGCAACACATCGAACTCTACGACCATCATCTCGACACCCCGACCGACCTTCCCCTCACCCACTCCATCCTCGAACCCGTCGGCGCAACCACCACCCTCATTGTCGAGCGTCTGCAAGCCCTGCCCTCCCTAGAACTCACCCCCGCAGAAGCCACCGTCATGGCCCTAGGCATTCATGTCGATACCGGTTCCCTCACCTATGACTCCAGCACCCCCAGAGATGCCCTCGCCCTAGCCTGGTTAATGACCCAAGGAGCCAGTTTAGCCGTAATCGGAGAATATGTAGAACCCGGATTATCCCCCCAACTGCAAGACCTGCTCACCCTCGCCCTAGAGCAACTGCAAACCCTGACCCAACAAGGCTATCAATTATCCTGGGTTCTCTTACCCACAGCAGAATTTATACCCGGATTATCCAGTGTGGCCACCCAACTCATGGGATTAACCCATACCGATGCCCTACTCTTCGGTACATGGTATCCAGTAGGAGCAGAAAAACGACTCACCGTCATTGGTCGCTCCCGTCGTAAATGTCGTTCTTCTTCCCATCCTCCCCTCAATCTCCAGCGCCTGTTTGCCCCCCTCGGAGGAGGGGGTCATGCTCAAGCTGCCTCCCTCACCCTGCGAGGAACCAACATTGAACCTATTTTTGCCGAGCTGGTGCAAAACCTCAAAGAGCAAGTGCCCACTGCACCCACTGCGCGGGAGTTGATGTCTTCCCCCGTGCGAACCATCTTACCAGAAACAACGATCGCCCAAGCCCAGCGTATTTTATTACGCTATGGTCACTCCGGATTATCCGTTGTCAATCCCCAAGGACAACTCGTCGGCATTATTTCCCGTCGTGACCTCGATATTGCCCTCCATCATGGCTTTTCCCATGCTCCCGTCAAAGGCTACATGACTCCCCATCTGAAAACCATCACCCCAGAAACCCAACTGCCAGAAATTGAGGCCTTAATGGTCACCTATGATATTGGTCGCTTACCCGTATTAGAAGAGGACAATTTAGTAGGAATTGTCACCCGTAGTGATGTCTTGCGCCAATTTCATCTTCAGGAAACCGGGCAGCAAGTCGGGTCACAAATACAAGTCAATCGCCTCAAATCCTGCTATTTGCCAGAAACCATGAAGCAAATGGTACGGGAGAGTTTGAGCTACACCTTACAGGAAGTCTTGCGACAAGCCGCCCTAGCGGCGGAACAAAGAGGTTGGCATTTATACTTGGTGGGTGGAGGAGTGCGGGATTTACTCCTCGCAGATGCCGATACCACCATTGACCTTCAGGATGTCGATCTAGTGGTGGATGGCTACCATCGCGCCGCCCAACCAGGAGCTGGAGTGGAGTTAGCCAAAGTCCTACAGCAAAAATATCCGGGCGCTCGCTTGCAAATCCACGGGCAATTCCAAACGGCCGCCTTGCTCTGGCATAAACACCCAGAATTAGGCAATCTTTGGGTTGATATTGCTACAGCAAGGACAGAATTTTATCCCTATCCTGCGGCTAATCCGGAGGTAGAAGCCAGCTCAATTCGCCAAGATTTATACCGTCGTGACTTCACCATTAATGCCCTAGCCTTGCGCCTAACGCCTCCCCGCATTGGTGAAGTATTAGATTTCTTTGGGGGTATTTTAGACTTAGAAGCCCAGTTAATCCGCGTATTACATGCTAATAGCTTTATTGAAGACCCCACCCGCATTTATCGCGCTGTGCGGTTTGCCGTGCGGTTGGGGTTTCGCTTAGAAGGACAAACCGAAGGCTATATTCGTTATGCGATCGCCAGTGGCGTGTATGATCTCTCTATCGCCGAAAATAACCGAGCGCCAGCCCTCCAAACCCGGCTCAAAAACGAACTCAACTACATCCTAGAAGCCAACTATTGGCAAAGAGCCATTCAAATGCTCGGAAATTTAGACGCACTTAAATGCATTCACTCCAGCTTAGAACTCACTCCCCAACTCTGGAAACAACTGAGTTTAGTAGACCGATGTTTACACCGATTTAAACCCCCTGGACTATGCCCCCCTTGGCAATTATTGCTCGAAGTCATGATTGCCTATCTTGCCCCCGAATACCGCTATCCAGTTGCTTCCGGTTTCCAACTCCCTGCCGAAAGTATCGAACGCCTCAAGGATTTAGAAACCGCAAAAATCGACATTTTCTCCCATTTACCCACCTGTGAATCCCCCAGCCAAATCGTTAATACTCTCCAGCCCTATCGCTTCCCCACATTAATTTTAGTCATGGTACAAAGTCCCCGACTTCTCCGGCACAAGATCTGGTTATATTTGTGGAAATTCGCCCAAGTCAAGCCCATTTTGAATGGGAATGACTTAAAACAATTGGGCTATAAACCCGGTCGTCAATTTAAAGTAATTTTGGATCAACTGCTAGAGATGACCTTAGATGGAGAACTCACAAACCGCGCTCAGGCTGAAGCTTTCTTACAGGAAAATTTTCCTTTGTAGAGCAAACAATGAGCGAGCAAGATGTTTGTCCTGCGGACTGTATTATTGGAGTGGGAGCGTCTCACTCCCTAGATTTTATAGTTGATTCAATTAACAGTGAGACACCAACAAGTAGGCACTGCCCACCTTACACCTTGACTTACAGCAGTTGGCTCTGCTATGCGGTACACTTTGATCCCCCTTTCATGTCCGCTTGCGGAAAATCCCCCTTAAAAAAGGGGGACTTTCTTATTCCCCCCTTATTAAGGGGGGTTAGGGGGGATCTTTTACTACTGCACCTCATTACCGCGTAAAGCGCTGTATATCAAATCCTTAAATAGTTGCTACTTTCTGTGTACTTTAGAGACCTGGTGGGGGGGGAGGGCGGGTTTCCGCAAGCGGACATGAAAATTTGTTAAGAAGCGGGCAAGATGCCCGCACTCCTCGAATTCTTTGATATGACTGGAGTTAAGAAGCGGGCAAGATGCCCGCACTCCTCGAATTCTTTGATATGACTGGAGTGGGAGCATCTTGCTCCCTGGATTTTTAATTAGGGTATTTCCGCTTCGCGGACATGAATAAGCGAACTTGATATAACCCGCCCCTACAGAGAACAGCAAGCGTAAATAAATAGATTTGATATTACATAATATCTCATTTTTATTTAAATTGACTATAGCTGGCTCCCTAGATTTTTAATTATAGCCCTTTGCGCTGGAGCTGAAATGGATTAAGTCGAATTAATCCATGCAACACCCAAATCACCCAAAATGAACCCGTTAGATCATACGTGAGAATACACACCGCTCCTAACGTGGCACTCAAGAGCAAGACAACTGGCACAAGTTTTAAGGGGAGTTGAGACCCGAAACAAATCCTAAGCACCTGATAAAACAGATAAAGAATCAGGCTGACTAAGGCGAATAACCACCTTTCTTGAGTGGGTATCCAGTCCGTGGGATGGGGAAGCAACAACACCCGGAAAATCAACTCTTCTAGAGCTACTGGAATCATCAGAATCTTTAAGCGTTTCCAGAAACTGGGTGGAGATTGACCCGTTCTCAAAAAAGCTGCCCCCACTTGATGCCAAGATTGCCGGAAAGATGCGCCCTTGAGCCATTGCCAAAAGCTATACAACCAGGTTAATGCTATGGCAATAAAAGCATATCCGCCCAACATTAAAATTAAGATCCCCCCATCTCGCCAGGTGGGCCGAGCTAAGGAGAGTAAAACCCGACTGGCTAGGGTGGAAAGGATGGGAAATTGGCCTAAAATTCCCGTAGGGGCAACCGGTTCTATGGTGCTGTCCCATCCTCCCACTTGATTGGTGCGTAAAAACCATAGTTGCGATCCTCGATCTAAGAATAGTTTAGCCATGCGATCGTAGGCTTGGCGAGGGAGTAAGGTTTGCCAACTTAATAGGGCATTGAATAAATCTTGATCGGTGATAAATCCATTGCGAGCATTAACTCCGGATAAAAATTGGGCGTTTTGTTTCCAATCTTCGCGAACAACGCCTTGAGGAGCGAGAAGGTTAACTAGGTTTTCTCCTAATTTCACTAATTCTGATAAACGTTGGGTTTGGGGGTCGTTAGGATGAGCGCGTAACCAGGTGACAATTTTGGGGTTATCGAGCATTTGTTGTTTAATTTGCTCAATGGTGATGTAGAGGGCTTGGCTGGAATCTTGCACGCAGGAGGTGGCTGGGGTGACTCGTGCAACTCCGGTTCCGTCTCCGGTGCGATACCGAGCCATCATGATTTGCAGTTGTATCCAAAATTCGCGGATGGGGGAGATGATTTCACCGTCAAAATTATAGTTTTGGGTTAAGGCATCGAGTTTAATCAGGACATCGGAAACGGGGCGAGTGCCTAACCATCCCCGTTGCAGATTTCCCATATAGTTTGTCCAAGTGTGGGTTCCGGAGATAATGGCGTTGGGATTGTGGGCGTATACTTGCTGATAGAGGATGTCAAATTCTAGCTCTTGGGTGAAGGGGTCGCGGACAACTTGGGCAATTCCGTAGGCAAAATGACCGGTGACGGTTCCGGCAGTGATGGTTTCTCCGTTTTCGCCACCAATTCCGCCAAAGAGGTGCATGACGATCGCATAATCTCCTTCGTTCCAGTATTGCACGGCTTGTTCTGGACGGGTGGCACTGGGAGAGAGGAGGATACTTTGGGTGGTTCCTTTGCGCTCTGGGGTGTCTTTCCAGTTGTAGTGTCGGATATAGTCGAGGCTGGTTTGGGTTCCGAGCAGGATGCGATCGGGATAGAGTTCAAGGAGCGATCGCGGCCTAATTCCTTGTACAATAAATTGTCCTTGTTCGTCCCTAGCTCCATAGATATACCATCCTTTCTTGCCCGCAGGAGAGTTTTCGATACCTTGGGGAGTGGATAACCAGCGACCATTATTATCCTGGGGTTGCTGGGGAATACGAACTTGTCCCTCCGGGCCGTCAAAGTTTCCCGTGGCTGGATTGTAATGTTGGACTCTGTACCTTTCAGTAGGACAAGGCTGATTTTCGGCACAAGTTGAAGGAAGGGGTTCAAGTATTTTCACTAAGCCGTAAAAGCGTCCCGTGACTTGAATCGGTTCTAGAGCGATTTGCAAAACGGCTGAATCTGGAGGATTAGAGACAAAATTCACTTCATGGAGACGGACGATTAGATCGTCTTGGGAACGCGCTCCGGCCAGGGATTGGAGGGGGCCAACTTGGCTGCGATTATTGAGACGGGTGGGGATGACATTGCCGTTATGATAGCTTTCTAGGGCGCGATCGCTCAATTGCACATCCGTAGTAACCGTTTCTACATACTCAGCAACCCTCGGATCGTCCCGCCATTCTAAGCGCACCGTTTTCCCTTCCCAAGCCTTCGCCTCCGGTGGCGTATGATACAACTCAATCCAAGTCCAATCGGGAATTGACGAAGTGGGAGTAATGGTTTCTAAGTCTTCACGAGAGGGCAAAATCAACCGCCCTAACCATTCTCCCGTGCTGCGATAGTAGGGAGAATCGACCGATTGCACCGTAGGATAAAACCCGATTTGATTAAAGGGCGCTTCCAGACTGAGAGCATAACTGGAGGGTTTGGCTGTATGAGAAGAAGCGCTCAAAGTAACGAGAAAAACCGCGATTATACTTAAGAGCGCCCGACTCATCCATCGGCTTATGTGTGTTGTTCTCTGCTGACCCATTCGCCTACCTTCGCACATCATTGTCCTTTATCATAGGCAATCATAAAATGACGGTGGAGGTTTTATTTGCACAGCGTCAAATAAATTCAACTTTTCCATCTATATCTTCTGTATCTAAATACTCCCAAATTAAAATCAAACTACGCACGATTTCACCAATAGAACGACTATTTTGTTGGCAGTACACAATTCCTTTATGATTTATTCCTGCTCTATCAAGCCGCAAAAAATCTGCATCTTGAGTGAAAATAACTCGATCTTGTTTCACTGCAAAAGCAATATGCTCCTCATCTGAACAACCCATGAGTTCAGCTTGGGGTGAAGTCGTTACATCAATTCCTCGCCGTCGTAGACCTTCAGCCACTGCATAACTAACATTTTCATCCAAATGAAACTGAATTTCCTGGGGCATTACGATTCTTTAATTTTTCTTTCAGGACTGAGGGATTCTGCTCTTGTATTTGGCGAACCCATGCTTGATCTGAGCGAATTTGTTGCCTAATTTCTTCGCGATGATCGTGATAATAGGTCAAAGCGGCATAGACATCAGCTAAAGTAATTGACGGATAATGATAGACAATCTCATCAGGACTCATGCCCATATCATCATGCCAAATTACAATATCTTGGACTTTTATCCGGTGACCAGCAATATGAGGCTGGCCACCACAGAGTCCAGGGAGAATCTGAATATGTTCTGATATTACGGCAACCATTTTTACTAGGTTTTTTTAAAAATTAGTCCTTATTACCATAACATATAAAGAGAATATTCTGGCTATCTTAATTAGCCATTAAGACGCTGGCATTTTGGATATTCTTATTGAGGGTATTAATCACTTCGGCTTTACTAATTCGCACCAGTTGATAGACCCCTTGTTGGTCTAGAATTTGATACTGTTCGGGTGTAAATTTCATGCTGTTGAAGGTTTTGACCTCTCCTAAAATGAGCAGGGTGTCGGGAGTTTCCGGGTCTTGGATCAGTTGGCCAAGGGTAACGAGGGATTGTTGGGAATGATGACCGTAAATAACGGTATTTTGGGTATAAAAGGTGAGGCTGGGTTTCCAAAAACCGATCATCACGAGGGGTTCGGTCGGTTGTCGGATTTCGGTGACGGTTTGGGCGAGTTCCCGTAGGGGAAGTTGTCGCTGTTGATCGACGATCGCAGTAATGGGAGTCACCAGGAGGATCATAAAGGCGGCAAAGGCGATCGCATTAACCGTCCATAAACCGCGCCACCATTTCCCCAGTAGGGCGATCGCCAGGGCGATCGCCAAAATCGCATAATGTCCCGCAGTTTGCCAGAGCAAGCCAGACTCTTGCAACGTGATGCCCAAATTGGGCATAGCAGCATCATGACCTAATAAGGGAACCGTGAAGGGTGCGATCGCGGCGATCGCCAAACACAGGATAATATTGGCTACACCACTCCAGAATAGCCCAGGATTGGAGGCTTTCGGGTTTCCGGCTGCCGGTTCGCTCCAAACCAGAGCCACGAGAATACCACAAGCGGGCATCAGGGGAAGAACATAGCTAGGCAGTTTCGTGACAGCAATGGTAAAGAAGCCAAAAATACAGATTAACCAGAAGAACGCAAAGATCGGTAAATGGTGACTGCGAGGTTGCCGTAACCAGGCGCGACGCTGCCAAAATCGGGTTTTGAACAGTGCCACCGGCAGATAAACCGACCAAGGGAAAAAGCCCACAAAAATCGTGGGAATGTAGAAATACCAGGGAGCAGAGTGATTATTCACAACACTCGTAAAGCGCTCGATGTTGTGATAGCCAAAGAACGAGTTGATAAAGTCCCAACCATTCGCCCAAGTCACCAGGATATACCAAGGGAGTGTCAAGCCAAAAAACAGCAGTAAACCCATCTTCAGGTTCATTTCCCCTAAGACGAGTTTCAGGTTGCCCATATAGGCTAAAAAGCAGAGAATGATTAAGCCGGGCAAGACGATACCCACAGGGCCTTTGGTGAGGACTGCTAGAGCGGAGAAGATATAAAAGGCTTGATACCAGTTTCGTTTAGCGGGCTGTTCTGGGGTGGCGTAGGCAAAGAAGAAGGCAAACAGAGCCGAACCCATGCAGGCACTCAGGAGCATGTCCGAGACTCCCATCCGCGCCCAGGCAATGGTTTGCACATTAAGTACGATCAGGGTTCCGCCAATGCAACCGGCGATCCAAAAGGGTTGGGTTTGTCCTGGGGAACGACCGAAGCGGCGCAGGGTGTAGAATCCAAACCCGCTCAGGAATAGGGCAGCTAGAGCGGAAGGGAGGCGCACTGCCCAAGGGTTGACGGCGATCGCCTGATAAGAGAGTGCCATTAACCAATAGATCAGGGGCGGCTTATCAAACCGGGTTTCACCATTAAAATAGGGCGTGATCCAATCTCCCGTAACGGTCATTTGCCGCGCTGCTTCAGCAAACAGGGGTTCGGTTTCATCCACTAAACCCATATTGCCCAAGTTCCAGAGTACGGCAATGAAGCCGATGGCGATCAGCCAGAGTATCGAGATCGTCCAGGCGATCGCTGGTTTTGGTTTCTTGGTTGGTAATGACTCACCCATAACGGCTGCTCCGTAGGTTATGCGCTTCTCAATTTACCAAAAATATTGCCCTCATCCCCCTACCCCTCCTTCTGCTGCGCTCAGGACGGCGCTTCTCCTGTGGGAGAGGGATATAGGGAGAGGGCACACCCCCCGCGATCGAATAACAGACAAGAGAAACTCGGTTTCTGACCAGCGCTAGAATTTAATCGCGATAAAGCCGGTGGGCAATGCTACCATCGGGTCGGACTAACTCTAGATGCAAGGGCATTTGACCGATCGCATGGGTAGAGCAGCTCAGACAGGGATCGTAGGCACGAATACCGGCTTCTGTGCGGTTGAGCATGGCTTCGGGGATCTCATTGCCATGGATATAATGTTTGGCAATTTGAGTTACGGTTTTGTTCATCGCCAGGTTATTTTGACCGGTGGCAATAATCAGATTAACCTTCTCAATTAAGCCCTGTTCATTCACTTTATAGTGATGAAAAAGGGTTCCTCTGGGCGCTTCACTGACTCCGACTCCTTCGAGTTTATTAATGCCTCCCGTGGCACGACAGCGAGAAGAAACGATATCAGGATCGTCAACTAATTCTTCGAGTTTTTCCAGACAAGCGAGAATTTCAATCAAGCGAGCATAGTGGTAATAGAAGGAAGATGTGGCAACTCGTCCACCGGCGCGATCGCGCATTTCTTGCAATTCTCGGTCAGCATTCGGCGTTCCCACGCGATCGCACACATTCAACCTTGCCAAAGGCCCAACCCGATAAATACCATCGGGATATCCCAGGGGTTTGTAATAGGGGAATTTCAGATAAGACCAATTTTCCACCGCTTCGCCGATAAAGTCTTGATAATCATCCTCGCTCAAATTATCAGCAACGATATTGCCCTCACTGTCAATAAAGCGCAGATGGCCGCCATAATGCTCCCAACTGCCATCAGCCCCAACTAAGCCCATAAACAGGGAGGAGAACTTACCAAAAACTTCTGCTTCTGTGGTTAACTCGCTATCCAATAGGCGCTTAAACAAACTCAAAGCTTTCTCTGTGACGGTGCGAGACTCCGGTAGGCGGTCTTTGATCCAAGCGCGACCTTCTTCCGAAAGAGGCGATCGCACCCCACCCGGAACTGCCCAAGCCGAGTGAATTTTTCTCGCCCCTAACAGTTCAATGATATTTTGTCCAAACTGCCGCAGGCGAATCCCTTCCCGCGCCAAATCGGGATCGGCTGCCATTAAACCGAATACATTTCGAGTCGCTGGATCGCTCTCCCAACCCAAGAGGAAATCGGGGCTACTGAGATGGAAAAAGCTCAGGGCATGGGATTGGGTTAGCTGGGCCAAGTTCATCATCCGTCGCAGTTTTTCACCGGCTGGAGGCACTTGTACGGCTAATATTTTATCCCCTGTTTTTGCGGAGGCTAACAGGTGACTCACGGGACAAATACCACAAATTCGCGCCGTAATTCCCGCCATTTCAAACATGGGTCTGCCTTCACAGAATTTCTCAAATCCGCGAAATTCGACCACATGAAATTGAGCGTTTTCTACTTCTCCGGCATCATCTAAGAAGATGGATATTTTGGCATGACCTTCAATACGGGTTACGGGATCGATAACGACTTTTTTACTCATTTTTGGTGTTCTCCTTTTTCTGAGTTTGGGGTGGGGATGAATGGGGTTAGGGCGGGTTTACTTCAAACCTGGGTGGGATGCCTAAATCTGGATTAACCCGCCCCTACAGGGTTTTGGGTTGGTCTATAAATGATCCCCCTAAATCCCCCTTAATAAGGGGGACTTTTTTGACTGCCCCCCTTTTTTAAGGGGGGTTGGGGGGATCGAGCTTTTGGGATGGTTTAGCCAAATTTCAGCATTTCCCGTCCTTCCATGACTGGAGTTTTCCCTTCTAATAAAGGTGCGATCGCCGCTTTGATGCGATCGGCAGGAGGAGGACATCCGGGAATAAACAAATCCACTTTAACCATTTCATGGAGGGGGCGGACTTGATCGAGTAATACTGGCACAATTCCGGGTTCATTGGGCAGTTGGGGGGTAGTATCTCCCAATTCCAAATAACAGCGCTTCAGTACCGGTTCCGTCCCCCCTAACATATTCCGCATGGCAGGAACATTGGCGGTAACGGCACAATCTCCAAAGGAAATCACCATCTTGGTTCTTTCGCGCACTTTGAGGGCGAGTTCTAGGTTTTCCTCATTGGCGATCGCTCCTTCGACTAAACAGACATCTACATTTTCTGGATATTCCTTAATATCTGAGCCAACGGGGGAATAAACAATATCGACTTTTTCAGCGATATCAAATAGGAATTCATCTAAGTCCAAAAAGGACATATGGCAGCCCGAACATCCTGCCAGCCAAACCGTTGCCATTCTAATCTTTGCCATGTTCTTCTCTCCTGTAATTTACTCGAATCCACACTCACCAACCGAGGAACTTGCACAAGGTTCAATCATTTTTAATTTTTAATTTTTAATTTTTAATTGAACCTATCTTGTCCATTGGTGTTTAGTGCGAGCGTTGACTAGGAACTCTAGTTTCTCGCGATCGCTTTCTTTCTCTGCGGTAGTCGTTCCCTTGCGGAAAATTGACCCCGTAGGACAAGTATTGACACATTTACCACAGGAGGTGCAAGCATTCACTTCACCCCAAGGTTGATTTAAACCAGAGATGATTTTAGCTGTACCTCCCCGTCCAGAAACATCCCAGACATGGGCCCCTTCTATCTGATCGCAGACTCGCACGCAACGAGTACAGAGAATACACCGGTTGTGATCGATACCAAATAGGGAATGGGAGATATCCACCTCGCGGTTGGGGAAGCGATACTCAAAGCGGGAATGATCCATACCGACGGCGATCGCCACATCCTGAAGTTCACAGTTGCCATTAGCGACACAAAAAGCACACATATGATTGCCTTCTGCAAACAGCAACTCAACGGTCATGCGCCGATACTCTTTCAGGGTGTCGGTTTGCGTATTGACCTCCATGCCTTCAGAGACTTCAGTCACGCAAGCGGGAAGTAACTTAGGAATCCCTTTCACTTCCACCAAGCAGAGGCGACAAGCGCCCACATCCGAAACTCCTTCTAAATGACATAGGGTCGGGATCTCAACCCCTGCTTCTTTGGCTGCATCAAGAAGGGTTGAACCTTCTTCAATGGCCACATCAATTCCATCAATGGTTAGGGTTTTTACAGACATAGTATTCTCCAAAATTAGGGCATGGGTAATAGGGAATGGGGAATGGGGAATGGGGAATAGGTAATCTGTTGATCCCCGTGTCTCCCCATCCCCCCATCCCCCTACCCTGCTAAACAGGCTGCCAGATCTGCCTCTGGGGTAGAAATGGGTTGCAGGTTATAGGTATCCGCAAGCAACTTAAACACATTGGGAGTCAAGAACGCGGGTAGGGTGGGCCCTAGGCGGATGTCCTTAATTCCCAAATAGAGTAAAGTCAGTAAGACGGCGATCGCCTTTTGCTCGTACCAAGACAACACCATAGATAAGGGCAGTTGATTCACATCCATCTCAAAAGCATTCGCCAGTCCCAAGGCAATTTGAATGGCAGAATAGGCATCATTACATTGGCCCACATCCAATAAGCGGGGAATATCGCCAATGGTTCCCAGTTGCTGGTCAAAGAAGCGGAATTTGCCACAAGCGAGGGTCATCACCACACAATCTTGGGGCACTTGTTCCACAAATTCCGTATAGTAGTTGCGATCGGGTTTCGCCCCGTCACAACCCCCCACCAGGAAGAAATGGCGAATTTTGCCCTGTTTCACTGCATCAATGATGGTGTCACTCACGCTTAAGACGGCATTGCGAGCAAATCCCGTCATCACCTGACGCGGTTCAGTTTCTTCCGTAAAGCCTTTCATGGTTTTGGCTCTGGAAATCACCAAACTATAGTCCACCGTGTCATCGATGGTAGGTAAATGGATAATGCCAGGAAAACCTACCGGGCCGACAGTATACAGATGTTCCTCATAGGTTTCATGGGGAGGCATCAGGCAGTTGGTGGTAATGACCACCGGGCCGGGGAATTTGGCAAAGTCGCGGGTTTGATTTTGCCAGGCTGTGCCATAGTGACCGTACAGATGGGGATATCGCTCTTTGAGCTGGGGATAGCCATGGGCCGGGAGCAGTTCGCCATGGGTATAAACGGTAATACCACTGTCTAAGGTTTGTTCCAGTAGTGCCGCCAGTTGCTTAATGTCGTGACCGGAAACTAGGATCGCTTGACCCGGTTTGGAGTTGAGCGGAACAGTCGTGGGAACCGGATGACCGTAGGTTTGGGTATGACCGGCATCTAAGCAAGCCATGGCTTTGAGGTTCATTTCTCCTACTTTCAGGGCTAGGGCTACCCACTCCTCTAAACTCAAGTTATCGCGATCGATCGCATGTAAGGCTTGATGGCAAAACTGGTAAACTTCTGGGTCTTCTTGACCGAGTTCGTAGGCGTGGAAGGCATAGGAGGCCATCCCTTTGGCTCCGTAGAGTACCAGGAGTTTGAGGGCAAAGATATCGGGGTTGCCTTTGGCGGACTCTAGCAAGCGAGCGGTGAGGTTTTCTCCTTGTTCGACTAAGCTCTCGGTAAAGTCGGGTTGATATTCGGCAATTTCGGGCCACTCAACGCTTGTAGATTGGGCAATTTGATCTTTGAGGTCTTCCCGCAGGGCGATCGCATGACGGATTAAATTGGCAAAATAGCGTTTGTCAAAGTTGACATTCGTCATGGTAGTAAACAGCGCTTCACAGGTAAAGCGATCGACTTCTAGGGTCGATAATCCTAACTCTTTCGCTTTGAGAGCAACGGGAGCCAAGCTTCTCAGACAATACACCAACAGATCTTGCACGCCATTGACGGCTGGACTTTTCCCACAAGCGCCCCATTGGTGACATCCTTGACCACTGGCGGTTTGTTCGCATTGTTCGCAAAACATAAACTAATTTCACTCCTTAATGAGGCAACAGGGAATTGGTTAATTGAGACTTACAGGACTTTCTCTACTGCCCCCCTTTTTAAGGGGGGTTGGGGGGATCTATACATTCCTCAATGGGTCAGGGCTAAGAATTCCTCATACTCAGATTTGAAATAGCGCAAGGTACTCAAAACGGGGTTGGGCGCACTCATGCCTAACCCGCATAAGCTGGTTACCCGCACCATCTGACAGAGCTGTTCGAGTTTTTCCAGGTCTTCAGGTTTGGCTTTTCCTTTAATCACTTTGGTTAACAGTTCGTGCATTTGCACGGTTCCGGTGCGGCAGGGAATGCATTTACCACAGGACTCTTCCTGACAAAATTCCATGTAGAACTGGGCGACTTGTACCATGTTAGTCGAGTCATCCATGACGACCATCCCTCCTGAACCCATCATGGAACCGAGTTTAGTTAGGGAGTCGTAGTCTACCGGGGTATCCATATATTCGGCGGGAATACAACCGCCAGAGGGGCCGCCGGTTTGCACGGCTTTCACTTGGCCGCCATCGGGCACTCCACCACCCATGACTTCGACAATTTCCCGTAAGGTAATCCCCATGGGAACTTCAATTAAGCCGTTGTTGCACACTTTGCCGGTGAGGGAGAAGATTTTGGTTCCTTTGCTCTTTTCTGTGCCAATCCCGGCAAACCAGTCTGCACCGTTGCGGATAATGGGGGCGATGTTCCCTAGGGTTTCGACGTTGTTAATGAGGGTGGGTTTTTCCCAGAGTCCGGAAACGGCGGGATAGGGGGGACGGGGACGGGGGACACCGCGTCCGCCGTCGATGGAGGCGATGAGGGCGGTTTCTTCTCCACAAACAAAGGCTCCAGCGCCTACGCGGATGTCGATGTTAAAGTCTATGGATGAACCGAGGATGCCGGAGCCGAGGAAGCCTTGGCGTTTGGCTTGTCGGATGGCTTTTTCTAGGCGGCTGATGGCGAGGGGATATTCGGCGCGGACGTAGATGTAGCCTTGGTTGGCTCCGACGGCGTATCCGGCGATCGCCATTCCTTCTAAAATACGATGGGGGTCGCTCTCTAAAACTGAGCGATCCATGAATGCTCCTGGATCGCCTTCATCAGCGTTACAGATGACGTATTTTTGGCCGGGGGGCATTTTGGCGATCGTGGCCCACTTTAAGCCGGTGGGATAACCGGCTCCCCCCCGTCCCCGCAGTCCCGCTTTGGTAATCTCTGCGATCACGTCTTCTGGAGACATTTCGTAGACGGCATGATACAGGGACTGATAGCCGCCCATGGCGAGGTAATCCCCAATTTTTTCGGGGTCGATTTTACCGCTATATTCCCGCACAATTGGGAATTGACGACTAAAGAAAGGATGATTGGGATCGCCTTGATGGGCGGTCACAGCTCCTCCTTTTAAGCCTTCGATAATGGAGTGGCTCTGCTCTGGGGTGACTTTTTCGTAGTAAAGTCCATCGGCTGCTTCTGAGTTTTCTGAATCGATCTGAACAATGGGCCCTTGACCGCAAAATCCCATGCAGCCTACGCCAACAATCTGCACCTCCTCTTCTAAGCCTTGGTCTTTAACGGCTTGTTCCATGCCTTTTTTAACGGCTAAAGATTGCGCGGCTTGGCATCCCGTTGAGGTACAACAATGGACTCTGGTGGGTTTCTGGGCTTGTTTCTCTTGTTCGGCGAGTTCTTGCAGTTCGCTAAATTCCATATGATGTTCTCCGTAATTGGTTTTTGTGAGGGAGTAGGCAAGGGGCAAGGGGCAAAAGGCGAGGGGCAAGAGGCAAAAGGCAAGAGGCAAGAGGGAATAGTTTCCATCCTCCCCATCTCCCTATCCCCCTATCCCCCTATCTCCCCATCCCCCTATCTCCCCATCCCTCTACTCTTGCCAGCCTTTGATCCGCTCAATCACGGATTCTGGGGTTTGTTGGGGAGCGACTTGACCATCGAAGACTACGGCTGGAGCGATGCCGCAGGCTCCGATACACCGGGCGGTAACCAAGGAAACTTGACCATCGGGGGTGGTTTCTCCGGAATGAACGCCGGTATGGTCTTCTAGGGCGGCTAATACTTTGTCTCCTCCTTTGACGTAGCAGGCGGTTCCCATGCACACGACGCAGGTATGAGCGCCAGAGGGTTTGAGGGAGAAGAGATGGTAGAAGGTGGCGACTCCGTAGACTCGACTCAGGGGGAGTTTGAGACTGCGGGCGATGTATTCTAGGACTTCTTCTTCGAGATAACCAAAGGCTCCTTGGGCTTTGTGCAGAATTTCAATCAGGGCATCTTGGCGATATTGATTGCGCTTCATGGTCACATCTAGGGCTTTGAAGCGTTTGTCTTTGGCCGCAGGTTTAGAGGCGGTGTTTTTTGGGTCTGAGGTGGGAGGGGCGACTGAAGATTGCATACGTCTGTGTTGAATGTTGGGTTCTCTTATAGTTTCTATTGAAGCGCTTAATGAGATAAAAATTCCAAAATTTTATAAAGATTTTCAGTAAATTTTATTAAGCCTTTTTTGACAAGCTTTTGGTTGTTTAATTTGGTATTGATGTTTTCTTAAATTTTTAGGGAATTGATATAAAAAATCACTAATTTTAGTTGCTAAGTTTATGGTTTTATGAAGTTTTGTAAAACTATGGGTGTGATCGAGATCGCGATCGCCCCTAGATTGCCCTCACCCAAGAAAATGTTAAATTATGTGAATATGTATAGCATCAGTTGAGTACATTGGGTAGAAAATACCATGCTTGTATCTCCCAAACCCGTTGCCCCAAAACCCAACCCTATGGATCTAAAGCGTCTCCAAGAAGAACAGGAATTAATTTTGTCCCAAGTGGACAATGCGATCGCCCTATTTGACGCTTCCCATCATTTGGTCTTGTTTAACCAAAAACTGGCTCAACTGTGGGAAGTCGATCCCCAATCTCTCCAAAAACAACCCCATCTGGAAACAGTCATTAGTAACCTGATCCAGCAAGGATACTGGACTGTAGAGCAATGCCAAGAACTCAAATCGAGACTCATCAGCGCAGCAGCAACTAATGGAGCCATTGAAGTGGAACAGTCCAATGGCATTCATCTAGAAATCTCAACGACTATTACCTCAAATCAAGGAAGGTTACTGATTTTCCGCGATGTAACGGGCGATCGCCAAGCCCTCAAACATGCGGCTCTGATGCAATCGAGCTTAAATGCAGAGGTCAAGCGTCTACGATTCCTGCTCGGTCTCAATGAACGGCTGCAAACCTCAGTATCTCTGAAAGAAATGGGTAAATATGCCCTCAATTACCTAGTAGAAACCATGGACTCGGCTTTTGGGGACATAAAAGTGATTAGCGGGGAAGGAGAAGAACAACTGGCCGGCCCCTTAACCAATAATATTGCCGGTCAGTTTATCGCCAGTTGCGGTGAACCCGTGGTCACAGAAATGGAATCTTTGTTACAACAAGGGGTTCCCCAAGGTCAAGGTCTGCTCTGGGAAGTCGTGCGGACTGGAGAACCTTTATTTATTCAAGACTACTGTCACCATCCCCAAGCCCTAGAAATTTTCCGCAATCCAGCAATTCGCCAAGTGGGGATTTTTCCCATTCCCACCTCTGATGGTCGGGTAATTGGGGTGTTAACCTTAGAATCAAAGAATCTGCATGAACTTCAAATGTCTCCCCAACAGGATATGCTCAAAGCAGCCTGTCGGACGTTGGGGGTGGCCATTGAACGGGCAACAGCACAAGAAAAACTGCATGAAATTAATCAAGATTTAGAACGAGCATCGCAACTGAAATCGGAGTTTCTGGCTTCGATGTCCCACGAATTGCGAACGCCGCTCAATAGTATTTTAGGCTTCTCGGATTTATTGCTGCGGCAGCGCTCTGGTCAACTGAATGAGCGGCAACAAAATCATGTGAAGGCGATCGCCTCTAGCGGGAAACATTTGCTCTCTCTGATTAATGAAATCCTGGACTTATCGAAAATAGAGGCGGGTAAGACAGAACTGGATCTCCAAATTTTGGAAATTCATCAGCTCTGTACAGATTGCCTAAAGATGATCCAACCCCGTGCGGATAAAAAACGGCAAATTCTTTCCCTAGAACTGGATTATCGCTTAGATCAGGCTTTGCTCGATGAACGGCGTATCCGCCAAATTTTGGTCAACTTGCTCTCGAATGCAGTGAAGTTTACCCCAGAAAAGGGGGAAATTAAACTCAAGGGTCGATTAGGTTATGGGCAAGAATTGGCTCAAGAACATCGCTGCGATCGCTCTCCCATTAACCAGAGTACCCCCTATCTGTGTCTAGAAGTCCAAGATACGGGCATTGGTATTCCTGAAGATCGACAGCATCTCCTCTTCCGTCCCTTTCAACAAATTGACTCGTCTTTAACCCGTCGTCATGAAGGAACCGGTTTAGGTCTTTCCCTGACTAAGCGACTGGCTGAACTCCATGGCGGAACTCTCTCTTTTGAGTCTCAAGAGGGAAAAGGCAGTATATTTCGCGTCTGGTTACCCCTGACAGGGATGAGTCGTTTATATACGGAAGATAGCGACTCGGAACACAATGCACATCCGGTGGGCGATCCTCCTAAAGCTGTGAATGGGAAGCGAGTGTTAGTTGTAGAAGACCAACCCTATAATCAAGCCTTGATTTCTGAGATCCTGGAGTTGGAAGGCTACAGCGTGGAGTTGATTAGTGATGGTCAAATGATGGTACATACCATTGAGTCTTCGTTGGTGACGCAGCAAAATTTACCCGAATTAATCTTGATGGATGTACAGTTGCCAGAAGTGGATGGTTTGGAGTTGGTGCGGCGCTTGAAGGCCCATCCCCTGTGGAAAGAGGTTCCGGTAATTGTGGTGACAGCGATGGCAATGGCTGGCGATCGCGAGCAGTGTCTGCAAGCGGGAGCGGATGGCTATTTGAGTAAACCTCTGGAGTTTGAGGAGGTAGTGGACATGATTCACCAGGTTCAGCACAAGGAGTAATGAGTAATGAGTAATGGGAGTGCTGTAATTGTTGATTGTAGAGAATGGATCGTTAATAATTAAGAGTAGGAGGGGTTAGTTTCCTCAGTCAGAAGCTGATCCACCAGTTGGGGGCATCGCATTTACTAGGCTGCAACAGAATTCTGGCGCGGCAGGTTGGGAACTAACAGATGCAAAATCCTGTTCAACACATTTTGATTGTCGATGACGATCCGAGTAATATTTTTTTCCTGGAAGAGTTACTCGATCTCGAAGGCTATCAAATCCAAACAGCGAGTTCCGGCGAGCAGGCCTTGAGTTTAGCGGCTCAGATGCATCCGGATTTGATTCTGTTAGATATTATGATGCCGGGGATGGATGGGTATGAAGTCTGTCGTCGATTGCGCGAGGATGAAGTTCTGCAAGGGGTTCCGATTATTTTTTTGACTGCCCTTGATGATGATGATTCTCGGTTAAGGGCGCTGGACTTGATGGGGGATGATTATATTACCAAGCCCATTGATACGGAGCTATTGTTAACAAAGATATCGAGTATTTTACGCTTGTCCCAGTTGCGTCAAAATAAGGCTAACCAAGAAAACAAAGAACGCAATCAAAAACAGTTGTCAGCCGCTTGGAATATTAATGAGAATCTCTCGGAAAAGTTTCATTTATTTGTCCCAGAACAATATTTGCGACGCATTGCGCCCCAGGGGTTAGACTCGATTCAATTGGGGAATGGGACAGAAGAAGAGTTAACGATTTTGTTTTGTGATATTCGCGATTTTACTCAAATTGCGGAAAACCAAGCTGCTCAACAAACTTTTGCTTGGTTAAATGTGTTTTTTACTCAGATGAGTGAAGCCATTTCTAGCCATCAGGGGTTTATTGATAAGTTTCTAGGCGATGCGATTATGGCCGTGTTCGATCGCCCCCATCACCATAGTAGCGATGCGCTGAAAGCCGCAGTGATGATGCGTCAACGGTTGCAGGAGTTTAACCAAAATCGTCAAGTTTTGGGACTGCAAGAGCCAATTCAAATCGGGATTGGTTTGCATACAGGAGTGGGCATTGTGGGGACTCTGGGAGGCAATAACCGTATGGATTCTACGGTGATTGGGGATGTGGTGAATACAGCAGCACGGATTGAGGGATTGACAAAAGTCTACGGTTGCCCGGCGATCGCCAGTAAAGCCGTAATTGATGCCATACAGCAACAGTATCCCGATCCCGATTATTTTCTCCTGCGCTGCATCGATTTTGCCATTCCTCGCGGCAAACAACAAGGAATTTATTTATACGAAATTCTAGGCACAAAAACCCAAATCTTAGACCCGGAAATTGTCCAAACCAAAGATCTATTTGAACAAGGCCTACAAGCGCTCAATCAACAAGAATTTCAATCGGCTATAAACTGTTTTCAGGAAGTCTTGAAGAAAAATCCGGCTGATTCTGTTTCTCCTATGCATCTTCAAGCCAGTCGTGAGAAACTTTTATCCAGACCTCTCTAAATCTTATCTACAGGAGTCCTCCCCATGAAGCAGAAATCGAATCGGCTCAAAGTACAACACAAAATTTTATTAGGGTATTTGCTTCCGGTAGCTGCCTTAATCATTGCAACATTGTGGGGATCGGGGGTTGCACAGCAAATCGCTGTTAATTTCCAAAGACTTAATTTTTCGTCTGATTTGACGGACAAGGTTCATCATCTACAAATCGCTCATTTACAAATGTCTAACGCGATCAGAGGTTATTTGATCCAACCAGAACCATTTTTTTTAGACTACGATCGAGAAGGGGAACGTTTTTTTGAGCAAACCCTGAATGACTTAGAGATCATTTATCAGAATATAGAACCGTTTCAATCCCGGTTCAGTGATACAGAATGGAGCCAAATTAGTCAACTCAAACAGAACGTGAAAGAAGTCAGTGAACAAATTGCTAACTATGACCAAATTAGCAATCAGATGGCAAATTTAGTCCAACAGCAACAACGGGGACAAGCCACCTCACTGTTTATTAACCAGAGTGGGAAACTGATTCATGAAAACTTCAAGCAAATTAATACAAATCTTCATAATATGTATGAAAGTTTAGTCGTTTCTGAACAAGAATTAATTGACGACTCTTTAGGTTTGTTGTTAAATGGACTCCTTTTATTATCCATTGGTTTGGGAGGACTGGCGGCTGTTTTTGTGGGCTTAATTGCTCAGGGTATTTCTCGTTCAATTCATCGAACGTCTAATCTCATTACCCAATCGACTCTAGAGATTTTGCATACGGTAACTGAACAAGAAGAAACGGTCAATACTCAGGCGCGATCGGTGAATTCAACGACGACAACGGTGGAAGAGTTGGGGGTTTCTTCCCAAAACTGTACCTATCAAGCTAAAAATGCATCTGTGGCAGCACAAGAAGCTTTAACGGTGGCAGAAACTGGGAATCAAGCGGTGGAGGAAACGTTGCAAGGGATGATCGAAGTTCAACAGAAGGTGGAGAAAATAGCCACTCAAATGTCCCGCTTAAGGGAGCAAAATAATCAAATTGGGACGATTTCCCAAGTGGTGAGTAATATTGCGAATCAGACGAATATGTTGGCTTTGAATGCATCGGTGGAAGCGGTGCGAGCAGGAGAGTCGGGTAAGGGGTTTGCAGTGGTGGCGGCGGAAATTCGGAAGTTGGCGGATCAGAGTAAGACTTCTGCGGATAAAATCAACCATTTGGTGATCGAAATTCAAAGCGCGGTAGAAGCTACTGCTAAAGCGACGGGGGAGGGAACGGAACGGGTACAAGCGAGTCTGACGATTGCCAAACAATCCTCTCAAGCGTTTTCGGGGGTGACGGAAGCGGTGAATAATATGGTGATTAGTAATCAGCAGATTGCTCTGAATATCCAACAACAGGCGATCGCTGTTCAAGATATTGTCAAAACCATGAATGACCTCAATCATAGCGCTCAACAGGTGGTTGTTGCCATTCGCCAAACCCGCCAGGAAACGGAGCAACTCAATCAGGCTTCTGATGAACTGAAGATGATGGTTTGATGGGGGAATAGGGATTTACCAAATTTTGGCTAATTTCAAGACAAATCCGGGTAATACAGTTTCTCCTGACAACTCAGAAGGATGGTCTAAGGTTTCTACATCGCGATCGGGTCGATAAATCTCTACTCGTTTTTGCTTGCGATCGATCAGCCAACCCAATTTGGCTCCATTATGCAAATATTCTTGCATTTTTTCTTGGGTCGTTTTCAATGAATCGCTGGGGGACATTAACTCGACGACAAAATCAGGACAAATCTTACTAAATTTTTCCCGTTCTTCTGACGGGATTTTTTCCCATTTTTCTAGGGGAATCCAAGAGGTATCGGGAGATCGTTTTGCCCCGTTCGGCAAGGTAAAACCGGCTGAAGAGTCAAAGACTACACCTAATTCTTGGTCTTCATTCCATAACCACAGTTGAGCGGTGATTCCCGCATTACGATTACTGGTTTCATCACCTGCGGGAGGCATAATCACTAAATCTCCATGAGCATTACATTCCAAGCGAAGATGCTTATTTTTGATGCACAACTGATAATATTGATCATCCGTCAAGTTGACGGTTTCTAGGTCTAGAGTCAAATGAGTCATTTTAACGCCTCATATGAATTAAAAATTCTCGATCCCCCTGCTTAAATAAGGGGGACTTTTTCTACCTCGGTCGATACACTCGGTAATCGATGTTGGGAAATATATTGTCCATATGCTCGACTTTTTCGAGCCAACCGCTATCAACGGTTCCGGCGATTACATCGTCATAGAGTTTATTAAAGCGCATTAAGTGGGATTTGGTGCGCCGGTTGGCATAGGGAACCATGGTTCCGCTTCGCATGATAAACGCCCAATCAGAGGATTGCGCTAAGAGGAGTTCCCTGGCACATTGGTTAATGGCTCTTTCTTCTAGGCGATCGCCTCCTTCGCGTATACTCAGTTCTACCATGCGATCGGCAGTCTTGTGTAAATGGGGATAAATCCAACTATTGGTTTCATTCAACCAATATTCATGAAAGCCTTTATACCCCCAACTTGACTGAGCTGGACGACACACTTGTTGGGTAGGATAGGCATTTAAGTAATCGGATAAATGGGTCATGGCATAGGTGTTTTGGTCGAACCAGGTTTTGCGATAGATATAATCTAAAAACCAGGGCCCTTCATACCACCAATGACCAAATAATTCGGCATCATAGGGGGATAAAATAATCGGGGGACGTTGCATAATCTGGTACAGATGTTGTACCTGATATTCCCGATTAAACATAAAGTTTGCCGCATGTTCGGCGGTTTTTTCCCTTGCCCAATAAGGATCGTAGAGTTCTTTTTCTGATAAGCCTGAGCCACGGCCGGTAATTTTATGATATTTAATACCTATATTTTTCCGTTGTCCATTGGGCAAAATATAGGGTTTAATATATTCATATTCGGCTTCCCATCCCAAATCTTTATAAAATTCTCGATATTCTGGCGCTCCAGGATAACCGACTTGGGATGACCAAACTTGTTGGGAAGATTCATGATCTCGGCCAAAAGCGGCAACTCCAGTTTCGGTAAAAATGGGGGCGTAGGTTCCAAAGCGGGGACGGGGACGAGCGTACATGATTCCATGGCCATCAATGAGAAAATAGCGCAATCCGGCATCGGCAAGTAGTTTTTCTACCCCTTCATAATAGGCACATTCGGGTAACCAAATTCCTCTAGGAAGTTGGCCAAAGACATCCTGATAATGATCGCAAGCGACTTTAATTTGGGCCCAAACGGTTTCGGGGCGCATTCTCATTAAGGGGAAGTAACCATGGGTTGCGCCGCAGGTGATAATATCGAGATTGTTACTATCTTGAAATTGCTTGAAGGCGGTGATTAAGTTGCCTTGGTATCTCTCCCAAGTCGCACGAGTATTGGCGAATTCTTTAGCATAAAATTCCGCTAAATATTTTAGGTGTCCGTGATATTTGTAGCGATCGATTTCTTTTTCAATTAATTCTTGCAGGGTGGCTAAATGATGGTCATAGCGTTCTTGTAAGAGGGGGTCCATGAGCATGGAGACTAAGGGGGGAGTTAAGCTCATGGTGAGTTTGAAGTCTACTCCATCTCGTTTGAGTCCTTCAAAAACATGAATTAAGGGAATATAGGTTTCAGTAATGGCTTCGTAGAGCCATTCTTCTTCTAATACATAGTCGCTTTCTGGATGACGAACAAAGGGAAGATGGGCATGAAGAACAAAGGCAAGATATCCAATAGCCATAGAGAGTTCCGTAGGAGTTTGATTAGTTGGGCAGTCGTTTTTCACCTCTTTATTACAATACAGCAGTAATGGGTCACTAGGTAATGGATAATGGGGAATGGCAATCATGCTCCCTCTCTCCCTATTACCAAGTTGAATGGGGTTGGGATTCAGGATAGGAGTTATAGGAGGGGGTGGAGTTGAGGAGAGGTTGTTGAGCTGTTTGGGTTAACCAGTCTTGACCGAGTTGAATGGTGACATCGGATTGTAAATTTCCGGTGCTTTCAACTCGCACTTCTCCGAATCCGAGGACGTTGCGAATGGCTCTGGCGCTTTCGATGTTGCCGTCTTGGGCAATGATGCGGGTGGTGGTGAGGGGGTCGCTCCAGGAGTCAGTGGCGTAGAGGTTATAGTAGCCTTGGGTTTCTAACCATGTGTAGAGTTGATCGACGGATTCGAGTTGGCCGGTGGTGTCTTGGATGGCGATCGCCAAGTGAGTCGGATCGATCTGATAATCGTTATAGTCACTATAGTCTTCATAGCCGTCATAGCCAAAATCAAAATGCTCGGCCATGAGCGCG
This sequence comes from Roseofilum acuticapitatum BLCC-M154, assembly GCF_030068475.1. Lineage (GTDB taxonomy): Bacteria > Cyanobacteriota > Cyanobacteriia > Cyanobacteriales > Desertifilaceae > Roseofilum > Roseofilum acuticapitatum. The sequence goes on along the minus strand of NZ_JAQOSP010000074.1, from coordinate 3,594 downwards.
TCAATAGAACTGTATTGGGGAACCCAGTAACTGGCATCGAATTCTTCGGGTTCGCTAAATCGTCCAGGTAGGAGTAACATCTGCATTTTAGAGCGATCGGTCTGACCGGCAAAGTTAGCTAGGGCGAGGAGTTCTTCGACGCTTAAATTGGTGTCAATATGGGAGCGAACAATGGAAAGGATTTTCGGTAATTTGGCGATGGTGGCTGGGCTGAGGGTTTGCTCAATCATGGCTCGCATAAACATCTGTTGCCTTTGAATGCGCCCAATGTCGCCTAGGTTGTCGTAGCGGTAGCGCAAAAATTGTAGGGCTTGGGAGCCGTTTAGGTGTTGAGTTCCGGCTTTGAGGTTGATGTAGAGGTGTTGGCTATCATCTTGGTATTTCATGTCTTTGGGTACATGGACGGTGACTCCTCCCAAAGCATCGATGAGTTTTTCAATTCCTTGAACGTTGATGCGAACATAGCGGTCAATGCCAACTCCTCCGAGTAGTTCGCTGATGGAGCTGGCGCTGAGGGCTGGGCCTCCATGGTAGTTGGCGGCGTTGATTTTGACGAGACCATGGCCTTCGACCCAGGTGCGGGTGTCGCGGGGAATGGAGAGCAGGGTGACTTTGTGGGTGCTGGGTTCAAACCGCAGCATGAGCATGGTATCGCTGAGTCCTTCAAAGGAGTTGACGAGGGCATGATATCCGACATCGGCGATTTCTTCGGGGGGGGTGTCTACGTCTGAGGTGAGGACTTTGACCCCTAGGATCATGATGTTGACGGGGCGGGTAAGTTCGGGTAATTGCAGGTTGTTCCCGGAGGAAATCTTTTCTCCTTTGCCAAAAATGGCGGCTTGCTCTGGGGTAAGCTTGCTTTGCATTAAGGGGGTGCTAATTAAGGAGACGGCTAATAGGGCCCCGGCGGTGGCGGATAATAGGGCAATGCCAGTTAGTCCTAGTCCAATGGAGAGCCATCGCAAACCACTGCCAACGGGTCTGGGGATGGGTTGGGGGTGAGAGTTGGCGGTTGTCTTGCGATTAGAGGTTTGATGGATGGACACGGATTTCCTCACACTTGAATTAGAGATGAATTGAGAAGGGGTTTGCTGTCTTCTCGTTTGGGATTCAGCCGCAATTGTTACATATTATTGCGTTTCTCACCACTGGTTGACACCACTTGAAGATTAGGGTCGGTTTTTGTTCCGGTTAGGGGAGGCGATCGCCGAGGTCAGAAATCCCTGGAATGCGGATGTTTTGGTGTCTCCACAGGCGAATCATTAACCAAACGTTAAGGAAGAAGTAGCCGGAGGTGAGGGTGCTGCTGGTGATGAGTAGGGGGAGATGGAGGGATTCGGAGCTGTTGGCGCTGCTGTTGAGGAAGCTGATGGCGATCGCCCAACTCAGGGCGAGAATGACGGCTAATCGACAGGTGAGTTGGGTTTGGCGATCGCCGTTTTTGCGATAGAGCGTCCATAGAGCGGGAATGCAGCCGACGACTGGAGTCAGGTAGATATAAAGCTGTAGGCGCTTGAAATAGGGATTTTCTGGGGTTGAGGGCGATCGGCGATCGGTCATAATCGAGTTCTCTCAGCACATCCTTTATTATGCTACAGGGTTTGGCTCCTTCCTTCCTGAGATCGGCTTTCCTAGTCCGGACAATTTTGGGCACAATGGAAATCATTTGTTATTTGCTCAGAGCTTCCGGTTATGTTTTGGTCTCATCTATTGTCCGCTACCCTCACCCCTTTATCCGCACTGGCCATTAGTTCCCCCCATGCTCTCCCCGTTTCTCCTCCATCAACTCCTTGCCAATCTTTGCAGCAACCTCCCAATTTTCTTGTCATTGCTGGCGGTGCAAATCCTGCCACCAACGAAATTGCCTTAGAAAAAAATGTCCTTTATTTTCAACGGATTATGCAACATTTGGGCTATAACCCAGAACAAGATGCTTCTTTTTTCTTTGCCAATGGCAATGATGGACAGCCCACTGTCCGTTATCTGGATGAGAGCGAGCGAGAACAATTCAAAATCCCACAAATTCCTTTTTTAGATGGGTCTTCAACTCTCAATAACTTAGTGACTTGGCTCCAATCTCCTCTCGCTCAATCTATCGATCGAGGGTTATTTCTCTATTTTACCGGACATGGCTTAAAAAATCAAGAAAATACCGAAAATAACACCTTTCTATTGTGGAATCGGCAGGAAGTTAGCGTCCAAGAATTTGCCCAACTTTTAGATCTCATTCCCGTTAAAAAGCCAGTCGTTACCATGATGGCTCAATGCTATTCTGGCTCCTTTGCCAATATGATCTATGAAGGTGGGAATCCTCAAAATCCAGTCGCCCAGCAAACGCGATGCGGTTTTTTTGCTACCGTAGAAACCCTGCCTTCTGTTGGTTGCACTCCAGAAGTGAATGAAGCCGACTATAAAGATTATAGTTCTAGCTTTTTTGCAGGCTTAAGCGGTCAAAAGCGCACGGGAGAAAAAGCACCTTCTGCTGATTATAATCAAGATGGTCGCATCTCCTACATAGAAGCCCATGCCTTTGCCAAAGTAGACAATGAATCGATTGATTTACCCCTATCCACTTCCGAGAATTGGCTCCGACAACAGGCATCAGAGGCAGAAATTCAAGAAATCTTGAAACAACCCATCTCTACAGTAATGAAAACTGCTCGTCCGGAGCAAGTTTATGTGATTAACCAACTGATGGAAAAATTTGAATGGAATCATCTCAAGTCTTATTTAGAAAACTTGGAAGATGTAGATCCAGAAACCATAGAAGATGAAGTGCAAGAAGCGTTTGCCGTTCGCTTAATGCTAGAGTTAGTGAATGTGGGTATGGAAGACAAAATTCGCCAGGGAAATAAGCCAGATGATTTATCTATCTTAAATCGCTTGTTAGACTGCGAGCAAGGCTCTTGGCAATAGGATTTACATAGACTCAATAGTTAAATCGATATTCATCGGGTCAGAATTATTCGGCATCAATCCCCTTCTCCTGCGGGAGAAGGGGGTAGGGGGATGAGGGGCAATCGTTACATAACTCATTTAGGTTTACTATAATGATCGTATCCACAGTATTAGTTCCAAAATCAAGTAACATGACTCAATCCATACGCCAAGATATTATCGCCTTAGTGAACCAATTGCCTGATGAGTGTTTATCAGAAGTCTTAGAGGTTTTGCGCTCTCTGAGTCCAGAAATTGAAGACACTAAACCCGATGAAGCCACACCCTCTAGTGAGGCAGACTTTGATGTAGCGATGTCTGCTTATCAAGTCATTAGTCAGAAATATAGAAAAGCATTACGGGAGTTAGCTTAGTGGCTGAACCGCTATGGATTTCAGAGGAAGTTGTACGAGCGATCCATGAGGCTCAAATTGAGCAGCATGGAGGAAGTTTAGGGATTCGAGATGAAAATTTACTAGCGGCAAGTTTAGCTAGACCTAGACATTGGTTTACTTACAGCAGTTTTCGCTGTTATGTGGGACATCTTGATCCCCCTAAATCCCCCTTAAAAAGGGGGACTTTCCTATTCCCCCCTTTTTAAGGGGGGCAAGGGGGGATCTTTTCCTACTGTCCACCGATACAGCGCAAAGCGCTGTA
>NZ_JAQOSP010000073.1 GCF_030068475.1 Roseofilum acuticapitatum BLCC-M154 | reverse complement strand
ACTAAACGTACAATCCACTCATATTGTTCTGTATTTTCTGCCATCGGTAACCCGTCAGAATCTGGATAGAGGAGTTCTGTAGAAAGAGGAGTTTGAACCATGATGCTCACATGCAATGGTTAATTAAGGGGGTCAGTTTATGATATAGAGCAAACCTAAATGAGTTATGTAATAGCTGCCCCTCATCCCCCTGCCCCCTTCTCCCGCAGGAGAAGGGGAAAAAGTCAAGAATCCCGTGGGAGAGGGATATAGGGAGAGGGCATTTCCTGTTGCACAAATCATTTAGACTAGCTATAGAGATTTTAACGTATCTCATCAGAACAGAAAGCCTTGCATGAATCAAGCCAAGAATAATTTATAGGCAGGATTATGATTTTCGTCCCAATAGCGATAGCCCAAACTGTCTAAAAAGGCTTGCCATTCTGCCATTTCTTCCGGCGGAACTTGCATCCCAACCACAATACGCCCATAGTCTGCACCATTATTGCGATAGTGGAAAAGGCTAATATTCCAGTTTGGACTCATGGAGGCGACAAATTTCATCAGTGCGCCGGGACGTTCGGGGAATTCAAAGCGGTATATTAATTCATGTTCGGCTAGGGGCGATCGCCCGCCCACCATATGCCGTAGGTGCATTTTGGTGAGTTCATCATCGGTTAATTCTAGGGTCTTAAACCCCGTTTCTTCAAAGGTTTTAGCGATTTGGGCGGCATCCAAGCGGTCTTTTATTTGCACGCCCACAAAGATATGGGCGCGAGTGCGATCGGCGATTCTATAGTTAAATTCTGTGAGATTGCGCGTGCCTAAACAGTCGCAGAAGCGGCGTAAACTGCCCGGTTTTTCGGGAATGGTGACGGCAAAAATGGCTTCTCGGCGTTCCCCAAATTCCGCTCGTTCGGCGACAAACCGCAGGCGATCGAAGTTCATATTCGCACCGCAGGTAATGGCGACGAGGGTTTGTCCTTGGATCTTTTCGCGCTCTACATAGGCTTTCGCGCCGGCGATCGCCAAAGCCCCCGCAGGTTCCACAATAGATCTCGTATCTTCAAATACATCCTTAATCGCCGCACAAGTATCATCGGTTTCCACCAAAATAATCTCATCCACATATTGCTGACAGAGACGGAAGGTTTCCTCTCCCACTTCCCGCACCGCTACCCCATCAGCAAACAAGCCCACTTGGGGCAATCTTACGCGCTTTCCCGCTTTCAAGGATTGATTCATGGCATCCGAGTCCACTGGCTCTACGCCAATAATCTTAGTTTCTGGATGTAAGCGTTTCACGTAGGCAGCAATGCCAGAAATGAGACCGCCGCCACCAATGGCCACAAAAATAGCATGGATGGGCTGTTGATATTGGCGTAAAATCTCCATACCGATGGTTCCCTGTCCCGCAATCACATCCGGATCATTAAACGGATGAATAAACGTCAAGCCTTTCTGGGCTTCGAGTTCGCGGGCATGGCCATAGGCTTCATCATAGGTTTCACCGTATAATACTACTTCTCCACCATGCGATCGCACCGCATCCACTTTTACCTGCGGTGTCGTTACCGGCATCACAATTAACGCCCGACTTCCCAAATGCCGCGCCGCCAGAGCCACTCCTTGGGCATGATTCCCCGCAGAAGAGGCAATTACCCCCTGTTCCAACTGCTCTGGGGGCAATTTCGCCATCCGGTTATAGGCTCCCCGCAGCTTAAACGAAAATACCGATTGCATATCTTCCCGTTTCAGCAGCAGTCGATTCCCCAGTCGCCGCGAAAGGTTGCTTGCCACTTCGAGGGGCGTTTCTTGGGCAACATCATACACGCGAGCCGTGAGAATTTGGACGAGATAATCACAAAACATGAGATCTGGGGAACGGGGTGGAGAGCATGGGCACAATATTTTACTGTATCATCTTCCGATCCTCTGGGCAAAATCGAAGGAGTGCGAGCATCCTGCTCGCTGCCTTTAATGCTCCCTACCTTTGATCCTTGCTGCCTTTAATGCTCCCTACCTTTGATCCTTGCTGCCTTTAATGCTCCCTACCTTTGATCCTCGCTGCCTTTAATGCTCCCTACCTTTCTAAAGAAGAACTGATTTATCATCTAAAGCAGAACAATAATTGTGGACATAGAAATAACCGCAGAACATAATGACATCAAAACCACTCGAAGGAAAAATTGCCCTAGTTACCGGAGCCTCTCGTGGGTTAGGAAAAGGAATTGCCATCGGTTTGGCAGAAGCTGGCGCAACCGTTTATATTACTGGCAGAACTCTGTACAGTTCTGAGCCAGGAATGGGGAGCTTAGAAGAAACCCAAAAGGAACTAGAAAAAGTGAGTGGGGCAGCCATTCCGGTACAAGTGGATCATGGTGATGATGAGCAGGTGCGTTTGTTATTCGAGCGTATTGCGGATGAACAAAAAGGACAACTCGATCTGTTGGTGAATAATGCTTATTCTGCCGTATCTATGCTCAAAGAAACCTATGGTCAATCTTTTTGGGAATTAGAACCCAATTTATGGGATCGGGTCAATCATGTGGGGTTGCGGGGGCATTATATTGCCAGTGTGTATGCAGCGCGGATGATGGTTCCTCGGAAACAAGGACTCATTTGTACCCTGTCTTCTTGGGGGGGATTGTTTCCCCTATTTGGGGTACTGTATGGAGTGGGTAAAACAGCGTGCGATCGCCTAGCCCTAGAATTAGCCTTAGAACTTAAACCCCATAACATTACCTCCCTCTCCATTTGGCCGGGAATCGTCGGCACAGAAAAATTTACCCAATTTGCTCAAGAACAAGAATCGAGCGGAACCCCACCAGAGAGAGGCAACCCTTTTGCCGACGGTTTTAACTGGGAAACTCCCCTATTAACAGGTCGAGTAATTGCCTGTCTTGCTGCCGATTCTCACATCATAAAACGCACCGGAAAAGTACAGATTGTCGCCGAACAAGCCCGGCGCTATGGTGTCGTAGACCGAGACGGAAATCAACCCGCCTCTTTGCGCTCCTTACAGTTTATTTTGCCCATGATTTTGCCCCAGTTACGTCCCTATTCTTCCTGGCTTCCGAGTCTCTATGTTCCCTGGTGGATCTTAGTTCCTAGCGTGCTGAAATCTCCACAAGTTTGAGAGATTGACTGAGGATTTAGTCCAGGTTCATCCCCATGGGGAGCCTTCAAAGATCCAGAATTAGCATTTTTGTTTAAAATACTGGTACTGATTAGGAACCTACCATTATGTGTTGGAATGGACAAGCTTCGGCCACATTAGCGACATTAGGGTTGACAAGCACTCTCTATATTGCTATCAAGGGTGAAGACAAGAAACTATGGATGCCTTTAGCTTATTTTTCCCTAATGGAAATGCTACAGGCAGCCACGTATACGGTAATCGATCAATGTGGTTTACCTTTAAACCAAATCTTAACTCTACTAGGAAGCTTACATATTGCCTTCCAACCCTTTTTTGTGAATGCGTTTTCCATGCATTTCATACCAGAATCCGTTTATAAGCAAATTCGTCCCTTTGTTTATGGAACCTGTTTTGTAGGGACAATCCTGCTATTCCTGATGATTTACCCCTTTGAATGGGCGAATCGATGTGACATTGGCCATGTTCCGTTTTGTAGCGAACATTTATGTTCCGTTTCTGGAAACTGGCACATCGCTTGGGGAGCGCCTCTTAATGATATCAAATGGCTATATTTAGGGTATTTTATTCCCGTTTTCCTGGTTCCTCTCCTCTATGGTTCTTGGAAGTTTACAGTTTACCATATTATGGTGGGGCCTGTTCTTGCTCGACTGTTGACCAATAATATTAATGAATGGCCAGCAGTTTGGTGTTTGATGTCGATTGGATTATTGTTAGTTGTGATTAAAAGTCCTCTGCGACAACTCCTATATATCCAAAACTGGATATTATGGAAGCCCTTAAAGTTGGTGTTGCCTGAGTTAGTATTGCCTGGGGATGAGCCTGAGCTTCAGGAGGAAATCTAGCTGAGATTCTAGATCAAACCGATCTCCTAATAATCAATTTGAATACAGCACTGTGCGCTATAATGTTTACAGATAAAGGCGCATGTAGGGACTTTCTGGCGTTCGCCCCTACGGATTATTGTAAACATACTATCGCGAAGCGCTATATCTATTGATCCTGACCCACAATCCACCTCAAGTGATATATTAAAATTCGTTAACTTTGACCGTTCCCTAACTCGCCGTGGCTTTTCTCAAACCTCTATATCGTCGTTATCCCTCACTCTACGAACTCTCTACCCTCTGGGCCGATAGCATAACCATTTTATGGGGAGAATGGCTTGATTTGCGCGTCAGACTTGCACCAGTGGCGGCTTCCGGGTTAGTTTCTCCCCTCATCTATATCCTTGCCTTTGGTCTCGGACTCGGTTCAACCCTAGATAGGGCAATGACTCCACCCGTCGGTGATACCTATTTAGAGTTTATCTTACCGGGAATGGTGGCGCTCTCTTCGATGACCATTAGTTTTGCCGGAACCGTATTTTCTATTTGTGGGGAACGTCTGTATACGAAAAACTTTGAGGAAATGTTACTCATGCCCGTTCATCCCTTGGCTTTATACTTGGGGAAAATGCTGGCGGGAGTGGTGCGTGGGTTAATGACTTCGGGTTCGGTGATTTTGGTGGCTGTTCTGTTTACGGGTAAGGCTTGGAGTTTCTTGAATCCGTTATTTTTACTGCTGATTATCCTCAATTGCGCTGTTTTTGCCGGATTAGGCGTATTAGTGGGTTTGCAGGTCAAATCCTTGGAAACGGTGGGACTTTACAACAACTTTCTGATTATTCCCATGTCCTTTTTAGGCGGTACATTTTTCGATCCCTCTACTCTTCCCAGTATTCTCAAAGGCATTGTCTACTTACTGCCGCTCACCTATACGACCTTGGGCTTGCGATCTGCGGCTTATAATATGGCTCAGTTTCCCTGGTATTCTATCCCAGTACTGCTGGCGATGGCGATCGCCCTTTCCCTAGTCGGCGCTCGTGAATTCACCACACAACAAGACTAATCAATTAAAAATTAAAAATTAAAAATTAAAAATTAAAAACCTAAGCCACACTAACAAAGTGACTCTCTTGAATAGTCCCAGAGCTTACCCCTTCTAGGATGGCTAAAACTTGGTTGTTGATGGAAACGATCGCATTCTGACCATTTTGGGATAGGGTGAGCTGAGTATAGCTTAAGCCATTAGATAAACCCAGGCGATCGCCCACTCCAAAGTCCATGATCCGATCTATTCCTTCTCCCATCCCCAGCACAAAGATATCATTACCCCCATCTCCAAATAATACATCCTCTCCGACTCCACCCATCAGGATATCATTGCCTTGACCTCCCCAGAGGCAATCATTCCCAGCATTTCCCCATAACTTATCATCTCCTTGATTTCCCAGAAGCCAATCGTCACCTAAATTACCTTGAATGCAATCGTTGCCTAAATCTCCCAATAACGTATCCTTGCCATCATCCCCGCGCAGGCGATCGCTATCCTGTCCACCATGAACAACATCATCCCCTAAACCGCCATCCAGAAAATCATTACCCATATTACCAGAGAGAAAATCATCGCCATCATTCCCCTCGACAAAATCATCCCCCCTATCCCCAAACAACACATCATTTCCTTCTCCCCCGCGCACCCCATCATTTCCCTGTCCCCCATGAATCCAATCATTCCCCAACCCCCCATCCACCCAATCCATTCCTTGATTCGCAATTAACCAATCATCCCCACTTTCACCATAAATATTATCATCACCTTGCAGCGCGATCGCCCAATCATCACCCTCTCGCGCCAAGAACGTTTCCCCCTGATTATTTCCGAATAAAATATCAGCAAAACTCGTTCCTTCTCGCGTCATTTCCGTCAGATTCAGCGCCGGAAAAACAGGAGGAGAATTGAGCAATGGACAACTTACAGATACTGGAGCATTAGCAGGAGGAGAGGGAGGAGTTACTGGAGAGGGAGGAACTACCGGAGAAGGCGGAGTTATTGGAGACGGAGAAGGAACCGGAGACGGAGTTACAGCAACATCATTATCTGTAATAGTTCCCACCCCCTGTGCATCGCTAATCGTCGCATTATTGGCGCTCGATAAGTCAACGGTAAACGTTTCATTGGTTTCGTCCAAGCTGTCATCCGTGATATTAATCGTAATCCCTTGACTCGTTTCTCCGGCTGCAAACGTTAACGTACCATTGATACTCGTGTAATCACTTCCGGCTGTAGCCGTGCCATCTGCCGTGGCATAATCTACCGTAATCTCCTGAGCGCTCGCTGCATCCAGAGAAACCGTAAACGTTAAAGTTCCTGCATCTTCATTAACCGTAACATCATTAATAGATAAGTTAGGTTCAGCATCATTATCAGCAATATTTAACGTTGTCGTACTTTGAGCGCCAATCGTGGCATTATTCTGAGCAGTAACCTCAAACGATATCGTCTCATCAGGTTCATCAACCGTATCATCAATAATCGGAACAGCAACCGTTTTGCTATCTTCTCCCTCATTAAACACAACCGTTAACGGAAAATCACTATCCGTATAATCGGCATTTCCCGTTGCCTCTCCCCCCGTCACGCTCACTTGAACCTCAGAAATGCCAACGGTTGTATTCCGGGTAAGCGTAATCAGATTCGTTGTCCCATCCCCTTCATTGGCAGCATAACTCGCTTCAGAAAACTGGATTTCTGGAGTCGCAACAACCAACTCATTACTGCTGCTATCATTACCAGCATTACCCGCACTATCCGTAGCTGCCACAGCCACCTCATAAGTCCCAGCACTCAGAGCCAGACTAATCGTATTATCAGCCAGCGTCCAAGTTCCATCCCCATTATTCGTTCCCGTGTAAGAATTTCCATTAACCGTAACCTGAATCGAAGCGCTGTTATCATCCACCGTCCCCGTCAAAGCCGGAGTCGTATCCAACGTAGACAGAGAATTAACCGTAACCGTCGGTGCAGTCGTATCTACAGTAATGCCAAGAGCAGATGAAGCAGCGCTCGTATTGCCAGCAGCATCACTAACCGTAGCCGTAATATTATGATTGCCTGCACTTAATGCACTCGCCGTAATACTCCAGTTGCCAGAACCATCGGCAGTAGCTGTGCCAATTGTGCCATCAACACTACTCGTAAGCGTTACGATACTATTGGCTTCAGCCGTTCCCGTAAACGTGGGTGTGGTATTGCTGGTAATATTATCGCTGTTGGAACTTCCCGTATCCGAAGCCGCGCTCATATCCGCAGCTAAAGGTGCAGCCGGTGCTATAGTATCAACCGTTATGGCAAAAGCGCTGGAGGCTGAACCCACATTTCCTGCGCTATCTGTGGCCACCGCCGTCAGGTTATAATTCCCGTCAGCTAGAGTCGTCCCCGTATGGTCAAAACTCCAGCTTCCAAAACCATCGGCTGTAGTTGTGCCGATAGAACTCCCATTAATAAACACCTCTATCGTGCTATTGGCTTCTGCTGTTCCGGCGAATACTAACGTACTATCGCTCGTCACTCCGTCACTGCTGCTCGTCCCCGTGTCTGTGGTGATGCTGCTGGTGGTTGGCGTACTTGGAGCCGTATTATCCACCGTATAGACTTCATCCGTCCCTGGTTCTGCCGTCGGTAGCGCATTTGCGGACAAATCAGTAATATTTTGTCCTACTGCAACATCTAATCCTACAGTTCCATTCAGACCGGCTAAATCCCCTCCCGACACCGTGATATCGTAAACAGAGGCACTCACGGCGTTTACTCCGGTGATGGTCGCCGTTGTTCCCATTACCGAAAAGTCACTCGCGTCTACACTCTGCACATCTTCATCAAACGTGGCTCGGAAAACCAGAGTATCGGCATTGGTGGGGGTAATACTCGGAGTTTGGCGAGTGATGCTGGTTAGTGTTGGTGCTGTCGGGTCATTATTAAACGTAACTGTATTATCTGTGCTAGTGCTGGCAGTGTTGGCATTTCCGGCGATGTCCGTGGCGACTCCTGCGGCAAGACTAGCGATAACGGTTCCTGATGCCGTCATACCGCTAACGGCAATATTATACGTTGTGCCGCTACCCGTCACTGCATCGGTAGTTGCTCCTGCCGTGCCGCCGAGGGTTACATCTCCCGTAGCAAAACCCGTCACCGGTTCGCTGAACGTCACCGTGTAGTTGATGGGCGAACCCGTGGTAGGATCTCCTTGACCTACTGCCTGTTCGACCGTCACCGTGGGTGCAGTCGTGTCAACCGTAATACCAAGAGGGAGAGAAGCACTACTGGTATTTCCCGCCGTATCGGTAGCTGTAGCCGTGATATTGTGAGCTACTGCGTTTAACGTGCTGGCAGTAATAGTCCAGTTGCCTAAACCATCTGCTGTGGTGGTTCCCACTGTGCCATCAACACTGCTAGTGAGAGTGACAGTGCTGTTCGCTTCTGCCGTGCCGGTGAATGTGGGAGTTGTGTCGCTGGTAGTGTTATCGCTGTTTGAACTGCCCGTATCGGTAGCCGCCGTCATATCGGGAGTCGAGGGTGCGGCTGGTGCGGTGGTGTCGATGACTAGAGCTTTATTATCCGCCAGGGACTGTCCTGGGGGAATGGTGAGGGTAACGTTGTTTGCGGTGGCATCTTGTAGGGTTGCACCACCAGCTAGGGTTAGTCCGGTTGAGTTTAAGTCTGTGCTGTTTTGTCCTGCACCAACGGTGTAGGTTCCTGATGCACTGTTGGCGTTGGTAAAAGGAGTAATAGTGACTGTGCCGCCACTATCCAAATTTAAGGTAAGGTTGCCACCAGCAAGGGTGACGTTTTCGGAGAAGTTGACGGTGACGTTGAGAGTGCCTCCGACTCCGAATGTGCCATCGCTGGTGGTGGAGGTGATGGAGGTGAGGGTGGGGAGTGCGTCGAAGGTTTGCGCTCCGGCAGCAGTGGGGGTTCCGGTTTTGCTGGCGGAGGTGAAGGTGATGTCACTGAGGTTGGGAGCGGCAATATTGATGGTGTTGCCCGCAGTGGCTCCGGTGGCGATGTCGGCGACGAGGAAGAGTGTGCCGGTGTTGCCGTTGTTGATGGTTTGGGAGAGTCCGGTGAAGGCGAGGGTGTTGCCGGAGGTGACAACGGCTTGAGTGCCGAGGGAGGTGTCGCCCGCGTCGAAGATAGTGTCAGTGGAGTAGAAGAGTTCAAAGCTGTTGGGGACGATATCGGCGGTAACATAACTACCGCCAGTGGTGAAGGTTGCGCCGGTTAATTGGGCGTTGGCGGTGGTTACGGCTAGGTCGAGTTGATAGAGGGGATGGTTGGTTGTGCCTGATGGGACGCTGGCGGCGGCAATGGTTCCGGAGGAGAGGGTGACGGCAGAGAGTGTGCCACCAGGGGAGCCGATATCACTGCCACTGTTTCCACCGGCATTAGCACTGAGATAGCCGGTTCCGAGGGGAGTGGAGCCGCCAGTGGTGCTGGTTGCCCAGTTGGAGCTGACGGTATTATTGGCGGTTAGGTTGGTGAGATAAATGGACGCGCCTACGGGGTCGGGAAAGCCTGCGCTACCGTAGTTTACGGTTTCAATGGCGTTAGCATGAGTGGTATGGTCACCGCTATAGCTGGTAAAGCTATCCCATAAACCAACGGTATCGCCACCGTTGTTGAGTCCCATGGCACCCCAATTGGTAACGCCGATTAAGGTGATGCCGGTTCCCCAGGCGGCTTCAAAGTCAGAAGCATCAAGGTCGTCGTCGTTGAAGAGGATGGCGCTACTGCCAGCAGCAATAGAACCACTGGCGATGTTAGGGAAGAAATGCTCAAGAGTGTTATTATCGTCGAGGAAGTAGCCGGATAAATCGATGGTGCTGCTGCCGGAGTTGTAGACTTCTATCCATTCCCAGTCATCTTCAGCACTGTTGGGGTCGTACATGATTTCGGAGATGACTAGGGGAGAAACTTGGGTTTCGTAGGCTCCGATATCGACGGTACTGTTGGAGATGCGGTCAAAGCCGGTTCCTCGTTGGTCGGTGGTGATAGTGCCGGGGACATCGGCATTGTTACCGGCATCAAGGGCGGGACTGCCGGCAACGAGGGCATGGGTTTGGGTGGTTCCACCGTTGTCCGCGAGGGTGGTATTGATGACAGTGTTGGGGGCGACTCCGATGATGTCTGTGCCGCCGAAGCCGGTGCTTCCTGTGGTATCGCCAATGACGTTACGGTTATTGCTGGTGAAGGTTCCGCTTACATCTGGGTCGGGGCTGCTGGCTGTGTTGCCAGCGATGATGGTATTTCTTACATTAACTGTTCCCGTTGAGCTGTTAAAAATACCACCACCAAAAAAATAAGCAAAATTACTCGACAAAGTGCTATTTATCACATTAACTGTGCCCGTCGAGTTGTTATAAATTCCACCACCACTACTAAAAGGAGAAGCAAAATTATTCGACAAAGTGCTATTTATCACATTAACTGTGCCCGTCGAGTTGTTATAAATTCCACCACCACCAAAAGGAGAAGCAAAATTACTCGATAAAGTGCTATTTGTTACATTAACTGTGCCTGTCGAGTTGTTATAAATTCCACCACCGCCATCACTAGCATTACCATTAGCAATAGTCAATCCATCAATGGTAATCTCAGAAGTACTATCAAAATTAAACACCCTCGATAAGTTATTCCCGCTCACCGTCAGTGGGGCATTTCCTGGCGCTTGAATGGTGAGATCATTCCCAGCCTTGCTGAAATAAGTCAGCTCTCCAGAGGTGAGAGTAATAGTATCTGGGATAGGATCGGTGAACACCATGCTAGGAAATATCCCACCAAACATCATCCCGCCAAATGTAATCGTATCTGCACCTGGATTGGCCGCAGCATGAATCAGGGCTTGTCGAAGGGAACCCTCGCCGCTATCGTTGGTATTGGTGACTTCCGTACTCAGAGGAGTGGCGGCTAGTTCGTAGGCCAAGACTTGACTACCATGGCCGAGAAATAACTGAGACCCGGTTGCACTAGCACCTAAAAAACCTGCGCCTAAAGGATTGGCACTGCTGTCTCGAAGTTGATTAGGATTAGGACCTGCGATGGTGTAGGTTTCCGTGGGTGTTGCGGAGATAGTGGTGGTGGGGGAGAGCATATCCCACACATGAAGCTCGCTAGTGGTTGCAGCCATCAGGAGCTTGCGCCCACCGACTTCATGCACGATCGCCTGATAAACTAAATCTGTACCGGGTACAGTAATATCTGTCCCGTTAAAGTTAACCGCCGTTGCATTCCCTGTATCCGCATCAAAGGCCCAAATTTTATCCCCCGTACCACTCGCTCCCCCATCACTGGCGTAAATATAGTCATTTCCACTGCCATGGTCAAAATAGCTAATGCCGCGAAAGCGTCCGCCAGTTCCCACATCTTGCGCCCATTGTTGCGTTAGGCTAAAGTCACCGGGATTATTAGTAACTGACCATTGAATAATCTGGTCGCGATTAACATCATTATTTCCATAAATATACGTGCCATCGGTGGTAATGGACTCAGTTTGCTCTGCTGTAGCTTGATACCCAGTGACATTACTCGACCAGTCATTATCGATACGGCGAATCCCTTGGGCATTGTCTCCAGTGAAGAAAATATAGCTGCCGAATTCTAGGGCGCTTTTGGCTCCATCTAGCAATGTAGGAATATTATTGTTATAACTATTGACTACCGTACCATCGGCGGCTCGATACTCCACCGGCCCGCCATCAATGGTTCCTGCTAGGGGATTTCCTGCGGCTGAAAAGTTGTTGTTGAGATAGTGGTTATTATTGCCAATAGGGGTATTGACTGTCCATTGAGCAGTGGTATTGTCAATTAAACTCATGGTTGGTTAGGTATGAGAAGCTAATGGCAGGATGATATCAAGTCCGGATAAAGGGTGAAGAAGCGGGCAAGATGCCCGCACTCCTCTAATCCCTTAATATTGCTGGAGCGGGAGCGTCTCGCTCCCTAAGTTTTTAATCATGGTATTTCCGCTTCGCGGACATGAACAATCGGACTTGATATGACACCTTGGGAAAACTAGGATAAAACTCCACATCAGTTTATGGGTTTTCCAGATATACATCAACCTATCAATGTTGTTTGGCTTTGCGTAATGCTGTCACGGTGGAGATAAAGTATTGGGCGACTTGCTCGATTTCTGGTTCAGTATTCACTCGGCCGATACCGAATCTTACGGAAGCATAGGCGAGTTTTTCTTCTCGGCCTAATGCTAAGAGAACATGGGAGGGGGCAATTTTAGTAGAGGTACAAGCGGAACCGGAGGAGAGGGCAACGACAGGTTGCAATCCTAACAGTAGGGCGGAGCCGTCTACCCCTTCTACACTGATATTGAGGTTACCGGGTAATCTTTGGGTGGGATGACCGTTAAGGTGAATGCCGTCTAGGGAACTTAGGGCGCTCCAAAGTTGTTCTCTCAGTTGGGTTAGGCGTTTGGCTTCCCTGTCTTGTTCTGCGATGCCTAGACCCACAGCTTCCGCAAAACCCACGATTTGAGGAGTATAAAGTGTGCCCGATCGCAGCCCTCGCTCATGGCCGCCTCCGTGGATCTGGGCAGCTAATTTGACTCTGGGGTTGCGTCGCCTGACATATAAGGCTCCAATGCCTTTGGGGCCGTAGAGTTTATGGGCCGTCAGGGACATTAAGTCAATGTTCATGTCCTGGACATTCAGGGGGATTTTACCGAGAGCTTGGGCTGCGTCGGTGTGGAAAAGCACTTGACGATCGCGACAAATTTGGCCGATTTCGGCTAGAGGTTGAATCACCCCAATCTCATTATTGGCCGCCATCACAGAAACTAGAATAGTCTCCTCCCGAATGGCTGCTTTTAGCTCTTCTAAATCGATTAACCCTTGAGCATCAACCCCCAAATAAGTGATTTCAAAGCCTAAAGATTTTAAATACTCACAAGGATCTAAAACAGCATTATGTTCTGTAGTAACAGTAATCAGATGGCGACCTTTGCTAAAGTAAGCCTCGGCTACACCCTTGATGGCTAAATTGTTAGCTTCAGTGGCTCCACTGGTAAAGATCATTTCTTCTGGAGTACCACCGATGGCTTGGGCCAAAACTTCTCGGCTACGGCTAACGGCTGCTTCGGCTTCCCAACCATAGGTGTGGGTAATACTAGCAGCATTACCGAATCGCTCCGTGAAGTAGGGTAGCATGGCCGCTAAAACCCTTTCATCCACTGGTGTGGTGGCATGGCAGTCAAGATAAATTGGTCGCTCAGACATATTCTTGAAGATTACAGTAGAATCAGGGCACAGATATTGCCCATATCCTCAAGCCTAAAACAAGAATATGAATTCTGAAACCTTAGTGCAACTGTTACAACAAAGCTTTCATGTCACCCTAGGAGCAACTGCTTCTTTTGCCGAAGTTCTGCAAGATGAGCAGAAGCGGCAAGAAAGTTGGCGCAAACTCACCGAAAATTTAGCTGAACTGGCTCAAGAATGGTCAGAAAAGGGGAAAATTACGGAAGAGGAAGCACGAAATTTTGTTGATAATTTGATGAAGGAAAAAACTAATCCACCCGATTCTAGTGCTGATTCTGAGTCTGCTGGCTTCAGTCAAGAACCAGAAACACCCATAGATTCAGATCCTCAAGCGGAAATTGAAGAGTTGACGGAACAACTGGCCACTTTACGCTCTGAGTTAGAAAAGTTACGCCAAGAAGAAAGTTAGAGTTCTCAACGAACAGGGGATCGATTATCGATCCCCTGTCTGGCTTTGAAATCTAGTCATTATCCCATTCTTCGCGTCCTAAAAGGTCTCCAATCCGGTCTCTAAGTAAGAAATTGCCGTTTTCTAATTCACACTCAACATAACCCCATTCACGGGCGGGAATATATTTACAAAGAACATAAATCGGTTGTTGACGACTAATCACTCCGTCTTGTACGAGACTGCGGGCCTCGTCTTGAATCATATTTAAGGAGTAACGAATAGATTGAAGCATTTTCACCCTCTTGATGTTTGGAATGGTGTATGAGAACGGTCGGAGATAGGCGTTTGATCGCCATCCATTAGATTTTAACTTAAGTTCTGTATTCCTGAATACTGAACTTTTTCTATTTTTGCGCTATATCGCCTCTAATTATATTAAGATATCTTGCCAAAGTCATCAACCAATAACAGTTTTCTGGTAAACCAGTTCAGTAGCCAGTTGAATGGCGGCTTTCATGCTGGTAGCATGGGCTAGTCCTTTGCCCGCAATATCAAAGGCCGTGCCATGATCTGGTGATGTACGCACAAAGGGTAAACCAATGGAGGTATTGACTGCTCGATCGAAAGCCATCATTTTCACCGGGATTAATCCTTGGTCATGATAAAGTGCGATGTAGGCATCATGGATTTGGGCGGCAAAGGATGAGTCATACCAGGCTTGAGCGGGTTTAACCCATAAGGTGTCTGGTGGTATGAGGCCATCTAGGGTGAGATGGGGATAGAGCTGGCGAGATGCGTCCAGCCAGGGAGCGATCCAATCGATCTCTTCTGTACCCAGTTGCCCCTGTTCGCCGCTATGGGGATTGAGTCCGGCGATCGCAATCCGAGGTTGGCTAAGACCAAACTGGTCGCGCAAAACATTAACTAACAATTGTAGCTTCTGGTTTAGGAGAGTTGGTGTTAAGATTTCTGGAACTTTTGCCAGGGGGATGTGAGTGGTTGCTAACAAGACAATTAGTTGCCACTGGGTATGAGGCGATCGCCCCACAAATAACATGCCAAATTGCTCTGTACCGGCTTTTTCCGCCAGAAGTTCCGTTTGTCCTGGATAATCATATCCAGCCGCTTTCCAGGCGGATTTGGCAATAGGGCCGGTGACAATCCCTTGGAAGTTACCCGCTAAGGTTTGGGAAATGGCCTCCTGTAGATAAGCAAAACTGGCCCATCCACTCGCCCCATTGCCCACACCTAACTTAAGTGCTTTAGACACTTCATGAGGTAGGGGAATATCCAGAATTGAGAGGCGATCGGGATCGGCTAAAGGTTGTCCTTGAGATACTAAACGGCTGTAGGTTTCCTGTAAAATGGACGCAGATCCAACCACCGTAATCTGAATCTGCTCCTGAAAGTGGCGATCGGCCAGAGCTTTCAAAATCACTTCCGGGCCAATTCCCATCGGATCGCCGAGTGTAATCGCTAAACGGTTCAACCTATTACCCATGACCTATTACCTATGACCCCATGGGTCAAAACTGTTCTACAATCAACCTAGGCGCTTAGTCCCAGAGGTCTGGAGTCTAAGCCTGTATTTGTCAATCAATTCACCTTAAAGGATATTACTTAAACCATGGGCGCTGAAATCTTTAATGCTGCATTCCTATCTTCCAGTTTAATTATGGTGGGCCTAGGTTTAGGCTTCCTGCTGCTGAAAATTCAGAATAGTGTCGAAGGCTAATCTGAGGTAGCTTAACTCAAGTTCACAGCGATCGGCTGTAATGCTCTCATCCTTGGCGGGGAAGCCTCCCCGCCTTCTTTATCTCCGTTAGACCTGGAGGACAAACCCCCAGATCTACCCCCAAGTCCAGAAAAATTATGAATGAATGTCAAGATTCTTGAAGTTTTCTGATAGACTCTTATAAAAAGTTACGTTTTGTAAACTATAATCAATGACTTTATTAATTGTTGGAGCCACAGGCACACTCGGAAGACAGATCGTCTTCCGCGCCTTAGAAGAAGGCCATTCAGTTCGCTGTTTAGTCCGTTATCCGCAAAAAGCGGGATTTCTTAAAGAACGGGGAGCCGAACTTGCCCAAGGCCATTTATGTAAACCTGAAAGTATTAAAAAAGCCCTAGAAGGTGTTACTGCCGTTATTGATGCAGCTACATCCCGTCCCACCGACTCCCTGAGTATGAAAGAAGTAGACTGGGATGCCAAAGTCTCCCTAATTCAATCGGTTAAAGAAGCGGGTATTGAACGCTACATCTTTTTCTCGATTCTGGATGCCGATCAATATCCCCAAGTGCCTTTGATGGAAATCAAGCACTGTACAGAACTGTTCCTAAAACAAGCCGATCTGAAGTATACGATTTTTCAGTTAGCGGGCTTCATGCAGGGACTGATTCCCCAGTATGCTATCCCTATCCTGGATCAACAGGGGGTTTGGGTGATGGGAAAATCTTCACCCGTTGCCTATATGGATACCCAGGATATCGCCAAATTTGCGGTTCGGGCTTTGAGTGTGCCAGAAACTCAAGGGCGCACGTTTCCTCTGGTGGGGACAAAAGCCTGGAATGGGGATGAAATTATTGCTCTGTGCGAAAGACTCTCTGGAAGACAAGCGAGGGTTTCCCGAATGCCAATTGGTTTGTTGCGAGCGGTACGTGGGATGACGCGATTTTTCCAATGGACATGGAATATTAGCGATCGCCTCGCCTTTGCTGAGGTTCAAGCCAGTGGTAAACCCCTCAGCGCTCCCATGGATGAAGTCTATAATGTGTTTGGCCTTGACCCCAAAGACACCACCACCTTAGACTCCTATATGCAGGAATACTTTAGCCGTATTCTGAAGAAACTCAAGGAAGTCGAATACGAGCGCGAAAAAATGAAGCAAAAAAGCAAAAAACGCAAAAGCCCGTTTAAATCTCGTTCTTAGAAAACCCTAGATGGGTGAGCAGGATTTAACCCCTTTGAAGTACAATTCTTAGACCAATCCTTTAGACAACCTTCTCAATACTGGTATTAGCGTGCCCGAAGCTGGGATTATTTACAACGACATTAAACCAACCGCCTGCCGAGTCGCAGAAGAACTAGAACAGCAACTGATCCAACGGGGATGGAGTGTGAAACTGGCGACTGGTGCAGGGGGGATCTTGGGATATTCCCATCCTGATCGCCCCACATGCCATACGGCGATCGCTCATCTGGTTCCCCCAAACTTTCATTCACAAATGAAAATGGCGATCGTCTTGGGTGGCGATGGTACGGTTCTTTCTGCTGCTCGACAAGTGGCTCCTTGCGGCATTCCCATGTTAACGGTCAATACTGGCCACATGGGATTTCTGACGGAAACGTATATTAATCATCTCTCAGAAGCGATCGATCGGGTAGAGAACGACAATTACACCATAGAAGACCGCACCATGTTAACCGTGCGTGTCTATAACGATCGCGCTCAAAATTCTGCCAAGACTACAGATAACTCCCAACGTACCAGTATGTGGGAAGCCCTATGCTTAAACGAAATGGTACTGCACCGAGAACCTCTCACCAGTATGTGCCATTTTGAAATCCAAATCGGTCATCATGCCGCAGTTGATATGGCCGCTGATGGAGTCATTGTATCAACTCCAACTGGATCTACCGCCTATTCCCTGAGTGCAGGGGGAGCAGTGGTCACCCCTGGAGTGCCTGTGCTGCAACTGATGCCCATTTGTCCCCATTCCTTGGCCTCACGCGCTCTAGTTTTTAATGATAGCGATCCAGTAACGATCTATCCTGTCTATCCCAATCGGTTAGTGATGGTGGTTGATGGTAATGGAGGCTGTTATGTTTCTCCTGAAGATGAGGTAGTAATTGAAAAATCACCCTATTCAGCTCGGTTTATTCGCCTGCAAGATCCCGAATTTTTCCGCATTCTCCGGGAAAAATTGGGCTGGGGATTGCCCCATATTGCTAAACCGACTTCAGTTGAGTTACCTTAAGGTTGCCTGACTGGGGGCGATTAAGAGCGTATCCGGCAGTTCAATTAAATCGTCATCGGATTGAGTGACATTTTGAGCCTTGGTAAACCAGGATTGAATCTGTTGGCGAAGATGAGGGAATAAGCTCTGAATCATCGATTTCCACCGGATTGATGATCCTTATAATAGATGATCTCCAGATCTGCTTACATCCAGCTCCCAACCTTGGGTTTCCGTGCGAGTGAGCGATCGCCCCGTTTTCAAATATTCCATTTTCGTTGCTTCCAGAATATGGCTCATTTTCACCGGTTCCTGAGCCTCAGCCGCCAAAAATGCCGCATTCAGAGCAATGGATTTAATATTTCCTCCCGTCACATCCAATTGCCCCAACCGCTTAAAGTCCAAGCCCTCTGTCGGAGTTTGTCGGGGAAAAACGCGCTGCCAAATTTGACTGCGTTCTGGCGCTTTGGGATAGGGGAAATTGACGATAAAGCGCAGGCGACGCAAAAACGCCCGATCCAAATTATCCTTAAAGTTAGTGGTTAAAATGGCTAATCCTTGATAGGCTTCCATTCTCTGCAACAGATAACTCACTTCAATATTAGCGTGGCGATCGTGGCTATCTTTCACTTCTGTGCGCGAACCAAACAGAGCATCCGCTTCATCAAACAATAAAATTCCGCCCCCTTTTTCCGCAGCATCAAAAATACGGCGTAAATTCTTCTCCGTTTCGCCAATATACTTGCTCATTACCGCACTTAAATCAATGCGAAATAAATCTAATTTGAGTTCATGGGCTAACACTTCCGCCGCCGTGGTTTTCCCCGTGCCACTGGTTCCCGCAAATAAGGCCGTTAACCCTAACCCGCGCTGATTTTTTGCCGCAAACCCCCAATTTTGGTACACCGTTGCCTGTTGGCGGACATGAATGAGAATTTGCTCCAAAATCCGTTTTTCTCGCTCTGGAAGGACAAAATCTGCCCAGGTGGTTTTCACCTCAATGCGTTGGGCTAACGCTTCTAATTCTGGTCTGGCTTGTAAGCGGCAAAACTGCCAAAGTCTCTCACTGATGTCTTTAGGGGCTAAATCGAACTGCGATCGCACGGCTGCGCTTGCGGTTTCAATCATCACTGCGGATAAGCGAAATTGAGCCGCTAGGGAGGGCAAATATCGATCCACATCTTCCGGATAATCCTGCCATGCCTTTTGCCACAGTTCCAGTTGTTCCCCATATTGCAGCCCTCCCACATCAAACGTAACCGCATGGGAGAGGGGCAACCGTTCATCGGTGGCAATGATGACCGAGACTTGAAGAGACTGTAAAAAGGGGAACAGTAAAGAGAGTTGACTTTCTGCTGTTATTGATTCATTCACATCCACCAACAACAAGCTCGGAGCCAGAGCATACCAGCGCTGCCACCGCATGACAAACCGTTGCAGATCCTGGCGATTTTTGGGAATGGCATCACTGGGCAGACGATAGAGGGGTAAATGTAAATACTCGCTAATATGGGTAGCGATTTCTGCTTGAGATTCCCTCAGTGGGCCGCAGAGTTGAAGAATCGGTTGAGTCTTGGACACTCCCTGAAATACGGACACGGCTTGATGGATAATTGTCTCATAGGAGGGTTGCAGGACACTTGTGCTTAAGGGGGGAAGGGGAGTAAGGACTGCGGCCAGAATCGGATCGTGATAAGCTTCTCCCATTAAATAGTGCAAAATCGCTTCATCAATTTGTAAACAGGCGCGGGTAATTTCTGGACTGGTAGCAGTATGAATCAGTTGCCATTTTCGCAAGGGACGGGTTTCGGTGAAGGCATCCCAATGGGGTTGAGGAAAACAGTCTAGGCAGAGTTGAAAAGTGGGATAATTGCAGTCAGGTTTATTGTGGGCGATCGCCAATACATCCGGAAAGTCTGGATTAATGGCTTGTCCTACACAACAGAGTAAAATACTGATTTCAAATGGAGATAGCCCAAAGGTTCGCGCTAAGGTATTGAGCGTGCCTGGTTTTTCCAGAGTACGGCGAATGAAGGGAGTGTCCTGGAGGCTGTCGGATATATCAGTTACCTCTTCCTCTGTGTTGCGAGCAATGTGGAGATCTAGCAAGGAGCGAATGAGGCTAATTGCTTCAATTAATTCATCTATGGTAGCTTGGCGATCGGCTAGAATAGGGCGATCTTTTATCTGTTCAATTGTCATTGCCTCAAGTTAGTTTTTTGGCCTCCCGATCCTAATATACTATACTAAGAAAATAAATCTCTCTCCCCTTTGCCTCCTCATGTCTCCTCGCCGCCGCTACATCAAAACCCATGTGTCTCGTCGGAAAGAAACCTCAGAAAACACCTCTCCTCAGTTTGCTGCGCCCCCCGTAATTCAACCCAAGGCACAGAGGAAAATGGAAAAGGAACTTCCAGAGTGGAAACCTGGCGGTAGTGGCAAGCCAAGCCCTCTGCAACGACTACAACCCTCAGCAACCCTACAAGCCAAATTAGAAATTGGACAACCCAGCGATCGCTACGAGCAACAAGCAGACCAAGTTGCCCATAATGTCGTACAAGCGCTCCACGCTCCCATGGCTGAAACTGTAGACACTCAATTAA
Source organism: Roseofilum acuticapitatum BLCC-M154 (assembly GCF_030068475.1). Lineage (GTDB taxonomy): Bacteria > Cyanobacteriota > Cyanobacteriia > Cyanobacteriales > Desertifilaceae > Roseofilum > Roseofilum acuticapitatum. Next base: position 31,590 of record NZ_JAQOSP010000073.1, on the reverse strand, counting down.
CAGGACAAGGAAAAACTGCCCCTACTATACAACTTGATCCTGAAGATACGGAGTCAACAGCAGAACTCGATCTTGGAAATACGGGATCTTCCGGAAACTGGACAGAATATACAGTCAACAATAACACTCATTTGAGAGATGACACCCTTAAGAATGAAGGCAAGAAGGTATCGCCTGGGGAGAAAGTTAAAATTAGCAATAATTCCATGGATCATAGGAAAGACCGTGCTGGAAATATTTGGTTCAAAGTCGCAGATTCTCAACAATATATTCGCTCCACACACTTACACATTTATACTGAGCATGGAACCCCATCATCGAGCTTGTTTGGCAAACATCCAGCCAAAACAAAATATCCAGATCAGACGAATATCATAGATCAATTAGTTAAGAACGCTGAGAAGAGAGATAAAGATAAAGGTTTTCTAAGCGTTGAAGAAGTTTTGGCCATATCCACATTGAGTCAAGATGAACAAGGCAAAAGTTTTTTACTCCAGAAAGGCTTTTTGACCAACGATAAGTTGGACAAAGTTGCCAAAGAAAAGAAAACAACCCTCGATTGGCATCGGACTGAAAAACATCGAGGCCTAGAAAACTTGCCATTAGCAACTGGAAATCATGTATTAACCCGTATCCATCGACTCCAAATTGCCACTTATCAGAGGGACTTAGGAATAAGCAATCCTGAATACCGACAAACTCTTGGCTATTTACGTTATGAAGCGGAAATGGCAAAAACAGATCCTAATGTGAAACAGCATATCTATGAAAAAGATACGCAAATGTGGGAGCAAACCCTAGCTCCAATTCCTGAAGATGCCGTATCTCAGTTGGGCACAGAAAGAGCTAGACAATTGCGGGAACAAACTGAATCCGCTCAAAATATTCTGCGGCGAATTTTTATTGTTCTCCATAGTGGACTCAAGTATCGCGATGACACGGCTGACAAGATATTCAAAAATGATTGGCCAGAAACGGTAGCAGTAGCCCTGTCTCATGGCGGGCGAGTGATGGTTAAATTACCTGCTATATCTAAAGGGCAAGACCGGAATGAATTCATTAATTGGTTGTTAGGAAATACATCAAAAGAAAAGGATTCTAAAGGATCGAAGAAACCTAATCAAGTGAGCAGTGAAAAGATCGCCGATACTGACTATGGAAAAGCTCAAGTGGATACTCGAGATTTTTCTACCCATGATATTGATATCGGGAAAACCGAAACATTCACAGAACTAAACCCAATGGGTAATAACAGTAAAGGTCAATCAGAAGAGCATTATGGCATGGATATACCTTTGGGTGGCTTAGGTCGAGAAGATTTAGCGGGTGAGGTCACGTTACCCGATGGTAGTCATGGCCATATGTACATTTTCTATGAACCTCCAACTCTCGACAAACCCGGTGGCTTATTGATTGGAGCAGAAACATCAAGAATGGGTCGCACGGATGTCTATGGTCAATATCATGATGCCAAAGGAACCAGTGCCGAATTTTCGCCCACGGGTACGAGTAAGGAGGCCAGAATTGGTGCTAAATTTGGAGGCAGAATCGTTGACTTTACGAAAGGCAGCTATACAGAAGTTATAGATAAAAATGGCAAAGTTCAGCAAGAAAAAGTGAAGGGAGGTCATACCGAAGTTAAAGACCCCAATTGGTTGCAGCAGCTTAAGGATGCTGAACAAAATATACAGGATGGTCAAATTACGGCGGCGGAGTTAGTGGGTAAAACAACTCCAGAATTAAAAGACAAGCTATTTGGTTAAAATAGGGATCGAGCAAAAACTATTGGGCATAAACCAGAAACTGAAAGTGAAATAGAATAGCACTCGGCAGGTAGGGTGGACAGGAAGACAATCGATATTATTGAAGATTAAAACTCTTGGTTGTTGATGTAAAGATTAGCGATCGCTTCTCTGTTCAATTTTCATCCTTTTTGGCCTCCCGATCCTAATATATAGCTAGTCTAAATGAATTGTGCAATTGGAAATGCCCTCTCCCTATATCCCTCTCCCACGGGAGAGGGACTTTCCCCCTTCTCCTGTGGGAGAAGGGGGTAGGGGGATGAGGGGCAATCGTTACATAACTCATTTAGGCCTGCTATACTATACTAAGAAAATAAACCTATCTCCCCTTGGCCTCCCCATGTCTCCTCGCCGCCGCCAAACCAAAACCCGCATTTCCCGTCGGAAAGAAAACCCAGAAAGCAGTTCTCCTCAGTTTGCTGCGCCCCCCGTAATTCAACCCAAGGCACAGAGGAAAACTGAACAGGAGCTTCCAGAGTGGAAACCTGGCGGTAGTGGCAAGCCCAGCCCTCTGCAACGACTACAACCCTCAGCCACCCTACAAGCCAAATTAGAAATTGGACAACCCAGCGATCGCTACGAGCAACAAGCCAACACCGTCGCCCGTGATGTTGTCGAACAGATCAACAGCCCTGTCTCCAATGATGCCCAGCAGCATACCACAGTACAACGAAAAACCCAAGAATCCAATCTCCTCTTACGCTTAAAACCCACAGGACAGCAGTCCACCCTAGGCGGAGGAAAAGCTCCAACTCAATTAGAATCCTCCATTAACCATGCCAAAAACGGCGGCAAATTCCTAGAGCCGAGTTTACAACGGTCAATGGGAAAAGCCATGGGAGTCGATTTTTCGGGAGTGAAAATACACACCGATGCTCAAGCGAATCAGTTAAGCGAGTCCATCCAAGCCAAAGCCTTTACCACCGGACAAAATATCTTTTTCAAACAAGGGGAATATCAACCTCAAAATAGAGGCGGACAAGAGTTAATTGCCCACGAGTTAACCCACGTCGTGCAGCAGCAAGGACAGATCGGAAATGCAATACAAGGAAGCTGGTTGACAGATTGGATGATTAAGCTTTGTATGAGTGGTGAGGTAGATGAAGGGGAGTTAATTATAGAACCCAACCTTGTTCCAACAGATAATAGAGAACGCCAAAGTAGCCAAAATGAAGGTCCTAGAGCGCCTCACGCTTCTAAAATATCGCAACTAGAACAAGCTGTTGGTGATATAGATAATCTTGAGGAAGAAGCTATAGGGAACAGTCAAAGTCAGCTACAAGGCCCTCACATAAAACCAACGCCAATTCAGGTTAACAAAGGAGATGATGGTATTACTGAGGCATTTATAGAAGTGAACCCTAATATGTACATTCCAACAGTTACACAACTGGATAGATCTATGGGAGGTTCACCATCGACAATTGGGGGAGGAGTAAGAGTAGATATTAATAAAAAACTAGCTGAATTTCATGAAAAAAATAAGGCTGGATCTTTTTATGAGGCATACCAAATATTAGGAGAAATTAATTCTTACACTCAGGAATGGTTAAGTAAACATACACAAGAGCTTTATGATATCCAAAAAATTAATTCAGTGAAAGATAAATACTCTCTAGGTGAGAACACAACAAAAAGTCAACAAGAATTCAATCAAAAAAATAGTAAAAAAACACAACAAAAAGGTAAACGTCTAGAGTTGAGTAGTGATGAAATTAATATTCTTGCTAAAAGTGCAAAGAAAGATGTAATGAATCGTTTGTTGGAAACTATTCTACAAGCAAAAAGTGATGCAGAGGAACATGGAAAAGATATGCTACAATATTATGCCCCTCCAGAGTATCAAAAAGAATTCAAGAAGGGAAAATTATCTCTAGCAATTCAAGGAGCTAAAGGGGCATTAGCAATTAAGGAAGAAGATGATGAATTTGCGAAACAGAAGAATACAGATGTTAAAAAAGAAAAAGACACAAAGAAAGAAGAGATAGAAAAAAAGGTTGATGGAACTTATACTAAAATTAATGAAAAAATGAAAGAATTGGAAGCAGATGCTAAAAATCCAAAGGATATTTCACCTGAAAAAATAGAACAGAATTTTCAGTCTGGAGAAGCGATATATCAAGATATTTCTAGCTATATGGGAACGATTAATGAAGTGCTTGATCTTTTTAATATTTCCAATCTCTTCGCTGGCTTAGGATACATTAAAATGCGTAAAAAAGCGAAGAAAAGGTTAGCAAAATTTGCCGGAGCTGTAAAAGATCCTGAATTAGCTACTTTAGCTGCATATGGGTATAATAAAGTTTCTAGGTTAGCCAGTTACTGTTTATCTATGGCAGTTGCCAATATTACTAAATTTATCGCTAGAACTTTAACATTGATTACAGGTGGCTTATTGGCGATATTCTCTGAAACTATCAATCTTGCCATGAGTGCTGCAATGTATGCTCACAAACTTTATGGTGCTCTCAAAGGAATATATAAAGCTGTGCGTGGCACTAAAGGAAAAAACCGTTTTATCAATGCTGAACACTTATATTTGTTGGTTAGTGATGGAAAACCGAACGCAGAAAAATTGTTGATAGACTTATTTGGAAAATCCAAAAAATCTAAATCTAAGAGAATGGATATAACTGGACAAAAAGTGGTCAATTTAATTAAAATTTTAGGAAAAATTCCGCAAGGAGGTATAAAAAAAAGAGTGCAAAAGAAAATTATTACATGGATAGGAGAATTTTTTAAATCTACAGAAGGTACGATTCCAGAACAGTCGCTATTGGATTATATTGAGGAAGAGTTAGGTATAAAAGATAAGGCTGAGGCTCTAAAGGAAGACTTTTATAACAATTTGCATCAACAGGAAAATTCCAGCTCCAGTCAAAATAGAGAAATAGTCGAAATTATCCAACAACTCAAGTAAAAATATTGAGATAAATTTTATATGAGTTATCAAAATTGAGATGCGAGCTGATTATCAACCCACTTTTCATAGCCCCAAAACATTGCCCATCTCTCTCGAATCTGTCAACTTGGAGTGGTGGCAACCGCATCTGTTGTTAGAAAAATGCGATCTTACATTTGAAGTTAATCTAGAAACTTATCGGATTATAGAAAAAAATAACCTTTTTCAACTGTTACCAGAACTGACGAACACCCAAAAAGGCTGCAATTTTCAACCCAATCTTCCCATTCAAATCACTGTTACTCTTAACCCAGAATATCTTCTGCGCTTGCAAGAAGCAGCTCATGCAGAAACTGCCCTTGCTTACCTTCAGGAATTGGGGGAACATCAGAAAAACGCCCGACTGGTGCAAACGGAAAGTTGGATAACTTTATCGGTGCAACAGCAACAGGAAAGTGGGGTGGTGGGTTATCGCACGTTGTGGGATTATGTAGATTGGTCTCAATTGGATGTGGAAAATGAGGAGCTTCTAGAACATTTAGCACTGGAAACGGTGACTCGTTTTCTCCAAGATAGCATCCCCTCGACCCTTTCTGATGCCAATTCCCATCAGTTAATGGCTACTCTGGTAGAACAAGTTCCTACTCTGATGGCAAAAGATTCCAGAGCAAGCGAACCTATTGCCGAAGCGTTTGCTAATCTATTGCGGGATAATCTCCAATCTGAATTAGAAGAAGCGATTTTAGCTGGTTTTTCGGCATCAGACAACGGAGAAGAAGACTTAGACTATTTCAACTTTGAAAGAGTCAAAAAGCCTTCTATTTTAGAGAATGTATTAGGTTTCTTTGAGTCGGAAGATTGGATGGTAGAGAAAATTCCAGAGCAACCGGCCTTAAAACTGCTCTTTCAAGGAGAACATGGAAAATGGGTATGTTTAGCGGAAGCGAAAGAAGATTTAGAACAACTGATTTTTTATTCAATGATTGCCCTCAAGTTTCCAAAAGCGCAAGAATCGAAGCTGTGTAAATTGTTGATGAATATCAATTATCATTTAACGATTGGCAACTTCGATTTGAATTTTGAGGAGCGTATCCTTCGGTTTAAGACTTCGATTGATGTGGAGAATTGTAATAATTATAGCCCGTTAATCAAGAATGTGGTTTATACGAATGTGATGACAATGGATCGCTACTTACCAATTATTATGACGATGCTTGAGAAAAAGTTGTCTCTAGAAGAAGCACTGACGTTATTGTAGTGCCATATTGTAGTGCGATCGCCACTCTTGTCTGTTGGGTTGCACTTCGTTTAACCCAACCTACTATAGCTGACTGTTTTCGGTGTGTTACGCTGTGACTAACACACCCTACGATTTTGATCTCAACCACAACACTCCACATCCCCTTTCCGGTTACAGTATCCTAGGTAAAGAAAAAGAGAGACTAACTCAACCGGAGAGGACTTTGTGCTTATGAGAAACCTGCGATCGCCCCATTGGAGTCATTTAGTGGGCACATTAGCCCTCATGATTCCCATTACTCTAGGCATCGGTCGTCTACCGGCTGCCTATTCCCAAAATGGACAAAATCGCGCCATCACCCTGCGAGCAGACATCCAAGAAGCCAACGCTAGAACCGGTGTCCTCACCGCTAGGGGTAACGTACAAGTCCTCTATCCCGCCCGCAATATTCAAGCCACAGCCGCCCAAGCCCAATATTTTAGCCGCGAGAGGCGCATCGTCCTCAGTGGTAATGTCTATGTCCTCCAAGAAGGAAATAGCCTCCGAGGAGAAACCGTCACCTACTTGATAGACGAAGGTCGGTTTGTTGCCCTCCCCCAAACCCAAGGGCAACAAGTCGAAGCCATCTACATTGTCCCCGAATCCACCGATAACGCCGGTAATCCCGATCCCCTGCCCCCCACTCCTGATTTATAAGTCATGATTCATCAGTCACTCAGTAAGGAGTAAGGAGTATTGTGAAGTTGGTATTGGATAATGTTCATAAATCCTATGGACAAAGACAGGTGGTCAATCGCGTCTATCTCTCTGTGGCACAAGGAGAAGTCGTGGGATTACTCGGCCCCAATGGAGCCGGAAAAACCACCACATTTTATATGGGCACGGGGTTGGAAAAGCCCACTCAAGGCAGAGTTTGGCTGGGCGACCAAGATATTACCGCCCTCTCAATTTCCCAACGCGCTCAACTCGGTATTGGCTACCTCCCCCAAGAAGCCAGTATCTTCCGCTATCTCACCGTGCGCCAGAATATTTTACTGGTGCTAGAACAAACCCAAGTCCCCCGCCGGGAATGGCATTGGCGCACCGAAAAGCTCTTAGAAGAATTTCGCCTCTCTACCGTTGCTCATACGAAAGGGATTCAAGTCTCTGGAGGAGAGCGCCGACGCACCGAGTTAGCCAGAGTTCTCGCTGCGGGTAAAGAGGGGCCCAAATTCCTGTTTTTAGATGAACCCTTCGCCGGAGTCGATCCGATCGCCGTCTCCGAAATTCAAACCCTAATCGCCAACTTGCGCGATCGCCATTTAGGCATCGTGATTACCGATCACAATGTCCGCGAAACCCTCGCCATCACCGACCGAGCCTATATTATGCGCGATGGCCAAATCCTCGCCTCTGGCAATGCTGAAGAACTCTATGAAGATCCCAGAGTGCGACAATACTATTTAGGCGATAATTTCCAACGGTGAGCCACAACCCTTAACTGCAACTGCCTCTATGACTTCTAGCGTATCCCAGGAAGACACCCAACCCCAACGCCCGAAATTTTCCCCCATCTCCGTCATGGATCGGTATCTGATCCATGAATTAGTTTCCCCCTTTCTCTTTGGACTCGGAGCCTTCACCTCCGTAGGCGTGGCGATCGGCACAGTATTCGATCTCGTCCGCAAAGTCAGTGAAGTTGGGCTACCCGTGGCGATCGCCCTCAAAGTCTTCTTCCTCCAACTTCCCTACTTCATCTCCTTCGCCATTCCCACCGCCCTCCTCCTTGGATGCATCATCGCCTACAGTCGCCTATCAAGCGACAGCGAACTGATCGCCCTCCGCAGTTGTGGCGTAAGCCTTTACCGTCTCCTCGTACCCACCCTCATCTTTAGCCTCTGTCTCACCGGTATCACCTTCACCTTCAATGAACTCGTCGTTCCTGCCGCCAAACGAGAAGCCACCCTTACCCTAGAGCGAGCGCTCAAACAAGAAACACCCCTCCAAGAGGCAATGAACATCTTTTATCCCGAATATCAGCGCAAAGAACTCGCTGACGGGAAAAAAGTGCGTGTGTTAACCCGTCTTTTCTATGCCGAATTTTTCGACGGCAAAGCAATGAAAGGCCTCACCATCCTCGATCGCTCCCAATCCCAATTTAAACAAATCATCATCTCCGAAGCCGCTTCCTGGAACGCCGAGGAAAGCACCTGGGACTTCTTCAACGGCACGATCTACGTCGTCGATCAATCCGGCTCCTTCAAAAATATCGTCAAATTCGATCGCCAACAGCTCAAACTTCCCCGCGCTCCCCTCGATCTCGCTTCCATTGGCACAAAATACGAGGAAATGAACATTGCTGAATCCCTCAACTACCTGGAAATCGTCAAAATGAGCGGCGATGACAAACAAATTCGCAAACTGCAAATCCGCATTCAACAGCGCTTTGCCATTCCCTTCGCCTGTATCGCCTTTGGCTTAATGGGAGCCGCCCTAGGCACTCGTCCCCAACGCACCGCCGGAAGAGCCACCGGTTTTGGACTGAGCGTTTTAATTATTTTTACTTACTATCTCCTCATGTCCGTTGGTGATGCCCTCGGTTTAAGCGGCGCACTTTCCCCAGTCATTGCCGGATGGTTACCCACTGTATCCGCCTTTAGTGTCGGAATTTTCCTCTTCTGGCGAGTTGTCCGTTAATTGCTTAGTACCTTAATCCTCTATAGGTTGCTACCGTCAATCCTAACAAGAGGGCTGTCCATACCCATCCGGGAATGTCTTCAAGGAGGAAAAAAAGCGCAGTTAAGGCCATACCCATCAACCCTAGAAGATAGGCTAGGGCAAAGGTGGCAATCGAAAAGATGACGATCGCGATGATTTCTAACATCTGAGGCCTCCCATACTCTCTGTTATTGTAGCGAAAGGGAGCAATTTTGAGAGAGGATTAGGGAGCTTTACCGTAATGGGCGATCGCCTCCGACTGATGCCAACTGCCTTCTTCCACTTTGAGCCACACCCAGAGCTGATCCCCATGGGAAAAATGCCACCATTCACGGGGATGACGCTTAAACCCGGCAAACTCCATAATCCGATCCAGCAGTTGCCGGTGTTTATGATAACTTTGTTTATCCGGAGTTTCCCCTTGAGCATAATAATCGGGGAAGGAACGGGGAGAAATTTCATCAATGGGCGATCCCATATCAATCGGTCTGCCCGTCTGATCCACCAGGGTAACATCCACGGCTGCTCCCGTACTATGGGGAGGAGGAGTCGCCGGATCGGGGGAAGGAGCCGCCCAAAATTGATACACTTCCTCTAGCAGGGTTTGCCGTTGCTCCTCCGTGAGAGTTTCCGGATTAAGTCCTCGATTTTGGGCCAGTTGGATTAAGCTATATTCGACCATAAACTCCTGAACGGCGATCGGTCGATAGGCATCAAAAATCTGGATTTTCCAGCCCGGATGATGGCTTTGCAACTGCTTTTGAGCCATCAACAGGCGATCGCAAACCGTTTTCCGTAACCAATAGGGGGATTTATCCCCATAAGGTGCGCCCAACGCCTCATAAGGATGGGGCAAAACCACCGAAAATGACTCCAAAGGGATGGGAACCAAAGGCTCTTGATAATCTGCAATCGGAATCTGCTGATAAGGTTTTAGTATCATAAGCCCAATTGTTTCATGACTAACTTTTTTTACTTCTGGAACCGGATCGTAACCTCCGGGATGAAAGGGATGACACCTTAAAATTCGTGCCCCTGCCAATTGTAAACCCCGCATCGCTCCAAACCGTTCCACTGCTGTCAAGGCATATTGGGAGCAAGTGGGATAAAATCGACAACTCGGAGGAAAGAGAGGCGAAATTCCCTGGCGATAGGCTTGAATGGCGCGAATCAGTAAAACTTTCAGCAGTTGAGTTTCCCAGAGTTTCAGTTTGAGCATCAGCATCGATCTTATCCATTTTGCTTATTCTTTGTCATTCCCTCTCTTGAAAAAATATATCTAAGGTTATACCCTGATTGAACCAGTGTTTGATACAATCAACCCATTTAGTCATTTTATCGGAGAGATAAACCCGTTATGACACTCTTGGGTAACCTGATCTGGTTAATTTTTGGTGGCTTAGTCTCTGGATTGGGCTATATTATCGGTGGCATTGGCATGTGTATGACCATCATTGGCATTCCCTTTGGTCTACAAACCATGAAAATTGGTTTTGCCACCTTTACCCCCTTTGGCAAGGAAATTGAGGTCAGTCCCCGTGCCTCTGGAGTGATTCCCACGATCTTGAATATCGTTTGGGTAGTTTTGTTTGGTTGGGAAATTGCCCTATCTCATCTCCTCCATGGGCTAATTTTGTTGATTACCATTATCGGTATTCCCTTTGCCCAACAGCACTTTAAGTTAATTCCTTTAGCCCTGTTTCCCTTTGGCCGGGAACTTCGTTAGCTCAGATCCTTTCGTTGAGAGTAGGAAAATCCAAGCCCTTATTCCCTCGGAGTAGACAGTTACAATTCTGGAATACCCTACTAGGGTTTTTGCTTGTTTTTTCTGCAAAATGAGATTATAACAGCTAACGGACAACCCATAAGCTCCAAGCAATTGCAGATTTATCCAGGAGACGGTTAGCAAAAGCAGCAAACGGAGATTTCACCCCATGAATGTAAGTTTTATTCTTTTAACCTTTTCTACCTTGATGGCTGCCTTGTTTAATCCTTTGGTGTCCGATCGGGTATTATCAGAGCAGTCGAAAAGGTCTTTAGTTGATCGGCTTGAGCAAGATCGAGTGGAGTGTAATGTGTTTATGGTTGAGGATAATACCCTACAAAAGGTATGTCAGCTTCGCTAAGGATGATGAGTAAGGGAGTGAATGAGTTGGATGAATCGCGGATAAGTTTTCAATAGCCCGTTCCTATCAGCCAATAGGTCGTCATCATTCCTTTCCCCTTCACCTGAATGTCTCCCCGTTTTTCAAATAAATAACGATGTTTGAGCTGTTCATAGGTGGCTTGGGTAACCTGAATTTTACCCGGAACCCCCAAAGACTCCATCCGCGAAGCCACATTCACCGCATCTCCCCACAAGTCATAAATAAACTTGGCAACTCCAATTACTCCAGCGACTACAGGGCCCGTACTCATGCCAATTCGCAATTGTAAAGGTTGACCATTAGGTTGACGGAATTTACTGATTTCCCGTTGCATTTCCAAGGCCATTTGGGCGATCGCCTCCGCATGATCCCCACGAGGAGTAGGAATACCACTAACGACCATATAAGAATCTCCGATCGTTTTAATCTTTTCTACCCCATGCACTTGGGCCAATTCATCGAACCGGGAAAAAATATCATTGAGCAAATTAACCAATTGAGTTGCGGAAATGCCCGAAGACATGCGCGTAAATCCGACAATATCCGCAAACAAAATCGTCACCTCATCAAAGCGATCGGCGATCGCATGTTGTTCCTGCTTCAACCGTTGGGCGATCGCCCCCGGCAACACATTCAACAACAACTGTTCCGACTTCTGTTGCTCCGCCCTTAAGGCCGCTTCCGCCTCCTTCCGCTTAGTAATATCTTCTACCGTGCCCTCACAGAAGAGCAAATTCCCCTCATCATCCCAAACCCCCCTAGCATTCTCCGAAGTCCAAATCACCGTCCGATCCTGACGATAAACCTGGGACTCAAAATTAGAAACCCCATTTTCCTGCTCAATCAGCATCATAAACTCCTGCCGACGGCCCCGATCGACATAAAGATTTGTCCCCACATTCTCTAAGCGTGCCATCAACTCCTCTGGAGAAGCATAACCATACATACGAGCCAAAGCCGGATTTGCGCTCAAATACTTGCCATCAGGAGTCAACTGAAAAATGCCTTCAGCCGCATTCTCAAAAATACTGCGATACTTTTCTTCCGCCGCTCGCATCGCATCCACCACCCGCTTGCGTTCCGTAATATTCCGAGCCACCCAAATCACACAATTATCCGGCATCGGCGAAACACTAGCCGCAAACCACACCTGATTATCCTCATTTTCCCCTATCTCTTGCGAGAAAAATTCTTGATCTTCCTCCGCCACTCCTGGCATCAAAGCCACCGGCAAAGAATACTCCAAATTCATCGTTTGCCCCGTTTCCACCACCCTTTGAATCTGCTGGGCAAAAATTTCCGCTTGTTCCGGAGGAAAAACATCATACACCGTTTTCCCCATGCGATCGGCCGTTGGACTAAACAACGTCTCAGAATTCGTCGAAACCACCCGCATAAACCGACCCTCAGCATCAAACACCGTAATAATATCCGTCATTGCCGCAAATAGCGCCCGCAGTTCCGCCTCAGACACCCGTAGCGCCGCTTCCACCCGTTCCCGTTCCGCCACCTCCACCGTTAGCTGATCCACCGCCTGCTTCAACTCAACCGTTCTCTCCTCAACTCGTTGTTCCAGCTCCTCATTCAGCCGCCACAGTTGTTCCTCAGCCTGCTTGCGCTCCGTAATATCCTCAACTGTACCCTCGTAGTAAAGCAAATTTCCCCTATCATCCCGCACCGCTCGCCCATTCTCGGAAATCCACGTTAACTCTCCATCCAAGCGGCGAATCTGGGACTCAAACCCCACCACAGAATCATACTGTTGCAGCAAATTAATAAATTCTTGGCGTTGCTGAGGGTTAATATAAAGCCGATCCTGAACATTAATTAAGGTATTTTTCAACTCCTCTGGCGAAGCATAGCCATAAATTCGAGCCAAAGCCGGATTTGCACTCAAATAGCGCCCATCCGGAGTCATCTGAAAAATACCCTCTACCGCATTCTCAAAAATCGTCCGATACTTATTTTCCGCTTCCCGGAGAGCTTCTTCTGCTTGTTTGCGCTCAGTGATATCAATACCCACCGTAAACGCTGCCTGGTTATTATCATACTTTTGGGCCACAATCAGAAAAATGCGGTGTTCTCCCTTAATCCGCATCGCCACTTCCCGGAAGGCTTCTTGAGCATCACTGGCAAAGAAATCTTGCACAAATCCATCAAAGCCATCGCTACTACCTAAAAATCCTAAAGGCTTGCCCGAAAATTCTTCCGAAGGCAAATTAAAGATTTCCGCCAAATGTCGATTCACTCCTAGATAGCGTAGATCGTGACTAATCCAAGAAACCGTACCTGGTACAGCTTCTAAAATCGCTTCTAATTGGTCTTTAGCGGTACGCAAAGCATGAAGGGTTTGATAGCGTTCGGCAATTTCTGCTACAAACTGATCGTTAGACTCTTTAAGGGCCGCCGTGCGAGCGTCCACCTCAGCCTTGAGTTCACTTTCTGTTTTTTCCCATCGTCTTTCCCAGTCTGCCTGAGTAGACCGCAGTCGATCTTGCAAGTTACCCACTTGCTGGCGCAGGCTAACTAGCTCCTGCACCAATTCTTCTTTTGTTTTATCATGGTCTCTCATCGGCTGGTATTTCGGACTGAGTCCGACATGAACAGATACCTCTAAGGAACGGTGCATCATGTTTTTAGGGTTTATAGGGTTGGTATCAGCAACGCCAATTGGCTTGCTACTCATTGCACCCTGTAGCTTCTGGAGTTCTAGCCATCAGATCACTCCATGGCAGAACTCATTTCAGAGGGAGTACAGTTACATCCGCTCAGGTCAGGACTGAGATTTGCTCTAATATTGAGCTATGATAATAGATTTTATGATGGCTTAGGGCCATAGAGTTCTCAGTCTATTTAAGTTTTGCTCAAAGATAAAAGGGGTTTATTATCCTCTCTCCGAGGAGATTGTTTCACCAACCGGATCATCTTAGAGGATAGATTCACCTCTGTTGCAATTGAAAGGGTCATGGTAGGATAATCCTCCGATCGCCTAACTTTTCTATTGTGTCTTTTGACAAGGCTCAACGCCAAGGGTGGATCGACTAATTGTGCTTATTTATTTTAGGATTCAGGAGTTGATGATGACTGGTCAACCTATTCCAGTAATTGTTAATGGTGCAGCCGGGAAAATGGGCCGAGAGGTGGTTAAGGCGGTTTCCCAAGCTGAGGATATGAAGTTGATTGGGGGGGTCGATCTCAATCCGGATCTTAATGGTCAGGATGTGGGGGAGGTCGCTGGATGTGGCCCCCTAGAGGTTCCGATTCTAAATCAGTTAGAGTCGATGCTGGCTTATGCTACCCAAGAGCGTCAGTTGGGGGTGATGGTGGATTTTACGCACCCGGATTCGGTTTATGATAATGTGCGAAGCGCGATCGCCTATGGAATTCGTCCGGTAGTGGGGACAACGGGTCTGAGTCCCCAGCAGTTGCAAGAGTTGGCAGAATTTGCGGATAAAGCCAGTACGGGATGTTTGGTGATTCCCAATTTCTCGATTGGTATGGTTCTCTTACAACAGGCAGCTATCCAAGCGTCGAAGTATTTCGATCATGTGGAAATTATAGAACTCCATCACGACCAAAAAGCTGATGCTCCTAGTGGAACGGCGATTAAAACCGCTCAATTATTGGGTGAGTTGGGCAAGTCCTATAATCCTGCCAAGGTCGCAGAGAAGGAACATCTAGCTGGAGCGAGGGGAGCATCAGCCGATGAAGGAATTCGCATTCATAGCGTGCGCCTTCCGGGGTTAATTGCCCATCAGGAGGTCTTGTTTGGGTCTGGTGGAGAATTATATACTTTGCGCCATGATACCAGCGATCGCCTCTGCTATATGCCCGGCGTTCTGTTAGCCATCCGCAAAGTGTTAGAACTAAAAACCCTGGTTTATGGTCTAGAAAAAATTCTTTAGTGGGGATAGTCGGAGGATGAAAGTCTTTTTCGATACTGAAATTACAGGGTTTTTCTACGGAGACTTAATAAAAGCTAAGTAAACCTAGGGGCAAATATGTAGATTCCGTAAAGATTAAAGAATTGATGAAGACAGATGAAGAAGTGGTAAATTAGGATTTGAACAGGTGTAGGTAACAGGGTACAGCCGTGAAAAGGCTCACTCAAACCCCCAAAAACTTGCTCGCAGATGATTAAGGTCGGGAGAAAAACGGAGATGGTGTGCAATCAAGGCCATAGAGAATCGATACCCAATGATATTGAATCCTGGGAAATCAAAGGAGTATTTGCCATTTCGCCCCAGAAAAAAAGTGCCTTGATCCTCTGTACGGATTATTATGCCGAATTTCTAGGGCCGGGTGCGGCAATTACCTCCCACGAACAAGGCCAAGAATTGGTTTTTATTGGTTCCCCCGAATTGTTGCCGATTACTAACCGCCAAGAGTACCATCGAGCCTATAGTATGCGTCTTCAATGGATGCGCTGGTTGCATAAACTGACTCGCTTTTCTCCTAATCCCTTCTGTCGGACGGAAAAACTGCTATCGAGTCTAGAAGCCTTCTTTGGCCAAGAAATAGTTCAAGAGATTAATAGTCAAGTTCTAGCTCAACTGATTGGAGTGTTACCCCAAACCGTTACACAAGTTCGTAATAGCCGATATTTTACCTCAGAAACTTATCTCAAAGGGGTGTCCTATTGGCGACAAATCAATTTCGATCGCGCCCTGGAAATTCATACCCTCAACCGGCCCCAAAAAAAGAATTCACCCTTGGAAATTAAGTTTTAAGTTTTAATTTTTAATTTTTAATTTTTAATTTTTTAAGATAGAATAGGAGAGTTGGCGAAAATCATACTGGATGGATAATGTCTAGTTCTGTCCCTGAAGAAGTTAGTTATCCGCGAAGACAACGGCAGTTGCAAAGCGTTATTCTGAAGCTGGGGTTACCCGAAAACTCCCCGGTACAATGGCACTTACTCGATAGAGCGCTGACCCATCCTAGTATCTCATCGACAGATAACTATGAGCAATTGGAATTTATTGGCGATGCAGTGGTTCGGATTGCGGCTTCAGAATTATTGATGGAATTGTATCCGAATGCATCTGTTGGAGAGTTTTCAGCGATTCGGAAAATTTTGGTGAGCGATCGCACTTTAGCTCAATTAGCAGACAGTTATAATTTAGAGCAAGATTTGCTCATGGATCGAGGAACAGCCAGCGATAAACTCGGCCGTGCTTCCCGTCTAGCGGATGCCTTTGAAGCGATTTTAGGGGCACTGTATTTGAGTACCCATACCCTAGAACTGATCCGACCTTGGCTCGATACTCATTTTATCACTCTGTCTACGGAGATTCGTAAAGATCCGGCTCGGCGGGATTATAAATCAGCTCTGCAAGAATGGACTCAAGCGGTTCATAAGGTTTTACCCGAATATAAATTGATTACAGTAGAGTCCCAAAAACGGACGGCTGAACCTTTTACGGCTCAGGTTTGGGTGCAAGGAGAACCCTATGGTATGGGAAAAGGGCGATCGCGTAAAGCAGCCGAACAAGCAGCCGCTAAAGATGCCTTATTCAAAATACAAACAACTGAAGAAAAGGTGAAATAAGGATAGCGTGGATAAACCATTTAAGATTGCCATTTTAGGTGCGGGTCGATGGGGCAACCATTTAATCCGTAATTTCTGGGAGCATCCCCAGACGGAAGTGGTGGCGGTAGTAGACCCCAACCCTAGCCGACTAGAGGTGATGAAAAATCAGTATAGTTTACCTGACGGGGTAGAGTTAACCCAGGATTGGCAGGGGATTTTAGCCCGTCCAGAAGTGGAATTAGTGGCGATCGCTACCCCCGCTTCCACCCACTACGACATCATTAAATACGCCCTCACTCAAAATTGTCACGTATTAGCCGAAAAACCCCTCACCCTCGATGCCTCAGAATGTCTAGAGCTGTGCCATCTAGCAGAAACTCAACACAGACAGCTTGTAGTCGATCATACTTATCTCTTCCATCCCGTCGTGCAGCGAGGCCAAGAAGTCCTCTCTTCTGGAGCAGTGGGAGAACTGCGCTATGGATATGCTACCCGCACCCATTTAGGCCCCGTGCGCCAAGATGTAAACGCCCTCTGGGACTTAGCCATCCATGACTTGGCAATATTCAACCACTGGTTAGGGGAAACCCCCATAGAAGTCGAAGCCACTGCCGACACCTGGTTGCAACCCGGTTTACCCGATGTAGTTTGGGTCAAACTCATCTATCCGAGCGGCTTTAAGGCAACCCTTCACCTCTGCTGGCTCAACCCCGATAAGCAAAGACGTTTAGCTGTCGTTGGATCTCAAGGAACCCTAATTTTTGATGAACTCAGTTCCGATCCTCTGATTCTGCAACAAGGACAGTTTGAAGCTCAAGACGGGAATTTTACCCCTGTGGGGATGAAGCGGGAAGTCATCTCCACACCAGCAGGAGAACCCTTAAAAGCAGTCTGCGATCGCTTCCTCCAGTGTGTGGAGCAGAACCAACCTTGTCCCCAGTCCTCCGGATGGGTAGGAGCCGACTTAGTTCGCACCCTGCAACAGATCCAATTAAAAATTAAAAATTAAAAACAGAACCTCATTCCCCATTAGAATTCAATTTCGCCCATACTTTTGACGAATGCGACTCACTTGCTCTTGAAATTGAGCGCCTTTTTCTGGATTCACCATGGCCACAAAATTAGCATATCCCTGAATGGAAGCCAACAGATTCCCCGAATGACCCCAATGTTTGCCTTCCAATCCTTGAGTTTCGATTTGGTGTAGGGTGGCGCGAAATTTCTTCAAGGTTTTTCGGTCGATATTTAATCCCTCATTGACCACAATTCCGGTAACATCGAGTTGAGCAGATTTGCCTCGTAAAATCCGGGTTTTATCCGGATGAAGGGTAAAGCTTTCATAGTCCAGAATGGATTCTGTGCGGCGCAAAATTCTACAGATATGTCTGAGGGAATCACCGGAAGCAGAAAAGGTGAGATCGTCAGCATAGCGGGTATAGGTAAAGCCCAGGTCATCCGCCATCTGGGTTAAGCGCTCATCTAAACGGCGACAAATGAGATTAGAAATGGCAGGACTCGCGGGAGAGCCTTGGGGAAGATGGCGTTGATTGAGGGCAATATAATAGGTTTGACCATCTAAGCTCACTTCTTCGACATCAGGAGCAGTACAAATTAAGGCCAAAATAGTGGCTACGGCTTCTGAGTACCCGAAGGAGCGAAATAACCCTTTGACGCGGCGATAGGAGATGGAGGGAAAGAAGTCTTTTAGGTCTAGGTTAATGACGACTTCTGCGCCTATATGGGGGGTAGCATTGGTAATGATGGAGCGATCGCGCCGAAAGCCATGAGCCGCTTCATGAACCGGAATCTTCTCTAAAATCTGACTCAATACCCAGTATTGCGCCCGTTTTAACCGGGGCATGGGTACAGAAATTAACCGTTCACCCCCCGTCTTTTTCGGCATTTTGAAGCGGATATAGTGGGATACCGTGGCTGTTTTCCGGTCAAATGCCAAAAACCTTAGCTCACCTAGTGTAATCCCCATCGCTTGGGCAATATCGGCGGCTGTGGCCAATTGAGGCAGTCCCTGGCGATCGAGTTCTGAGACATTACTCTCCTGCTCGCTTAACCCCCCAGAAACCTCTTCGCCTAAATAAACAATCTCCTGTTGTTGGCGCTCTTGCCAAGCTTGTGCCCTGGCTTGTCTTTCCTGTTCGTGTCTTTGTTTCGTTTCTTCCCGTTTCCGCCGAGACTCCGCTAACCGTTGTTTTCGCAACTGGCGACGGATGGCTTGTTCGTCTTGCAGTTGACGATGTTTTTGCCTCAGTTCAGTCAGTTGCTGATACAGTTCTGAACGACGGCGAATTTCATCGGCTGGATCTTCGGGCATTTCACCCTGTTCGGGCCAAAATCCATAGCGAATCATTTCTTCGAGGATGAAGGCTTCACGACCCATGGTGCGAATGCGATCGTAGAGTTCTTGGCGGGTACGGGGTTGATCGGACATGGTAGGGGAATGGGGGAATGGGGGAATGGGGGAATGGGGGGAAGTGGAGATAACTGATTATTGCTACTCCTTACTGGATTACTCCCCATCCCTAGCCCATGGTTTTAGATCTGTGTGGGATCGATGCCCAATTCTTGCAATTTAGCGGCTAGTTTAGCTGCCTCTTCTCTAGCGACAGTTGCCTCTTCTTGAGGGAGTAGAACCAACTCACCATCTAGGGTTCTCCAGCGTAACCACAGGCGATCGCAACCCTGATAAGTGCCTTGCCACAAGCCTAAACTTAACCCAATTTCAGGAATCACCAAGCGTCCGTCAGTTAGGGGAACTCGTTGGTAACGACCTCCCACGAGCTGAAAGGCTTGTAATTCATTAGTATAGCGACTGAAGATGAAGTAATAGGGAATGCGTAAAATCTGTTCGTACACTTCCCATTTGGTTGGGGGTTCTCCCGGTTTTCGGGTGGTATTTCCTAGGTCTTCATCTTCGCTACTTGGAGAAAGAAGTTCTACGACGATAAAGGGATTGACCGGTTCTTGCCAGCAGACATAACTGAGCCGTAGGTCTTGTTCTTCGCCATAAAATCGAGGTACATCGATGGCGGCAAACCAATCTGGACGTTTATGCCATAGAGGATGGCTAGAATTGTAATAAACGTTCATATCTGCGGCTGAAAAGACGCGATCGCGATCCCAGTTCGGGGGTTTAAAGGTCAAAAGCAAAATTTGGGGCTGCCAAATATGGAATTCATCCGCCAAACCGGGTTCCTCCGGGTACTCACTGGGTAAATCATACATCGTGGGTAGAGTTTCCTTTGCCGGTAAGGGTGGATCGCCGGGTGGAGGAGAGGTGAAGGTTGAGGTCATAGTCTAGGGTTAAGCCATGCTGCTTTTCCTTGTATAACATATTAGTCAATAATATTATTGATGTTTTATTCAAACTTGGCTCAAGCAGATGTTCAAAGTTTTTGTCTATGGGACGCTCAAACCGGGTGAAGTCAATTACCGGCGCTACTGTGAGGGGAAGATTGTGAAGGAAGAGGAGGCGATCGCCTGGGGTCGTTTATTTTTACTGCCTATGCCCATGGGTTATCCTGCCCTAACCGTGGGAGCCAACCGCATTCAAGGATACTTGCTCTCTTTTCAGGATGCCAACCTGCTCAATCAGCTCGATCAATTAGAGGGCTATCACCCCGACTCGCCCTTAGAGGATAACCAATATCTACGCCAGTCGATTCCTGTATTTCGGCCGACCGGTGAACCCCTGGGTGATGCCTTAGCCTACTTGATGAGTGTAGCGAAGATTGAGCAATACGGAGGGACAGAATTACCGGATGGTTGTTGGTCTCCCATCTCTAATTAGCGGTCTTTTTGGAGCATTTGATGGAGATCTCCGGTTGCATTAGGCATTCCCAAGGGATTACTGTCCGATTTAGGAATAGAAATCAGGGGTTGATCGAGAGCAATACGCATCAGAGCAGCTCCTTCTTGGGGGGTAGGCGTTGCGGCCATTCGGGGGAACAGTTGTCCAGAATCAGCAAATGTTGTTGATAAGGCAGCCACGGCCGCGGCCGCGATCGCCCCTGTACCCCATAATAGAGCAGTACGTTTGGGTCGTCGTTCTAAGCGGCCCATCACTTGAGTCACCATGTCCTCCACAGGTTGATCTTGGGGAGGCGTGGGTAGCATTTCAAAACCTTGACGAAGTTTTAGCAGGCGTTGATAGAGACATTGAACCGTGGGGTCATTGTCTAGCCATTCTTCCACCTGTTTACTTTCTGAGGCACTGGCTTCGCCATCAAGATAGGCACTGAGCAGTTCAAAGCGATCGCGTTTTAACATATCCGGTACACCCATATGTGAATTGGGATTGGTGTCATTCCAGGAAGTCAGACGGGATAAATATCCTTGCTTCTGGGAATGGGGTTGGCAATTAAAGTGAGGAGTCATGGGGGTCACCTACCAAGTTGATAAACTGAGGATCACACTGAGTGACTAACCCAAGATAGTGTACACCTAATGATCGTAAAAGGGGTATTTAAGTTTCCCATTAATCTTAAGATTTCTCAACAGCCCTTTTAAGGGGGTGATTTTTTACTCTTAACTGTTGAGATACTTTTGCAGTTGAATTTGCAGCCGTTGACGGGCCCTCGCAATCCGCGATTTCACCGTCCCCAGGGACACTCCAGTAATTTCGGCAATTTCTTCATAGGCCATCCCCTCAATTTCCCGCAAAATGATTGTTGTGCGAAATGTTTCGGGTAAATCGGCGATCGCCTGTTGCAATTGTTCATAAAACTCAGTTGTCGTTAGGCTCTCTTGCGGCCCTGGATCATCAGAAGGAATATCCCAACTGATTTCCTCACCATCATAGTGGCGGGGCGCATCCAAAGAAATTGGGGGTCTGACCCGTTTCCGTTTACGAAGTTCATCATAAAACAAATTGGTGGTAATCCGACTTAACCATCCCCGAAACTTAGCCGGATCGTTCAGGCGTTTGACATTACGATAAACCCGAATCCAGACCTCTTGACCGAGATCTGCCCGGTCTTGCCAATCTGGAGCTAAATGATAAAGCATCCGATTGACATGGGATTGATATCGTCTCACTAATTCAGCAAACACCAATTTGTCAGGGCGAAGGCCGGCCTGACAGCGAAGGATAAGATCGGTGTTTGAGAGTTTTTCGGGCTGCACAGGCGCTTGAGGAACTCCTGCCCCAACCGTTGACCAGGATAAAGAAACAGATTGACTCATGGAAACAATTTTAGGTCGCCAACACTCCAGTCTTCGAGGACGAGAGGTTTAGATCTGAGGTTCCCGTTCAATCTCACCCTAGTTTACCTGAAATGAGGTAATTCTCCCTAGGGTTGACCCATCAATTATTCGAGCGGCTGAGATTTTTTCTCGTAATTCCGGGCATAATCTTGTAATAAATGGCTGACCTGAGAGAGAACATTTTCGGTTTTACCCAAGGCTTGCCGTTCCGGTTCTTTAGGTTTTTCTTGGTTTTTAAACACCGCCGCATCGACTTGCTGTTGAATTAACTCCATTAGCTCTTGTTTAGCGCGATCGCGTTGATAACGGGCCCCTTCTTCCGTAGTCGCATATAGAGGAGGAAGACGATTGAGAGCATAGGCAGCCACATCCCCTAAATCGAGTTTGATTCCTTCTTTTTCCTCGATCGTGGCTACCCGTGTCATCGACTCGGTTAGCACTAATTCTTCCATCACATTAATAAATTGTTTCCGGGGAACGGCCACCACTTCCCCGGTCAATAAACACCCCATTAACCGGTCTAAAGCCATGTATTCCTCGATGGATAACTCGGAAGCGTTATCACAAATATTGCCCACCTCAGCTTCCATGGCTGGGGTTAAATAGCCATCCTTGAGGGCCTGTTCCACAATCTCTTGGATACTCATAAGGCTAATCTACTCCACAGTTTCCTTGCTCACCATTAACGATATAGTGTTCTTCCATCTTCCCCTAGTTTGCCCCAGGATTTTCTAGGATCGGGATCAATTTGACATTGTGCAACATTTTCACGCCTGGGGATTCATGGGTTTATTCAATTCCTTGATAGCGCCAAGGCACGGGATCGACAGCCACACCATTAACATAAAGTCCCCAATGGAGATGGGGGCCAGTTGACGCGCCAGTTGATCCTACTGTACCAATGACTTGACCGGCTTTGACCATTTCTCCTTCTTGAACATTAATGGTGTGGAGATGGATAAAAATGCTCAAGATTCCTTGGCCATGATCTAAGCCGATAGTGTTTCCATGAATTTCAAACCCGTTTGCCTCTTTATCTACCAGAGCAATTCTTCCCGCAGCCGGAGCTACCACAGGGGAACCGGTAGGGGCGGCATAATCGACTCCCCGATGATAATAATCGTTAGCAAATTCGCCATTGTAGTACCTTTGAACCCCAAAGACGGTGGACACATACCCAGAGCTAGGACGTAAGAAGGGGCCATTCCAGTATTTTTCAGGGGTGACGAGGCGTTTAAATTCGTCTACGCGGTCAAATTCGTAGTCGGTTCCTTGAAGAGCGGCATCACTTTCGGATAACCAAATTCTTTGGGTGGGAAAGGAGCGATCGCCCATTCCAATGCTAACGGTTTGACTGGTTCCATCCCCTTGAACCTGAATCGACCAAGTACCGGGTCTATCTAAGGGACTCGACGGAATCAAGGCCCGAAATCGATTGCCACTTAAGGGGAATACCGGATAAGTCGTATTGCCCATCTGTACGGTTGGGGTTTCAGGGTTAGTAACCTGAATTTGTACAGAAATGGTATCTCCGAGTTGGGCAGATTGGGGATTCACTTGAACTTGTAAGGCTTGTAGGGGCTGGTTTAGGGCCGCCCAAGAGACTAGGGTAAGCAGGGGAAAGGAATGTTGTTTAAAGATGTTCATCAGGCGATCGGGGGTCTAGGAAACTAAGGTGTAAGAACAAAAAGTTTAGGGTTTGGGTTTCATGAAGACAATAGATTGTCGCCAGACGATGGTGGGTTGTTCGTAGTGATCCATTAAGCAAATACAGTTGGCATCTTGCCACACGATTTTACCTACAATCAGGTCATCGGTGACTAATTTAAGTTCCACTTCATTTTTGTCTTGGATGAAGTTCTGGATGTTGCGAATACTCGGTAAGCTGGTATCGAACTCGGACATAGTTAGAGCAGGTATATAAGGTGAAATGGGGAAATTTAGGATCTCCCGAACAAAGTTTAACAAGGGATGTCTGAAAATGGGAGATGGGGGGATGGGGGGATGGGGGAATGGGGGAATGGGGGGATGGGGACACCCATTACCCATTACGATAATGAAAATTGAGTAGAGTAAGGTTATGGAACTGCAATTTACGAAGTATCAGGGATTGGGGAATGATTTTATTTTGGTGGATAATCGGGGAAGCGATCGCCCTCTGATTACACCGGAGCAGGCAGTGCGGTTATGCGATCGCCATTTTGGAATTGGAGCCGATGGGGTGATTTTTGCCCTCCCTGGAAAAGAGGGCACAGATTACACCATGCGGATTTTTAATTCTGATGGTTCGGAACCGCAGATGTGTGGCAATGGGATTCGCTGTTTTGCCCAGTTTGTCGCCGAGCTAGATGGCTCTGGAAAGGCAGAATATCAGATTTCTACTCTGGCAGGGGTAATGATTCCCAAACTAGGGTCAGAGGGGCAGATAACGGTAGATATGGGCATTCCTCGATTGGGGGGTGCAGAGATTCCCACCACTTTGGGATCGGGTAGCGCTCCGGTGGTGGATCATCCCTTGGAGGTGGCGGGAAAATCCTGGTTAATCACCTGTGTAAGTATGGGAAATCCCCATTGTGTGACCTTTGTGGAGGATGTGGAGGCGATCGCCTTAGCACAAATTGGCCCCCAATTTGAACATCATCCGGTCTTTCCCGAACGAATTAATGCTGAATTTGTACAGGTCATCGCGTCTAACCGGGTAAAAATGCGGGTTTGGGAACGGGGTGCTGGGATTACCTTAGCTTGTGGAACGGGGGCTTGTGCAACGGTTGTAGCTGGGGTACTCTCTAAGAAGTGCGATCGCCATACCACAGTCGAATTGCCCGGTGGCGATCTCGACATCGAGTGGGCTGACAACAATCGACTATACATGACCGGCCCAGCTCAAGCGGTGTTTACTGGCCAAATTGTAATCTAAAGAGGACGATTCATGGGTGGGGGAATTTATCTGATTCAGGATGAGGATCATTTGGTGGAAATGATGGAACAATCCTATGATTCAGAAGAGCGCCTGCAAGAATTAATTGAAAAATATCCCAATCTTTTAGCAGGAGATCAAATCGATCGAGCCACCCCTAGACGCTGGTTAGGGATCGCTCGTGAAGTCACCTCCACCCTAGATGAAGAGGATGATAACAGTTGGTCTTTAGATCATCTATTTGTCGATCAAGATGGCATTCCTACCCTAGTTGCGGTTCAGGAAGAAGAGAGTAAGCGATCGCGTCGGCAGATGATGGGCACAATGTTAGAATATGCCGCCCAACTCCCCCTACACTGGCCCGTAGAAGCCGTGATTGCCCAATTTGAACTCAATTGTCGGGAGCAAGGACGAGATCCTGAGCAGGTGTTTGAATCCTTTTTAGGAATGGATGTAGATGAAGAAAAATTCTGGCAAAAAGTTAAAACCAATCTGCAAGCGGGACAAGTGCGCTTAATTTTTGTCTCCGATGACATTTCCCCAGAGTTTCGGGTGATGATTGAGTTCCTCAATACCCAAATCGATCCCTTAGAAGTTTTAGCCCTAGAAGTCAAACAATATGTCAGTGAAAACGGCTTAAAAACTTTAGTCCCTCGTGTGATTGGCAAAACCGCCGAATCCCAGCAGAAAAAAGCCAGTACAGTTCTAGAGCGTAGGCGTTGGGACAAAACTTCATTTTTCCGGGAATATGAGGCTCGACAGAGCCAGGAAGAGGCGCAAATTGTCCGCCGGTTATATGATTGGGTCATCCAACATAAACCCTTAAGAATTAAATGGGGTATGGGAGATACCTATGGCGGTTTTTCGGTTTGGATTTCACCCTCCCATGGAGAAATCAGTGAGTTTTTTAGTATTAGTATTGATGGTGTGCTTCAAGTTTCCTCTAGAAGCTATGCTACCCTACCTCCTTTCGATCAGAAGAAGGAATGGGACTATCTCAGAAATCAGTTTAGTGCCATTGGCTTATCCTTGCCCGTCGATCCCGTGGAACCGAGGTTAACCAGTTGTGTCTTATCCAGTTTACAGCATGAATCTGCCCTAAATCGGGTGATTGATGTCCTAGAAGCTGTGCTAGGTAAGGTGGTGGGCAACAACCAATAACCAATTAACAATTAACACTTTTCATAGACTGCAATCTGTGGTGACATTTTCATCGAACGGCACTTTCATCAATGCCTTCTTTTCTAATGCTTTATACAAAGATAGCTGATTTTTCTTGACTGCCACTAAATAATCATTTCCACTGTCAACGATTTGCTATTGATTAAAGCCATTTAAAATGACAACAGCACCCGGACGACTTACTTCCTGAGCGACTTCCTTTTATTATTTGAGCCTATCTGGAGTCCAACCTTCTTCACCAAAATGGGCGTGAATACTGGTTGATTTTCCTCCCTGCTTCTCTAGTTTAGGAAGTTTCAAGTTTCAGTAGGGGTGCTGCCGTTCTAGCATGAGACAGATAACAGTTAATCAGCGATTTATTTACCTCTTAACTTTTAACTGGGTTGTGTACAAAGTGGCTGTTCATCTGCCAATGAAGCTTTACTTGCTTCATGTTTCTACTATAAATACTTCTGGGAATTAGATCAAGGGATTGCAACCAAACTTTACATAATTGCTCCTCTTTGAATTTCAGCCTATTTTGTTAATTGAAAGCCATTTAAAACGACAGCAGCACCCGGATGACTTACTTCCTGAGTAACTTCCCTTTATTATTTGAGCCTATCTGGAGTCCAACCTTCTTCACCAAAATGGGCGTGAATACCGGTTGATTTTCCTCCCTGCTTCTTCAGTTTAGGAAGTTCCAAGTTTCAGTAGGGGTGCTGCCGTGCTATCATGAGACAGATAACAGTTAATCAGCGATTTACCTCTTAACTTTTAACTGGGTTGTGTACAAAGTGGCTGTTCATCTGCCAATGAAGCTTTACTTGCTTCATGTTCTTACTATAAACATTAGTTTGGGTCAGATCAAGGAATTGCAACTAAACTTTACGCAAGTGCAAGTATCTGATTACAAAGAGCATGATCTACTGTTACATAGGGGAAATTTGAGTGTAAATTCTTATGGCAAAATTCACGGATATTACTAACCATTGGGCCCAAGCAGTGATTGAACAACTCGCCGATCAAAAGATCCTCAGTGGCTATCTCAATGGACAATTTAAGCCAGATGCTCCCATGAACCGGGCAGAGTTTGCGGCGGTACTCTCTCGTGCTTTTCCCCATCATGCTACAACAACTCGCCAAATCGGGGTTCAATTTAAGGATGTGCCTCCCTCCTATTGGGCTTATGGAGTCATTCGCAGCGCCTCTGAGTCTGGATTTCTGCGCGGTTATCCCGGTGGGCGTTTTCAGCCTACGGATCGGATCTTGCGCTTGCAAGCCTTATTAGCCTTAAGTAATGGCTTAAAGTATGAAGCGAAAAACCTGGTAGAGATGACCTTAAATGAAACATTTGAGGATGCGGATCGGATTCCGGAATATGCGCGATCGGCGATCGCTGCTGCTGCGGAAAATGAATTAGTCGTTAACTATCCGGAAGTCAAAAAACTGCGTCCCGATGCGATCGCCACCCGTGCCGAAATTGCTGCCATGATCGCCCAAGCGCGACAAACCGCCAATAGCGTCTCCCCCGTTCCCGACCAATATATTGCCAAAGTCACCCTTTCCCCTCCGGTACAACTAACCGGAGAACTGCGGGGACTCTGGTTAACCCAACTGCCTCCGAACCGACGCTTCTTTCCCAACAGCACCGAAACGGCGATCGACTATTTATCCCAATTTAATCTCAACACCCTTTATCCCAGCCTCTGGACTCAAGGGCAAACCCCCTACCCCAGCACCCTCCTGCAACAGCTCACGGGTTTGGCAGGGCCCTCAGACGATCCCCTGATGGAACTGCTCAAAGCCTCTGGACGAAACCGGATCAGCATCATTGGCTGGTGGCAAGGGGGGCTAAAACTGCCCGCTAACTCTCCCTTACTGGAAAATCGCCGCCATTGGATCGCCACCCGTTCGGATGGTAGTTTCCAATTCGGCACAGTAGCATCGAGCTATGTCTGGCTCAACCCCTTTCATCCCGAAGTCCAAGCCTTTATTCTCGATTTAGTCCAGGACATGATCGGTAAGTATGAAATAGAAGGCATTCAACTCGACTCCTCTTTCTGTCCCCCCGTTGAATTGGGCTATGATGCTGTCACCACCCAACTGTATCAACAAGACCATGGTGGAAAACGTCCCCCCAGCGATCCTCAAGATCCAGCTTGGGTGAAATGGAGAGGCGATCGCCTCACAGACTTGCTCAAACAGATTTCTACCCGCATCAAAGCACACAAACCCTACGCTATTCTAAGCTTTGTAGCCGATCTCTCCCTCTCCGATACCCTGCAAGATCCGCAACTGTGGCAAACGGATCACTTAATTCAAGAACTGATTCTCTACTGGGACTCCAAGCCATCCTTAGACCATCCGACGATCGCCCTAGCTAAGTATAAAATTCCCGTCAGTCTCGGTCTCTCCACTCAAAACACCTCCCTAGGGCAAATTAAACAAGCTCTACAACAAGTTCGCGATCGCAACTTAGCCGGAGTCTGTTTCTTTTCCTATACCACCCTCATGACTTTACTGGCGCAAAAGCAAGCCGAAACGGAATTTAGTCATCTCTTTCCCGAACTGATCGAACGAGCGCAAATCCTGCCCTCCCTATAGGCTTACAGCGCTTCGCACTGTGATGGGGGGATGGGGAAATAGGGGTGATAGTCCAGTTAAACACCATAACTAAAAATCTAGGGAGCGAGACGCTCCCACTCCCCCATCCCATCAAACCTCTTGTAACTCAACAATATTGCCATCAGGATCTGCTGTAAATAAAGCCGATCGCCCGGAGGAACTCAGTTGAAATTCGCAGCCATAGGCAGTTAATTGTTGCTTCACTTCCTCTAGGGAATCAACAGCAAAGGCAATATGGGCATTGCGTCCCCACTTTTGCCCATTCCATCGAGTAATTTCTAGATCGGATTGCATCATCAGGTGCAGTTGATAGTTGCCAATTTGATACCAAATACCCGGAAATTTGAGTTGGCGATCGATTCGGGTTAAACCCAGAACCCGACTATAAAACTGTTCGGCTTTGTCTAGGTCTGAGACTAAGATGGCTGTATGCAAAGATTGTAGAACTTTCATATTAGTTTTTAACCGGTACTGTCCACCAGGCGATCGCATAGGGTTGTTGTGCCTCATTCACCTGTTGACGATAGTAAACCCTAATTTTATACTTACCAGCACGAGGAATCCGATAGAAAATATGCTCCACACTATCCACATCACTAATCGAAGACCAAATACTATCGCTAATATCCGTAGACTCTGCGGGCATCAAGAAAATATCTAAATTATTCAGACCCCGGTCGTCAAAGGTTTCCCCGATATCATAGGCCTGATTTTGATTACGATCGTTGAGTTCCACTAAACGATTCCAAGCCAGGGTCACACTCAGCATACTCCCCTGTTGCAATGCACTATCTAAAATATAATCCTGATAACTGCCCGCATTTTCAATCTGGTCATAATTCCAACCGATCGCCGGAACCGGGTTATCTGGAGTCCACTGGCCCGCACTAAACTGTTCATAGGCACGACTAGCATTTAAATGACCCGCTCCCATCTGAATATCGAGGGGAATCTGAGCATTATTATACGCTTCAGACGTTAACCAAGACTGATGATTTTGATCGTACAACGTGCGCGACATGCCCAAATTCAAGCCATCGCCCAAATCTTGAAGCTTATCGGCACTATTGAGTAAAACCGCTTTCATCACCTCTTGCTGACGAGCAGCCATCGTCCAGGGAGGACTCAGTTCCGATTTTAAGGGATCGGCTTTACTCTGTGCCAATTGGCGATCGCCATACTCTTGTAACAAAGCGATCGTAGCCGTCACATGGGGAGCCGCAAAACTCGTCCCACTCGAATAGCCCACCGTACCATCCAAATTCACCAAAGGAACCTGATGTCCTGGAGCCACCAAACCAATAGAGCGCCGGTTATCCGTATTCGTTTCATAGCCAATAATGCGACTCGGATTCCCCAAATTTGGATCGCCAATATTGGCAAAATCGATCTTAGAATAACGGTCATCATAGAGCTTCGAGAAGGCCACCGTCACCCCATTATAAGTATCCGTCGGAATCGAAATCCCCCCCCGGCCCTGATTCCCCGCAATCACATAAAACACATTATGCACCCGTGCTGACCAATCAATACATTGAGTCAACAGCGCATTCCCATCCAAAAGAGCATTCGGCCGGGGGTCTTGATTCAAAGACTCCCCAAAACTAAAATTCATCGCCCGTAAATCCCCACTATTTTGCATCGCTAGGTGCTGGGAAGCCAGACACTCCTCCGCTTGCCCACTGCGCCGCAAAGACCCCACAGCAGTCGAATATAGCCGCGCATCCGGAGCCACCCCAGGAAACTGCTTATTGGAGCTAATCATCACACTGGCTACATTTTGGGCATGGGGATCAACATGCTTATTATGTTCCGCAAAAGCATCCCGAAAAAACACCCGCATCGGGCTAATCTGCTGACTCGGATCTATTTTCTTATCGATGCCAAACATCCCAGGGCGACCGATTTCTACCTGACCAATGGCGATCTTTTTTCCCGTCAAATTATACGGAAAATCATGCAACCGTTGAGCCTCAATTCCTGCATCTCCCACTGAGGATCGAAGCAAGGGAAAAGCCAACACCGGAATCCCCAACCCGGAAATCGCTAGGGTACAGAGCATTAATTTCAGCTTGTCGATCATCGGTCATCACTCCTATGGAATTCACTGGTTGACACTCCCCGACCTAAAGGTACGGGGCTTTAAACCCAAATTTTCGGTAATACACAAAATATAGCGCTACCGGCTAGGGACAGGGAAAACCTTCCCTTCATCCCCTCTCTAGGGAGTGAGATGAACAATGAACAATTAACAATGAACAATTAAGGTACGCTCCTGTGTCTCTTCGCTGGTGAGGTGAAAAGAAACTGGGGTTTCTGGGCGATCGCTAGGGTAATGCTAAAGACTTTGTTAAAATAATAGAAACTCACAACGCCTTGGAGAATACCAATCGTCATGTCCAAACCCATTGTTATTGCCCCTTCGATCTTGTCAGCCGATTTCAGCCGTCTGGGAGAAGAAATTAAAGCTGTGGATGAAGCCGGTGCGGACTGGATTCATGTGGATGTCATGGATGGCCGGTTCGTTCCGAATATTACCATCGGCCCGTTAATTGTAGATGCCATTCGCCCCGTCACCCAAAAACCTCTGGATGTCCACCTGATGATTGTGGAACCCGAAAAGTATGTGGAAGACTTTGCTAAGGCTGGTGCGGATATTATCTCAGTTCATGCTGAACATAATGCTTCTCCTCACTTACACCGGACTCTAGGACAGATCAGAGAGTTGGGCAAGCAAGCGGGAGTGGTGCTGAATCCTTCTACACCTCTAGAGCTGATTGAGTATGTTCTGGAATTATGCGACTTGATTCTGATCATGAGCGTTAACCCTGGGTTTGGGGGACAGAGTTTTATTCCCGAAGTGGTTCCCAAAATTCGCAAGTTACGCCAAATGTGTGATGAGCGCGGACTCGATCCTTGGATTGAAGTCGATGGTGGCTTGAAGGGTAATAATACTTGGCAAGTTTTGGAAGCAGGAGCGAATGCAATTGTAGCTGGTTCTGCCGTATTTAAGGCTCCGAGCTATGCTGAGGCAATTGAGGGTATTCGTAATAGTAAGCGTCCTGAGCTAGTCACGGCTTAACTGCTGTGACACAGCTAAAATAGTGCATTAGCCTAGGGTGGGTTAGGCGGCTAAAACCTAGACTGTGATAGCAATCTCTCAATCCGCCGTAACCCACCATTTTAGGGTTGTCATATCAAGTTCGCTTATTCATGTCCGCGAAGCGGAAATACCCTAATTAAAAATCCAGGGAGCAAGATGCTCCCACTCCAGTCATATCAAAGAATTCGAGGAGTGCGGGCATCTGGCCCCCTTCTTAACAAATTTTCATGTCCGCTTGCG